>NZ_JH594605.1:0-4559 GCF_000243235.1 Gillisia limnaea DSM 15749
TCAACCACCGTGGGAAATCCAACGAATCGAAATTCAAGCAGTATAAAACAAAAGCCTGCAAAGGCTGCCCGGTTCGCGAGCTATGTACGACGGCAAAAAACGCGAGGATCCTGGCAAGGAATATTTACACTCCTGTTTATGAACAAAATAAAAAAAATATGGAGGCTGATCCCCAATTGTACCGCCGCAGGCAAGCAATTGTAGAACATCCCTTTGGAACCATGAAAAGACAATGGGGTTTTGATCATATCCTTTCCAAGAAAGGAAAGAAACGGGGCCTCTGCAGATGTTGGCTTTATCTTTATTGCTTATAATCTCAGACGCATATTAAATCTGATAGGTGAAAAAGCATTGAAAGGGGTACTGGAACCCAATTATGCTTATTTTTCTACCTTTATGAACGGGTGTAGAACAATTTTGGTGTTCATCCTCACTTTTAATTACAACATCCATAATTCCCACTTTATTTTTAAGCCTGCTACAAAAAGGCTTATTTTAGTCCGAAATTGGCAGAACTACTAAGGTTATTAGACAGACTGCCGTTGCATGCAATAAAACGGGCTTCTGGAAATTAAAATGGATTTTGGGGAAAGGTTACTAAAATGTGGACAACTCCTGGAATTAAATCAAGGGAGCGGACAAAGGAAGGCTCCCTTTTTCAGACTTGTGCGATTGAAATCGTTGAGAGTTTTACTATCAGAACGTTGACACGTACCAAAGTCTGAGGAAAGGTAGCGGAAAGAAACCATATTTTCTATGGAGGATTTCCGGTAATTTTACAGTTTAATTCCAGGAGTTGGACTCGTAGCCCGAATTTTTTACCAACGATGCTTTATCCAGCGCGAGAGGATAAAGACACATAAGTAAAAATAAAATCCATTTTAAAAGAAATTATTGTAGCACCCGTCTGACTTCGTAATTTTTGATTCGCATTATTAACCAAATAATGCTAAATTACTGCACGCAACGGCGCATAAGCGCCATTTGAAAAAAAACGGCGCTTATACGCAGACGTTGGGCAAAATTATTATGAAAAATTACGTTTTAATATTTTTAATTATTCTGACTATAGGTTGTAAAAATGAAAAACCTGATAAAAAAATCGATTTAGATGATTACGTTGAGAAAAAAGAAGTACCAAAAACTGACAGAAAAATTGATACCTTAATTCGCGATTCCACTTTAATCAGAAAAGGCCCAGCCTATTTTATAACTCTTACTGATGGAAAAAAGAGAGATAGTATCATTGCATTTTGTTCTTGTCAAAAGGATAAAAAGAACAACACAATAAAAATTCAATTAACGACAGCAATTCCAACAAAAAAAGAATTAGATACGCTTAAAGAAACAGACAGAAAATCGAATAAGGTTTTACAACTAATTGACTTAGGATATTTAGATGATATAAACGGTCAGTTCAAATTTTTGACAATTGAAATAAAAGATAGTCTCATACAAAACATCCGTCTCCTATCTAAATCTACGGATCCTGAGTATGATGAAAAGTATTTTGATTCCACCTCAATTAAAAGCTACAAGATTCAAATATCGAAATTTGACTACTCAATAGCTTCGGACATCTACGGTGATTTTAAAATAGTCTTGGAAGAAGATTTTGGCTTATTTGAAAAAGATAGAAATGTTAAAGGTTATTTTGAATGTAATAACTGGCGGATTACAACCAAGGAAGAAATAATGGAGTGGAATATTAAGGAATCGTTTGAAAAAAGAAATGAAAATAGAGGGTTTAGAGTGATAGAATAACTTTGCCCAACATCGTTTAACAGCAAATAGCGGGCATTCTGCTGAAAAGTGTTATTTTAGACATCAAGTAAAAAACAACTAAGCCGACAAGTTTGCGTCCCTACTCCACGCCACTTGCGTTAAACAAGACCGTTGTACACAAGGCTGAAAAAACTCACGATAACGAATGAACGATAGAATTATAAATTGGAATCTTGACCCAGTAATTTTTTGGATAACAGAATCTTTTCCTTTGAAATATTATGGCTTGTTTTTTATGATTGGTATCCTTTTAGCATTTTATGTTGAGAAGCGTATTTACGCTAAAGAAAATATACCAATCGAAAATTTAGACAAGTTATTTATTTACGTTGTTGTTGGAATACTTTTAGGAGCAAGACTTGGACATTGTTTGTTTTATGACCCTTCATACTATTTTGCAAATCCACTCGAAATTTTACTACCAATTAAAAAAATTGGCGATTCTTATCAATTCATCGGATTTCAAGGATTGGCAAGTCACGGAGGAACAATTGGAGTGTTAATAGCAATCGGAATTTATTGTAAAAAGTATAAAACAAATTTTTTATCGGTTTTAGACAAAATTTCAATTGTTGCACCAATAGTTGCGGCCTTTATCAGATTTGGGAATTTTATGAACTCTGAAATTTATGGAAAACCAACAAATGGAAATTGGGGAGTAGTTTTTCAAAGAGATGATTTAATACCAAGACATCCAACTCAACTATATGAGGCATTTTCATATCTTTTAATATTTGGGATATTGGTGCTAATCTATAAGAAGAAAAAGGAAAAATCTAACGGACTGATTTTAGGATTAGCATTAGTATTGATATTTTTAGCAAGATTTATAATCGAGTTTTTTAAAGAAAATCAAGTCGATTTTGAAAGCGGAATGTTAATTAATATGGGACAAATTTTGAGCGTTCCTTTTATAATTATCGGACTGATTTTAATACTTGCGAGGAAAAAGCCCAGTGTACAACACAGTATATAAGCTATGGCTTGGTCTGTGCCTATTTGGAAAATTTATGGATTTCCAAAAGTTAGTTTATATTTGGAGAGGTTCGTGCTGAAACACGCCACAGCTCATATACATAAACGTTCTACACCATTTGACCTACTCAAGCAAAAAGAAATATGAGATTTTTAGATACCTTTAAGAATGCTCTAACTAAAAAGCCAAGAAGTGCTACTGAGTTTGTCGGTAAATTCATTGGAGACAGCAAGAGGCAAAGAGTGCAGTTAGAATTAATTAGAGAAAGTGAAATTATTATTCAAGTTGATTCGCTAAGACAAACTCCCTCCTGGTTTAAAATATTCGATGTCGATAAAGCTAAATTCAGAAACGGATTTGTAATATTTTTTATAATTGATCAAAAGGATATTGAGAAGAACGAGAAATATATCCTTTACAAAAATTCGGACCTGACTCTATTAGAACAGAACGAAATGTTTGAAGAAACACCGATTCGGACTTTTGCTAAGTTTATAGAGGAAACAGATGATCCTGTTTATTTAGGAAGAGAAATGAAAAAAATCCTTGACAAAATAACCTCTTTAAACGAAAAAGATCCACAAGCTTTGTTCAACTTGAGGTATTTAAAAGAAGAAAAAACGGTGTAGAACAATGTATAAAAACAATGCTTAAACCAATCTCGAATCCAAATTCCTTGCTCGCTTGCTGCGCTGATTGTCCTGCGGACAATCACGCTCGCCAGCTCGCACTGTTTTTATACGAGACGTTGCATGCAATAAAACGGGCTTCTGGAAATTAAAATGGATTTTGCGGAAAGGTTACTAAAATGTGGACAACTCCTGGAACTGTTGCGCTGAATTTAAAAGATTGAAAAATGATTAAAATGGAGTTCGTTGATTTTTACTCAAACCTAAAAGATTTGAGTTCTTATTCTGACTTTTACTCAAGATTGTTAGCTACAAAAATTGAATGATTTTAAAGATAAATCGCTGAAATTACTCGGACGTGAAAAAGTCAAATGAAAATGAGAATTAAAGAACAAAACTGGTTTAAAAGATTTTCGCTGACTTTTACTCGAACCGAAGATTTGAGTTCTTATTCTGACTTTTACTCAGGATTGTTAGCTACAAATAATTGAATGATTTTAAAGATAATTCGCTGACATCGCTCAGATGTGAAAAGTGACAAAATCAGTGAGGATTAAAATGACAATATTTATAAAAAAAATGCTTACTCGGATAAAAGCTACTAGCCACAACATCGGTTAAGCCCAAATAGCGGGTATTTCAACAAAAAGTAATATTTTAGTCACCAAGAAATAAACAACTAAGCCGACAAAAACGTGTCCCTACTCCACGCCACTTGGCTTAACCAAGACCGTCAGACTGTCTAAAAACCTTCCTTTTTCTTAATAACTTTGTTGACTACTTTTTCAGGATCGTTTTCGTTCTTTTTAGAACTTTGGGTATCTTCATGCTATGAAATTTATTATAGGAAAAGATCGGAAACAAGCTGCTTTGTTTCCTGTTTCATTAGAAGAAAGTATTGAGACAGAGAATGAAGTCCGTGCCATCGAGCTCTTTGTCAACAGCCTTGATTTGGAAAAAATGGGTTTTAAGGTACGCTTTCCCGAAGGAGGAAGACCCGCTTATCACCCTGCGGTACTGCTTAAATTGTTCATCTATGGGTATTTGAACCGGATACGTTCCTCCCGGATTTTTGGAGAAGGAATGCAGGCGCAACATTGAAATGATGTGGCTCATTGAACAACCTTTCCCCGGATCACAATACCATTGCCAACTTCAGAAAGGACAAT
>NZ_JH594605.1:4659-407981 GCF_000243235.1 Gillisia limnaea DSM 15749
CGATGCGCAAGAAGATCATTACATCTGTCCTGAGAATCATTTTCTGAAAACCAATGGGAACTTTTACATCAACCCCCGGGAAAATCCAACCAGTCTGAATTTAAACAGTATAAAACAAAAGCATGTAACGGATGCCCGGTGCGGGAGTTATGCACCACGGCCAAAAACGGGAGACTCCTGGCAAGGAACATATACACTCCGGTTTATGAAGAGAACAAAAGAAATATGGAGGCTGATCCTGAACTCTATCGCCGAAGGCAAGCCATTGTAGAGCATCCCTTTGGAACTATAAAGCGGCAATGGGGTTTTGATCATATCCTTTCCAAAAAGGGAAAGAAACGAGCCTCTGCAGATGTAGGCTTTATCTTTATAGCCTACAATCTCAAACGAATATTAAGTCTGATAAGTAAAAAAGGGTTCCGGGAGATGTATGCTCAGTTGATTCTTTGTTTATCTGTCTTAATCCAGGCTTACAAAGCCATTTTGAGGACATTATATTCAAATGATACTATAAACCCTAATTTCAGCCCTACTCCTAATCCCACGGTTAAAAAGCTTATTTTGGCCCATAATTGGCAGTAAACGTAGGTTTTTAGACAGACTGCCGTTGTGTATAATGCAAAAAGAATCGTTCTGAAATCAGAATATGAACTTAAATTAACAAATCATTCTTTGTATTTATATTCGATGCCGATAAGCTTCGTAACAAAAATTTAATTCTATCGTCAAACAATAATAATTTGCGAGGTAATTAATATTATACAAGTAAAAGATGAAAAACAAGCATATGTTTAATGTTCTATTTGAGACAGTAGCAGACATAATGGATATGCCAGATGCGGATAGATTATTATGCTATCAATATTTTGAACCTGTATTTTTCCCTAAAAATACTATAATAGAAAGTGCAGGAAAAATTCCACAGCATCAATATTTCATTGTTAATGGTATTATGAGAAACTTTTATATTGACGAATTGGGAAAAGAAATTACTACTGATATGAACAATGAACCGCGTTTTTTTACTTCCTATAATCATTTTGCAAACAAAACCATCTCTAACGAAAATATTGAGTGTATAACTGAATGCAGTTTATTAAGAATAAAACGAGACAATGAGGATATTTTATATTCAGAAAGCATCATACTTGGTAAGTATACGATATTGCTTTTTCAACAAATTATTGAAAAAGAGAAGAAGAGAATAAATGAGTTAAGTACTCTTAATGCCAAGGAACGATACCTAAAATTTATAGGCAATAATCCAAATGTACTAAAATGCGTTCCCTTGCAATACATTGCTTCCTATCTTGGAATAAAACCCGAAACCATTAGCAGAATACGAAGAGATTTGATTTCTTGACAAAAGTCAAGTGATTTATATTAATTTATATTCACTTTTATAACCTAAAATAATGTCATATGAAAACACTAAAAACAACCGTATTATTGCTATTGACCACACTTTTTTTTAATATCTCGTGGGCACAGGAAGTAGATTTACCTAAAGAACCGATGGAATCAGTTGATATCGCTTCACTTTATGTTCCACGCACAATTATAACAGCTGCAGAGCAAATGCCCGAAGAATATTACTCTTTTCGTCCAACACCAGATGTTCGAAGTTTTGGAGAGTTAATGGCTCACATAGCTGAATCGAACTTTGAAATGACTGCTATTGCTAAAGGAGAAACTGCTCCTGTATTAGAGGTAGCTCCTACTAAAGCAGAAGTAATTAAAGCACTTGAAGACTCTTTTGATTATTCCGCAAAAGCAAGAGAAGAGATGACTAAGGAGCAAAAAGAAACAATGGTTAAATTTATGGGCGGTACTCAACCAGCAGGAAATGTTCTCGATTTTTCAGTTTTTCACTCACTACAACATTATGGTAATGTAATTGTATATATGAGACTGAAAGGTCTGATTCCACCATCTTCTCAAGAAAATGCCGGAAATGAACCCGTAAGGCAAAAGTCCAAACAGGAATAGATGAAAGTGTAGCGACACATCAGTTTTAATTTTTATGGTTCAAATTACGTTTTCTAAAACAAAAAATAAGGCGGAATAAATAACTACAGAAAAACTAACAAGATTGCGGAAAAGCACTACACACAATAACTAAGTATTCGGCTCGCCGATAGGCAAGAGCTGAATATTGTGTTGACGAATCCGGTGGAAATTGCTCTATGGGTAAAACGATGAATTTAAGGAGGACAATCGGATGATGAACTTTTACTTGGAGCTTCAAATTGTATCGAACTCACTCCATTTCTAATTGCATTTTTGTTTTTTTTGGTATCTCTCTTTACAATCTTTGGCTTTAATCATTTAAATTTTAAATTAAGACATAGCAGGATCTGTCCGCCTTTGCAGATCAATTTTTAGTTGCATATAATCAATTTTTTGTCTTTTAGGAGTTCTCTCCAATTTACAGGAGGCCCACGTCCATCAAACAGGAGAATTGTATGCAGTTTTCCTTTTTTACAAATAGGGCATCGGCGATGCAGAGTGGTTCCTTTGTTTTGTTGATTTCTATCTTTTTAGTGGCGAGTTCGGCTTGTAGTTTTGGCAACTTCTCTTTTTTCCAGGTGCTGCTTAAAATGCCATAATGCCGTATCCGGGTAAATCCTTTGGGTAAAATATGCAGGGCAAACCGCCGGATAAACTCTTGGGTAGATAACGTTAAGCTAGTTTTCCTGCCACCGTGCCGATACTCTTTGGCAGTAAAAGTCACCCTTCTGTCCTTGCGGTTAACATTAGCAATCCGATGATTGCTAATGGCAATTTTATGGGTGTATCTGCCCAGGTATTCAATGACATATTTAGGGCTTCTAAAAGGTTGTTTGGCATATACCACCCACTTTTTGCTGAATACCGCATTGTAAACTTTTTGAGGAATTTTCAACTCACTTTTTCTAAGCTCAGCTACATACTTTGACCTAAACACCTGGCTCATAGATTTTACGTTGAACAAGTATTTGCCGTGGTTCTTTGCTTTTTTCCATTTCCCTGCTTTGCTCAACCCACCTCCCGGCACAATGCAATGCAAGTGCGGGTGCAGGCTCAAGTTCTGGCCCCAGGTATGAAGCACCGCAATCATACCCATTCTTCCGCCCAGGTGTTTTGGGTTGTCCCCAAATTGCTGCAAAGTCTGCCAAGCAGCTTTAAATAAACTGCTGTACACTATTTTGCCGTGGCTAAGGGCATAGCTATTGAATTCACTGGGAAGGGTAAACACCACGTGAAAATAGGGAACGTTCAAGAGTTCATCTTCTCTTGCCCTGATCCATTCTTCGCGCTTGTGCCCTTGACAGGTTGGACAATGCCTGTTCCTGCAGCTGTTATAACTGATGTGCAGTTTATGGCAACAATCGCATTTATCAATGTGCCCGCCCATCGCTTTTGTGCGGCATCTTCTTATGGCATGTAAAGCCCGGTGATGCCATGAGGTAAGGCCCAAACTTTTGAGCTGTAGCTGTTCTATTTCCAGAATGTCAGCTACCGTATGTTTAGGGCGCATTACTTGTAGAGCCTATCCAGGGGAGAAAACTTTGAGCCACTGGGCAAATTAGCTACATGGAGGTAGGTCAAAGTCATCTCGATATGGGCGTGCCCCAAAAGCTCCTTTAAACTCACAATGTCAACGCCATATTCCAACAAATGCGTGGCAAAGCTGTGCCGTAGCGTGTGGGCGGTAATCTTTTTGGAACTGCCTATCTTGCTCCGGTTTTCCTTGATCACCCAACGGATTCCATTGGTGGTCAACCCCCGCGCTTTTCCATCTTTGTACACCTGACTGTTAAAAAGATAGATTTGGGGGTTTTCTGTTTTGATGTACTTCTTTAGTCCTCTGGCCAAATGTTTGCTCAAGGGAACATAGCGGTCGACCTTGCCTTTTTTCTTGGGAATAAAGACTGTTCTGCGGTCAAAGTCTATGTCAGCCAATTTTAGATTGCACAGTTCGTAGCTGCGAAGTCCACAGCCATACAGCATTCCAATGATCAAACGATGTTTAAGATATTTGGGAGCATTTAAGAGCCTTTTGACTTCTTTTTGGCTCAGGACGGTCGGCAATTTAAGGTCCCGCTTGATCTGTGGCAGCGCCACTCGCTTGGCCTCCATGCCCATTACCTTATAGGCGGCCCTAAGGCCAAAAATGGTGTGTTTAAAGAAGCTTTCAGAAGGGGTCTTGTGGAGTTTTTGACAATAATAAAGGTATTCCTCAATGTTTTCCACTGAGAGTTTTTCCGGGCTTTGATTATAGTGCAGGGCAAGGTGCGCCAGGCATCTGAGGTAATTGTTTAGGGTGCTCTTTGCCTTGCCATTGATGGAAAAGCTTTGCTCTAGATTGTTCTGGAGTGTACTGAAGCCTTCTACCTCTGAAAAGGCCCGTTCAGCAATGGTCTTACTTTTTTTTAAACATGATAAAAGATTTAAAGTTTAGCTACAAATTAATAAATCCATTACTTTTATAAACACAAGATCCAAATTGAATAGTTCAGGAGAGCTTCCGACCGTAGGGAGGATTCGTTCAACATCGGTTAAACGCAAATAGCGGGCATTCTGATGAAAAGTGTTATTTTAGAGACCAATTAATAATCAACTAAGCCGACAAGTTCGCGTCCCAACTCCACGCCACTTGCCTTTGAACCAAGACCGTTGGCAACAAGCTAATCGGAACTCCAAAAGAAAGTTTATAGATTAAATTAGAATTCGTAAATTTGATAAAAAGCTGAAAAATGGAATTAGAAGCTAGAAAAATAGAATTTATCCAAGAATTTTTAAAACTACAAAGTGAGGAAGCTATTTCTCGACTTGAAAAAGTTTTAAGAAAAGAAAAGAAAATGGCTATAATTAAAGATTTAGAACCAATGACTTTGGATCAATTCAACAAGAGAATTGACAAATCTTTGAAAGATTCTCGTGAAGGAAAATTGACAGAAGCAAATGATTTAATGTCTGAGATTGAAAAATGGCAATAAAGATATTCTGGACAAACTTCGCAAAAAAAGAATTACGAAAAAATTTCAATTACTTAAAAGATAATGCAAGTTTAAGGGTTGCAAAGAATGAAACTCGCAAAATTGTAAAGGAAACCAACCGACTTAAAAAACAACCAGAAATTGGTCAACAAGAAGATTTATTAGCCGACAGAAAACAAGGGTTTCGATATTTGGTACATCAATCTTACAAGATAATTTATTGGATGAATAAAGACCAAAATCAAATTGAGATAATTGATGTTTTTGATACACAACAGAATCCGATAAAAATCACTCTTTCGGAATAACAAAAAGCCAGTTGCCAACATCGGTTAAGAGCAAATAGCGGGTATTCTGGTGAAAAGTGTTATTTTAGAGACCAAGTAAAAAACAACTAATCCGACAAGAACGTGTCCCTACTCCACGCCACTTGCCTTAACCAAGACCGTCAGACTGTCTAAAAACCTTCCTTTTTCTTAACAACTTTGTTGACTACTTTTTCAGGATCGTTTTCGTTCTTTTTAGAACTTTGGGTATCTTCATGCTATGAAATTTATTATAGGAAAAGATCGGAAACAAGCTGCTTTGTTTCCTGTTTCATTAGAAGAAAGTATTGAGACAGAGAATGAAGTCCGTGCCATCGAGCTCTTTGTCAACAGCCTTGATTTGGAAAAAATGGGTTTTAAGGTACGCTTTCCCGAAGGAGGAAGACCCGCTTATCACCCTGCGGTACTGCTCAAATTGTTCATCTATGGGTATTTGAACCGGATACGTTCCTCCCGGATTTTGGAGAAGGAATGCAGGCGCAACATTGAAATGATGTGGCTCATTGAACAACTTTCCCCGGATCACAATACCATTGCCAACTTCAGAAAGGACAATCCGGATGCCATTAAAAGGGTCTTTCGTGCCACAGTGCAACTTGCCAGGAACTTTAACCTGATTGGCGGTAAGATCATCGCCGGTGACGGCACCAAACTCCGGGCACAGAACAGCAAAAAAAACAATTTCAACACTAAAAAAATTGACAGGCACCTGCAGTATATTGACAACAAGCTGGAGCAGTACAACCAGGATATCGCCAGGGCCGATGGGGAGGCTGAAAAGCAGGAAGCCCAAAAGAATAGCGACATTCACACCGGCAGAAAAGAAGGCTATGAAAAACTGAAACAACAATTGGAAGAAACAGGAGAATCACAAATTTCAACCTCTGATCCGGAAAGCCGTCAGATGATTCTCCGGGGCAATATTACAGAGGTAGCCTACAATGTACAGTCTACCGTAGATGCGCAGCACTGCATCCCCATCGATTATGAAGTCACAAACCATAATGATAAAAAAAGACGATGGGAGCTATGGTGAGAAGAGCGAAATCTATTCTTGGGAACACTGATTTCACCGCTCTTTTTGACAAAGGCTATCATACAGGTTCTGAACTGGAAATCGCCCGGGGTTTTAGGGGATTTAAAAACCCCTGGTTGCCATTCCTGCCACGGCCTCCAATGCACCGGACACCAGATATAATGTTCAACATTTTGTGTACGATGCGCAAGAAGATCATTACATCTGTCCTGAGAATCATTTTCTGAAAAACCAATGGGAACTTTTACATCAACCACCGGGGAAAATCCAATCAGTCTGAATTTAAACAGTATAAAACAAAAGCATGTAACGGATGCCCGGTGCGGGAGTTATGCACCACGGCCAAAAACGGGAGACTCCTGGCAAGGAACATATACACTCCGGTTTATGAAGAGAACAAAAGAAATATGGAGGCTGATCCTGAACTCTATCGCCGAAGGCAAGCCATTGTAGAGCATCCCTTTGGAACTATAAAGCGGCAATGGGGTTTTGATCATATCCTTTCCAAAAAGGGAAAGAAACGAGCCTCTGCAGATGTAGGCTTTATCTTTATAGCCTACAATCTCAAACGAATATTAAGTCTGATGGGTAAAAAAGGGTTCCGGGAGATGTATGCTCAGTTGATTCTTTGTTTATCTGTCTTAATCCAGGCTTACAAAGCCATTTTTAGGACATTATATTCAAATGATACTATAAACCCTAATTTCAGCCCTACTCCTAATCCCACGGTTAAAAAGCTTATTTTGGCCCATAATTGGCAGTAAACGTAGGTTTTTAGACAGACTGCCGTTGTAACGCATTGCTCAGAAAAAAAAGACGCAAAAAACCACTGTTGAAAATCTATGCAAATAACCAATCTGTCGCAACTGTTGCGCTGACTTTTTCAAGATTTGAGATAAAACAAAAATCACTCAAACGTGAGGTTTATGAGCAAAGTTTATAAAGATGAAAAGTGTCAAAATTGAATGCTCTTAAAACCAGTGAGCGGATTCTAACTAAAATTAGAAAATCTGAATTGCATAGATGAACTAATAAAGAATGATTTTCACTCGAGCGTGAAAAAGTAAAAAAGTGTATTTTGAGTTAATACTCTGACTTTTACTCAGGTATAAAATATGTACAAATTGAATGCCTTTTAATTTACGAATCTGATATTCACTCAAACGTGGAAAAAGATAAAATGATCAAGAACGAAAGAATATAAAATGAGTTATAACTCGGACGTGGAAAAATAATATTAAGATTTAGAAAAGAATAAAAAGTAAAAAGATTTATTGCAAAACAAGAAGCTTTATAGTATCGCAACGCGGTACAACATCGGTTAAGCCCAAATAGCGGGCAATTGAGTGAAAAGTGTTATTTTAGTGACCAATTAACAAACAACAAAGCCGACAAATTCGCGTCCCTACTCCGCGCTACTTGGCTTAACCAAGACCGTTAGGCACAATACAAACAAAAAAAAGATGAAAAACACATTTTTAATAGGATTAATATTTTTATCAATTTCCTGCAAAGGGCAAGATGAAAAGCAAAATAGATTTACGATTGAGAATTTTGACGAGCAAATATTAATATATCAACCTGTTAAAAATGAACTCAATAAAAACTCTTATGCAGATGGTTTACGTTTTTTAGAAGAAACGAAAAAGCGTATAATAAAAAATAATAAAATAGATATTTCTGACTATTGGAATATCCTGACAGTATTTAACAATTTGAAAGAATCAAATGAAAATATAGACATTGCATTTGAAAAATTTTTAAATACAGAAGATAGTTGCGAGTATTTAGTATCATTTGAAGAGTTTTTTGATAAATACACTCTGTATATCGAGTCAAAAATGACAAAGGAACTTAAAATATGTAACAATAGTGTACAAATTAAAAATACGAAAAAAATTAATGTTAAGGAGTATTCAATAACAAATGGTTTAGATGAAAATCTTGTTAAGTTGATAGAAAGAATTGGCATTTTGGATCAAAAAGATAGATACAACGAAAAAATTCAAAATAAATTAGATATAAAGAACCAGAAAAAAATCGATTCTCTTTATTCAAAATATCAAATCTATATTGGAAAAACATTAGTAGGAAATGAATTAAAAAGTGTGATGTGGCAGGTTATACAACATTCAAATTTAACCTATATGGAAAAATATTTACCGATAGTAAATACTGCCGTAAAGGAAAATGAATTAGGAGAAAGTGCATTGAAATATCTAATTGATAGAATATATTCGGGAAAATATAATTATCAGATATTCGGAAGTCAAGGAAGTATAAAAATGGCTGACGAACTGATAAGAAATCAAGTTAAATCGAAATATAAAATTAAATAGTACTGTGCCTAACATCGGTTAAGCGCAAATAGCGGGCATTTGAGTAAAAAGTATTATTTTAGAGACCAAATAACAAACAACTAAGCTGACAAATTCATGTCCTTAACCCACGCCACTTGCCTTAACCAAGACCGTTGGCAACAATATTTATACGAAAAAATTGAAAGGGACTCCGTAAATTCCTTTCATAAAAAATGATAATTAAATGATGAACAAAATCAGGATTTTAGGATTGTTATTGTTATTCACTGGATCAACAATAATGTATATATATGATAATAGCGGTTTAGATTTTCTTTCAGGTATTCTTGTTGGGGCAGGATTAATTTGGACAATTACTGGTCAAGTTAGATTAAAATAAAATGGAAGATAGAATCCAAATCATAAACACATTCAAATCGATGATTGGAGAAAGAAAAAAATCGATTAATAACCGACTTGTTTTTCTTTGGCTTATCTCTTTAGTTAATATTTCAATTGTATTATTTTCGACAATTATTGCAATTAACTCTTTTGACTTAGGCTTTCATTTCGGAATTCAAAAAGAATGGTCAGAATCAGCTTCGCTGGTCTTGTCTGGACTTGGTTTTATTTTATTTACTCCCCATTTGTTACTTGAGATTCTACTTATGAATCATTTAAAGAAAGTGATTTTGGAAAGAAAGGAAAAAGATTATGAAGCCTTAAATATGAAGTTTCAAAAACAAATCAATTATTTAAATAAAAATAATAACTCAAAAATTTTGATGATCGTGCTAACTTTCATTATTCTTTTTGGAGCTCTAATGAGGTCAGTTAATAAAAATGACTTTTTGTATTGGGGAAACTTTAAAATTCCATTTTTGATTCTAATTCTTTTTATAATTAGCTATGTTATTAGTAATTACAAAAAATTGAATAGCAACATAAAAACATATGAGCAACAATAAATACTATTGCCAACATCGGTTAAGCGCAAATAGCGGGCATTCTGGTGAAAAGTGTTATTTTAGACACCAAGTAAAAAACAACTAAGCCGACAAGAACCGGTCCCTACTCCACGCTACTTGCCTTAACCAAGACCGTCAGACTGTCTAAAAACCTTCCTTTTTCTTAATAACTTTGTTGACTACTTTTTCAGGATCGTTTTCGTTCTTTTTAGAACTTTGGGTATCTTCATGCTATGAAATTTATTATAGGAAAAGATCGGAAACAAGCTGCTTTGTTTCCTGTTTCATTAGAAGAAAGTATTGAGACAGAGAATGAAGTCCGTGCCATCGAGCTCTTTGTCAACAGCCTTGATTTGGAAAAAATGGGTTTTAAGGTACGCTTTCCCGAAGGAGGAAGACCCGCTTATCACCCTGCGGTACTGCTTAAATTGTTCATCTATGGGTATTTGAACCGGATACGTTCCTCCCGGATTTTGGAGAAGGAATGCAGGCGCAACATTGAAATGATGTGGCTCATTGAACAACTTTCCCCGGATCACAATACCATTGCCAACTTCAGAAAGGACAATCCCGATGCCATTAAAAGGGTCTTTCGTGCCACAGTGCAACTTGCCAGGAACTTTAACCTGATTGGCGGTAAGATCATCGCCGGTGACGGCACCAAACTTCGGGCACAGAACAGCAAAAAAAACAATTTCAACACTAAAAAAATTGACAGGCACCTGCAGTATATTGACAACAAGCTGGAGCAGTACAACCAGGATATCGCCAGGGCCGATGGGGAGGCTGAAAAGCAGGAAGCCCAAAAGAATAGCGACATTCACACCGGCAGAAAAGAAGGCTATAAAAAACTGAAACAACAATTGGAAGAAACAGGAGAATCACAAATTTCAACCTCTGATCCGGAAAGCCGTCAGATGATTCTCCGGGGCAATATTACAGAGGTAGCCTACAATGTACAGTCTACTGTAGATGCGCAGCACTGCATCCCCATCGATTATGAAGTCACAAACCATAATGATAAAAAAGCGATGGGAGCTATGGTGAGAAGGGCGAAATCTATTCTTGGGAACACTGATTTCACCGCTCTTTTTGACAAAGGCTATCATACAGGTTCTGAACTGGAAATCGCCCGGGGTTTAGGGATTAAAACCCTGGTTGCCATTCCTGCCACGGCCTCCAATGCACCGGACACCAGATATAATGTTCAACATTTTGTGTACGATGCGCAAGAAGATCATTACATCTGTCCTGAGAATCATTTTTCTGAAAACCAATGGGAACTTTTACATCAACCACCGGGGAAAATCCAATCAGTCTGAATTTAAACAGTATAAAACAAAAGCATGTAACGGATGCCCGGTGCGGGAGTTATGCACCACGGCCAAAAACGGGAGACTCCTGGCAAGGAACATATACACTCCGGTTTATGAAGAGAACAAAAGAAATATGGAGGCTGATCCTGAACTCTATCGCCGAAGGCAAGCCATTGTAGAGCATCCCTTTGGAACTATAAAGCGGCAATGGGGTTTTGATCATATCCTTTCCAAAAAGGGAAAGAAACGAGCCTCTGCAGATGTAGGCTTTATCTTTATAGCCTACAATCTCAAACGAATATTAAGTCTGATGGGTAAAAAAGAGTTCCGGGAGATGTATGCTCAGTTGATTCTTTGTTTATCTGTCTTAATCCAGGCTTACAAAGCCATTTTGAGGACATTATATTCAAATGATACTATAAACCCTAATTTCAGCCCTACTCCTAATCCCACGGTTAAAAAGCTTATTTTGGCCCATAATTGGCAGTAAACGTAGGTTTTTAGACAGACTGCCGTTGGCAACAAGCCGATTTGAAATGCAAAACAGTAATTTAGTTCCAACAGAAAATGATTATATTAGCTTTATGAAAATTAAAGATAGCATACAGGCCAAATTAATTGATTTTACCACATTATGTAAATTATATAATGTGAAAAATTTATATGCATTTGGTTCTGCTACTACAGATCAATTTGATGAAAATTCAAGTGATATAGATTTATTGATCGAAATTGAGGAAAATGATCCTTTAGAAAGAGGAGAAAAACTTTTAGCTATCTGGGATAAATTAGAAGAATTCTTCCAAAGAAAAGTAGATTTATTGACTCAGTCTTCCCTAAAAAATCCAATCCTAAGAAAAAATATTGATGCTACAAAAATTTTAATTTATGACGGAAAAAGGCAAGAAGTATCTCTCTGATATACTAATGGCTATCGACTTGATTGAAAATTTTATAGCTGACACAACGGATTTCGACCTATATCAAAAGGACTTAAAAACACAAAGTGCGGTTGAAAGACAATTAGTGATAATTGGAGAAGCATTAAATAAATTAAAACAGACTGAATCAGATTTATCAATTCAAAATGATAAACAGATTATTGGATTTAGAAATCGACTAGTTCACGCATATGATAGTATCGATAATGCAATAGTTTGGGTAATCGTAAAAAGACATTTGTTAGAACTTAAAAAGGAGATCCGAGAATTATCAAATTAGTTGACAAGGGCCAGTTGCCAACATCGGTTAAGCGCAAATAGCTGGCATTTGATTAAACAGTGATATTTTAGACACCAGGTAACAAACAAGTAAGCCGACAAGAACGTGTCCCTACTCCACGCCACTTACGAACCAAGACCGTTGTGTTTAATGCAAAAAAAAACGTAACAATTAACAAACATAGTCGTCTTTAATTCAGACAGTCAAAATATAGAAATGAAAAAAACCCACTTTCTCATTATCTCTTTTATTATTTATTTAGGGATTTCAATTACTGCAAATGGACAGAACGAAATCTCATTTTCAAAACAACAGATTTTAGATGATATAGATTATTTAAAAATATCTTTAGAACAAACACACTATAATTTATATGCATTTACTAGCAAAGATAAGTTTTTAGAAAATGCAGATAATATAAAAAGAGCTATAACGAATGATTCGCTAAATCTTTTAGAGGCAACTAACGCTTTTCAAAAAATTATTTCAAGACCCAATACGGGACACGCTGAAATAAATTTCCCTGTACAATCCTATATTCAATATGCCCAAAGAAATGGAACGCTTTTTCCAATCGAAATTGCATTAGAAAATGATAACGCTTATATAAGAAATAATTTATCAAACGATAATCAATTTAAAAACGGAATGCAATTAATCAGCATTAACGGAATCAACATAAACAAAATACTTGAAAAAATATATCTACAATTATCTGCTGAAAGCAAATATTTCAAGAATGCTAAACTTGAATTTTGGTCATTTCCACGACTTTATTGGCAGGTTTATGGAGAACAAAAATCCTTCAAAATTGAAGTTAAAAAATTTAATGAGATTTCGGAATATTCAATAGACCCGATAAGTGTGGGCGATTTTGAAAGTAGAAGAAATGGAGAAATTCTTAATCAAGAGCGGAAGTTTTATTTAATAAACAGTATTGGTTACATAAATCCAGGGCCGTTTAGTAGCAATGCCGATGAAAAAATTGAGTTGTACAAGAGATTTATCGATACCAGTTTTATCGATTTGAAAGAAAATGATATTGATACTTTAATTATAGATTTGCGTAACAACGCTGGTGGAGATAACGAATATAGCGATTATCTCATATCATATATTGCTGACAAACCCTTTAAATGGCATTCAAAATTTACTTTAAAAAGTAGTAGTTTACTGAAGGAACAGACCCGAAAAAACAACGATACAACATCTGTTTATTTTCAAACAATTCTTAATGAAACGAACGGAAAAAATTATGAGTACAAATATGAAATGTACCAACCTGTAGATTTAAAAAAGAGATTTGCAGGTAAAGTATATGTATTGATTAACAGGCAGTCATATTCAATGTCTGCTGTTGCTGCTGCTGAAATACAAGATTATGGATTTGCGAAAATTGTAGGCGAGGAAACAGGAGATTTTCCAACATTATATGCATCCCAATTTTCATACACTCTGCCTAATACCGGAGTAGTAGTAAAAGTTCCAAAGGGGTATATTATTAGGCCCAATGGAAATGAAGATTTGAGAGGTGTTATTCCAGATATTGAAATCAAAGACCATTTGTTAGACGATGAAGATGAAATTTTAAATGAACTTTTAAGAATATTGAAGAAAAAGCACTAAACACAACATCGGTTAAGCGCAAATAGAGGGCATTCTGATTAAAAGTGTTATTTTAGAGACCAAGTAATAATCAACTAAGCCGACAAGAACGCGTCCCTACTCCACGCTACTTGAACCAAGACCGTTATGTAGCAGTTAAAAAAATCCGAACAAATAATCATATTTGAAGACAAATTTGTAAATTTGAATTATGGACGTAAATATTCAAAATAAAAAAATAGAATTAATTCAGTGGTTATCTACTCTGAATGATATGTCAGTTATTGAAAAAATAATGAAACTTCGAGAACGAGAAAAATCTGATTGGTGGAATGAAATTTCTGCGACTGAGAAAAAATCATTAGAAAAAGGAATTAAGGATGCTGATGCTGGAAAATTAAATTCTCACTCTGATGTAAAGAAGATTTATGAAAAGTGGTTATAAGATTTTGTGGACCGACCACGCTATTTCAGAATTAAAAGATACAATTGAACATTTAGAGGAAAATTGGACAAAAATGTAACTTTCAAACTTTTCAGAACAACTAGATCATACAATTGAACTTATCTCAAAAAACCCTGAACTTTTCCAAGTTTCAAAAAAGAAAAAAGAAGTAAGAAGAGCAGTTGTCGCACGATATAATAATCTTTATTATCGGACTAAAAATGACACTGTTGAAATACTATCTCTATTTTCTAATCGACAAGATCCAGACAAAATTAAGATCTAAAAACCGCAGCACACACATCGGTTAAGCGCAAATAGCGGGAAATCAGGTGAAAAGCACTATTTTAGAGACGAAGTAAAAACCAACAAAGCCGACAAGTTTGCGTCCCTACTCCGCGCTACTTGCCAAGACCGTTGCAAAACGAACCTTACGTAATTTTTGGATAAAACACGCTGATAGTGAACAACAACTAAAATCTTGGTATCGAGAAACAGAAAAAACTCAATGGGAAAAGATAAATCCTTCAAAGAAAGATTATCCCAGTGCAAGTATATTAGAGAAATTATATTCAATATTAAAGGAAATAAAGACAGGTTGATTGTGAAGTTCAGTTTTGAATATACAATCTGTTGGAAACGATTTATAGGAACGCACGCAGAATATGATAAAATAGATGCAAATAAAATTTAAGATGAAAATTACACCGATAAGAAACGAAAAAGAATACCAAAACGTCCTTAAAAGACTTGAGGTGATTTTTGATGCAAAAAAGAGAACTGAACAAGGAGACGAACTTGAAATAGTATCCATTTTAATTGACAACTATGAAAATCTAAATTTTCCAATTGGAATGCCAGATTCGATAGAAGCGATAAAATTCAGAATGGACCAAATGGGAATGAAATTAAAGGATTTGGCCAAGATTTTTGGTTTTAAAAGTAGAGTAAGCGAGATTTTGAACAAAAAACGTAAACTGACTTTAGAAATGGTTCGAAAATTAAATACAACATTTCGCATTCCGACAGAAGTTTTGATTCAAGATTATTAATTGGAACAAAAATACTGGAGCTAAGTCGTTTAACAGCAAATACGGGGCATTTGAGTAAAAAGTGATATTTTAGACCTCAAGTAAAAAACAACTAATTCACTTTTGATTTTTTTTGTATGATCTCCGTTATTTATAACTCATCATTAGGTTTCGAATGCTACTACTTTGAAAGATCAAGTAAAAACTACCTTGTAATATTAACACATCGATATGGCCAATACACTTGATCCAATAGGCTTAAAAACAAATTATCACCTTTCATTCTGGTAGGTTTAGCAACCGTAAAATTGGTTCCACATTAGGAAGCTCACACAAGTCAACTACTTTTATTTTTATGTCCACGATTCCATCTCTTAGCTTAAGGGTTAGCAATTTGCTTCGGGCAAATAACTGCCTGGATTTTAGCAGATCCTTTTTTATTTGGTTTTTCAGAAGGCACCATGGGCTCTTTAAGGGTTTTCATTGATGCCTATTTCAAGAAAAGTACAAAATACAGCAATAAAATGACATTGCTCTCTTGGTGTGTTTTGAAAAAGTAAAAATAATATTTACCTTATCTTGGATAAAAACAACCTGGAAATATTCAAAAAAATGAAAGAAGCAATATCTTTTTACCTTGATTTAATTGCAACAAGCCTGGAAATTTTGGGGGTACTTATTATAGTTACAGGAATTCTTCTTTCTTTTGGCAAGTACCTCTTTAAAATGCAAGCTTCAAAAGAAAGATCTTTTTCCATTATCCGTAAAGATCTGGGACGTTCCATTATCCTTGGTTTGGAAGTACTAATTGGTGCTGATATCATAGGCACTATTATTTACAACATGACCATGGAAAAAATACTTTCCCTCGCTATGATTATTGTTATCCGAACTTTTTTAAGTTTTGCTCTTGAAATTGAAATTGATGGAGAATTTCCCTGGAAGCGTGGTAAAAAAAAGGATTGAGAAAAATCCATGCAGTTCCCTTTTTCATTTAGAAACCTTTAAGTTTTAATCAAGAACCTCGGGGCAATCCTGCCCGAATGATACGTGCAAGCCCCCACGATGTATAAATCGAAAAATCCTTTTAAAAATTAGAGGCATCCCGCTAAGCTATCAAGACGGTGAATCTGCCAAACGGTCAGGCGGGTTAAACCCTCAATGAGGGAGTAAAATAAATACTCTAAATTCAATACATAAATGCAACTCAAATGGGAAAAAAATATCGGGGTTTTAAATCCCGATATTTCTAAAATCACACAGTTTTAAAGATACTCCTTTTTTTATTTGGCAATGTTAACTGCTCTTGTTTCCCTTATAACAGTGACTTTAACCTGTCCCGGGTACGTCATATCGGTTTGTATTTTTTGAGAGATCTCAAAAGAAAGATTCGCCGCTTTTTCATCGGTCACTCTTTCACTTTCCACGATCACACGAAGTTCCCTTCCTGCCTGGATTGCGTAAGCTTTTTTAACGCCACCAAAACCAAATGCAATTTCCTCGAGATCTTTTAATCGTTGTATATAAGAATCAAGTATTTGTCTTCTGGCTCCGGGTCTTGCTCCACTTATTGCATCACATACCTGCACCAAAGGTGAAAGCAGGGAAGTCATTTCTATTTCATCGTGATGTGCTCCAATAGCATTGCATACTTCAGGTTTTTCACCATATTTCTCCGCCCATTGCATTCCTAAAAGGGCGTGTGGCATTTCGGTTTCCGTATCCGGAACTTTTCCAATATCGTGCAATAAACCAGCACGTTTAGCCAGCTTAGGATTCAACCCTAATTCTGAAGCCATCACTCCGCATAATTTAGCAACTTCCCTGGAGTGTTGCAATAAGTTTTGACCGTAAGAAGACCTGTATTTCATCCTTCCAACAATCTTTATCAATTCCGGGTTTAAACCGTGAATACCAAGATCGATTACGGTACGCTTTCCTATGTCAATGATCTCTTCATCGATTTGTTTTTTGGTCTTTTTAACAACCTCTTCGATTCTAGCCGGGTGAATCCTTCCATCTGTAACCAGTTTGTGCAATGAAAGCCGCGCTATTTCTCTTCTAACCGTATCAAAACAAGAAAGAATAATTGCCTCGGGAGTATCATCAACTATAATTTCAACACCGGTAGCAGCTTCAATAGCTCGTATATTCCGTCCTTCCCTTCCAATAATTCTACCCTTTACATCATCACTCTCCAGGTTAAATACCGATACGCAGTTTTCTATGGCCTCTTCTGTACCAATCCTTTGTATGGTGGTAATAATGATCTTTTTTGCTTCCTGTTGTGCCGTAAGCTTTGCTTCCTCAATAGTATCCTGAATTAGGGCCATTGCATCGGCTTTTGCTGAATCTCTTAAGGATTCTGTGAGCTGTTCTTTTGCTTCTTCTGCAGAAAGCCCTGAGATCACTTCCAGCTGCATTACTTTACTGGCCTGTAGCTTATCGATTTCACCTTGCTTTTTCTCAAGATATTCGTTGCGGCCTGTATAATCCTGAATCTTATCTTCCAGGTCTTTATTAAGATTCTTATTTTTTGCGAGTTCACTGGAAAGAATGGATTCTTTATCCCGAATACGTTTTTCTGCATCCCCAATTTTTTTATCCCTCCCCAGGATCACTTTTTCGTGTTCAGATTTTAATTCTATGAACTTTTCTTTTGCCTGAAGGATTTTATCCTTTTTAATGCTCTCTGCCTCTGTTTTAGACTCCCTTAAGATAGTCGCTGCCGATTTTTTAGCTCGCTGTACTATCCTGGAAGCATTTTTCTTCTCCAAAATTTTAGCGATTGCAAATCCTATTGCCAGTCCTAAAAGGACGGCGACAATTATAAAACCTATTGTATTTGTGTCCATATTTGTTTAAGTATTAAAATAAAAAAAGCCTGTATTAGCATTGATTTTGCATAAACTCCTTAAAATAAGTATAGGGCTAACAAGCTGATCAAGTATCCGCTCTAAGACGGCACGCTTTTACAACTAAAACTCACCCTTTTTAAAGAATACGTGTTGAGTTTATCAAAAATAAAATCACTAATACAGGCAGTAAACCTTTGTGTTATTTAAAAGAACTATGTTGTAAGATGTTTTTGAAGCAATTCATTAAGCGCCCTTAATTTATCTTCGGCAAGTTGAACATCATTATCCGTATCTAGAGATTTTTGCTCGGTTTGGGCAGCAAATTGTAAAGCGCACATCGCTAATACATCCTGCTTATCCCTTACAGCATAACTTTGTTCAAATTGTTTGATCATCGCTTCTATCTTCTTTGCAGCTTTACGAAGCCCCTCTTCCTGGTGGGACTTTATAGTTAAAGGATAAACCCTGTCTGCAATCGAAAGTTTTATTTTAAGCTGATCTGACATCTAAATATTTATTCTGATAGTTGAACAATACATTGATCAATTTCTCGTATTAAGCCGTTTATTTTCAGCTTAGTTTCCTTTTTGTAATCGTTACTGCCTAGCATCGCGTTGGCAGATTTGAGTGTTTGAACACGATCCTCTGAAGTCTTTAAATCTTCCAGAATTCTAATGTTCTCTGCTTTAACAGCTGCCAATTCATCTTCAACAGAATGCTGGGATTGCTTAAGAACCTCATATTTATGAAGCAACTTACTAATTCTATTTTCAAGATTATCAACTATTTCTGTCAAATCACTCATAAAAGCTCAACGTGCTACTTATTCCTACAAAGTTAACATACCGCTTGCAATTTCCCAATACTTTTAAATCTATTTTCAAAATCCCTTAAAACTAAGGTTAATGAACACCAAAACAGGGACTTATTTTCACCAAAAGTTTGTTTATATTTAACCCCCCAGTAATAAACCCTATTTTGAATTCACTTATGAAGCATTTTTTGATCCTGTTTTTTACCCTATTCGCCCTAATTGTTAAGGCCCAGGCTCCCGTTCCTGTAGATTATTTCACGAGTCCATTGGATGTGGGCTTAGTGCTTTCCGGAACCTTTGGAGAATTGAGATCCAATCATTTTCACAGCGGACTTGATATAAAAACCCAACAAAGGGAAGGCTTGAATGTTCTTTCATCTGCACAAGGTTATGTAAGCAGGATCAATATTCAGCATTACGGGTACGGCAAGGCGCTATACATTCAACATCCAAATGGTTATACCACTGTTTACGGACATTTAAAAAAGTTCTCCCCCGAAATTGAAGCTTATATCAAAAAACAGCAATATGCTAAAGAAAGCTATGAAATCGAACTTTTCCCTACTGCATCAGAATTAAAAGTAGAAAAAGGGGAATTGGTTGCACTTAGCGGAAATACTGGCGGAAGTGGGGGTCCTCATTTACATTTTGAAATCCGGGATGGGCAACAGCGCCCTATGAACCCTAAATTATTTGGTGTAAACGTAAAAGACAGTCAGGCTCCTACTATTAACAGCCTTTTCGTATATCCTTTGGGAGAAGATGCACACGTAAACGGATCGGCGCAACGCCAGAGAATTAGATTAACTCCTTTAAATGACGGTTCTTTTAAAACAGAAGAGCTCAATGCCTGCGGAAATATTGCCTTCGGAATTTCTGCCGTGGACAAACAGGATGGAGCTTCAAACAACAACGGGATCTATAAAATAGAAGCCAATTTAAACGGAGATACCGTTTTTGAAATGAATATGGACAGGTTTTCATTTAATGAAACCAGGCATCTAAACCAATTAATAGATTACGAATACTTCAGTTCCAATAAAACCAGGATCACCAAATTATTTGTTGAACCAAACAATCCATTAAGTGTTTATAACAAGGTTATAGACCAGGGAGTTATAAATGTTGAGGATAGTCTTACGTATTTATACAATATTAAAGTGATAGATTTTGCCGGCAACCAAAGGATTATCAGAATTCCAATTAAAGGAAAAAGGCCAGATAATGTAACCCCCAGAAATATCTCAAAAACAGATTATTTCGCTCAGGCAAATCAGGCTTTTTCAGCAGAAGAGAACGGAATAGATGTTTATATTCCAAAAGGAAGTTTATACCAGGACACGTATCTGGATATAAAATTTATGGGAGATACCATCGATTTTCATAAAGATGACACGCCAATACATACCAATATCACTGTAGGCTTTGATGTAAGCAAGTATAAGCCTGAAGAACTTGAAAAAATGTTCATCGCACAATTGGGGTATAAGAACAGGCCCTCCTACTCCAATACTTATCTAAAAGGCAACCGGATGACTACAGGGATAAGAACCTTTGGAAAATACACATTGGCATCGGATACGAAACCTCCATCTATAAGCCCTTTAAATTTTAAGTCAGGACAATGGATATCGGGAAATTCAGAATTAAAACTCCGTATTTCTGATGATCTTTCAGGAATTAAGAGTTATCGCGCTACGGTAAACGGTAAATTTATCCTCATGGAATATGAATATAAAAACAATACCCTTACCCATGATTTCAACGATGGTGTTGTAACCGAAACAGAAAATAACCTGAAGGTGGTCGTTACCGATAATGTAGGAAACAGTCAAACCTTTGAAGCCACTTTTTTCAGAAAATAAAAGCAAAAACGCCCAAAAGGACGTCTCTCAATTATAACTTTGGTTTGTGAATCAATTATAGCAAATGTTTTACTAAACGGGCTCCTTAGGGCGCGATAAAATCCTTTAGAACAGAAACCACGTAATCTATTTCCTCCTTGGTGTTGTATTTTGAAAAAGAAAATCTAAGAGATGGTTTTTTAAGATCCTCCTCGCTTAAAAAAGCACTCAGGACGTGAGAGCCTTTATCGCTTCCACTTTGGCAGGCACTGCCTTTTGAACAGGCAATCCCTTTCAGATCCAGCTGAAACAAGAGCATTAAAGCCTTTTCCTGGGTTACCGGAAGGCAAACATTTAAAAGTGTATAGGTGCTTTTAAATGGATCCCGACAATACCCGTTGAATTTAATATCGGGGATATTGAGCTCCAGTTGGTCAACAAAGTAACTTTTAAGGGAAGTGATATACTCCTTTTCCACTGCCATGTTTTCATGGGCGAGTTTTAGCGCTTCTTCCAACCCCGCAATATTATGAACACTCTCCGTGCCGGCACGATGGCCGCGCTCCTGTTCTCCCCCAAAAATAAGAGGTTTAAGGCCGCTGTTTTTTCTAACGAATGCAAATCCCACTCCTTTAGGCCCATGGAACTTATGAGCGCTAACCGCAGTGAAATCTACAGGAATTTCAGTAAGATCAATTTCATAATGACCAACAGATTGTACCATATCGCAATGAAACAGTGCATTGTAATCTTTACACATTTTTCCCACCGCTTTAACATCCAGCATATTCCCAATTTCATTGTTCACGTGCATAAGGCTGACGAGGGTTTTGCTGTCACTGGAACTCAACAGCTCCTCCAAATGATTTGTATCAACAGATCCACATTCATCAAGATGCACATATTCTACATCGATTTTAAAGCAGGCTTTTAATTGATCTACGGTATATATAACGGCGTGATGTTCAATTTTTGAAGTGATAATACGTGTCACCCCAAGGTCTCGAACCGCAGAGTTTAAAGCAAGGTTATCTGCCTCGGTTCCTCCGGAGGTGAATATTATTTCAGAAGCAGCCACATTTAAAAATCCGGCTACAGTTTTTCGGGCATTTTCTATCAAAGATTTAGATGACCTCCCATAACTATGTGAAGATGAAGGATTACCATAAAAATCTTTCATTACCAAGGTTATTTTTTCAATAACTTCATCACGCATTTGCGTCGTAGCTGCACTGTCCAGATATACTTTTTTCATAGGGCACAAAAATAAAAGAAATAAAATTATTCGAGCGATGCTCTGCTATAAAATCCTAAAGGTTTATTTTTGTTGAAAACATACTTTATGCGTACCTGCTTTGCATTTGTTCTCATACTACTTTTTCTTACCTCCTGTGATGATGGAGATATTATAGTAACAACCCTGGATTTTAATGATCCTGATTTGAAAATGTGTGGAGCTGAAAGAAGCAAAGTGTTGTATTTTATAAAAAATGAAGAGGTATTTGAAACTATTTCTTTGAAATTTAGTAACCCCAGGCTATCTCCCGAGGATGGAATAATGACAACCGATTCTACTCAAACCATTACTTTTGAATTAAATGCTAACAACCAGGTAATCTATCGCACCTACGATGAGGCGGTTCCCAACAATTATTTTTGCAACGATATTCCTCCGGGATCTCCAAGAGTACTGGAGGAGCTAATAAGTGTTGGCGGAACAGTCACTATCACAACTATTTCTCAAGCAGTTAACGCGTTGGACCATGACGGAGATGGGGTTCCATCTTTAGAAGAAGGAATGGCTACAGAGCAGGATACAGATGGAGATGGAATTCCCGATTATCTGGATATAGATGATGATGGCGACAATGTTCCTACCCGAACAGAAATCGCATATGCCGGTGGTGATCCTACAAATCCGGTTTATCCGGATACAGATGAAGATGGAACTCCAGATTATCTTGATCCTGATGATGACGGGGACGGTGTTCCAACTAAATTTGAAGTTACGGCAGAATTTCAGAATCCACGAGCGCCTCAAAATCAAAATGAAGCAGGCGAATACCGCTATTTAAATCCATTGGTTGCCGAGCGTTTTGATGGCGATTTAGATTCTCCGTTATCCAACACCATTTCCAGAAGATACCTGTCTTCCATAGTGATCACAAATTTACAACTTCAAAACCAGGGAGGAAACAATGAGGAAATTTCTTTCGCAATCTACCGTTTTGGAACATTTACTTCCGGGTCAGTTAATGTAACCTTGCCGCCGGATACGCAAGAATGATTTAATTATTCTGGAAAAAATAGACCTCTGTGGCACCAATACCATATTTCTGATAATCGGCATCATAAAATTTCAGGATATCATAACCGCCTAATAAATAATCCAGTTCGGCTTTTAAAACACCTTCCCCTACCCCGTGAATAAAAACGATCTTTTGTATCCTTTTCCGGGAAGCAAATTCAATTTGTCTTTTGGCGGTTGCCATCTGGAGGTTGAGTATATCAAAATTACTCATACCCCTATAGGAATTAACCAGTTTTTCAATATGCAAATCCACTTCCATAGGAGGTAAATTGCGATCTTTAGGTTTTACACGTAAAGATTTTGGCTTAATAGGATTTTGTTTTTCCTTGATGATATCAGACATAGAAACATCATGAGTGGCAATCATTCTGTTTTGTTCCTCACTGGTCTTTACCAATTCTGATTGATGAAAATCAAGCATAAAACCTTCAGAAGTTTCAATAGAAACCATTTCACCCTTTAATTTAACAACTTTTCCTTCCAGGATATCATCCAGGACCTCTACCCTATCATTTATTTCAAAACTCATTATTCCTGCCCGGTTTTATCATTATTATCAGGATCATTTTCATCTTTATGATCATCTTTTGTTTCAACCCAATGATTGGTAGCTCTATATAATCCAAACATAATGACCACCAATCCCAGTATTTGAAGATAACGATTTTTATATTCTCCTGAAATTGTGTAAATCAGAATTCCGCCACCAATGACAATAAGTACTGTATTAAAAATTTGACCGTATTTTTTATTCATCTGTAGGTATTAAGTTTTTTGTAGGTCTCCCGATAACCGTAGGGAGTAATTCGCATAGGATCACATGTATTAATAGCTAGTTCCTGTTACGCTCATTTCATTTGTGAATTTTAAGGGATTTTGGGTATTTTTTATTCATTTTTTTATTACCAGCTTTATTTATCAATACCCTTAAAATAATACTTAAAAATCTGATTATCAAAATATAAACACGGCATAGGTTAACCTTTACAAAAGAACTATGCTCTTCATTTTAAATAAACCATTCATTCATGAAGCAAATATACATTATCGTAAGCTTTTTATTGTGTATTCCTGTTTTTTCCCAACTGCACATAAAACCTTATGGAAATCAGGATAGCTTTGTATATGTAGAAAGCGGTTTTTTATTTGTTGAAAAACAAATAGACCTCAGTATCAATCCTTCTGAAGCAAAAAAAGCAAGCTTATACTTAAGAGACGAAGCCCAATTACTTCAGGGAAACTCCAATTCACCTAATACAGGAAATGGAATGTTATCTGTGTTTCAGGAAGGAAATGCCAGTGCGTACACATACAATTACTGGAGCACTCCGGTGCAGGATGTTTCGGGTTCTTCAGTTTTTGGAAATATCCTGTTTGAGCCATTAGATGAATTGAACAGCAAAAAGGCTCTTATAACCAGCGATTTAAACGGATATTCAAATCCATTAAAAATATCCGATAGATGGATCTACAAATTTATGGGCGGTAATTATTCCGATTGGATCTATGTAGGAAAACATTTTGATCTTTTGCCAGGAGAAGGATTCACTATGAAAGGTGTTGGTGGAACCAATACATTCGTGAATATTCTTGGTATCCCTAATAATCCTGGAAACAAACAGCGATATGATTTTAGGGGAAGAGCATATAATGGAACCATAAGTTTAGCAGTAGAAATCGATAAAAACAGGCTGGTGGGAAACCCATACCCTTCGGCGTTGGACCTTAAAAAATTTTTAGAGGAAAATCCAGCCACAACAGGAGTAGCATATTTTTGGGATTCTAGCCTGGTCGAATCCCATTATATTAAAGATTATGAAGGTGGTTATGGTGTCTATTCCCCGGCAGGTGGAAACAATGGATATGTCCCGCCTGTTTTTAGAAAATTTGATGAGTCAGGAAACCAACTTAATACCACAGGGGAAACCGGGAAGCATATAGCCAGGCGTTTCGCTCCCATTGGCCAGGGATTTTTAGTGGAAGGAAAACAAAATGGAAATCTTATTTTCAAAAATGAATACCGAGTGTTTGAAAAAGAGAATTCTTTGACATCTGAATTTAAACAAGCCAAAATTAATTCTGAAGAAATCGCAATGCTACGCTTAAATGTGGAGTTCAATGAAAAATACATACGACAGCTTTTGCTAATTCATCATCCGGAGGCAACCAGCGGAATCGATCATGCAATGGATGCTAAAAATATGTCAGTATTGGAGTCGGACGTAGGTTTTCTAATTGAAGATTTGAGCTATTTGATCGATGTTCGACCTTTTGAAAAATTTGAAGAAATCCCTTTATTTCTGAAAATTGCTATCCCATCAGAAGTGGTTTTTCATAAAACTACAGCAATTTCCCTTAACCCCATTTACTTATTGGACCTTGAAACTAAAACCTATCATGATCTTTCAGAAAATAAATTTAACATCTTGTTAGATCCCGGCAACTATAATCAACGTTTCAGGATCACCTTTAACAAAGGGATCGATGAAAATACGCCGGATGTTGCTGCTCCTGCCATTAATGAATTCAGAATATTTCAGAATAACCTTCTCAATCGCCTTGAATTACTTTTTATGGAAGAAAACAGTACCAATACGGTTTTTTTATATGATAGCTTAGGCAAAAAAATGTTTGAGATCAAGACTCTCGGAAACCAAACTTCTTACCAATTCCCCACTCAAAATTTGAGCAACGGAGTTTACCTGGTAAAAATAATAGCTCAGCATGGGCGTGTAATTTCAAAAAAAGTGATAATTTCAAATTAATTAACACTTTTGTATTTATGGAAGAATTCCTGCTTCCTTGTTTAAATAAACAATTTTTCGGCCTTGAGTGCTACGGATGTGGCGGTCAGCGGGCAATGGTTTTGCTGTTTGAAGGCAACTTTATTGATGCGTTTAAAATGTTCCCTGCAATCTATCCACTTGCCATTCTACTTTTTTTTGTGCTGATTAACATATTTATTAAATTTAAATTCGATTTTAGCATAAAAATTGGCCTTATCATTTTAACAGCCGGTACAATTCTGTTTAACTATCTAATCAAAATGTTCTATTTTTTCAACTAAACACTAACCATTAAATTTATTTACAACTTATGGAAATTGAAAGACAACAATTACCCAACTCAACCCTAATTCTGGTTTTCGGGATTTTATCTATAATAGGATGCTGCTGCTATGGCTTGATAGGGTTAATATTTGGTGTTATCGCATTGGTATTGGCTAAAAAAGCAACCGATACTTATGCGGCAAATCCAGAAATGTACATTGGATATCAAAATGTAAAAAGCGGAAAGATATTGGCAATTATAGGTGTATCCTTAAGTGTAATCTACATAGTGATCCTCATAGTAGGACTTATAATGTATGGCGGAATTGAAGGGATTCAAGAAATGCAACGAGAGATGATGGAGCAATACGGAGGCTAAAAAACCTAAAATTTAATATACAAAATGGTCGTTGAAAACAGCAACGACCATTTTTTTATGACAGGATTTTTATTTTAAAATTTCCATTAAACCATCCAGGGAAACCTTCTCTTGCTCCCCGGTTTTCATATTTTTAAATCCGTATAACTGAAGCTCGATTTCTTCAGGGCCTGCCAAAACCACAAAAGGAATCTCCCGTTTATTGGCATAAACCATTTGTTTTTTCATTTTTGCAGCATCGGGATAAAGTTCTGCAGCTATCCCTGCTTCCCGTAATTTCCTAATAGCTTTTAAGCCATATAAAGCTTCTTTCTCTCCAAAATTGATAAACAGGACTTTGGTATTTAAAGTTACGGTTTTTGGAAAAAGGTTTAATTCCTCCAGTACCAGAAAGATCCTGTCTAAACCAAAAGAAATGCCTACCCCGCTAATATCCTTCAATCCAAAAATTCCGGTAAGATCGTCATACCGGCCCCCACCACCAATGGAACCCAATTTTACTTCCGGCGGAGCGGCCACTTCAAAAATTGCCCCGGTGTAATAATTTAATCCGCGTGCCAGCGTAATATCAAGATCTAATTCAGCGGTTTTTAGAGGCATTTCAGAAATTGCACTTTGAATAAACTGGAATTCTTTAATTCCTTTTCTACCTATTTCTGAAGTATCTAAGATTGTTTTCAGAATACTTATTTTTTCAGAAAAAGTCCCTTTAAGACCAAAAATTGGCTGAATCTTTTTCAAAGCTTCTTCAGAAATACCTTTTTCAAGCATTTCCTTTTTTACACCTTCCTCACCGATTTTATCAAGTTTGTCCAGCGCTACGGTAAAATCAATTAATTTTTCCTGCTCCCCGATAACTTCTGTAAAACCGGATAAGATCTTCCTGTTATTTATTTTTATTTGTACACCCTTAAGTCCAAGACTTGTGAATACTGCATCGTATAATTGTATAAATTCTACTTCCTGCCAAAGACTATCACTTCCAACCACATCTGCATCACACTGAAAAAATTCACGGAATCTCCCCTTTTGAGGACGATCTGCTCTCCAAACCGGCTGAATTTGATACCGCTTAAACGGAAATTCCAATTCATTTTGGTGTTGCACCACAAAACGTGCAAAAGGAACCGTAAGGTCATATCTAAGCGCCTTTTCGCTTATGGAAGGTGTTAATTTTAAACTGTCTTTTTCCTGAAAAGCTTTTGTATTGGCTTTGGCCAGGAAATCTCCGGAATTCAGGATCTTAAAAATAAGTCTATCTCCCTCTTCCCCGTATTTGCCCATCAAGGTTTCGAAATTTTCAAAACTGGGTGTTTCAATAGGTTGAAACCCAAACTTTTCAAATTGATCTTTTATTACACTTATTATGTACGTGCGTTTAGCAACTTCCAACGGGGTGAAATCTCTTGTTCCTTTGGGGATTGAAGGTTTTTGTGCCATATTATATCTATTATTATGCTAAAATTTTAGTGAGAATTAACCCTGATAACATGTCCTGGCGTGTTGGCATATTAATTCAGGTGGAATTCTTCGGGGTGCAAATATGCTAATTTTTGATAAGGTTCAAACAAATTTCGGTTTTTAAGTAACATTTACTTCCTTTATGAGTCTAATCTATATGCCAGAAATTAAAAATTATGTTCCCACTATTTAAGGAAAATATAAGAATAGCTTTCGATTCTATTAAAAGTCAGCTTCTTAGGACCATACTCACAGTGATGATCATCGCCATAGGGATAACAGCTCTGGTTGGTATTTTAAGTGCGGTTAGCGCGTTGGAAAACACGATAAGCAGTGACTTTGCTTCTATGGGAGCAAACACCTTTAATTTACAGCGCTATGAATTTACAACCCAAACCCGCGGTGGGGGGCAACGTGAAAAAGTAAACCCTATCATTACCTATAGGGAAGTTAAAAATTTTAAGGAAAATTTTAGCTATCCGCTTACTCAAGCCTCCATTTCCTTTACGGGAACTTCGAATGCTGAAGTGAAATATGAAAATGAAAAAACAGATCCTGAAGTAAGTATTGTTGGTGTGAATGAAAATTATCTTTCCAATTCCGGGTTATCCCTTGAAGAGGGTAGGGAATTAAATTATTTCGATATTCAAAATAATAATAATGTAGCTATTTTGGGTGCCGATTTCGCTGAAGGTTTATTCAAGAACACTTCGCCTGTAGATAAAACCATCAGTGTTCGCGGGGTTAAATTTCAGGTCATAGGAATTTTGGAATCCAAAGGTTCTACCTTCGGAAACAATCAGGATCTCCGGGTATTAATTCCTATTGAAAGAGCACGATCCATGTTTACCCAGCCAAATATCAACTATAATATTAGTGTAAAAGTTGGCGACAAAGAAATGATGGAGGGCGCTCAAAGTGAAGCCATTATTACCTTCAGAAATATTAGAGGACTTAACCCTGTGGAGGAGAATAATTTTGGAATGGAACGCAGTGATGACCTTTTAAACAGGATCTTTTCTATAACGAGCTATTTAAACATTGCGGCCTGGATTATTTCCATAATAACAATTTTTGGATCCTCCATTGCACTTATGAATATTATGTTGGTTTCGGTTACTGAAAGGACCCGGGAAATAGGAATTCGAAAAGCTTTAGGTGCAAAAAAGGGAACTATTGCTACACAATTTTTTATGGAAACCCTCATAATAGGACAAATTGGAGGAATTCTTGGTATATTACTGGGTATACTAATAGGTTATGGAGTCTCCAGCGCTGCCGATTTCAATTTTGTAACTCCATGGAAAGCCATTTTATGGGCAACCGGGATTACTATTTTAGTTGCGATTTTAGCCGGTAGTTACCCTGCCAACAAAGCGGCCAAACAGGACCCTATTGATTCCCTGCACTACGAATAATCATCGGGAATTTACAACCTTATCAAAATATTGGAACAAATCCCCTTTTGTGATCACAGCGCCCTGTTGAATCAATGCAAAGATGTCTTTGTTTCTGTCCTCGCTTAAAACCTTGGAAGAAGTATATAGGTTTACCGCATCGTCCATCAAATTCTTCTGGAGCCATTGATACCCTTCCCGCCTGGTTATATCGATCGCTTCATTCTCAATTTTAATTCCTATTAGGTTAATTTCTACCTGGGTTATCTCGAATAAAAACATTTGTTGGGTAGAGAAATGCTCCAAATAGGTGACTTTATCCAGCACCCCTTCCCATATCAAATCACTGAAAACATCCATTTCATCTTCGGCTAGTTTAGGCTTATCCCTCTTTATCTCCTCCCATTCCTTAGCCGTGATGGATTGAGATGCTAAAAAGTTGATAAATTCCTGGTGCAATTCTTCAAACTGCTCTTTTGTAAGTCGGCTATACTTCATTTGTCAAAATTATTATTAGAGTGAAACTTCCTGATTTTATATTTTAACGCCATCTCAGGAATAATAAGCTTTTGGTTCAGGTACTGTTTTAGCTAAAAAATTCAAGAACCTCGGGGCAATTCTACGAGGTATGTCCCGAGCTATCAGGACGGGGAACCTGCCCCACGGTCAGGCTGCTTAAACCCTCAACGAGGGATTAAATAGAAAAGCCTACTCAATTTGAGCAGGCTTTTTTTACTAAAATAGTATTTACTAGGAAGCTTCAGCAACAACATCAAAATTCAATGTTGAAACTACTTCACGATGAAAACGCAAAGTTGCCTCATATTGTCCTAATCGCTTGATAATACCACCTGCGATAGTGATAAACTTTTTATCTAGCTCGATTCCTTCTTTTGCAAGGGCATCAGAAAGATCTGCATCAGAGATAGAACCAAACATTTTATCTCCAGCACCTGCCTTGGCAGTAAGCTTAAGTTCAAGACCATTTAATTTGGCTGATTGTTTCTTAGCTTCATCTATATTCTTTTGCTCTTTGTAAGCGCGTTGCTTCAGGTTTTCTGCTAACACTTTTCTTGCTGAAGGTGTTGCCAACTGAGCTATTCCCTGAGGAATTAAAAAATTTCTACCGTAACCGTGCTTTACAGTTACAACATCATCTTTAAAACCTAATTTTTCTACGTCTTGTTTAAGTATCAATTCCATAATTGCCTCTTTCTTATTTTAATAAATCGCCAACATACGGCATTAATGCTAAATGACGTGCACGTTTAACCGCTACAGCCGTTTTACGCTGATATTTCAAAGAAGTACCAGTTAAACGACGAGGTAATAATTTACCCTGCTCGTTTACAAAACTCATCAACCAGTCTGCATCTTTATAATCGATATATTTAATACCTGATCTTTTAAACCTGCAATACTTTTTAGCTTTGTTGGTTTCTATATTAAGAGGAGTTAGATACCTGATCTCTCCGTCTTTTTTTCCTTTTGCTTGTTGTTCAATTGATGACATAACTACGCTTTTTCTTTGTTTCTGTTTCTTCTCTTTTCTGCCCAGGCAATAGCATGTTTATCTAACCTTACAGTAAGATAACGCATCATACGCTCTTCTCTTCTAAATTCTACTTCCAATGGATTAATAACCTCACCAGGAGCTTGGAATTCAAATAAGTGATAAAAGCCACTTTTTTTGTGTTGAATTGGATAGGCTAACTTTTTAAGCCCCCAATTTTCTTTGGCCACCATCTCAGCACCTCTAGAAACAAGAAAATCTTCGTATTTCTTTACTGTTTCCTTTATCTGGTCTTCAGATAAAACGGGATTCAAGATGAAAACAGTTTCATAATGATTCATAAAATATGATTTAAATTAAATTGGATGCAAAAGTAACATGTTTTTTTGTATTGACAAAGCCTTTAGCTAACGCCAAAGTACATTTTTAGCCGATGAAAACAAGTTTTATCTTGTATTAATAAAATTTTATGATTAATATTGTTAAGACTTAACCTATTAACTGTGGAAGAAATTTTACTTAACTGTGCTGTTGTTGACGATTCGAGCCTGCAGCGCTTATCGATTGTCAAATTGATAAAGGATCACCCCAACCTAAAATTAGTCGCCGAGTACACCAATGCCATTGAAACCAAAAACGGTTTACTGGACACGGAAGTAGATCTTATCTTTCTTGACATCGAAATGCCTATTTTATCCGGTTTTGATCTGTTGGATGATCTCCCCAACAAACCTCAAATAATCTTTGTTACCGGAAAAACCAAATATGCCTTTAAAGCCTTTGATTATGATGCGATAGACTATATCCACAAACCTGTTAATAGAGAACGGTTTAACAATGCCGTTGCAAAAGCGCTCAATCTTTATCAATTAAAGACCAATGGGGTTCCATTAGAGGATGAGAATTTTATTTTTGTGAAGAGCAATTTAAAAAACCGAAAAGTTTTTTTGAACAAACTTAAGTATATAGAAGCTCTTGGGGATTATGTGAAATTCGTAACAGAAAAGGACACCTTTGTTGTACTTTCTACGATGAAATCCTTTGAGAAACAATTACCCAATGACAAGTTTTTACGTATCCACAAATCCTACATTGTCAATTTAGAAAAAGTAGAACGCTATAACAGCAAAAATATCGAGATCGATAAGCAAAAAATTCCGTTAAGCCGACATAAAAAAATCGATCTTATCGAGGCTTTATCTGCAATGCAATAAGACTACCCTCCTACTCCTTCAGAAATATCCCTACATTTTACTGATAGTTCCAACCATAAAATCCTTGTTTAATAAGGATCCACATTTATTATTACCCGTACACTCCTCCAGGCTCCTATGGACCTAAAACTGGTTAGTATTTTACTTATATACCCTTTTGTTTTCCCAAGAGATTGCTGCGGTGGGATCTTGATAAGTATATTTTTATAATACTCATTCCGTATACGGGCTACCGGAGGGAATTCAGGCCCTAAAACATTTTCACTGAAAACATTTCCCAAAGCACGAGCTACCCAATCGGCGGCATCATTTGTTTTGGAATAATCTCTGGATTTTAAAGTTAATTTAATCAGTTTATAATATGGAGGATATTTGTAATTATGGCGTTCATCCAGCTGCTCTTTGTACATTCCTTCATAATCATTTACAGAAACCTGCTGTATTATTTTATGATGCGGATTGTAGGTTTGTATTAACACTTTCCCCCTTTTCTGGGTACGGCCGGCTCTTCCCGCCACCTGAAGCATTAATTGAAAACTACGTTCATGTGCCCTGAAATCTGGAAAATTAAGAAGATTATCGGCATTTAAAATCCCCACCAATCTTACATTTCGAAAATCCAGCCCCTTGGTAAGCATTTGTGTACCTACCAGAATGTCGATAGTTTCCTGTTCAAAGGCGGTGATTATTTTTTGGTGCCCGTGCTTGCCCCGGGTTGTATCCAGGTCCATTCTACCTATTTTTGCCTCTGGCAGCAGCGCCTTCAATTCTGTTTCAATTTGTTCTGTCCCAAATCCTTTTGTGGTAAGATCCGGACTGTCACAGGCCATACATTTTTTTTGCATCGCAATATGATATCCGCAATAGTGACAACGTAACTGTTTACTGTTGTTATGAAAAGTTAAACTCACATCACAATTAGGACATTGTGGGGAATGACCACAGGTAGTGCATTCCAGAATTGGAGAATACCCCCTTCTGTTCTGAAAAAGAATTACTTGCTCTCCTTCCTTCAGTGTTGCTTTTATTTCCTCCAGTAATCTATCTGAAAAATGCCCGGTCATTTGCTTTTTACGGTATTTCTCCTTGATATCCACAATCTCAATTTCAGGCATCAGGACATCTCCAAATCTCCTGTTAAGCGATACCCTACTATATTTATTATGAGTTGAGTTATAGTAGGATTCCAGCGAAGGCGTTGCCGAGCCTAATAAAACTTTAGCCTTGTGAAAATTTGCCAGAACCACCGCCGCATCTCTCGCATTATAGCGAGGGGCCGGATCATACTGCTTGAAAGAAGACTCATGCTCCTCATCTACAACGATCAATCCTAATTTCTGAAAAGGAAGAAACACCGAAGATCGCGCTCCCAATATTACTTTAGCCTTTTCACTTGACCGAAGTACGTGATTATAGATCTCCATTCGTTCATTTACAGAATATTTGCTGTGATATACCAACACCTGTTCTCCAAAATATGCCTGAAGCCTTTGAACCAACTGAGAAGTAAGTGCTATCTCGGGCAGTAAATATAAAACCTGCCCCCCATTGGAAAGAACGGTTTCTATCAATTTTATATAAATCTCCGTTTTCCCGGAAGAAGTTACTCCATGAAGCAAACAAACTTCCCCACGGTCAAGGTTTATATTGATCTCTTTAAATGCTGCTTCCTGCCATTCATTTAGGGTTAAAAACTGATTTGATTCCTCAATATCAAATTTCACCCTGTCCGTTTTTAAAAAATATTCTGAAAGAATCCCTTTTTCTATAAGGGCTTTAATTGTGGCAGAAGAAGCTCCGCTTGCTTTGGAAAGCACTTTTAACTGTAATGGCTTTTTGCTTTGCGACTGAAGCTGGAACCAGGTTAAGATAACGTCCCTTTGCTTGGGTGCATTGCTAAGATCATCTAAAAGTAGATGCATTTCAACTTCTGAATCAAACTTTTGATTCAATTTCACATAGCGAATTAATTTAGGCTTGTATTGTTCAAATAGTTCCTGATTGACCACCACCAGGTTTTTTGATACCAACTTATTTATTACCGGTAACACGGTTTTCTTATCCAGCAGTTGCATGATTTCCTGGATCTTTAAGGAGGATTGTTTTAGAAGCGCTTCATAAATAAGGTATTCTTCATCGGTTAAGTCAGCTTCATCAATTTCCTGATCCGGTGATAACTGAACCAGGGTCTCACTTTCCAACAAAAAGCCACTGGGAAGTGCAGCTTTTAAAACTTCTCCTTCAGCACACATATAATACCCGGCCAACCAGTTCCAAAATTTAAGCTGATGTGCGGTTACAATGGGAAATTCATCCAGAATTTGCTCTATAGGCTTTGCTTCATACCTTTCGGGTGCATTTTCATGAACACCTGCAACAATCCCCGTATAAATCTTTGATTTCCCAAAAGGAACGGCAACCCGCATTCCTGCTTTCAAAAAATTTGCCTCTTCCGGACTCACTTCATAGGTAAACTGTTTTTCTAAAGGAAGAGGAAGGATAACGTTAATATAAAAACTCATCAAAAGGGGTTCTTGTTAAAACAAATTTAAGCTTCTTTTTGTACCAAATAAATAAACCTCCCTAAAAAATGGTTTAAAAGTGATGTCATCTTCACTTTTAAAAAATAAAAAAGAATTGCAGATTATTTTGACTTGAAACCTAAACTATTAAATACAAGTATAAAAAATGCTCCCAATTAGAATGTATTTGCAAAATGCTGTAATTAGAATTTATTATCTTTAAATTTGAAATCATTATTAATTTCAATCTAAACCTATGCAAATGAAAGTCCTTGGCCTAATAACACTTTTCGCCGGAAATGTGGTTTTTTCTCAACCTCAGCAGGATCCTGAACTGCTATCCAAAGCAAAATCAATTCATGAAAAAGTAATAACCATAGATACCCACGCCGATATCAATGTGAACAATTTCACCGATTCGCAAAATTACACCATGGATTTGAATACCCAGGTGAATTTACCTAAAATGAAAGCCGGCGGACTTGATGTTGCCTGGTTTATAGTTTATACCGGTCAGGATGAACTTACTCCTGAAGGTTATAAGATAGCCTACGAAAATGCCATTTCAAAATTTGACGCCATAAATAAACTTGTAAATGAAATCGCTCCAAATAAAATAGAATTGGCAACAACTTCTAAGGAGGTTCGAAATGTGGTAAATAAAGGGAAACTTGTAGGGATGATAGGCGTAGAAAATGCATATCCTGTAGGGGAAGATCTAAGCAAAATCAAAGAATTCTATGATCTTGGTGCCCGTTATATGTCCCTTTCCCATAATGGCCATAGTCAATTAAGCGACTCCAATACAGGAGAAACGGACGATGTATGGCTGCACAATGGCTTAAGTGATCTAGGGAAAGAAGCGGTAAAAGAGATGAATCGTGTGGGGATGATGATAGATGTATCCCATCCTTCCAAAGAGGCTATAAAGCAAATGTTTGAACTTTCAAAAGCTCCGTTAATCGCTTCACATTCCTCTGCACGTGCGTTATGCAACCACAGCAGGAATCTGGATGATGAACTCTTACTTTTATTTAAGGAACATGGCGGAGTGGTACAAACGGTTGCTTTCAGTGCCTATGTAAATACAGAAAAACATAATGCTTTCAATGATGCCCAAAGAGAATTATATAAAGCTGAAGGAGCAAATATGGGAATTGCTATTCTGGAGAGAGACAGCGTTCGTACTTTGAACAATGACGAACGTACGGCGTATTATGAGGATCTAAGAAAAGTGAGTCTAGCGGCTGCACCCAAAGTTGAGGAATTAAAAAAGAAGATCTCACCTGTAAATGTTGAAGATTTTGTTGATCATATCGATTATATGGTAGCTCTTATAGGAATTGAGCACGTTGGAATAAGCTCCGATTTTGATGGTGGTGGCGGAATTGAAGGCTGGAATGATGCTTCTGAAACCATGAATGTTACCGTAGAATTGGTTAAAAGAGGCTATTCTGAAGAAGACATAGAAAAACTTTGGGGCGGAAATCTTCTAAGAGTTATGGATGAAGTTGAAGCCGTTGCAAAGAACTTTCAGAAATCTTAACCGTTACTATTTATTACAATGAAAACAGGTCCTGCAGGCCTGTTTTCTATTTCCTCCTGTTTCTATCCCACCATACATACCCAATAAATAGTATCAAACTTAGTATAGACCCCCAAAGTAATCCCGTTTTAAGGCCATCGGTACTCTCTCCTAATACAGCTATAAAAAGGATGAGGGGAGATATTCCAGCCATGGTAGCCCCAATAAATCGCCAATAATTCATTTTCAAAACCCCGGCAACAAAACTAATGGCATCATTGGATAATATTGGATTGAATCTCGTAATAATTACTGCCCAAAAACCATAGTCATCAAGAAAATCTCCAATCCTTTTCTCAGTTTTATTTCCGATAAGTTTCTGGACGATCACTGGTCCAAAATACCGCCCAATAGAATACCCCACTGAAGATGCCAAGAAAATAGCCAAAAGAATGATCAAGCTTCCCCAAATTGGTCCATAGGCGAGAATTGATACTACCATTAAAGCTAAAGATGGTAGTACCAATAAAAACATTTGAAGGATCATCGCTAAAATGATTACCAAAGGTCCCAGCCACCCGAACTCATCTACCCAGGGTTTTATTCGCTTTTCATCATTACTGGTTAAGACGTTCCACGCTTCATTTAAAAAACGCTGAAATTCGGGAATGAAAAAGTAAGCCAGAATTAATCCTGCTATTATTATTATAGAAATAGTCAATGGGGCTTTACTTTGTTTTACCGAACTTGATCTATTACTTTTATTCATCTTAACTTGCTAATTCAGGGAAATATGAAGAATATTTCCACTGTTTCCATTACCCTCATTGGAAATGAATAACTCTCCGGTAGGACCAAATGTAAGACCCTCCGCCTGCCTGAATTGTTTCTTTTTGAAAACATGTAATTTTTCAGGAATCCCGGTTGAATCCAGAATTAGAAGCTTTGGATTTATACCTTCCAGGATATAAATTTTACCATTATCGGGATTGATGGAGATCTCTGAGGGCTGAAGCATTTTATTAGATGGTTTCATATCCAGTATGTCAAAAACAGGATCGTTAAAATAAATTTTGTAAACAGGTTGATCCTTCATTTTTTTGGTGTCCAGATCAAAGGCATAAATGGACTTAAAATCATCCTCTGTTTTACTCTTAAATCCTAATAGTAAACGGTTCTTCTTTTGGTCATATCCTAAGCCTTCGAAGTCATAATTTGATGGAAAATCAAAAGAATACTCATTGGTTTTCAAGAGATTATTTTCAAAATTCTTTACTTCAAACAAGGTTCCGTCACTTCTTAGAACATACGCTGTGGTGCCAACCAAGGCAATCCCTTCGTAATCCCCGTGACCGGCAAATTCTATTTTTCGCTCAACGGATGCACTTTCAAGGTTATAAATAAAAATAAATCCATCTTCGTCCTGGACACAGGCAATTTTACCATTCTCCATATATGAGATCCCGGAAACTTCTACCAAAATATCGGGTAGATCCCATTGGTTAATAATTTCAACTGACTGAGCACCCTGGGATGACTTCTCTGGGAAAAATCTTTCAGAACTAAAATAAATAAATCCTACAAGGATTAAAACTCCAAATGCTATTAATAAAGCTACCTTATGCACAATCCAATGAATTTTTTTCAAATATCATATCTATATCCAAGAATCACTTCAATTTTCAGGTTTAATATTTTAAGATTAATAAATAATTAACAAATCTAAAAAATCTGTTTTATTATTTTCTAATCAGTATTGTCCGGTAAAAGAGTAAAGATCGCTTCGCTGCAAGAATAAAGAAAAAAGACTAAATACAACCTACTGAATATCAATGTTCTTTAAGTAAGGTTTTTAAATAATGAAACTAAATGTTCATTTTTTCTAAAGCAAGGTTTGAAAAAGGAAAAACATCCAAATTGCCCTTCATCATTCATATTCCATCAAGTCAGAAAAACTTTATCGGACAACAGTGTTTTCTAATCAGTAAATTTCAGAATTCACAGGTTTATTACGAATTACAAACCTCCTCCTATTCCATCCAATTGATTCTCAATAAGCTAACCCGCAATAGTTAATGATTTGTTAAATACTACTATTTTATACATAGTACTGTAACAAAAGTATCTTTTCGAAGTCTATTAAGTATAACTTAAAAACAATAAATCATGGCAACTTTAGAAAGCACAATCGGAAAGGAAGGAAAATCAACTATCAGAAGAAATTTCCTAAACACGAATCAAAGTAAAAGAGGCACCTGGTTCAACAGGAGACGTTACGAATTTTAATCAAACCTTAAAAATTAAGATCATGGCAATTTTAGAAAGAACAACCGGAAAAGAGGGGAAATCAATAATTAAAAGAAATTTCCTAAACACAAGAAGTAGCAGGGGAAACTGGTACAGCAGTAGACGTTACGAATTTTAATCAAAAAAAATTAAGATCATGTCAAATTTAGAAAGAACAATCGGAAAAGAGGGGAAATCAATAATCAAAAGAAATTTCCTAAACACAAGAGTTAGCAGGGGAAACTGGCACAACAGTAGACGTTACGAATTTTAACCATACATTTTTAAATCATGAGAACTAAAGCATTCAAAATTTACCAGAAAGGGAGCTTAGGCGAAAGAAGACACTTTCAAAATATTAAGCAGACACGAAGAGGAACCTGGCTTGAAAATCAGGATAGCATACTTAGAACTATCATTCTTAATTAATTTGATGATGCGGATTATTAAAACATAATTCAAATCATTAGCTATAAAAATTAACCCCCAATAAGATATTAATTATGGATTTATTTTTAATCGAATAGCCGTGAACCTAAAGGGTTTCCGGCTATTCTTTTTGAAAGAATAGCCTTCTTAATCATTCATTTATACTTCAACCTGGTAGAAATAGAATTTTACAGGTTTTCTAATCGATGTATCTATCTTAAATTTAACAAAACCAGGTAATATAATTTTAGCAGTATTCCTTTACTTGCAGGCATTATTACCTCATTATGATAGAACGAATAAAAAAATCCCCCAAATTAAAGTGGACCATTGGCATTGGTGCGGGTTTACTTGCGCTAATTTTCTTGTTTTATGGAAGTATTTATTTTGGCCTTTTTGGAACGATACCTTCTTCCAAAGAATTAAGTGAGCTAAAACAGAATGAAGCCACGCAAATTTTAGCTTCTAATGGGGAGCTGATTGGGAAATATTACATTTTTGACAGGCAGCCGATAAACTTTGATCAATTACCTGAACACCTTATAAATGCTTTAGTAGCAACAGAAGATGCGCGCTTTTTTGAACATGGCGGTATAGATAGCAGAAGTTTGTTTAGGGTTTTCTTTAAATCCATTTTACTTCAGGATAAATCTTCAGGCGGTGGTAGCACTCTTACCTTGCAACTCGCCAAGAATTTATATGGCAGAAAGAATTACGGCTATTTTGGAATCGTTGTAAATAAATTACAGGAATCCATCATCGCCCAACGGCTGGAGGATATCTATACTAAAAACGAAATACTTCTTCTATACCTTAATACTGTTCCATTTAGCGATAATACCTTCGGAATAGAGAGTGCGTCCATGAAATTTTTTGATAAGCATACCCGTGAACTTTCCCTGGAAGAAGCTGCTGTACTGGTTGGAATGTTAAAAGCATCTCATTATTTTAATCCCAGAATATTTCCTGAAAGAAGTAGGTTGCGTAGAGATGTAGTCCTGGTACAAATGGAAAAATATGGGTATTTAACCGAGGAAAAGATGCAGCAGGCTAAGCAAAAAGATTTGGTGCTGGATTATCATTTTTACAGTCATGATCAGGGCCTTGCACCCTATTTTAGGGAACAACTTCGCAAGGATGTGACTTCTATTCTGGATACTTTAAAAAATAAGAATGGAGAAACCTTTAATATTTACCGTGATGGCTTGATCATACATACCTCACTGGATTATAAAATGCAGGAATATGCTGAAGAGGCTGTGCAGGAACATTTAAATACATTGCAACAAGCTCATGAAAAATCTTACGGAAAAAATGCGCCGTGGGAGAAAAACAAAGAGGTGATCTTAGATGCGGTAAAACGCACCGCGGTTTATAAGAAACTCAATAATCAAGGCTTGTCCGATGATGAAATCCTTAAAAGGCTGGATGAGGAAAACCGTGAAATGGAACTGTTTAATTATAAAAAGATTGAAGTTAGAAATGCGAGTTCCCTGGACAGTATAAAACATTATTTAAAGTTTTTGAATGCCGGATTTCTGGCTGTTGAACCTTCAACCGGTGCCGTAAAAGCCTGGGTTGGAGGCGTAAATTACGAGTATTTTAAATATGACCATGTTTCACAAAGTAAACGCCAGGTGGGTTCTACCTTTAAGCCTATTGTTTACACCGCAGCGCTGGAAAGTGGAATAGAACCCTGCTCCTATTTTTCTGTGGGTGAGGTGACCTATGAGGATGGATGGACACCGTCCAACTCTGGATCTTTTGGAGATGATCCTTATATGAATTATAATTTGAAAACCGCCCTTAGCCAATCTATTAATACCATTGCAGTAAAAGTCCTTATGGAAACAGGGATTTCAAATGTGATTAGCCAGGCCCAAAAAATGGGAATAGAAACCCAGTTGCCTAAAGTTCCATCCATAGCACTAGGAACTGCAGAATTAAGTTTGAAGGAACTCGCAAAGGCCTATACTAGCTATGTAAATGGTGGAAAACCAAGTACTCCTTATTATATTCATAAGATAGAAGACGGGGAAGGAAATCTTTTAGCTGCGTTTAAACCTGAGGTAGCAAAGACTCCTGCTTTTTCAGAAGTTAACAGGGAGATCATGATTGATATGATGAAAGCCACAGTAAATGAAGGAACGGCTCAAAGGCTTCGAAGCACGTACGGATTAAAAAATGATATCGTAGGAAAAACCGGAACCACACAATCCAACAAGGATGGTTGGTTTGTTGGAATCCTTCCAAAGCTGGTAACTGTCACCTGGGTAGGCTCTGATGATCACAGGATAGGGTTCAGGAATACCGGTATTGGGCAGGGAGCTAACTCCGCCCTGCCTGTTTTTGCACATTTTATGCAAAGATTAAATGCGGACAACACATTTGATGATATAACAGCTACAAGTTTTAAGACTCCTTCAGCTGAAGTTCTTGAAATAATGGATTGTGAATCTAAAACCAGGGATGGATTTTTTAAACGCTTATTTTCAAATCCCGATAAAAAGGAACGGGCAGAAGAGGATAAAAGCAAGCAGAAAAAAGGCCTTTTTAAACGTTTGTTTGGTAAAAAAGATAAGAACTGAAGGGGATAGAATTAATTCTTCGTCAAACTTGAAATTAAATTTAACTGAAATTTATTAATATTTTTGAACGCATCTTGGTTTAAAAAAAAATTCATCCAGAAGCGACGAAGGTTTTATAGCAATAGAAAATCTTAAGCAGGAAATGCATTGAGATTACAAGGAAATACTAACTTTACTAATCCTTTTTTTTGTGAAAGGCTAGACTCTGGCTGGGAAAACACTCTCCGCCCATCCTGTTGCATCCTCCAGATTATCAAAAAAAGCAAAAGATTGATCAAAATGCGTCTGTTCTGCAATGGCCTTTTCTCTCACAAGACTATCTTCAGAAACAATTGCCAATGCGCGTACCTTTTTCAAAAGTTTACTGTTATAAGCATTTTCTTTAACGGTATACCTGTTTTTTCTGTGGCTTATCAAAGTAAAATCCTTGCCATCAAAATGATTGAAAACAATTCTTAAATTTTGTTCCACGATTTTATTATCCACTTCGACGTTTTCTTTAGCTTCCACTATAACATAATTATGGAAGAATTGAAAATTATAGTGATCACTAGATTGAGATATCATACTAAATATTAAAAAACAAAAATAAACTATATTAATTTCTAAACATACCTCTATTCAAAAAACGTTAATTAAATAATGAAAAATGTTAAAAATGTTAAAAATAAAATAAAACCGAAACGTGAATTTTATAATTATTTTTTTTCTTGGGGAATTCAATAAACAGAAATAAATGTTGAGTGATTACTATCATAAATTTTCCATAAGGTGCCCGAATTATTTGTAAATTGAAGGAAAATAAGGTTTATTGCCTTAAAATAAAATTAAAAGTATGGAAGCATTATTTCAATTTGTTCATCTCGAAAGAAGTGAACGTCTAGAGCAGTTTATATCAGAGAAATTAGATAAACTAGAAAATAAATATGACTGGATAGTTAAAGCGCAGGTTTATTTTAAGAAACAAGATGGACAGGACCCAAAAGGTTTTATTTGCAACATGAAACTGAGCGTTCCAGGACCGCTAATCTTTGCTGAGTCGAATGAAGAGTCTTTTGAAGCTGCAGGGGCCGAAACAATTCGCGATCTTGAAAAACAACTGTCCAAGAAAAAAGGGCAAATGAAGACCTATTAAATTTTATAAATAACATTTAATATAATGCCTTTCAGAAAAAATTCTGAAGGGCATTTTTTTTTCAACTAATCAAAACGTGGAACTGAAATAAAGAGCGCTGTTCCATAGCACACTTTATAAATAAGATATTTAGACCTGTCAAATTTTATAAATAGCTTACAAAAGTCCCATTTGCTCATTGATGAAAACCAATAGACCACAAAGTAACAAAGGAGTTTAAATACCTGCTTTTTTTTTAATATATGCTTTTAACAATAAGTTGGACGAATAAAAATTTTAAATTTCGTAATTTCAAGTGAAATAGTGACGATTCAGTATTTTTTTTGAAAGCAGGAGTATGATACGATTTAGTTTTAGGAGACCTTTATTGGGGGGGATAATCTTTGCAATCGCTATGGGCTTTTCCACGTATATATTTGGAGAGATCTCTGGCTTTCAGGCATGGGAATTGCTTGCTACTTCATCCTCTGGAATAATCACGCTATGCTATATCATCATTTTGGGTTCCATCTACATTCTGGTTATGTTACTTCACCTTTTAAGCATAAAAGTGCTAAAAATAAATCATTTAAGACAAAAATATTATAACGAGCTTTTAAATATTGCACGACTTGCTACCTTATTAATAATAACTTCTATTATCGTTCTTTTATTACCCAATATCCCCTTTACAGAAACAAAAATATTCTCCTATTCAGAGTATTTTATAATCTATTACTCAATTCTTGCGGTAGCATCTGTTTTAGCAGGTGGATTTATTGCAGTAATAACCATGATTTACCAAAACATTCGAAATATAATTCACGATAAAGAGGAAGAACAAGATTGTAATGAGGCGGAATTAAAAATAGAAGAATCCATAGAGGAATAATCTAATCTGTTTATAGAAAGTAAAAAAGACTATTTGAAAAATAATTTTTCCTCGTCAATCGAAAATAAATAGCACTTAGGTAAACCAAAATCTACTATTAAAATGGGAATGACGTGAAAAACACTTTAGAAATAGTCCCTTTTATATTAAATTGATAAAAATAACAAAAGAAATTTACTCAAGGTTTTAAGACCACGAATGATTAAATACTTTAATTACTGAATGCGGCTTAATTTATTTAGAATATCCAAACGTTGGCCATCTTCAAGGTTAAAAGCTGGTTGTCCCTTTAATGGGAACAAATAAATGAACTCTTCAGCATAAGCTCCCCAACTTTCTGCCAGACCAAATTCGTCATTTTTGCTCTGAAGGGCAGGACGAGTAAAGGTGTTTTCAGCACTATCATATAGAGAACCCTCCGCATCTGCACCAGTGAATAACATCCCATCATTAAATTCACAAAAAATCAAAACAGATCCGCCTCCATTTCCAGGAAGATCATTGATCTTTAATTTAAAAGTTTTATGGATATCATTCTTTTGGGTAATATCTTTAGTTTTAAAAGTATCCTTAATAGTAGTTCTTGGATGTATAAATATTTGAGCACCTCCGGCATCTTCGGAAATTGTTTTTAGATCTGCATACGCTCTTTTATACACATCGGAATTGGAGAGAAAAATAGCATTTATGTTATATCCTTCTTTTACAAGATTTTTTACCGCATCCTTTGTATCCTCTTCTACTACATCAATCAAAATAATATCTTTGAGATTTAAATGACGAATGGCATATCCCTGATGGAACCCCTTTTCGGTCTCTGCACCTTTTATAATAAAAGTATCCGGAATAAGTCTTAAAAATTTCCCGGTCTCTCCTTTTTGAATAAACTCTGCGGATTGGCTATTTAAAATTTCCATTTTATCTACTGTCTTCATAATGCTAATAGGTTTTATTTTATAGTTAAATTTACGAAGGGAAGGTATTCCGGCAAGATGAATTAATATTGTTTAACTGGAATTTATTAGTTCCTTAACTCCAAAATAAATGCCGAAAAGAGCCCATGATGTGTCATCGAAAAATTACAAAATAATTTTTGATTTTCGAAATTTAGAAAGGGAATAAATTGACCTGATTTTTTTATGGAAATTTTTTGCTTCGGAAGATTTTGTAGTCGGGAAACTTCATTAATAAGTTCCAATTTGAGATCTGTCGGTTTAAGATAAATTTTTTGAACGAAATTCGTAGAATTTTCTAATGTTGCAAAACAATAGATATACTCTTGAGAAATTGAAGCTTTGGTGAGGTATGAATTTTTCTCGATACTCACTTTCCCGGTAACAGAAGTGATTTTATCTCCCGTGATCTCGCATCTAAAAGCTTTTGGATTGAATTTTCTGGGGAGCTCCAACCTTCGCTGATGTGCTTTATAAGCAGATTCCTTCATAGCCCATAGCAACCATACAGTGAGTTCGGGATCGCTCGATCTTAAAATAAAATCCTGTTCTTCTTGAGAAAATAGCTTGTTTAGGAATCCTGTTCGTTTCCAGGTGTTTTTGCCTAATGTAAGCTTGAGATCAATGATATCATTGCCTATCATTTTTACTTTATTTTTTCCAGAATTATATTTTTAGCATCGCCTGCAGTTAGCATTCCATTCATAGATTCTGTATCGATCTCAATATTAAATTCATCTTCCACATCCAGCACCACATCCACAAGATTTGCAGAATTTATCTTTAGATCATTTAAAAAATCGGTGTTTTCATTAAAATTCTCAAGGCCCTCCTTATTCTGTACATAAGGCGTAACAATTGCTTTTAATTTTTCAAGTATCTCTTTTTCCGGCATATTATTTAATAGATTAATTAGTTGATTGGTTCTAAGAAGGTATAAGTCCTTATTCTGTTATTTTTTTAAAAATCACAATCCCGTTAACATCCCCAAAACCAAAGCTTGCCTTAGCGATTATATTCAAGGGAATTTCAATTGTTTTACGGGGAATTTTTTCTGAAGCTATTAAGGTACTTATTTCAGGATGAAGTTTTTCACAATTTACATTTCCGAAAATAAAATTTTTATACAACTGCAGGACGGATGCAACACATTCAATACTTCCCGAAGCGCTTAAACAATGTCCCATCAAACCTTTAAGGGAATTAATATAAGGAAAATTTTCTTTTTTTCGATCCAGACCCAGAATCCAGTTTTCTATTTCGACGGGGTCTCTGGAAGTTCCTGTTAAATGACCATTAATCGCATCGATCTCATTTGCTGAAATACCAGAATTTTCTATTGCGCCTTTAATACATCGCTGCACTGCTTGGCTATTTGCAGCAGTCATACTGCCACCGCCTCTTTGTCCACCGCTGTTCACTTCCCCTCCCATTACTTCTGCGTAGATCCTGGCACCACGCTCCTTGGCCGAGGCATAATCCTCCAGCAGGAGCGCTCCTGCACCACTGCCGGGGATAAATCCTGCTGCCAAGGCACTCAAAGGCCCCGGCGCTTCTTGAGGAGTATCATTATAATTTCCGGGTAATATTCGCATCGCATCAAAACCTCCCCATACATAAGGGCCATGATCGCTACAACTTCCTACCAACATCCTTTTTGCTTTCCCTGCCTGAATACGTTCAAATCCCATCAAAAGAGCTTCCGTCCCTGTTGTGCAGGCAGAGGAATTCGTTGTCACCTGATTTCCACAACCTAAAATTCCACCTAAATAGGCACTTATTCCACTTGCCATGGTTTGAATAACGCTGGTACTTCCAAGTCTTCGGGTTTTTCCGGCATCTATTAAATGGATAGCCTCCCTAAATTTATCTACTCCAAGGATTCCGGTACCAAATATAATTCCGCTATCCCAATCTGGCGCTTCCTCATCCGCCTTAGACAAGCCTGCATCTGCCCAGGCATCTGTTCCGGCAATTACTCCGTAAATAATTCCGCTGCTATTTAGTCCGCGTAATTGAAGGTCGGTAAAGTAATTTTTTAATTTTTCTGAAGATATTTTAGGCTTCCCTCCTATCTGGCAGGAAAAATTGAGATCGGCCAATTCCTGATAGAATTCTATACCGCTTTGCCCATTTCGAATGGCTGTTTCAAATTCCTCTAAACCAACACCATTTGGAGCAACAACACCCATCCCTGTAATCACGACACGATTCTTCATTCAGTATTCTTTCGAGTAAAAAAAACTATTAACTTCTTGTCTTTATACTATATTCGTCCCGCCAAGCATGACCATTACAAAGCTGGCTCCCGGGAAATCATCCCTGCGATCTTCCCTCTACAAATAAGGTTTTCTTCCGTATCAAACATCTCAACCTTACATTTCAATTTATTGAATCTGAAATATTCCTTTGTAGAAACCACTTTCACACTTTCCCCGGGAAAAACAGGTTTGAAGAAATCTATTTCAGTTGAACTTAATCCTATTTTCCGATCGCTTTCTACGTTCTCGTAATTTTCCGAAGAAATAAGAAAAACACCCAAACTTACCACCCCAATTTGAGCCATACATTCTATAAGTAGTACTCCCGGTGTTACAGGATTATCCTTGAAATGTCCGGAATAGAAAAAAGAATCTTCGGGAAATTTATAAAGCCCAGTAACTCCCTGAGCGTTGATTTCCAGAATTTCATCTACAAACAAAAATGGAGGAGCATAAGGCAATTTTGAAATAATATAAGCTGAAGTCAAAAAGATAGGATTTTTAGGGTTTATTTTAGATGTTCACCTCCGTTTACGGGAATTATAGTCCCGGTGATCCAGCTTGCTTCATCTTTTGAAAGCAAATAGACCACATTGGCGATATCTTTTGGAATCGTTAGTCGTTTAAACGGATTATGTTTTAAAGCATGCTCGCGCAGGGTATCGCTTCCCGGTATCATTTGAAAAGACCTGGTAACAGTAACTCCTGCCTGAATGCAATTTGCACGAATACCATAAGTAGCAAACTCCAATGCCATACTTCTGGTAATGGATTCCAACGCCGCTTTTGCTACGGATACCGCTCCATAATTGGGCCATGCTTTCTGACTCCCTTCACTTGTAAAGGAAATTACACGGGCATCTTTTGAAAAAAGTCTTGCTTTAAAAACAGACTGGGTCCAATCGTATAAGCTAAGGGCCATCGCATCCAGGGTTAGCTGAAAATCGATGTTTTCAAGAACGGGACCTTCCCCGTTCATAGGTTTTAAATTTCCTTTTGCAATGCTGTGAACCAATGTTCTAATTCTCCCATTATCTCCAAGAACTTTAGCGATCTCTATAATGAGACTTTCCCTTTTTTCCTTCTGAATTGCATCCACATTAAAACTTTCCAGCCTGACATCGCTGTTCCTAATATCCTCAAATGCTTCCTCAATATCCGATAGTTCTGATTTTCGGTCCCGGTGTATTATGATGATATTCATCCCATGACGTGCCAGCTTTCGGGCAGTTGCAAGACCAAGTCCGCTACTACCTCCTAAAATCAAGGCCCAATAATTACTGTCTTTAAATTCTGTTACCATTTTAATAAAATTCTTTGAGCAGAAAACCCCGGACCAAAACTTAACATTAAACCCTGATCGCCTTTGGGGAGTTCTTTGTTTAAAAACCTTTCCAATACATATAAGACGGTTACGCTGCTCATATTGCCGTAAAGCCTAAGCACTTCGCGCGTATCGTCAATATTCTTTCCTAAGATACCAAAAAGATCAGAAACCGTTTGAACAATTTTTTTGCCGCCCGGATGAAATATCAAATGCTGTACCTCCTGGATATTGGTATTGTTTTGTTCAAGAAAAGGATGAATGATAGCCGGGAAATGTTCAGCGATCTTTTGAGGAACTGTTTCATCCAGGATCATTTGCAAGCCGTTATTAGACAAGTGAAAACCCATTAAATGGGTGGCATCAAAAAAGTGATACATCTCTTCTGCAATTATTTTGGGGCCTTCAATATTTTCTTCAGAAGAAAGAAGGACACAGGCAGCACCGTCTCCAAATATCGCAGCACTTACCATATTTGCCATACTGAAATCTTCCAATTGAAAAGTTGCTGTAGGACTTTCCACCGCAACTACTGCAGCTCTTTTCCCCGGATTCGCTTTGAGGAAATTGAAGGCGTAGATCATCCCTGAAATCCCTGCGGCACAGCCCATTTCGGTTACGGGTAGTCTTGTGATATTTTGTTTTAAATCAAGTTCATTGATCAAATAAGCATCCAGGGAAGGGATCATTATTCCTGTGCAACTTACCGTGATAATATAATCCAGGGATTTTGGTTCCCAACCGGCTTTTTTCAAGGAATTTCCAAGTACACTTGTTCCTAGTTTTTTTATCTCACGAACATAGATATTGTTTTTTTCCTCAAAGGAAGTTGAAACAAAAACTTCTTCAGGGGACATAATAGAATAGCGTTTATCTACCGCAGCACCCTCAAAGATCTTTAAAATTTTTCTTCGGAAACGATCATCCTTATCTTCAAGCCAATCTTCTACAAGAGGTAAAATATCTTTGGTTTCCCGGAAATATTGAGGTAGTTCTTTATGCACATTCACGATAGTAACACTCATAATTATTTTATTTCTGAATTATCCACTGATAGCGGAATGCCCATTTCCAGCTTATTTTTTGTTTTTTAACCGATATCTTATTTGAAAAAAACTGTAGGTCCCTTTTTTTAAATCCGCGTAAAATTGAGGTAAGACCATCCTTTCGTGCAATCTCATTTCTTATAAAAACAGCACAGAATGCCTCAAACAATCTATAGGCAATTTTACTTCGCTGCAAGTCATTGATCACGATACCAAATTTAGACTGCTTGACGAACAATTCAACGAGCTCATCAATTTGTGGATCCTTAAAATGATGCAAGGTTAAAGTGCAAAGCAAAATATCGAATTTCATCTTTTCAAATTCGTCCTGAAAAATATCGATGGGAAAATAAGTGATCTCCGGATAATAATAGGAAAGTTTTTCTGCAATTTCAATAGCATATGGATTTGCATCTATTCCGGTGAGCTCGAGCTTATAGTTTTCTTTTCTTCCCCATTTTGCAATCTCCCTAAGGATTGCTCCATTCCCACAACCAATATCTGCAATTTTTACAGGTTCTGACTTTGGGTGATCCCTTAGCAAAAGTTTTATCCCCTGAAGCGTGATTTTGTTGCCGCCAAGCCATTTATTGATGTTATCGAGGTCATAAAGAGTTTTTTCCAAATCGGTACCCTTCAGCTCAAAATCATCCATGATCTCGCTTTCATCGGTTCTTTCTCGAGTGCTTATTTTACTCATATAACAGGTTCTCCGTGAGTTTTAGTTATGATAATGGGCAGTAATGATGGAAATGTTTTTATTATATTTTGTGAAGCTTCCGCTAAATAAGGGCTCAGAAGGATTTTTTGAAGTACGCTTCCTACTTTCATTCGGGATTTAAACTGGTGATTCCATTTTTTTATATATTCTTTTTCAATATCAGTTCTATTCAAGGTGTTTGGATTATAGTACTTCAAAATGCTTTCTGAAGCCAGTTTTGCACTGTGAAAAGCCATAGCCATCCCGTTTCCACAAAGTGGGTGTATCAAACCGGCAGCATCACCCAACATAAGTATATGATCTTCTACAAGAGATTTTTTCTCAAAAGAAACCTGAGCTATGCTAAGATCCGTTTCAAATAATGGAATGGCCTCGTCAAAAAATGTTTTAAGTTGGGGATTTTTGCAGAGTACTTCTTCTTTAAAGGAATTGGTGCTTTTATGATCTTTAAAACTTGCGTAGGATGCAAGATAGCAAACATTTACAGCACCTGTTTCGGTTTTAGAAAGGCCACAATAACCTCCCTCAAAATTATGAAGGGAAACCATGTTGTTGGGATAATCATCAAGTTTATAATGAGCCTTCACCGCAAGCCAGCCTGATTTTTTTCCAATAAAACCTCTATTTAATTTTTTATCAAGATTGGATCGCTTTCCAAAAGCTCCAAGAACGATGTTTGCTGAAACAATTTGGTTGTTAGAAGTATTTATCTTAAATACTTCATCTTTGAAGGTTATAGTTGCAACCGTTTGTTGAATGATGTCAACATTTTGTTCCTTAGCCTTTTCATACAGATAGTTATCCAGGGCATATCGGCTAATACCAATACCACCTAATTTAAGATCTGCTTTTATAGTTTTTCCTGAAGGGGTACTGTAAAGCAAATGATCTATTGGCTTAGGATTAAGACTACCCAATGAAATATTAAGGGATTCCAGATAAGGAAGGATTTCACAGGAAAGATATTCCCCACATACTTTGTGATGTGGATACTTCTCTTTTTCAAACAGCAAAACTTTTAAACCACAGGAAGCCAAATGTATAGCTGCGGTAAGACCTGCTAAACCACCACCCACGATTCCTATATCGGCTTTTTTCACCCGTGGAAGGTAATTAAAAGAATAAAAAAATCCCGGAAATTTCCGGGATTTAATATATGTTTAAGGAGTTTATTTTAGTTTTCCTTAGCAGCTTCTTCCGCTTCTTTCTTTAGTTCTTCATTAGCAACAATCGCTAATTCTACCCTACGGTTTTTAGATCTTCCTTCAGCAGTGCTGTTATCATACTTTGGCTGAGATTCTCCGTACCATTTGGTGTCAAACCTATTCTTGGGAACTCCATTGGTTACCAGATAGTTTGATACCGCCTGTGCACGATTTTTGGATAAAGTGAGGTTATAAGAATCGCTCCCGGAGCTATCTGTATGTCCTTCTACCAAAATATTGGTATCCGGATACTCTTTAAAAATTCCCGCCAGTTTGTTCAGAGTTTCCTGAGATGCAGAATTTATATTGAATTTTTCAGTATCGAAATAAATTCCACTGGATTCATCAAAGGTAACATTAATACCTTCACCAACCCGCTCTACTTCCGCTCCAGGGATCTCCTGCTCAATTTTTTGAGCTTGTTTATCCATCTTGTTACCAATATAAGCACCTGCTGCACCACCTACAACACCTCCAATAATGGCCCCAAGGGCGCTATTCCCGTCTCCGGTATTATTACCTATAACTCCGCCAATAACAGCACCACTACCGGCACCAATTACTGCACCTTTTTGCTTATTGTTAGCATTCCTTGTCGCATCACAACCAATTAACATGGTTGCAGCAAATAAAAGGGCCATGTATTTGTTCATTCCTATTTTCATAATTGTCTTAATTTAAAGTTTAGTAAAGTTCATTCTAATAACAAAAGGCTTTCCTTCCAAGGTAACGGTTTGTTGCCAAACCATGGAAGTCTCAGTTAAAGATACCAAATTCAGTCTGAATCCCTGATCTCCAGTGGTAGATTTGTATCTACTATCTGTTGGTTTCAATAGAAAGTCAAACATTCCATCTGGTGTATTTTCTTCGTCTATAGACCATCTAAAATATCGCTCACCGGCAGTACAATCTGTTCCCTGGGCAGCATAAGTTCCTGTATTATTGTTTGAAACAAAACTCCACATACTCCCCTTGAAACATGAAGTTGATGCATCATTAAATAGAGTTACATTATAAATCCCTGTATTATTAGGGTAGGTAACATCGTTTAGTATCCAATCACCTTTAAAGGTTTTGCGGGTTTCAGTAGCTACTTTACTGGGACCACATGATACAATTAGCACTATTGTAGCAAGCATAAATAACAATTTTCTCATAGTTTTAGGTTTAGGGTTGATATTAAAAAATCCAATCAGGCAATAGTAATACCATGATTGGATTTTTTATAAGATAATTAATTTTAACGTCTGAAAAGACGGCTTATAAGTGAGATTACGAGTAAAATAATAAAGATGTAAAAAATAATTTTTGCAATATCGGCAAAACCTTCAGCAATGCCCCCAAAACCGAAGATGGCAGCCACCAAGGCTATAATTAAGAAAATAACAATAAGTCGTACCATAATGATAGTTTTAATTGATTAGCTAGAACGAAATTACTGTTCCCACACTGCACAAACAAAAGATTATTAATAATTTAACAGATAATTTATTAGATTAGAATCTTTGTTGCCAATAACTGCGTACCTATACAAGATGTATGCAACTCAGGGTTTGTAACTTAAAACTGCAAAGCAAAATAATGGGTTTTAATTTTCTTAAAAGTTAAAAAATCAATAAATTTAAATCAATAAACAAAGTTTACAATTTTGGATAACAAACTCAAAAAAGTAGCACGTACAGGATATATTGCCAAAGGGAGCGTATATGCCATTACAGGGATTCTAACCTTTCTGGAAGCTATTAATTTAGGAGGGCAAAAGGCAAGTAAGCTTAAGGTTTTGGAATTTTTAGACAAACAACCCTTCGCTAATATCTTACTCTTTATAATGGCACTTGGACTGCTAAGTTTTTCTTACTGGAGGTTTTCGCAGGCTATTTCAAATCCTGAAAACATTGGTTCAGGAAAAAAAGGAAAGCTTAAACGAGTGGCATTTTTTATAAGTGGCGCTGCGTATTTAGGTCTGGCGGTATTTGCTGTATTAAGAGTTATAGGTTCACAAAGTTCCACGGGTGGCACAGAGAATTCACACTTTTTAGCGACAAATTCCGGCCTAACTTTACTAGGAGTTGTTGGTCCCATATTTATAATTATAGGAATTACAAAATTCATAAAAGCCTATAAAGGAGATTTCACAAAAAAATTCGATTTAAGATCAATTGGGGAAGAAAAGCGAAGAAAAACAATTAAAAATTCAGGGTATTTGGGGATTACATCTCGGGGAGTTGTATTTCTTATCATCGGATTTTTTGCGGTGCAGGCGGCATTCAATAGCAATCCATCCGAAATAAAAACCACGGCCGATGTATTCTCATTCCTTCAGGATTCCAGCTATGGGGCCTGGTTAATGGGGTTAGTTGCCTTAGGTTTTATAGGATATGCGGTTTATATGTTTATGATGGCCAAATACCGAAAGTTCAACGATTAATTTAGCGGACTTTCACAAATTTAATTCTCAGTTCTTTTTCAAGTTCATAGATTTTACGAACTTCTTTGCTGTTTATCAAAACAAGAGAGATCCCTTTTTTTCCGGCTCTGGCAGTCCTTCCACTTCGGTGTGTGTAATATTCGGTTTGTTCCGGCAATTGGTAGTGCACCACAAAAGCAAGATTGTCCACATCAATTCCACGTGCTGCAACGTCGGTAGATACCAAAAGTCTGAGTGTTTCTTTCCTAAACGCTCTCATTACTTTATCCCGATCTTTTTGATGCATATCACCTTCCAGAAGTCCAACTTCATAATTCTTAGCTTCCAGTTGTTTTGACAGCAGTTTTGCAGCAGCCTTGGTTTTTGTGAAAATTATTCCGCGGTTTTTACCCTGGGATTTCAGAAATAATGAAAGCGTATCCAGTTTATTATTATCGTCTCCGGTAACATAGTGATGTTCGATTCCGGAATTGACAGTTTCAGATTTATCAACAGAAACCCTGATAGCGTTTTTGGAAACAAAATTAGTGATGATTTCATTTAACTCTGAAGGCAAAGTGGCCGAAAACAACCAGATGTTCCGGTCTCCTTTTGTATGCTTCAGGATGGTTGTAAGTTCCTCCTTAAAACCCATACTCAACATTTCATCGGCTTCATCCAGCACAAGCGTGCTTATTTTTGAAATATCGAGGGCTTTTTTATTTAAAAGATCTATAAGTCTTCCAGGGGTTGCTACAACTATATGTGTTGGACGATTAAGTCGGGAGATTTGTATATCTATTTTTTCTCCACCATAAACAGCTTCCGTAAAAACCTGATCTGTATACTTGGTAAATTTAAAAAGCTGTTTGGCAATTTGTTGTCCCAGTTCTCTTGTAGGAGCAAGGATAAGCGCCTGTATATAATCTTTATTGGTATCAACTTTATTGAGCAATGGCAAACCAAAGGCGGCAGTTTTCCCCGTACCCGTTTGTGCCTGACCAATGAAATCTATATTTTGAGTCGACAAAACAGGTATGGCTGCAGTCTGGATTTTAGTAGGAGTGTAGATCCCCATTTCATTTAACCCTTTCTCAATATCTTTTGACACTCCTAATTCTGTAAATCCCATTTTATTTATTTTAAAGATGCAAAGATACTTTTTTAAGATTGGATCCCTCTAATTATAATATGAAGTTAAAAATTAGCCAAACCAGGCGACTATTTTTTTTGCTGCCCTAGTAGTTAGCTACATTTGCGATCACCAAAAATTTAATTATGTCTATACTTACAATCGTTTTAAACATTTTACTTCCACCACTCGCTGTTTTTTTAAAACACGGATTGGGAGTAACTTTTTTGATAAGCATTTTATTAACTCTTTTAGGCTGGATCCCGGGAATGATTCATGCTTTTATAGTTAATGGTACAAAATAATATTACAAGCGGCCTGGAATTAACTCCAGGCCTCTTGTGTTTTAATATTTTAAGATTAGAGAAGCTTGTTCTAATGCTTCTTTTCGATTTTCATTACCTTTTTTTCCCATTTCCAGGCACTTTTTAAGGCTTCATCCAAATTATATGCTGCTTTCCAGTTGAGAACTGAATTTGCCTTATTCGTATCGGCATAGGCGGCAATAACATCCCCTTCCCTCCTGTCGGCGACTTTGTAGGATAATTCCTCACCAGTAGACTTCTGAAAAGATTGGATCACTTCAAGTACTGTATTTCCTTTTCCAGTACCTAAATTAAAGACATCATAATTTTTTTCAGAAGAATTATCGAGTAGACGTTTCAAAGCAACTACATGAGCCTTTGCAAGATCCATCACGTGAATATAATCCCGAATACAGGTTCCATCCTTGGTTGGGTAATCATTCCCAAAAACCGAAAGTTGCTCCCTTATGCCAATAGCCGTTTGGGTGATAAAAGGCACAAGGTTTTGAGGAGTTCCTATAGGTAATTCCCCTATTTCTGCTGAGGGATGTGCACCAATAGGATTAAAATATCTTAAGGAGATCGCTTTGAAAGCAGGATGAACTTTGCAGGTGTCTTCAATAATTTCCTCTCCTATTTGTTTGGTATTTCCATAAGGCGACATCGCTTTCTTTATAGGTGCATCTTCCTTTATAGGTAAAGTATCTGCCTGGCCATATACCGTACATGACGAACTGAAAATAAAGCTGGCCTGTTCCTTTTGACTTAAATGTTGTAGAATATAAATTAAACTGGATAAATTGTTTTCATAATAAAGCAAAGGGTTTTCAACACTCTCCCCTACCGCTTTTGAAGCTGCGAAATGAATTACGCCATTAATATCTGGATATTTCTCAAAAAAATTGGCCACAGCCTCTTTATCCCTAAGATCCATATTCTCGAATTCGGGTGTTATCTGGGTTATTTTTGTAATCCCGGCAAGTACATCCAGTGATGAATTTGATAAATTATCGATTATCACTACTTCATAGCCTTGTTCCTGTAAAGCTACCACAGTATGTGAGCCAATAAAACCGAGTCCGCCGGTTACTAATATTTTTGATTTCATGAATTTGTTTTCTAATTATGTGCAAATTAGGAAAAATGCTAATCCCAGGAACATTTTTTTTCTCTATTGGTATAAGAATGCTTTGTTTTAACATTACTTTATAAACCAACCTTTGATTTTAAATTTAGATTTTCTTCTTAAACACACGCTATAAAATTTACCTTTGCACAAATTTGTATACCATGACCTTAAAGACAAAGATCAGCACATTTAGATGGATAAGTATCCTTGAAGGAATCTCATTTCTCGTGCTTTTATTTTTAGCTATGCCGTTAAAGTATTTTTTTGATTTACCACAGATGGTCCAAATAATTGGAATGGCTCACGGAGTTCTTTTTCTTGCATACATTGTAGGAGCTGTTTTAATGTATTCCCCTTTAAACTGGAGACCGCAAACACTTTTAATAGCCATTGTGTGCTCAGTAATCCCTTTTGGGCCATTTTACATAGAAAAGAAATATCTGTAGCATGAAAGAATTTATGGATTTTAAGGATATTAGTTGTTTGTTGGAGAATTATTTCCTCCAGCTTGGAATGGATCCTATACTGGCAGGTTATCTTAACCTGTTCATTAATATAACTTTGCTGGTTCTGCTCATATACATAATCAATTATGTGCTTAGGAGATTTGTAATTGAAAGTTTTAAAACCTTCACCAACAGAACTAAAACCACCTTTGATGATTTTTTGATCAAAAGTAATTTCCCAAAGTACATAGCGCAAATTGCTCCAATAGTACTTGTTTATTATGCGGCACCCTACATTCTTGTTGACCATCTTTATTCTTTAAAGGTAGTTCTCTTTGTCCTTAATATCTATGTTATTATTCTCATAGTTTGGATTTTTAGAAGTTTATTACGCACCGCAAAAAATTACCTGAAAACTCGGGAAGAATTTCACGACAAGCCAATTGATAGCTATATCCAGGTTCTAATGATTTTTATATGGGTAGTAGGCCTAATGTTTATTTTTTCTGAAGTGACTGGGAAATCCGTTATTAGCTTCGCAATATCATTGGGTGCTGCTTCGGCAATCTTATTATTGATTTTTAAGGATACCATTTTAGGTTTTGTAGCTTCTATTCAGGTTTCTGTAAATGATATTGTGAGGATTGGAGACTGGATAACCTTCAGCAAATTTGGAGCAGATGGTACGGTAACCGAAATCAATCTTGCTACCGTAAAGGTTCAAAACTTTGATAATACGTTTACAAATATTCCCACCTACAGCCTTATTTCAGATTCCTTTCAAAACTGGAGAGGAATGCAGGAATCCCCTGGGAGAAGAATTAAACGTTCCATATTCATCAAACAAAATTCAGTGAAATTCCTTAATACAAAAGAATTGGAAGGATTAAAAAAAATAGGTTTAATTGCCCCTTATCTCAACCACCGTCAAAAGGAGATTGATAGTTATAATAAAAGCAACAACGTCGATAAAGCCTTGCTTATAAATGGAAGGAATCAAACGAATTTGGGGGTTTTTAGAAAGTATGTAGATAGCTATTTACACGAACATTCTGCCGTGCACAAGGAAATGTATATAATTGTGCGTCACCAGGCTCCTACCCCGCAGGGAATTCCTCTGGAAATTTTATGCTTTAGCAGGGATAAGCGATGGGAGAATTTTGAATATATAAGCGCCGATATTTTTGATCATATAATTTCTGCCGTACCCTATTTTAATCTTCAATTATTTGAATCCCCATCAGGCGATGATCTTAGAAATTATCTAACTCCAGAAAATTATGGTAATTAAATAAGTTTCCTTCTTGTTCATCTGTTTAAAATTATGAGGTACAGATTTTGCAATTTTAAATTTCTTTGCGAAGCCCTGTTTTTCAAATAATTAATTGAATCCGGTATACAAGGATTTAATGAATTAATTGAAAAATTAAAAGTATGTTTGTGATTATAAAAAATAATTTTAACCAAAAGTTTGATGCTTGAATTTTTATCTGAATCTATATGAAACTTAAAACTTTTTTACAAATTTTTGGTGTTATTGCCGTAGTGGCTACAATGGTTCCATTATTTGCTGCCGATTTCTGGTGGATTCGCATTTATGATTATTTTCATATTCAGTTAACCTTGCTAACTCTTGCTGCACTTGCTGCGTATTTTATAAGGTTCGATATTAAAAGAAAAGAGGATTATATATTCATGGGAGTGCTTTTAGCCTGTTTCTTTTACCAGCTATTAGGGATTTATCCGTATTTACCACACAAAAATTATATAGTTGGGGACGCTTCTCCAGGCCAAACTGAAAATAATTTAATATGGCTATATGCGGCCAATGTCCTTCAGAAAAATACAGATCCAAGTCTATTGATTAAGGAAATTGAACAAAAAGATCCGGATGTTTTATTATTAACCGAAACAGACCTGAGATGGAAAAATGACCTTTCGCAAGCAGTGTCTGGTTATCCTTATAAAGTTGAAGTTCCACTTGGTAATACCTATGGAATGTTATTGTATTCGAAATTGGAAATGTTGGATCCAAAAATCCGCTATCTCGTAGATGATAGCATCCCATCCATACATACTACGTTAAGATTGAGGTCTGGAAATTTGGTGAAATTTCACGCAATCCACCCTACTCCACCTATGCCACAGCACAATCCCTCTTCTTCAGATAGGGATGCTGAAATGATGATTGTCGCAAAAATGGCGATGGACTCTGACTTACCGGTAATTGTTGCCGGAGATTTTAACGATGTTGCCTGGTCTGGAACCACATCTCTATTTGCGAATGTCGGTGGATTACTCGACACAAGGGTAGGTCGTGGATTTTATAATTCCTTTGATGCTACAAGTTTTTTAATGCGCTGGCCTTTGGATCATTTTTTTGTGACCGAAGAATTTAGAGTTAAACAAATTAATTTAGGAAATGATATAGGATCCGATCATTCTCCATTGGAAATTATCTTAAGTCTGGAACCTGAATTAGCCGAAGAACAAAGACCTAAACCTGCTTCTAAAGATCAAATTAAACGCGCAGATGAACAAATTAAAGTTGCCAGGGAAAAACAGGAAGAAAAGAAAAAAAATGGGGAATGATGACTTTCCATATTGTTATAGATTAAACCCTATGACAGCCTTGACCCGTTTAAATCTAATCTACCAATGGATTTAATTTCCCGATACCCGCCCGTCTAGTTCTTTAAGGATTTTGAATGTTTTTCCTTTTTATATTACTCGTCCACTTGGTCCGTGAAAATTGATCTACAATAAAGTTATTGCTGCCTTTATAATTTCAGCATGATCAAATGCTAATTCAGGAATATCATCTATGGAGAACCATTGGGCATCTTCGGCATCATCTCCGCCTTTTACTTCACTGGGATTATTTATTTTTCCTGCAAAAGCTACAGAAATCGTCCTACCGCGTGGATCTCTTCCTAAAGCTCCAAAAGCGCCAACTTGTTGAAGCTTTTCCATGCTAAGACCTGTTTCTTCCTTTAGTTCCCGCAATGCTCCTGTTTCTAGAGCTTCATCCACTTCCAGAAAACCTCCAGGAAGAGACCACTGGTTTTTAAAAGGGTCATTTTTCCGCCGAATCAATAATAATTCATATCCATTCCGGACTTCTTTAAAAATGACCGAATCTACCGTAACTGCTATATTTTGATCTCTCATATAAATTATTTAGTGTATTTTTAAATGCCACCTTTAGGTCTAAATCCCAGATGGCCATTCGGCCTGAAGCTTTCTTCCTGAATTATACTGATTGAAACTCCAATGTAATTGATTATTTACCAATTTTAATTGATCTTCTTGAAACTATTTGAAATAGACCGTTTTTATATTCACAAATTCCCTGATTCCCTGAATGGAAAGCTCCCTTCCATAACCAGATGCTTTAGTTCCTCCAAAAGGTAACCTGGGATCGCTTTTAACCAATTCATTGATAAAAACCGCTCCGTCTTCAAATTCCGGTACCAGGTCTTCAATATGTTTAATATCTCGGGTAAAAACAGAAACACCTAATCCAAAACTGGAGGTATTAACCAGCTGTATTGCTTCTTTCTCATTCTTAAAAGTGGTTACAGAAAGTACCGGACCAAAAGTTTCTTCTTTAAAAACAGCCATATTTGGTGTAACTCCGGTAATTATGGTAGGTTCAAAGTAAGTTCCGGTTCGCTTCCCTCCTAAAATAATTTTGGCTCCTGCTTTCACCGATTGCTGTACCTGATCTTCCAAATCCTTTGCCAAATCCTCCCGCGCCATCACGCCTATAAAAGTATCTTTATCCATTGGATCGCCACTTTTTAGTTCCCTTGCCTGTTTTAAAAACAGTTCTAAAAACTTTTCGGCAATAGATTCGTCCAGGATAAGCCGTTTTCCGGCGATACAACTTTGTCCTGTATTTTGAAAACGCGCCTGAATACAGGTTTTTACGGTTTCCTCAATGTTTGCATCTTTAAAAACAACAAGCGCATTACTGCCACCCAGTTCAAGAACAGATTTCTTAATCTCTTCTCCAGCAACCGATGCTACATCACTACCGGCAGAATTGCTTCCGGTTAGAGTTACTGCCTTCACCCTTTTATCCCGGATAATTGATTCTACTTTATCACTACCTACGGGAATATTTTGGAAACATCCCTTTGGAAATCCGGCTTTTTCAAAGATCTTTTGAATGTTATTTGCAGATTGCATCACATTGCTGGCGTGTTTTAAAACACCAATATTTCCGGCCATAAGTGCAGGTGCGGCAAACCTAAATACCTGCCAAAATGGATAGTTCCAGGGCATTACCGCCAGGACAACCCCAATAGGTTCATAGGAAATATAGCTTTTTTGTGCGTCGGTTTTGACATTTTCAGCAGCCAGGTGTTTTTCGGCGTTTTCAGCATAATATTCACAAACCCAGGCACATTTTTCAACCTCTGCAATCGACTGGGAGATGGGTTTTCCCATTTCTTTTGTGATAGTTTCGGCATATTCCTGTTTATTGGAAATCAATTCCCTAGCTGCATTTTTCATCAGGTCAGCACGATGCTTGAAATCTGTCTTTTTCCAGGTTTCAAATCTTTTCGAGGCAGCCTCAAGTATTGTGTCTATTTCGGTTTTAGTGGATTCTTTAAGGCGTGCAACTTCTTCTCCGGTATATGGATTTCTTGATATGATCATACTTTAAATGCTATTTTTCTCTAAGATAAAAATATAAGGACAAAGGCATCGGGCGATTAAGACGACTTTAACGCTATAAAAATTGTTCATAATTGGTTTAAAAGTTGTGAGGAGGCAATAGATTATCGGTTGAATAATTAATTAATTTTAGAAAAACACAACGACATGAACCAGCGAGATAAAGATTTAGTTCGACTAAGACCAGAGATTCCTTCGGCCAAAGTTTCAGAAAACATGAGCCGGGATGAGCAGTTTCAAAATAAAACGCTTCGTCCCGTTGCCAAACTGCAAAATGATCTTTTGATAGAAGTATTCAAAAATTATATCAAAAAACACAAAAATGCATTTTATTCTTTTTCAGTAGAGAAAAAATTCACGTTTGTGGAAAATGCAATTCAAAAAGATATCAAATTTAGAAATAGCCTGAAAGGAATTATCATAGGTCAGTTTTCTATTGAAGAATATCTGGTTTACGTTGAAAATTCTTCAGCATTAAACAAACGAATGATGAATATTGTAAAGGAACGAATGTTCAGCAATATTCAGTTATTGGAAAATGAAATGGCGTACTAGCAATCCCAAAATTATTGTTATTGCAAAGCTCATTAGTGTTCCTATAAGCACATATTCGGTTTGTTTACGGGCCCCGGTTTCAGATTTATCACTAAATCTTAAAATAGATTTTGCAGCGATAAGGAATCCTATGGCTGAAAAATTACTGGTGAGTATAAAAGTAAGGACCAGGATACGCTCAAAAATCCCAATATATCTTCCTGCGGCTTCAAGGCTGTTTTTTTGATTCGAAGGTTCAATTTGGGTGTGCCAGCGTTTTGTGGCTTTTCCTATTAAAAATCCAACCGGGAATATCACGATAAGATATGCTCCTGCTATCAATAGAAAGGACGGGGAATTGATTAACCAACTTAGCGCGGGAAGTACCATCCCAAATCCCTGGATTAAATAGAGCCAGGCCACCAAAATAATGATAAGGTGAAATAATTGATCCAATAAAAAGTATTTTAAGTTATCATTTAACTTATTCACTTTCCATAAATCTATAAGATAGTGAGTGATACTGATAAAAAAGGCTACATACCACCATTTCAGTTCCTGCAGGAACAAATAAGTAAGCATTCCTGCGATTAAGGCGTGAATGATAAGATAATAGGACTTTCCACGGTGTTTTCGTTTATGTTGAATCCACCGGGTTGGCTGAAGCACAAAATCTGTAAGGAGGTGTGCCAGGAAAAGCTGTAATAAAATAAGAAAATTAACTTCCATTAAAATGAGTCTTTATAACCTGATGGTACCGTTGTAATAATCCCGAAACTGCTTCCCAGCCGGCGGCTTTTTTACGCTGGTTTATGGCAGATTGGCTAACTTCTAAAATTTCGGCCACTTCCCGTTCTTTTAGCCCTCTTAGCAAATAATAAACAACTTCAGCTGAAGCGGTGCTCCATTTATCGGTAATGGTGTCTAAAAGAAGAAAAGCCGTATTAAATTCCTGGTTGATGTTTTCATCGATTGTTTTTAATCGGGTCTTTCTGTTCTCCGTTTTCATTTCATCCAGAGTACGACCTGAAAATTGAAAAGCCTGACCATTGGATTCCTCAATGGCCTCCCGCTCAAGTTCCTGCATTCCTATTCCTATCGCTATTTTGAAATCGGCTATTTTTGAATATGCCTTGTTTTTACGGGTTTCTTTTAAATGGATTCGGTTTATGGCAGCTTTTATCTGGATGACTATTTTTAATGCTTCTTCTGGTTGATGTACCACTCCCTGAAAACTATCTCCCCGATAAATTTTGAAACGTATGTTTTGCTCCCCATATTCGAGGGTTATGGTTTTAAATTCTTCCTTCAGAGAATTTAAAACTTTTTCCAAAATCTCCTCTTTATATAAGGAAGAATCTACAAGATCTGCCGTTAATACTGCTACCATAATTCAAATATAACAAATTATATTAGTCTAAAACCTTATAAACCTATAAAATTAGTCTATAGACTTATATTTATATATTATAAGCTTATAGACTTATGTGAGCATGCTATCAAAAATACAGGTAACTATTAAAAATTTGCAAAATTTTCTTTTAACCGAAAACAGAAAAGTATCTTTAATTTTAAAGAGGATAAAAACCTTAAAAAGAAAACATACTATGATACCAAACCGGAAAACGCTTTTCATCAAATGCCTTGAGGAAATAAATAAAAAGATAAAAACATATAAGGACAAAATGGATGCTGTGAAAGAATCCATGGAAGCCAACGATGTACATACAGATTATGATGAGGAAGGAAACAAAGGCCAGTTGCTGGGTGATTTTGAAAAATATGCCAGATACCTAGATAATGCTCAAAAAATGAAAGAAAAGCTCAACAGTGTGGATAGGGAGCATTTTAGTGAACACATACAATTTGGGAGTGTTATAGAAACCAAAGACAGCTATTATTTTATAGCCACAGCCCTGGGCGATATAATTTTAGAGGATGGAGGTAAAGTTCATGTGATATCTACAGAAGCTCCTATTTTTGCTGAATTGAAGGGAAAAAAGAAAGGGGACACTTTTAAATTAAACGGAAAGGATATTGAGATCCTGGATATTCACTAAAATAATTTGTGTATTTAGCGCTAAATTTTTACCAATTATAGGATTTAAATTTTAAGAATACTCAATTTTTAGAATCTCCAGTTGCTGAATTTCTCCCCCCATATTAAATTGTGCAACCTCTCCAATTTTTTTTCCGGTAAGGGCGATTGCTAAGGGAGCCACAAAAGCGATTTTATTCTCCTTGATAGTAGCTTCATCTACTCCAACCAGCTGAAATTTTTGGATTGATCCATTTTGTTTTCCGTCTAAAAACTTAAAACTGACTTTTGCACCAAAGCGAACTTTGTCTCTGGATTGTTCCAAAGGCTTTAAAATACGGGCATTGCCTATTCTTTCATTCAGTAAGTTTAAACTGCCTGTCAATGTTGCCCTGGCATGTCTTCGTTCTTTATCGTTTTCGATATCAAGATGAGAAATCTTTTCTTCCAGCGCTTCTCGTTCGTTTATAAGCTGCTGATAACCTATTGGAGTGACATAATTTATTGCCCCGGCGGGCAGAGCAGCTCTTGGAGGAATAAAGGGTGCTTCTTCCTGATCATCTTCTTTTACAAATCCCCTGCTCATAAACTCATATTTTTTGCTTAAATTAAAGTAGGAAAAAATTTGTCGTTGGGTTAAACATTAAGAATTTTTTATATGTTTTTTAGCCTTAGACTCCTTAATTTATTACAGTTTGAAGAAAGTCTAAAGGATAAAACCAGCAGCACTATAATAAAAGGTTAAAAATTTCAAATAGTTAAGAGGTTGGATGATTTCTCGTAAATTACAACCGAATTACAGCAGGTCAATTTCCAACTGAGAAAGAAACCTATAAGGCTGTTATCTAAATTCCTTTATGTGTTTTAATACCTAATTTTAATAAAGTAACAAGCATGGCTTTCAATTTTCTAAAAGGACTCAGTAGGTCTAACATAGTTTCCTTAACCTATGATCATTGTATAGATTTTTTGGAAAACACACGTTGTAAATCCTTGCCATTTCATAGTGTTGAGCACACCAAAGACGTGTATAAATATGTAAAAACCATCGCTAATTATGAAGAAGTTTTTGGGTCTGATCTAGAGCCTATTTTAATCGCTTCCCTATTCCACGATACCGGAATGGCACAAACCTATGTAGACCACGAAGAACAAAGCGTGAAATATGCATTGGAATTTTTAAAAGAGCATGAGTATCCCGAGGATAAATTAACTATTGTGACTTCTTGTATTCTTGCAACCAAAATGCCCCAAAATCCGCAAACCCTGGCTGAAAAAATCATTTGCGACGCCGACCTTTATCACTTGGGCCTGGAAAGTTATATATTTAAAAATGAGAGACTTAGAGCGGAATGGGAAGAATATTTTAATTTAAAATACTCTGAAGAAGAATGGTATGCTATTAATGTGGAATTTCTTGAAAATCAGAAATATCATACATGGTTTGGTCAAACAGTTTTGAAAAACCGTAAAGATCTCAATTGTAAGATGTTAATGGAAAGGCACGCAAAATATCAAGGTTAAATACCAGGAGATGACCCACAATTTTATTTCCTACCTTTAAGAAATGACACCGGATATACTTATATTATTTGCTATTATAATCGTGGCAATAATTTTCTTTTCTCTGGAAGTATTCCCGGTAGACAAGATCGCGTTTTTTATTTTGGTGAGTTTACTTGTCGCCAATCTGGTGAGCCCGGAAGAAGCTATCTCTGGGTTCTCCAGTCCTGCCACAATTGCCGTTTTAGCGCTGATGATTCTAGCGATTGGCCTCGAAAATAATGGGGTGATTGACCTTCTAGCAAACGGACTAAAAAAATTAAAAAACCTTCCTGTATTTTTAATGATCCCGGTATTTATGCTCATTGCCGGCGGAATTTCGGCCTTCATCAATACCACTGCGGTAGTGATTGTTTTTGTAAAAATAATCTCGGAGCTCTCTGCCAAGCATGACATTCCAATGTCAAAACTTTTAATGCCTGTTTCATTTGCCGCTATCATTGGCGGTAGTTGTACATTAATGGGAACTTCTACAAACCTTATTGTAAATGCTATCGCCGTAAACCGTGGTTTGGAACGTTTTTCATTTTTTGAATTTACGTGGTATGGGGTTATTTTTATGGTTATAACAATAGTGATTGTAACCTTAATGAATAAATTCCTTCCTTCCAGGGGAAAGACAACTATTGATGAGGATTATAACCTCGATGAATTTATTACTAAAATAATTATCAATAAAAATGCAACAATTATTGGTAAACCCATTGGTGAAACCTTTCTTTTTGAAAATGAGGATTTGGAAATTCTTCGCTTAAAACGAGATGGAATTATCAATGATAAACCGGGCAAATATATTCCGTTAAAGGAAGGAGATCAATTATTACTACGTTGTAATTTGGAAAACCTTATTAAATTAAAAGATCAAAAAGATTTTACTGTAATTAAAAATAAGGATAATAAAAAACTAACCAATCCTATAATTCAAGCGGAAGACCTGGCGGCGAATATTCAGGTAGTTGAAATTCTTATGCTTCCTAATTCTCCTTTGATAGGTAAAAGTCTGAAATCTGTAAAAAGCCAGGATTTACGCGGTGCAATTCCATTGGCAATTAGAAAAAGAAGAAGTTTGAGAAATCCTCATAGAAGGATTTTTGGTAATAAGAGAGATCAAATAGAGTTAAGGGTTGGAGATAGGCTTTTGGTTGAAGTTTCAGAAAGTGTCCTGGAGGAATTAAGCAAAGTTGAAAATGTAGCAATACTTCAGGTACATAAGGAGATTAGATCTGTCAAAAAATCCAAACAAAGGATCTCTTTCGCAATCTTGCTTCTAGTGATTGGATTATCTGCATTTTCTATTTTCCCTATTCTAAAAAGCGCACTTATAGGTTGCTTTCTTATGATATTTTCAAAATGCATAGATCTGGGAAAAATCTATTCACAGGTAAACTGGCAGATAATCTTTTTGTTGGCAGGAATGATCCCGCTGGGAGTCGCCATGAGTAATACAGGTGCCGATTTATGGATTTCCAATCAATTACTGAATGTTTTTCAGGATCAAACAGAAACCGTGATTATTGGAACACTTTTCCTTATTACTATGATCTTGAGTGGATTTGTGTCAAATAATGCCACAGCAATTATTATTACCCCTATCGCAATTACCATTGCGGTTTCCATGGAACTGGATCCAAAACCATTCATTCTGGCGGTTTTATTTGCCGCAAATTTTAGCTTTTTTACACCGATAGGCTATCAAACCAACACCATCATTTACGGAATGGGAATCTATAGATTCCGTCATTTTTTTATCATAGGTGGCGTGATTTCCCTGGCGCTTTGGATTACCGGATCCCTCCTGCTGGCAGGGAGTTTTTAAAACGGCGTCTTGTTTGAAAAATTTCAGGTATTTTTGAAAAAATATTTAAATGCGACCATTATTAGTAATTGGTTATGTTTGGCCGGAACCAAATTCCACCGCTGCGGGCTCCAGGATGATGCAGTTGCTGGAATTTTTCATTTCTGAAGGTTATTCCGTAACCTTTGCAACCACAGCCTCAGAATCTATTCACAGGGCACATCTTGAATCATTAAATATTTCGATTGTACCTATTGAATTGAACAATCCAAGTTTTGACGTGTTTTTAAGAGATCTTCAGCCTCAAATTGTGATTTTTGACAGGTTTATGATGGAAGAACAATTTGGATGGAGAGTGCATTCTATCTGTCCGGATGCTCTTAAAATATTGGATACGGAAGATCTTCATTTTTTGAGAAATTTCCGGGAACTGGAATTCAGGGGTAGAAAGCCTGGGTCAATTAAAGAATCAGATTTGGCTAAAAGAGAGATCGCAAGTATTTTCCGCTGTGATCTAAGCCTGATCATTTCAGAAGTTGAAGAAAAACTTCTGAAAGACGATTTTAATATACCGCAAAACCTCTTGCTCTACCTTCCGTTTCTTTTTAAGAAAATCACTTCGGAAGAAATCGCTTTATTACCAAAATTTGAAGAGCGCGAACATTTTATAAGTATCGGAAATTTCAGGCACGCACCCAACGAAGATGCTGTCAAGTATCTAAAACAGGAAATATGGCCCATTATCCGGAAAAAATTACCTGATGTGCAAATGCTTATTTATGGAGCTTATCCCTCTACAAAGATCACACAGCTGCATGATCCTAAAAATGGATTCCTAATAAAGGGCTGGGCCAAAGATGCAGGAGAAGTGGTTAAAAAAGCGCTAATAAGCCTGGCTCCTATAAGATTTGGTGCCGGCTTAAAAGGCAAACTCATTGAGGCCATGCAATGCGGTACTCCAAATATTACCACTTCTGTAGGTGCCGAAGGAATACCGGGAAGCCTTGACTGGAATGGATTTATTGAGGATAGTCCTGAAGGATTTGCTGCATGTGCCGTAGAACTTCACACCTCACAAACAAAATGGAAACAAGCCCAGAAAAACGGTTTTAAGATCCTTGATTCCAGGTTTTCAACCGCTGAATTTTACACCTTATTTCAAAATCGTTTACTAGATCTTCAAAGGAATCTTAAGCAGCATAGGAAAGAAAATTTCACAGGTGCCATGTTGGTGCATCACCGGGTTAAAAGCACTTATTATTTATCCAGATACATCGAAGTTAAAAACGAGCTTTTGCATATAAAAAAATCAGAGGAATTTAAAAATCCTATTGAAAACACTTAAAAAAAAAGATCACTTCTTTTAGAACAGAAGTGATCTCTAACAAACAAATAAACAAAACGTTTAAATCCTACTTATACTCAATACTGTATTAGGTTTTCTCGTACTTCGAACAGATTTTTATGCAGAGCCTGCAATGCAGGGATTTTATTTTTTGTTGCTACCAAAAGGGAAACATTGTTAATACTACCACCATAAGAAATCATTCTCACGGGAATATTATTTAAAATCTCAAACAACCTGTAGGTTTCTTTATCTTCTATCAAACCTTCTCCAACAACACAAATTATACTGTGATCCATTTCCACGGTAATCTCACCGTAAGCTTTAAGGGCATCCAGAATAGGATCAAGATTTCTGGTATCGTCTATAGAAAGAGAAATCGCGATTTCAGAAGTAGTGATCATATCTATCGCAGTTTCATGTTTATCAAAGACCTCAAATATTTTCTTTAAAAATCCGTGCGCCATCAACATCCGATTGGATTTAATTTTAATGGCGGTAATACCGTCTTTCGCCGAAATAGCCTTGAGTCCGCGATTGGTTATTTCTGAAGATATTTTAGTGCCGGGAGCCTCGGGAGTAAAGGTATTTTTTAAAAAAATAGGAATATTCCTGTGTATAACAGGTGAAACAGTTTGTGGATGAAGAATTTTCGCTCCAAAATAGGCAAGTTCTGCAGCCTCTTCAAAGGTGAGGTGAGAAAGCCTGTGCGTGTTTTCAACATATCTGGGATCATTGTTATGAAAACCGTCTATATCTGTCCAAATTTGAATTTCTTCGGCATATATTGCAGCTCCCAAAATGGTAGCTGTAAAATCGCTTCCACCACGGTTAAGTGTATTAACACGGTTGAATTTATCCATTCGAACAAATCCCTGGGTGATGTAAATTGAATCCTCGTTATTAGAATTCTTGAGAAAGGGAGCTAACAAACGTCCTACTTTTTCGGTATCAGGATTTTCAAGATTTGAAATATGCATAAACTTTTTAGCATCCAGTAAGGAATTGTTCATTCCTGAAACCTTTAAAAATTCAGAGAAAATATAGGTCATAAGCGTTTCTCCAAAAGTGAGAATCTGGGGCACGATACTTTCTGAAAAATCTTGCTGGGTAAGCCTTGAAAATCCTTGAAATAGAATTGAAATATGGTTTTTAACTGAAATATTTTCTTTTTCAGCAGGGATTAATTCGTCTGTAACCTCAAAATGTTTTCGTTTTAAACTTTCGATAGTTCCTGTTATGACCGCAGAATCTCCGGCTCGGAAATTATCACAAATTTCCACAAGATAATTTGTTACCCCGGACATTGCCGAAAGCACTATAACCCTGCTGCCATCCTGGCTTGCAATGATCCTTTTTACATTTTGAATACTTTTAGCAGAACCTACAGAAGTACCCCCGAATTTTAAAACCTTCATTTTCATTCTTTTTACGGTGCATAAGTAATCATATCCCTGAAGCAGCTAAAAAATAAACCATATTTTATATACATTTGTACATAATGTATATTATTTAACAAATGAAAACCATTACTTCCTGCGTTCACAATATTTTGAGGCATCAACCCTTTTTGGATGATGCATTGGCAAAAGACCTTATTAACTTTAGTTCCCTGGCTGCAAATTTACAACCGGAAATTGAAAAAGAATTAAGGAAGCCTGTAAAACAGGGTTCTATAATAATGGCTTTAAGGCGTTATGCACCGCAGAAAAATCTTGCTAAAAAAACAAATTTGCGGGATATGGGAGACATCGTTGTGCGCTCTGGGATCACAGAATATACTTATTTAAATTCCAAAAGTATCATGGCCAGCCAGGCAGAATTGCTGAATATAGTTAAAAATGAGCCAGAAGTTTATTTAAATTATTCCAGCAACTACCAGGAAAGCAATATTTTAGTCTCTTTAAATTTAAAGGAGACGGTTTCAGAATGTTTCAAAAATGAAAATCTGGTTTCGGTTAAAAGTGATTTGTCCAGCATTACCATAGCATTGCCAAAAAACAGTTCCAAAACCGTTGGCTTGTATTTCTATATATTTAAATTGCTGGCCTATGAGGGAATACCGGTTTTTGAAATGATCTCCACTTCAAATTATTTCGCATTATTTTTGGAAAAAGAGTATATCAATCAGGCATTTTTACTACTTAATGAGATCAAGATTTCCTGAGAAGGAATTCTACCAGTATTCAAAATAAACTCCTGTCATCGCTACAAGAGTAGCAAGAATGATTAAAACTATGATTATAAAGGTGGCTCCAAACCGGGTCTTTTTATTATCCTGAAGTATATAATCTTCAGATTCATTATCCTTTTTATCTCTAATTTGCATTTTGCTTATTTTTTATAAACCAAAGTTAAAAATATTATCTACAAATTTTTATAACAGAATCTTAAAGTTATTTAGTAAAATACAGTTATAAAAATATACTTCCTGAAAAATGAGAGAAGATTTTATTCATTTAACTCCTGTCTTGACCTTTTTCGTTTGCGAAAAATATCCATCACCTGAAATAAAATAACACAAAAGATAATCCAAATGAATCCGGCAATAAAACCTCCAACAATATCTGAAGGATAATGAACCCCCAGGTAAACTCTGCTTATTCCAATGGCCAGAATGAGGAAGCTAAAAATTAATAGTATGCCGGTTTTAAGCCAGGTATTCATTTTAAAATTATAGAATAAATAAATCAAAAAACCATAAAATGCAATGGCTCCCATCGCATGTCCACTTGGGTAACTCAACGTCTCTACCGCAACCAAATGAGCGGCATCCGGGCGAGCACGGTTGATCACTTGTTTTAAAGCCAAATTGGAAAGTCCTGCAATAATCATTACAAATAACATTTCCAGCACGTACCGCCAGATTTTAAACCTTAAATAGAATCCAATTGCACAAAGTGCAGTTAATATTAGATATCCATATACATCTCCCAAATCTGTGATAAATTGAAAGATCTTATTGAGCTGCGGAGAACGAAAGGAAATAATAAAATCGGTTACTGTTTGGTCAAAGCGGGAAATTGTTTTGCTCTGTAAAATCTCGGTAAGATCAATAAATAGGTTGATCCCGCCTACCACTAGAATGAGTGCTACAAAAATAGCTATCATAAAAGGTAATTGCTCATTATATTGATGCAACTTCTCCTGAAGAATTTTTTTGAATTCAATTAAAACACGGATTATTTGTTTCCTCATTTTACCTTTTCTGCTGTTTTAATAAACAAATTTATAAATTTTTAAGTTTAATCAGGGAATTGAATTTAAAACTATTCAACAAGCATCCTTTGGCTGCTTTTCTCTTACTTAAACTATGATAACACTAAGGTATGTAGAGGTCTCGTTAAAAAAATGCACCAGACGTAACCTACTTTCAGAAATCAAAAACCTTAGGCAGGCCCGCCCGAAAAAAAAAGGCGGGCCCACGAGGTATGTAGAGGCTGCTATCCGGAAAAAAATACTTTTAAAAACTCGAGGCATCCCCATAGCTACCGGGCCGGGGAACCTGCCCGACGGTCAGGCAAGCTAAACCCGCTTGAGGGATTAAACAGGTTTATTATTTCAAAGAAACGCTGTCTTGAGGGATCAAATAATGAATAAAAATTCTTTTGCGTCCCCAATTCCTGGCTTTTTGAACATCCTCACCCATATAAATATCGATTTTGTTTTTCCATCGATGATGCATTTTATCTTTTACAAAAAATATCCCTTCCAAACCTTCTATTCTAACCGGGGTATTATATTCCAGGCCTTTTCGTATTAGATCCCGGGAAACGGCAATTACTTTCATGTTTGGTTTTAAGGTGTCTCCCCAAGCAGTAATTTTAGGATTCCCCTCTGTTTGAGTCGAAGTGGAATTATAGGCAGATGCACTGACCCTTAAGGTTTGCCATGCTGCCTTTGGAATTTCCTTTGTGTTAGTATAAGATTCACAGGATGAAAACCCAAAAATGGAATAAAGCAATACAACAAATAGTGTAAGATTTATAGAATTGAGCTTTATCATAAAATGTATTTCCTATTATAATTCCCGAATTCATATAAATTGCTTAATACAAAGTCCATCCTTCTCTATATTCCCTTTTTACAAATTGGTTAGCCTCTTCAAAATTAGTAACCCTCATACTTTCTGCATCCCAAAGCATTTTAATATCTCTTCCCGGATATTCAAAAACTGTTCTACCTTCCTGATTTGTAGTGGTCTTCCTGATATCTTGCCCACGAATAGCCAAATTGGCAATTAATAAAGTTTCGGTTAAAGGACCTGCGATCTCAAATGGAGAGCTCAATTCTTTCTTGCCATATCCGGCAATAGCACCTTCAACCCATTGGGCATAATGTCCATCTGCTCCACCGGGTACACGTACAAATTGTTCCGGAACATTTACTTCCTCTGTTCTTGAAATTGGAAGTAATTTAGGATTTTCACCATAGGTCCCACACATCATTTTCCCTTTAGACCCTATAAACAGGACTCCATTTCCTCCATCCCCAAAGGTCTCATTAGGTCCAAGTTCTTCTGGTCTCATAGGTTTTATTCCGCCATCCATCCAATGCAAAGTAACATCTCCGGCAGATTTCTCGGTTCCGGGAAACGTCATGATCACATGGCTTGAGGGAGGACAACTTTCAGGAAAATAACCTCTTTTAAATTCATCTACATAAACACTACCTACACTGCATTGTACATCTTTGGGATATGTTAAATCCAGAACTCTGTAAGGAGCCTCTATCAAATGACATCCCATATCTCCAATTGCTCCGGTGCCGTAATCCCACCATCCGCGCCAGTTAAAGGGTACAAGTCCATCGATATAATTCTTTTCAGGGGCAGTTCCCAACCATAAATCCCAATCTAATCCTTCCGGGATAGCTGCTCCGGTTTCCGGCCAGGGAATTCCCTGAGGCCAAACCGGACGGTCTGTCCATACATACACTTCATTCACATCACCTATAAGCCCTGCATTAAACCATTCCCTTAATTTTCTAACACCATCTCCAGAGGCTCCCTGGTTTCCCATTTGGGTTACTACTTTATATTTTTTAGCAGCATCTGTAAGTGCTCTTGCCTCAAAAATATCATGGGTTAATGGTTTTTGAACATAAACATGTTTACCCAATTCCATCGCGGCCATAGTTTGTACTGCGTGGTTATGATCTGGTGTGGAAATCGAGACTGCATCAAAATTTTTGTGTTCTTTATCCAACATTTCACGATAGTCCTTATAATATTTAGCTTTGGGAAAACGCGCAATGGAAGCAGCCGCTCTCCTGTCATCAACATCACATAAAAATCCAATATCTGCTTTTCCGGATTCCGCAAAACTGTTAATATCGCTTTGTCCTTTCCCTCCTACTCCTATTCCTGCTATAATTAACCTATCACTAGGAGCCAAAAATCCAGAGCCACCCATCACGTGACGTGGAATGATCATCACACCTGTTGCTGCAAGAGCTGTATTTTTTATAAAATTTCTTCTAGAATCTGGAGTAATGTTTTTCTTATTTAACATATTAAGGTTTTGAGGTTAAAAATTAACAAAAGGAAAAAGTATGAAATTTTCCTTAAATATAAGGAGCGGTTAAAAAAATAATTTTAAAACATTGGTGTTCAATAAAAGCAAAACCATCAAAGATGGCTTCTTATTAGCCTAATCCTAAGATTAAAAATTTCAAAAACTCCTAAAAAATGACAAAAACGCAAAAACTGACAAATTTTCAGATAACACAATTACAAAATAAATTTATTAGGAGTTAAGGCTCATTTATCGCTGGTTACCATTATAACTAGGCTTATTGCCGAAAAGATCTGTTTATTTTGCTTCAGAATCCTTGAAAACGGCCTCTAAATCCAATCTCTGTACTTTGGCTTGGTTTTGGCACAACCTATTATAACAGAGTAAAAATTAAAAAAAGAGTCCTGTTATCAATAATGATTAAGGGTCTGTTTTTAAAATTGAAAAAACAATATTATGAGTCAAGTAAAACAAAACGACACGGTAAAGGTACATTACACAGGGAAACTTGCAGATGGGCAGGTCTTTGACACTTCTGAAGGAAAAGAACCTATTGAGTTCACCTTAGGACAGGGTCAATTGATACCTGGATTTGAGAAAGGTCTTCTCGATATGAAATTAAACGAGAAAAAAACTGTCAATATTCCCAAAGAAGAAGCTTATGGTGAACCACGGGCAGAACTAGTTCAGGAAGTAGAAAAAAATCAACTTCCCGAAGAGATCAAACCTGAAGTTGGAATGGGCCTTGTTTCTAAAACTCCGGATGGACAGGAAATGAATCTTGTAGTATCTGAAGTTAAGGAAAATACGATTGTAGTAGATGGCAATCATCCTTTAGCAGGAAAAGATCTGGTTTTTGATCTTGAAGTGGTTGAGATCAAATAAGAAATTATTAGAATAAAGCTTTTAACAAAGTATAAAAATTCTATTTTTAGAAAAGGCCAGAAAGAAATTTCTGGCCTTTTTACATGAGTGAAATTTGAAAGTTTGCGTAGTTATCTGACCTTGTTTTTCATATCCGGTTTTTAAAGAACAAAGAGGTTAAATTTTTCAGAAAAACTTTTATAAGCGGGAGAGTCTTGGTATATTTTGAAAAAGTAATAAAATAAAATAATGATAAGAAAAGCAACAGCCGTTTGGAACGGAACGATTAAGGAAGGAAAAGGAACTATAAGTACCGAAAGCGGAGTTTTAAAAGATGCCCAATATTCCTTCAAAACCAGATTTGAAAATGGAATTGGTACAAATCCTGAAGAGCTTATAGGTGCTGCGCATTCGGGATGTTTCACTATGCAATTATCGGCATACTTAACCGAAGAGGATTTTAGTCCTGAGAAACTTGAAACAACCTGCGAAATAACTTTTGAAGATGGGGAGGTAACAAAATCCCATTTGAAACTTAAGGCCACGGTCCCCAATATTAAAAAAGATGAATTTGATAATTTGGTGAAAAAAGCAAAAGAAAATTGCCCGCTTTCCAAACTTCTAAAAACCAAAATTACTGTCGAGGCCACATTAAACGAGTAGTTTATACTATTTTAATACATTCTCAAGTTGATTTTTCTTTGCCAAAAAGGCCTATAATAAAATAATATTGATGATTGGCCAATTTAAAAAAATAAATTCGCACCTCACCATACCAATCTTAGGATGTGGTGAGGTGTTTTATTTTAGAGAATTTTTGAGGGCATGAAATATCCGATCTTTTAGTGCTTCTGGCATTTGATTTTCAACTGAATATTTTTGATTAATTTCCATTTCAATTCCTGAATAATTCTGAGGAAATTTTTTGCGTAAATAGGTAGTAAACCCATCTGCTTTCCCCAAATAAGGGTAATTAAATCGAACCTTAAATTGAGATCCGGGCGTGATAAGTTGATTTTTTAAAATTTTGCAGTAATTTTTTTCTTCTACCTTTGAGGGATCAAATAACAACCCAATATCCGTATTCCTGACATTTCCATTCAATTCCGAAGAAAAACTGTGCACTGAAATATGGAGTACCTTCTCCCCTTTCGACAGTATCTCTGCGATTAACGCTTCAACTGAATCCCGATACGGAAGATAAAACCGCCTCACAAGCCTATTTTTTTCTTCTGAAGATAAATTTTTAGTGAATTCTGAAAATAATGCAGGATGATGAAACGAGCGGTTAAGTTCTATGAGTAATCGACTTGTCGTGCTGTAAAAACTATAATCTGCCAAATCCCTAAGGAAAATAAAAAGGTCCATTCCACCGGGATCATATCCGCGATGAGAATTGAGAACCTTGCCTGCATTTATAAAATATTTCTGATATTCCTCCGGAATCTCATTCCCCCCGTGTTCACAGGTTAGAAGGAGTTTCATGGTTTAAAAAGGGTGTTTTCCAGTAGGCACTTGCCCAGGTTGGAATATAGTTTTTGGAATTTTCCTTCAGAAAAATCTCCGTCCAATGAATTCAAGATCCGGGTGGCTAAACTTCCATTTTTCAGAATAAACTCAAGAGTGTCCCGGTGTTTTTCAGAAATTTCCTCTTTTACCCGCTCGTACAAAATTGCCCAAAGCATTCCTGCAGAACAATTTTTGCCAACATCAAATAAATTGAGATAGGAATCATTTGTTATAAGAGTGGTTTCAGCATCGCGAATCACCTCATTGAAAATCTCAAACAAATCATCTTCATGCCAGGTTTTTTGATCTTCCAGGGTAACGAGTTCCTGGCTTACCAGAAGTTTGAGAACTTCAATAACCAAAACAGCTATAGCAACATCGGCTTTTGGGCATTCCTGTATATCAATGACTCTTATTTCTATGGCATTCCTGTCAAACCTGGCAATGGCTCCGCGGGAATTTAGAAAATGATGATCCAGAATATGTTCTATATCGTGCGGTTTGATCGCCTTATTTATAGGTTCAAAGATCCTTTTGAAATAATCTTCCTTATTGAACACCTGCTCTGGAATAACTTTTCCGGTCATTTCAGGAATTTCCTTCTGATTGGTTTTATAAACATTCATCCGGGCATCTTTAAAGCCCGTGTTTTTTCCTTCAAATATTGGAGAACTCGCACTTAGCGCAGGAATAATGGGCAATAAAATGCGTACTGCCGCGTGTAGTTTTCCAAACTCTATATCATCAAAAAACGGCAAATTCAAATGCATACTTTGCACATTGCTCCAACCATGACCGCGGCAATCGAAGATGCGGTTATACAGCGCATAAATTTTGCTATAACTATGCTGCCATAATTTCATTTCCGTTTCCGGATTCATAAGTGGATGTGATGCTGTAGGCCATAAAGTCGTATTTAGAGGCTCCAGTAATTCATTTATTTCCCGGATGTTTTCTGCAAAAAGCAAATCCAGATTTTCCAAATCTGCAGTAGGGCCATTGGTCTTTAATTCAACCACATGAGCGACCAGCTCGTTGCTCCACTCTATCTTTCCATTATCAACATCTGAAGTGATCGCACCTGTTTTAGAGATCATAAGCTCATCTACTATGGGGGCTACTTTTAAACTGGTTTTATTTACCAGCATATATTCCAGCTCGATCCCAAAAACTTCAAAAAGGTGATAGCTCATACTTATTTTCTTTCAAGACGATTTTTCAATGCGGTTAAAATAGCGATATAAATTTGATCTCCGTAAAACAAATCTTCAACACCAAAATCTATATTGGGATTGTCATTGATCTCAATAACCAGGGGCTTTCCATCTACTTCCTTCACATCAATACCATACAAGCCCTTCCCCATAAGTTTAGCCGACTTTAAAGCTGCATTTAAAATTTTCTTCGGAACTTTTTCAATGGGTAAACAATCTGCATTTCCATCCTGATCGTCTTTTTTAGAAGCATCCCAGTTATAGATTTGCCAATGCCCTTTTGCCATAAAATACCTACAGGCAAAAATTGGTTTATCATCCAGTATCCCTATACGCCAGTCATATTCTGAAAAAGTGTATTCCTGAGCTATGATCAAATCAGATTTCTTTAGCATAAAATTTACCAATTCCTGAAATTCCTCTTCGGTATTCGCTTTTTTAACTCCGAAGGAAAAGGTAGAATCAGGAGATTTTAGCACACAGGGTAATCCTGTAACTTTTAAAACATCATTTTTATTATCCTTATGGACAATAATGGTTTTGGGAGTTGGAATATTTGCATTTTCCAGAGCTTCTGCCATAAAAACCTTATTACAGCATTTAAGGATCGCATCCGGATAATCCACCAAAGCGATGTTTTCCTGTTGGGCTTTACGGGCAAAAGCATAGGCTTCATTATTCACTTCCGTACTTTGCCGGATAAAAAGCGCATCGAATGCCGAAAGGCGGGAAAGGTCCTTTGGGGAGATCACCTCCACATAAAAGTTCATTTTTTCTGCCAATTCTATAAATTTCCTGATAGCTTTTGGATTGCTTGGAGGTGCAGGATCATTAGGTTGCACCAGGATAGCAAGATCATAATCTGCCTGGTTTGCCTTGGGGGTATCATAGCGTTTTTTAGCGAAATACTGCGCTGCAAAATGAAGCATACTTTCTTTGTGCTCATCCGGAATTTCAGATTCTGATATTGCCCGAACACTTTTTATATTCCACTTTGTGGTAAAATTGAACTTCACCCTTAGAAATGGAATTTGAAAATGCCTGTAAAACATGGCACTTAACTCTTTATATTTTTGAGCAACATTTTGTCCAAAATAAATACTCAGTGTAAATTCCTGGGATTTCAGGCTCTTTAAACTGTATTGAATAAGATCATCAAATTCTTCAGAAACGATCTTCACCAATTTTGGTTCCCGAAGATCCACGATGTTCATAACTGTAGGTATTGCTATATGACCCCGGGCTTCTGCTAAAAGCGAAACATAATAACCCTTGGACTGATAGGAATAATCCTTGCACAAATTAAAAATTCTGGCATTTTTGAGTCGGGCGAAATCAGGATTTGTGAGATAATCCTGTGAGGATACAATACTAATATTTTCAACCGGAAGTTGCCACTTTTCAGGATTGTTAACAACAATTATTTTGTTCATATAGGATTTTAAGGGTTATCAAATTTAGTGAATAATCGATCAAAATTTAAAAATCTGGAATAGAAGTGAAATTTTAAAAGATTCCTTGTTGGTTTGCCTATAGAATTACATAATTGGTACCATCAGGTTTTCAAAATTTGAAATCAGTAGGCACGGAACAAGATCACAAGGTAGGTCTTTTAATAATGCTGATCTAAAAAGTCAAATTACCCGCAAATTCTTTGAGACTAATTTAAAGCCTTCTACGCTTCTATATTTTTTGGGCTGGCTTTCAACTTTCACTTTCTGTTTAATCCATGAAAGTTTCGGGGACATCCTTAGACCAACCTTTTCAAACGTTGGAAAATAGCTATTTCCACAAATTCAATATTTAAATTTCAGCATGACACAAAAAAGCATTCCTTTTTCCATATTAGAATTAGCAAGTATTTCCAAAGGAACCACCCCGGGAGAAACCTTTAAAAACAGCCTGGATTTGGCTCAAAAAGCAGAGGATTTTGGTTATAAACGCTTTTGGTTGGCAGAACACCACAATATGGTAAGTATCTGCAGTTCAGCCACCTCTGTCCTTATTGGGTACATCGCAGGAGGGACAAAAAAAATAAGTGTGGGTTCCGGCGGAATTATGCTGCCCAACCACTCCCCTTTAATTGTAGCCGAACAATTTGGCACCCTGGGATCCCTGTATCCAAATAGAATTGACCTCGGACTTGGAAGAGCTCCGGGTACAGATCAGGTAACCGCACATGCTATTCGCCAGGACAGGATGCAGGCGGTTTATAAATTTCCGGAGGAAATCGAGGAAATTCAAAAATATTTTTCTTCTGAAAATATCCAGGGGAAGGTTAGAGCCGGTGTAGCCGAAGGGATTAACGTCCCAATTTACATTTTAGGTTCCAGTACAGACAGCGCCCACCTTGCCGCTAAAAAAGGCTTACCCTATGTTTTTGCAAGTCATTTTGCTCCCACCCAGCTATTTGAAGCGCTCAACATATACTACAATAACTTTCAACCTTCCGGATATCTGGAAAAGCCATACACCATTGCCTGCATTAATGTGATCGCGGCAGAAAGCGATAGCGAAGCAGAAAAAATTTCTACCTCACTTATACGGATGATGCTGGGAGTTCTCACCGGGAAAATTGACTACGTACAAGAACCTACCGAAATGACACCAGACTTACGTGAATTATCTAAAAACCCAGCATTTGAGCGTATGTTGAAATATTCTTTTGTTGGAAATAAAGCAACAGTTAAAAATCAAACGGAAGATTTTCTTCAGAAGACAGGGGTAAATGAATTAATGGTGGCTTCTCACATTTTTGATCATGAAACCAGGCTAAATTCTTATCGAATTTTTTCAGAAATCATGAAAGAATTGTAACGCAATAAATGTAGGACAAAAATAAAATTTTAATCTCTACTATCTTAATATGAGAAACATTCAGGTTTAAAACCGAATGTATTTGCTTTCTGCTTAAGAACTACGCTCCCACAAATTCCAAACAAACCGGAGTTTTAATTTCAAGAGGCTCAAGCTGGGTAGTTAATTTTCCATTTCTTGGGTCTACATTAAAAATGCTGATAGTATTGGAGTCCTGATTTGCGACATATAAAAATTTTCCATTTTCTGAAATCGCAAAATTCCGTGGAGTTTTCCCAAAAGTGGGCGAATATTCTATGTTTTTTAGGTTTCCTGTATTTTTGTCTATTTTATAGGATGCAATTGTATTATGCCCGCGGTTTGATATATAAAGGAATTTGCCGGAGGGATGAATGTGAATGTCTGCTGCCGAATTCTTTTCGGTAAAGTCTTCGGGAAGAGAAGGAATATTCTGAATAAGTTTTAAACCACCCTCTTTCAAAACACTAAAAACACTCACGCTGCTATTGATCTCGTTGATGGAATAAGCAAATTTATTATTCGCAGAAAGGGTGAAATGCCTTGGGCCAGATCCATTAGATAAAGCAACGTAGGCCTGAGAATTTAGCCTCAGCCTTCCTGTTGCCGGATCAAAATTGTAGATCCAGATCTTATCATTGCCCAGATCTGCGATATAGGCCCGTTTGTTATCTGAAGATAAAGTCACTGAATGTGCATTCGAATCGCTGGAGTTTTCAAGATCGATACGCTGTACCTTTTTTAGACTTCCATCCGGTTTAATTTTATAAACCATCACAACTCCACCCACGTAATTAGAAACAAAAACGAAATTGCCCGATTGATCCAATGCGATATGGCAGGGCGCATAACTCTCGGTAGAAACTTTGTTGATCATTTCCAGGTCGTAATCTTCACCTATCCTATAGGAATAAATAAATCCACTAGGGGCATCTTTACTTCCCAACTCGCTTACAGCAAATAAATACTGTTTATTTTTTGAAACTTTTACAAAGGAAGGATTAGTGATCTTTGCCGCGGTTTCTTTAAATATCAATCTTCCGCTTTCCGGATCCTGAAGTACGCTGTAAATTCCATTTGCCTGGCCGTTCACATGGCCTTCTTTTTTTGTATAGGTACCTACATACATCACATTTGGAGTTGCTTCAACATTTTCATTTGCAATTGTATTTTGTCCCTTGGAATTTGTATGAATAATTGCAAAAGCCAATAAAAGTATCATGTTAGGTTTCATTCTTAAAAAAAAGTATTAATTAATTGGAGAATTTCGGCTATTAAATCCATCTTTTTCTTCGGAAATAATAAATCATCATTATAAAGATTAAGATCATTATTCCCAAAAGCACAAAGTAACCATATTCCCATTCCAGTTCCGGCATATTTTCGAAATTCATTCCGTAAATTCCAGCTATAAAGGTTAAAGGAATGAAAATAGTCGCTATTATGGTAAGTACTTTCATCACCTCGTTCATTTTATTACTGATAGTGGTCATGTACATATCCATCAAACCCCAGGTCATTTCCCGGTAAATATCAATGTTTTCTGAAACCTGAATAATATGATCGTATAGATCCCGAAAATAGTTTCCTGTTTTGTCATCTATAAGATCATTATCGAGTTTTTCAAGCCTGCTTAGCACTTCCCTAAGCGGAAAAACCGCCCTTCTTATTCGTAGTATAGTACGCTTAAGTTCCTGAATTTCAAAAGTAATATCATCGCTGGGCTGAGCCTGGAACAAGTTATCTTCCAGGAGTTCAATTTTATCCCCAATACTATCAATCACCTCGAAATACTGATCTATGATCGCATCCAGCAAACTAAATAAAAGGTAATCTGTGCCATGATTCCGTATTCTTCCTTTTGCATTTGCAAGTCGGTCTCTAATGCCTTCAAAAACATCTCCGTCTGCTTCCTGAAATGTTAACACATAATCTTTTCCAACAGCAATACTAATATGCTCGTTAACAAGTGTACCATTTGTTTTTTGAGCAGAATCCTTTGGATAATAAAGCATTTTTACAACCAGGAAGATGTAATCCTGAAATTCATCCACTTTTGGACGCTGATTGGTATTTACAATATCTTCAAGGATAAGCGGATGCAAATCATAATATTTACCTAGTTTTTCAATTTCAGGGGTATTGTTTAATCCGTTGATGTTGATCCAGGTATTTTTGTCATCATCCTCAAAATTAAAGGCGTCTTCAGGATTTGTTGAAATGTAGCGCTCAAAACTTTCCTTGTTATAATCTATCACCTCCAGCCTTGTTTCTACAGATTCTTTCCTTCCTATATAGGTTACTGTTCCCGGAACCTGATTTAGTGCTTTGGTGGATTTTGGCCTTCTTAAAAAAAGTTGTTTACGTTTTAACATGGAAAATTTATTTGCATAAAAGTATAAAAGTTTTTCTTGGGAAGAACTTCACCGTTAAATAATAGAAAATTTGATACACAGTACAAAAATGTCTCAAAACCCGGGAAAAAATATTCCTAACTTTGACAAAATCTCATTTTTATGAAAGACAGACTAACACAGCAGCTTCAGGGATTTATAAGAACTCCTGCGCTTTGGAAAAACCGGGATGTGTTTGGTTTGCAACAGTTCGAATTTCCAAAATATTCCCTTCCTGAAAATATAGATCTTCAAAAAGAGCTTCCGGACTTAACAACAAATTATGTTCTTGGAAAACGTATGGAGCGTTTTTTTGAATTTCTTTTGAACTATTCCAAGAATATACAGGTTTTAAAGAGCAATATTCAAATTCAACAGGAAAAGATCACCCTTGGAGAGATCGATTTTTTGGCTAAAGATATTTTCCTCGATCAAAAATATCATATTGAGCTGGTTTATAAATTCTATGTGTACGATCCATCCTATGAAAATGAGCTGGAACGCTGGATTGGTCCAAACCGAAAAGACAGTTTACTTCAAAAAATAGAAAAATTAAAAAAACAGCAATTTCCCATCCTTTTTAAGCCTGAAACAAAAAAGATGCTTTCATTATTTGGTCTGAAAGCTGAAGAATTGGTACAAAGCGTTTGTTTTAAGGCGAGTTTATTTATTCCGAAGGGAATTCAGTATCAACATCTTTTGCTGCTTAATCAAAATTGCATTGTAGGATTCTGGATACATTTTGAAGAATTTACTTCAGAGGAATATAGCGGATATAACTATTACATTCCGAAAAAACAGGATTGGCCTGTTCACCCTGAATTTACTGGAAAATGGTTTTCATATTCAGAAATCAAAAAAGAGATCCTTGTTCAACATCAGAAAAAAAAATCACCACTTGTTTGGATAAAGAAAGACAGCAGGGAATATGAAAGAATATTCATAGTTTGGTGGTAGTTTTTTAGCTACCAACAAAAAGGACTACTTCCTTTTAAAAATTTCCTCCCTTGTTCCTTCCTAAAAATTAACTTTGCACAGTCATTCGGAAAAAAGAAGTATGGATTTAAACACAAAAAAGGCCATTAGAGCTACCTATTTTAGCATTTTTGGTAACGCAGTTCTTGCCATTGCAAAAGGCATTACAGGTGTTTTTGGAAATTCCTATGCCCTTATTGCAGATGCGATAGAATCTACCACCGATGTCTTTTCTTCACTGCTGGTTTTAGTAGGCCTAAAATATTCCAGTAAACCTCCGGATGACAATCATCCCTATGGACATGGAAGAGCCGAACCTTTGATAACCTTTGCAGTTGTAGTTTTCCTTGTTATCTCAGCTACTGTAATCGCCTATGAAAGCATTGAGCATATCAAAACTCCACATAGCACTCCAAAACCTTATACGCTTATTGTTCTGGCTGTTATCATACTTATTAAGGAAATTTTTTATCGGTTCATATCCAAAAAAGGAGATGAAACCAAAAGCAGCTCGTTAAAGGCAGATGCCTGGCACCATCGCAGTGATGCAATCACCTCATTGATGGCTTTTATCGGGATTTCGGTGGCTTTATTTATGGGGCCGGGATACGAAACTGCAGATGACTGGGCTGCGCTTTTTGCTTCGGGATTCATATTATATAATGCATATCTTATCCTACGCCCGGCCCTGGGGGAAATTATGGATGAACACATGTATGACGACATGGTTACCGATATTCGTAAGATTGCCGAGGATGTTCCCGGAGTGGTTGAAACTGAAAAATGTTTTGTCCGGAAAACAGGAATGACTTTCCATATAGATCTTCACATTGCAGTTGCTGCAGAAATCACCGTAAAAGAAGGTCACAACATTGCACATGAGGTAAAAAATGAACTTTTGGCAGAATTGCCTGAAATTGCCGATGTCCTAATCCACGTGGAACCGGATGACGAAAGAGAATAAAAGTGAGTTCTTTCTATGAGCCAAGCAAGTATAGCATGAAAAAAATTGATTTTAAAGACCTTACACCCTCTGCCATAAAGGAAGGTGTTGGTTTTGATTATGAAGAAAAGGCACTTCAATTTCTAAGTAGCGCAGCCTCTCAGGGTTTAAAAAAATATACACGGGCATGCCGGCCCAGAAGTAAAAAAGTAACAATTGATGATCAACAAACCACCGCAAATGCTTCCCTGATAAATTTAGCTGCTAAAAAAGTTATAGAGGTAATATATTTTTAGTTGAAGCTGCTTTCATGGCAGAAAAAGACGCGAAAATAAATGCACTTTTTAAATATAGTCAAGCTTCAAAGTTATAAATTTTTAATAAAAAGGCTGCTCATGCTGCCTTTTATCATTCAAAAAAAGTAATTTTATCATTCATTTATAAATTCGTTTCATGGACAAAAAACTTGCAGTGCTAATCGACGGGGACAATATTCCTTCTGCCTATATTAAAGAAATGATGGAAGAGATTGCCAAATATGGCAATCCTACCATTAAACGTATTTATGGAGACTGGACCAAACCCCATTTGGTGAAATGGAAAAATGTTCTTTTAGAAAATGCTATCAATCCTATTCAGCAATATGGATATACCCAGGGTAAAAATGCAACCGATTCTGCAATGATCATCGATGCCATGGACATTCTTTATTCCAACAAAGTCGATGGATTTTGCCTTGTTTCCAGTGATAGTGATTTCACCCGACTCGCTACAAGATTGAGGGAAGCAGGTATGAATGTGATTGGGATTGGAGAAAAGAAAACCCCTGAACCCTTTATTGTTGCCTGTGATAAATTTATATACATTGAGATCTTAAAAAATCAAATAAAAGAAGGAGAACAAGGAAACATAGAAAAAACGACTAAAAAAGCCGAAGTGGATAAGATCACTCCAAAAGTAATCCGACTTATTTCCAGTACCATTTCCGATCTGGCCGATGAGGAAGGCTGGGCGTTTTTGGGAGATGTTGGTGGCTTGCTTCAAAAAAAACAACCAAATTTCGATTCCCGGAATTATGGGTTTCAAAAACTCACCCCAATGATCCACGCGATCAATAAATTTGAAATTGAATCCAGGGAAAATCAAAAAGGGAAATTCAAACTGATTTACGTCCGGAATAAAGAGTAACAACATTTAAAATCATTTGTTTCTTCTGTTTGCAACAGCTTATTTATCGGGCTTGAATCACAGGGTTTTTTCCCTTGTTCATGGATAAATGCACGTTAAAATAGATTTTCAAAAAGTCCCCCTTTTATATTTTTATCTTGTAACTAATTCCAAAAAGGGAAAAAACGATACTGTTATGCGTACAATACAAAAAATCCATAAAGCAGAATACAGGCCGATTGACGATCTAATCACCTATTCCCCAATGCCTACAAAGGAATTACAAATGATAGATCCCTTTTTGTTTTTAAACCATCACGGCCCCCAAACCTTTGGTCCTAATAACAATGGGCTTCCTTTTGGACCCCATCCACACCGCGGGATGGAAACGGTTACTTTTATTTTGCAGGGAGAGATAGCGCATAAAGATTCCAGCGGCCACCAAAGCGTAATTTATAGTGGAGGTGTTCAATGGATGACAGCTGGAAGCGGACTCATACACGCAGAAATTTCCCCGGAAGATTTCAAGAAATTTGGTGGAGATCTCGAAATTCTTCAGTTATGGATAAATCTTCCCGAAAAATTAAAAATGACTCCCCCTAAATATAAAGGACTTCAGGAAGATCAAATTCCAAAAATCTCTCTCGATGAAGGAAAGGTGAGCGCTCAGGTAATTTCCGGAAATTTTGAAGGAACCGAAGGAGCTTTCGAAACATTAACAGAAATACACCTATCTACTGTTTATTTCAAAGAAACAGGAAAATTACTACTACAGGTCCCTAAGGAGCACAACATCTTTTTTTATATGGTTAAAGGGGAATTAATGGTGAACGAAAAATCGGCAAAGGCACTGCACCTTTTGGAATTTGATAATGATGATGAAAACGTACAGATAGAGGCCATTGCAGACAGTATCTTAATTTTTGGACATGCAGCCGCTTTTAACGAACCCGTAGTATCCCGCGGTCCATTTGTGATGAACAGTATGGATGAAATAAACGAAGCCTATGATGATTTTCAGTCAGGAAAAATGGGTAGCTGGAATTTATAATTTCCTATTTTAAACAGTTGTTATTTTCCTCATAAAGCTATCAGAAAAATTTCTCATTGTTCGCAACTTTAAGAAAATCAAAATAAAACTATGGCTATTACATTAAAACAAGCACAAACTGTCATTGAAGCAGCAATAAAAAAATCTTTGGAGCCAGGAGTTAAAATGAATATTGCGGTGGTAGATACCGGTGCAAACTTAACAGCCTTCGGAAGAATGGATGGTGCGTGGTTAGGATCTTTAGACATCGCCATTAAGAAAGCAAAGACTGCATGTTTTTTCGATATGGAAACCGGGGAACCTGGAAAGCTTTCCCAACCCGGACAGCCATTGTTCAACATACAACATTCAAATAATGGACTTATTACTTTCCCCGGAGGAGTTTTGGTGAAAGATTCAGGTGGCGAAATTATTGGTGCCATTGGAGTCTCCGGCAGCGTTGTTGAGAATGATCACGAGGTGGCTACCTATGCAGCAAACAATTATAAATAGTTCAATATGGCTGCCTCATTTCTACCAGGTAAAAATGAGACAGCCATATTTTTTAATGTCTTTCCTCCAACACCTTTACAATATCTTTTAAAGTAAAACCTTTCGCCTGTAAAAGTATTAGGTAATGAAATAAAAGATCGGCGCTTTCATTTAAGAATAGATCGTCGTTCTCATCTTTTGCTTCAATCACAGTTTCAATAGCTTCCTCCCCTACTTTTTGTGCGATTTTATTGATGCCTGCATCAAAAAGAGAAACCACATAACTGGATCTATCCTTACGCAATTCCGGTTTCAGCTCGCTTAGTTTTTTACGTTCTTTAATGATCCCTTCCAGCCTGGAAATAAATCCAAAATCCGGATTATTTTCTTCACCCCAACAAGTATCGGTCCCTTTATGGCAGGTTGGTCCCTTCGGATTTACACTTATAAGCAGCGTGTCATTATCACAGTCGTTTTTAATACTTACCAGTTCGAGATAATTGCCGCTTTCTTCCCCTTTTGTCCAAAGTCTATTTTTTGCTCTGCTGAAAAAAGTGACTTTTTTGCTTTCATTGGTCTTTAAAAATGCCTCTTCATTCATATACCCCAACATTAAAACATTTTTCGTGGTATTATCCTGAATTATTGCGGGTACAAGTCCGTCGTTATTTTTGTTGAATTCTATATTCATCGATCAATTATATTTTTATATGAGCTATCAGAAGATTGAAAATCTTTCTATATTTTTTTCCCGGAGCTGAATTTTTTAAATCCGTACTTCAATTCCGTCCTTTCGTAGCGCTTCTTTGAGATTTTTTATTTCTATTTCCTTAAAATGAAAAACACTTGCTGCCAGGGCTGCATCTGCTTTTCCATCCTTAAAAACATCGCAAAAATGTTGAATATTTCCGGCACCACCGGAAGCGATTATTGGAATATTCAATTCTGAAGATAATCTGGCCAAAGCTTCGTTTGCGAAACCATCTTTAGTTCCGTCATTATTCATAGAGGTGAACAAAATCTCTCCAGCTCCCCTGCTTTCTACTTCCTTTGCCCATTCAAACAAATTTATTTCTGTAGGCACTTTCCCTCCAACCAAATGTACTAACCAGGTTCCATCCACCTGTTTGGCATCTATGGCAACCGTAATACACTGGCTTCCAAATTTAGCAGCCAGTGTATTGATAAGGTCCGGGTTTTTTACTGCAGAAGAATTTATGGAAACTTTATCGGCCCCATTCTGAAGCAGAATATCCACATCTTCCACAGAAGAAATTCCTCCACCAACGGTGAATGGAATATTAACTTTTTCAGCCACCCGAAGTACGAGATCTGCCAGAGTTTTTCGTCGTTCTTCGGTTGCCGAAATATCCAGAAAAACCAATTCATCTGCACCGGATTTCGCATAAATCTCAGCCAGTTCAACCGGATCGCCCGCATCACGTAAATCGACAAAATTCACCCCTTTAACGGTTCTTCCATTTTTTATATCCAGGCAAGGTATAATTCGTTTTGTAAGCATTTTTTATAAAAATTAAAAGGTGAGCATTAAGAATTCAAAGGATAGGTCTTAATGTTCATTTTTAGTACTTAATATATAGTTTTCCAACTGTTTCAAACTGATTCTTCCTTCATAGATGGCCTTTCCAATTATGGTTCCTTCACAACCCATTTCAGCTAATTCCGGAAGTTCATCAAAGGTAGAGATTCCTCCTGAAGCAATAAGGTTAATTGGCTTTTCGCTATGTGAAGTTTCCTTCAGTATTCTTTTATATAGTTCAAAAGATGGACCTTCAAGCATTCCGTCTTTAGAAATATCGGTACAAATAACATACTTTACACCCTCATTTTGATAGTTCTGGATAAATGGAATAAGCTCTTCTTCAGATTCTTCCTGCCAGCCACTTATCGCAACTTTTTCGTTATTGGCATCGGCACCAAGAATGATCTTGTCACTTCCAAATTTTTGCACCCATGATTTAAAAATTTCTCTGTCCTTCACCGCAATACTTCCGCCGGTAATTTGCCGGGCACCACACTCAAAAGCGATTTCCAGATCCTTATCGGACTTCAATCCGCCGCCAAAATCTATCTTCAAGCCGGTTTTAGAAGCGATTTGCTCTAGAATTTTATGATTTACGATATGTTTTGATTTTGCCCCATCCAGGTCTACCAAATGCAAATAGCGGATGCCGTGGGCTTCAAATTCCTTTGCTACTTCAAGCGGATTCTCATTGTATATTTTTTTTGTGCTGTAATCCCCTTTTGAAAGTCGCACGCATTTGCCATCTATGATGTCTATTGCCGGGATAATTCTCATTCTTTTAGCTATTAAATCGTTTGATTTTAAAATTTAGATTCCGGGTCTCAAATAGAACCACTGATCAATTTCTACATTTTTGGGTTAGAGATCTAAAAAATTCTTAAGGATCTTTTCACCGGCCACGCTGCTTTTTTCCGGATGGAACTGCACTCCATAAAAATTATCTTTTTTAATGGCTGTGGTAAATTCTACCCCATACTCACTGCTAGCTATGGTTTCCTTGCATTCCGGAACATAAAAACTATGAACCAGATAAACGTATTCATTCTCAGCAACACCTTCAAACAACTCCGATTTGAGATCATAGATCTTATTCCATCCAATTTGGGGAACTTTGACGGTATTATTAAATTTTACCACTTTAGCATGAAAAATACCAAGACCTGTCGTATTTCCTTCTTCTGAAGATTCACACATTAGTTGCATTCCCAGGCAAATTCCAAGTACGGGTTGTCTTAAAGTTGGAATCACTTTATCTAAACCGGTAGAACGCAACATTCTCATCGCGCTGCTTGCTTCCCCTACTCCGGGAAAGATCACCTTGTCTGCATTTCTTATTTCCACTTCATCACTGCTTAAAACAGCTTCAAATCCCAATCTTTGGATCGCGAATTTTATACTTTGAATATTCCCGGCACCATAATTTATTATTGCTATTTTCATTTTTTGTTCTTAAAGATCTTTTTAAACGATCTCACATTGATAATTAGAGCATTCCTTTTGTTGAGGGCAGGATCATTTTTTCAGTATCACGTTTTACCGACATTTTTATCGCTTTTGCAAATGCTTTAAAGATGGCTTCGATCTTGTGGTGTTCATTGGTGCCTTCCGCCTTAATATTTAGATTGGCTTTAGCACCATCGGTAAAGGATTTAAAGAAATGATAGAACATTTCCGTAGGCATTTTTCCAACCAGCTCTCTGTGAAATTCAGCTTCCCAAACCAGCCAGTTTCTTCCTCCAAAATCAATTGCTACCTGCGCCAGGCAGTCATCCATGGGAAGACAGAATCCATAGCGTTCAATTCCGAGTTTATTTCCAAGTGCTATACTAAAAACTTCTCCCAGAGCGATGCCTGTATCTTCAATTGTATGATGCTCATCAACCTCCAGGTCCCCTTTTACGTTAATTTCAAGATCCATCTGGCCGTGACGTGCAATTTGATCCAACATATGATCGAAAAAAGCGATCCCGGTTGAAATTTCAGACTTACCAGTCCCATCCAGATTGAGCTTAATAAAAATATCGGTTTCATTGGTCTTGCGTGTAATCATCGCAGTCCGGTCTTTCAGCTTGAGAAACTCATAGATTTTTTTCCAGCTATCAGTTCTCAAGACGATACTATTTTCCAATTTTTCCATTTTGGTATTCACTTCTTCACTTCCCAGGTCTTCGTGAGTATCAATAAAGATCCCTTTCCCGCCAAAGTTAAAAGCAAATTCCATATCGGTTAATCTATCCCCAATCATTAAGGAATTTTCCATATCATATTCCTCATTATTAAGATATTTATTCTCCAGGAGTCCGATATTTGGCTTACGGTTTGGGGAGTTTTCTTCCGGAAAGGTTCTGTCCATCAATACCTCTTTAAATTCGGCACCTTCGTTGGCAATGGTTTTTATTATAAAATTCTGAATACTCCAAAACTTATCTTCAGGATATTTTTCGGTACCAAGCCCGTCCTGATTGGTTACCATAACCAATTCATAATCCAGTTCTTTTCCAATCTTTGCCATATAAAATAAAGATTCGGGATAGAATTCCAATTTTTCAAGGCTATCAATCTGGTAATCTTCAGGCTCATGGATCAAAGTTCCGTCCCTGTCAATAAACAATACTTTTTTCATCTGTTTATATTATTGTTTTAGTGGTCAATTGTAACATCCTTATTATTCTTTTTAAGTATGACTTTTAATTCCAACATCGGTTTCACTCGGAAAAAAATATTTAGCAACCTATTTATCTCCAATATAGAAGGCCGCTAATTTATGGCTTTTAAGGCCGTTATCAAACGGTCGTTTTCCAAAGCGGTTCCTACCGTTAATCTTAACGTATTTTCACATAATGGCTGGGAGGTCCTGTTTCTAATTACAATCCCCATTTCAAGCAATTCAGAATACCTTTTAGTTGCATCATCTACCTTTATCAATATAAAATTAGCATCCGAATCATAGATTTTCTGAATATAATCTACATCAAGTAAAGCTTCAAATAAACGTGCTCTTTCCTTAAGAATATCAGCCACTTCCTGTTTTACTGCTTCCATATTATTAACCCTCTCCAATGCCCGACGCTGACTGAGCTCATTAACATTATACGGCGGCTTTATTTTATTTAAAATACTTATGATTTCTGCGGAAGCATAACAAATTCCAAGCCTGATTCCTGCCATTCCATAAGCCTTGGAGAGCGTTTGAGTGATCACCAAATTTGGATAAGACCGAAGTTTCTTCAACCAGCTTTCCTGTTTTGAGAAATCTATATAGGCTTCGTCAATGACAACCAAACCGCTGAAATTCTCAAGGATTTCCAAAACCCCTTCTTCTAAAAATGAATTCCCGGTTGGATTGTTTGGGGAACAAAGAAAAATTATTTTACTATTCTTGTCAATGGCCCTTAGAATGTTTGAAATATTGAGCTCAAAATCAGCGGTGAGCAGTATTTCCCTATTTTCTACATTATTGATATTAGCCAATACCGCATACATTCCATAGGTTGGTGGCAGCGTAACCGCATTATCTGTTTTAGGCTCACAAAAAGCCCTGAAAAGAAGATCCAGCACCTCGTCACTTCCATTTCCCAAAAGTATATTCTCCTGAGCTACCCCTTTAATTTTTGCGAGTTCCGCTTTTAAAGTTCGTTGTTGGGGATCGGGATACCGGTTCACATCCGTTTGGAATGGATTTTCATTGGCATCCAGAAATACCATTTCTGTTCCGGTAGATTGAAATTCGTCCCTTGCAGAAGAATAGGGTCGCAGTTTGGCTACATTAGCTCGAACAAGCCCGTTAAGATCAAAGTTTGTATTCATGTTGAAAAGTGCGGTTGTGGCTTATATTAATTTTTGATATTTTTTAATCTTAGTGTAACAGCGTTCTTGTGTGCCTGCAAACCCTCTGCTTCTGCCATCAATTCAATAGCAGGACCTATTTTCCGGATTCCTTCTTCGCTTATTTTCTGAAACGTCATACTCTTCATAAAACTGTCCAGGTTCACGCCGCTATATTGTTTGGCGTACCCATTTGTTGGTAAGGTATGATTGGTTCCCGAAGCATAATCCCCTGCACTTTCAGGAGTATAATTGCCTATAAATACAGATCCTGCATTTTCAATTCCATCTATATAAAAGTTCTCATTTTTAGTACAGATAATAAAATGTTCAGGGCCATATTCATTGATCATTTCTATGGCAAGTTCATCATTTTCAACAAAGATCAGTTTAGAATTATCGATAGCCTTTTGAGCGACCTCTTTTCGGGGAAGTACAACTATTTGGGATTCAATTTCAGCTTCAACAGCAGAAATCAAAGTTTTGGATGTTGAAACAAGAATCACCTGGCTATCGGCTCCATGTTCGGCCTGGCTAAGCAAATCGGAAGCAACAAAAGACGCGTCGGCAGAGTCATCAGCCACCACAAGTAATTCTGAAGGTCCTGCAGGCATATCAATCGCTACATTATGTTTGGTCGCAAGTTGTTTGGCAACGGTTACAAACTGATTTCCCGGTCCAAAGATTTTATAAACTTTTGGAACTGTTTCCGTTCCAAAGGTCATAGCTCCTATTGCCTGGATCCCGCCAATTTTAAATATTTTAGTAACTCCGCTTAAGGCTGCAGTGTATAAGATCGCAGGATGTACTTTTCCTTCTTTGTTTGGCGGTGTGCACAGGATAATCTCCTTGCAGCTGGCAATATTCGCAGGGGTGGCGAGCATTAATATTGAAGAAAAAAGCGGTGCCGTTCCTCCGGGAATATAAAGTCCAACCTTTTGAATGGGACGCTTTTCCTGCCAGCAATCTACTCCCGGGCTGGTTGTAACACTTATTTTTTCTGATTTTTGGGCAGAATGGAATTTTTCTATATTGGATTTAGCCAAAGCGATTGCCTCTTTCAACTCATTAGAAACAAGGGATCCTGCTTCCTTTATCTCTTTTGAACTCACTTTGAAATCATTCAGTTTTACTCCATCAAAAAGATCGGTGTATTTTGATATAGCCAAATCCCCTTTAAGTTTTATTTCAGAAAAAACCTCGGTAACAGTAGCTTCAATTTCATCAACAGTTTTGGTTGGGCGCTCTAAGATCCTGTTCCAATCTTCTTTTGCCGGATTGAATATTTTTTGCATAAGTGTTTTTTTATCCCAATTATGGGTTTAATTATCCAATGCCACCCTTCCATTTCGGGCGGAAATTTATTGAAATTTTTACTTGTTACTTTCTTAGCAATACCTCCGGAATTTATCCCGAAGCAATTTGTCACCAAATTTAGAAATTACATTACCATTTTCTCGATTGGAGCTACCAGAATTCCTTCAGCTCCATTTTGCTTCAATTCATCTATAACCTCCCAAAAACGCTCTTCGTTGATAACGGTATGCAAGGAACTCCAGCCTTCTTCTACCAGCGGCAAAACCGTAGGACTGCGCATTCCGGGTAATAATTTAATTACGTTATTCAATTTGTCATTGGGTACGTTCATTAAAATATATTTGGAAGTTCGCGCATTAAGCACAGAATTGAGACGGAATTGCAATTTTTCAAGTATTAATTTCCTTTCGCTGGAAATTAGTGGAGAAATTGCCAACACCGCTTCACTTTTCAGCATTACTTCCACTTCTTTCAAATTGTTTTTAAATAAAGTGCTCCCGCTTGAAACGATATCACAAATTGCATCTGCCAAGCCTATGCTGGGCGCTATCTCTACAGAACCATTTATGATATGAAGCTCAGCAGAGATACCCTTTTCGGTTAAAAAAGCATTCACTGTATTAGGATAGGAAGTAGCGATTTTCTTCCCGTCCAAATCCATGATACCGTTGTATTTCATAGACTTTGGAACGGCAAGTGAAACCCGGCACTTTGAAAATCCGAGTTTTTCGCCCTTGATAATATCATCCCCTTTTTCCACAAGGACGTTTTCACCCAGAATTGCTACATCCACAACCCCGTCTCTTAAATATTGTGGGATATCGCCATTTCTAAGATATAATACTTCCAAAGGAAAATTCCTTGCCGATGCTTTTAGCTGCTCTTTTCCATTATCTATAGAAATTCCTGCATCCTTTAAAATTTGAAGAGAATCTTCATTTAGCCTCCCGCTTTTTTGGATTGCGATTCGTAATTTTTCGTTGCTCATATACTTATTTTTTTGAATTAATACCAATAAAAAAACCCGTTCGAGTTACTCAAACGGGTTTTAAAATATGTTGAAAATACTACATATCAAATTCACCTCGCCTGAGCGCAGTACTGAAGATGATGATGTAGTTGATTTTTTTCCATTACGATGACAAATCTAATATTTTTTTTTCAAAAAATATAGGTTTATTAAAATTTATGATTTGTCTAATTTAGTTATTTCCCAAGATTAATGGCATTCCGCCATCACCGCCGCCAATTACAACTACTTTTGAATTTGGGGATTTAGCCAATTCCAAAGTTGCCTGAATTCCTTTTTCTTTTAGAATTTGATCATTCAGGGAGGCGCTTAAAATCTTGTTAGCGGTAGCTTTACCTTCCGCATCAATACGCTGTCTTTCAGCTTCTTTTGTAGCTTTTTCCAATCGGAATACATATTCCAAAGACTCCTGTTCCTGTCCCAGTTTTCTCTCGATTGCATCTTTAATCGTTTCAGGAAGCGAAACATCTCTTACAAGAACTTCATTAACCTGAACATACTGCTGCGCTAAAAGGATTTGAGTTTCATCAAAGATCTCTTTTTGAATCGCTTCTCTTTTGCTGGCATATAGTTGTTCCGGGATATATCTTCCTACCACGCTACGCGCTGCAGAACGAATAGCCGGCTGCAATACACGCTGTATATAGGCTTCTCCTTTTTCCTGATGCAGTTTTCCTAAATCAGCATAGGAAGGCTGAAACCAAACTGTCGCATCAAGATTAATTTCTAGTCCGTTGGAAGATAAAACCTGCATTTTTTCATCCAGAGATTGCTGACGAACCTCATAGATAAATACTTTATTCCAGGGTGCTACAAAATGAAAGCCTTCCCCTAAAGGTGGCTCACTAGTTACAACCCCATCTCCAAATGTTTTATACAAAACCCCGGCTTCTCCGGAATTAATGGTAACTGTAGATTTTGCAATTAATATTATTAATACAACTACAGCAAATAAAATTGGCAAGCCAATTTTTGGTAACTTATCCATAAAAAAATGTTTAAAATTATTAAATAAAACCGAAATATTTCCGCAAAAACCACTCGATACCCAAAGATAAAACAAGTAAAGCGAGCAAAAACTTCCAATGTATCAAAGGTACATATTTTTCACGGCTTTTCTGTATAGATACATAGGCTTCTTGCGAAAGTAAATCTTTCTTTAAGGAGGTCATATCATTTAAATAGTATAGCACGGATTCATTATTTTGAGCCAAAGCCTGAAGTTTAGTTATATTGGCAGAAGCGAACTGCTGCTCCACATTGTACTCAAGTATTGAAAAACTTCCCAACCTTGTAATACCAGTGTTTTGCTCGATTATTTTCAAAGTATAATCTCCAGGTTCCAAATTTTCTGCTTCAAATTTATAGCGAGAATTATCCAGCAACATCCCGGCCTCTATTTTGGTTCCGGTACCTGAATTTTCAAGTTGGATAATTACATCAGCCGTTGGATCAAAACCGTAATTCTCGTCAAAGAACTGAGCACTGATTTGTACCTGTTCATTTTCAGGATAAAAGGGTTCAACATCAAAGGTCAAGCGATCACGTTTTTTAGTACTGGCCAGATATTGTATCAATTTACCGGTGAAATTATCGAATGCTTCAAACGAACCGGAATTCACGTAAGACTCAACTCTCCATTTCCAGATATTCTCACCAAAAAGCACCGCCTGTTTTACAGAATTATTTTCGGCTACTGCCAGCAAAGGCAAATCTGTTTGAACGCCTTCCTGCACTTGAAACAGTAATGGGCTAAACAACCTATCCTTGAATTTGAGAATCCCAAAAGTATCTTCCAGGGGTGGAAACCCATTAAAACCTAAATCTTCAAACTGAAATTCAGAAAAATTTTGATTGAAATTCGCAAAGACTTCCTGGGTTTGTGAGGTATGATCTTTACTGAAATTTTGTTGAACAGAATTTAGAAAAGTCCAATCTGTTTCAGTTCCTGTAATCAGTAAATTATTAAGACCTTCAGAATTAATAGCTTTAAAAACATCCTTAAACTGATTATTTGGTTGATACAATATAATCAATTGGAAATCAGATAATTTTATATCTTTATAATTCCCTATATAGTCAATTTTTACTTCGCGTTGCTCATTGGATTCTATTGATTTTTTGAGCATCCCCAAATCGGGATGTGCAATGGAACTTAGGATTAAAACCGATGTTCTTTCATCAATCACTTCAACCCCAAATTTCCTGGTGTTATTGATAGTGTTTTTTTCAGAATCAACCGGTGAGATCTTCGCTTCATAGAAACTGCTTCCCAACTTCGTTGCCGGTAAGGTGTTTGTTATAATTTCTGATTTGTCTTCTGCGTTAAAATTCACGTCTTTTGAAAAAAGAATTGTATTTCCGGATCTTATCTCAAATTTGTTGGTTAAGGGTTGTTTTCCCGAGTAATTGATAACAACTTCAACCGGGAACCTATTATTTAAAAAAGCGTATTTATTAACATTAAGATTGGAAATATATAAATCTACAGGAGCTGCCGTATCCCCTACCACTACCGTTAAGGTATTTATATTTTTAGCAGTTTTAAGGTATTGAAAATCCTCCCCAATGGTTTGATTTCCATCTGTGATCAATATCAATGCTGCTTGTTTTGAACTGGTTAGTTTTCCCAGGGTCTTCAACGACCTGGAAATATTTGTTTGCTGATCATTAAATTTTAAGGAATCCTCATCTAACCGCTCTGTCTCACTGCCAAAGCCATAGGTTTCAATTGAAAATTTTTCCTTTAACTCTGTATCGGTTCTCAAATAATTGAAATAAGCTTGAACACTGTCTGCTTTCCCAATATGATCTATGGAAGCCGATTGGTCTACCGCAATTAAAAGCAAGGGTTTTTCAACCTCCAGCAGTTGTTGTGCTATCCTGGGGTTGATAAGCAGAAGCAAGAGTAAAAAAATACTTATAAATCTTAAACCGGCCAGAATAAAAATATTCCCACTGCGCTTTTTATTTCCGTAGAAATATTTAAAAAAAACAAACCCCAGCGCAAAAATTGCTGCCAGGGCTATTAAAAATACGGTGGGTAATGACATTTTTAGAAGTTAGATTTAAGTAAGCATTCCTCCATTTACCTGGATTACCTGTCCAGTGATGTAACTGCTTAGCTCGCTTCCTAAAAACACGCAGGCATTTGCAATATCTTCCGGCGTTCCACCACGTTTTAGCGGAATAGATTCTCTCCAGCCATCCACGGTTTTCTCATCCAGCTTTTCGGTCATTTCCGTCTCGATGAATCCAGGTGCAATCACATTGGTGCGGATATTTCGGGATCCAAGCTCTAGAGCCATCGATTTGGAAAACCCTATTATTCCTGCTTTTGAAGCTGCATAATTGGACTGACCTGCATTTCCCTTTATTCCGACGACGGAACTCATATTAATAATGCTTCCACTGCGTTGCTTCAACATAGTTTTTTGAACAGCCTTGGTCATATTAAAAACAGATTTCAGGTTTACTTCAATTACCTGGTCAAAATCTTCTTCACTCATTCGCATTAAAAGGTTGTCTTTGGTGATTCCGGCATTGTTTATCACGATATCTATCTGGCCAAAATCTTCGGAGACATTCTTTATAAGTGCTTCACATTCCTTAAAATCGGCAGCGTTAGATTGGTAGCCTTTGGCTTTAATTCCAAAGTCACTCAATTCTTTTTCCAGCTCATTTGCTGCATTTACAGAAGAAGCGTAGGTAAAGGCAACATTAGCGCCATGTTTAGCGAAAACCTGTGCTATTCCTTTTCCAATTCCACGGCTTCCACCGGTTATGATGGCATTTTTTCCTTCTAATAATTTCATTCTAATTATTTCTTTGGTTAATTGTATTACTCTGTTCCAATAACAATTGGAAGACACTAAATATTCTGAAATCAAATATAACAAAAGCCAAAGGCTTTAAAATAAAAATCCTCCTGAAATTACCCTTATCGGGTAATCAAGAGGATTATAATCTTTAAAAAATTAAGTTGAGCTTAAGCTTTTAAAATTTCAGCTACTTTTTTACCGATTTCTGCCGGAGAATCTACTACGTGGATTCCGTTTTCTCTTAAAATAGCTTTTTTAGCCTGAGCGGTATCTTCACTTCCACCAACAATTGCACCTGCGTGACCCATTGTTCTTCCTGCCGGGGCTGTTTCACCAGCTATAAATCCAACTACTGGTTTTTTATTTCCGGTTGCCCGTATCCATTGTGCCGCATCTGCTTCCAATTGACCACCAATTTCACCAATCATTACGATGATCTCGGTTTCATCATCATTCATTAAGAGCTCAACAGCTTCTTTTGTGGTAGTTCCAATGATTGGATCTCCACCAATTCCAATAGCAGTAGTAATTCCCAGACCTTGTTTCACAACCTGATCTGCAGCTTCATAGGTTAGGGTTCCCGATTTTGATACGATTCCTACAGTTCCTTTTTTGAAAACAAAACCTGGCATAATTCCAACTTTAGCTTCACCCGGGGTAATTACTCCTGGACAATTAGGCCCTATTAGTCTACAATCCTTATTTTTAATATATTCATTTACCTTGATCATATCCGCTACGGGAATACCTTCGGTAATTGTAATTATAACCTTGATCCCTGCATCTGCAGATTCCATAATCGCATCTGCAGCAAATGCAGGCGGAACAAAAATTATAGAAACATTGGCCCCGGTTTCCTGTACAGCTTCAGAAACTGTGTTAAAAACGGGTCTGTCAAGGTGAGATTGCCCACCTTTTCCTGGAGTAACACCACCTACGACGTTTGTACCATATTCTATCATTTGTTCAGCGTGAAAAGTACCTTCACTTCCGGTAAATCCCTGAACGATTATTTTTGAATCTTTATTTACTAAAACACTCATAGTTATTGTTGATTTTTTTGCGACACAAAAGTAAGTTTTTATATATAAACCCTAAAGACTTTTTAAAAGTTTGTTGCCATAAAAGAACTTAAATTCTCCGGAGTTTCATCTGCAGGCTGACTTATTTGATACCCTTTATATAATTTGTCGTCCTTAATTTTCCATATCGCAATGAAATGAGCCATAGGAATTTCTTCATCAGGATTTTCAACCGTTCTCACATGATAGGTGAACCGGATAGTCACATCATCTTTATCTCTTAATAAATGACTTATTTCCGCCCTTAAAGAATGGAAAGATTTAGACATCTCAGCAATCATTCCCAGAATATCCTGAAAATTCATTTTATTAAACCCTGCACTGCTATTCCAGAAAAGTTCTGCCTCCGGATGTAAATACATTTTTACATCCTCCGGGTTTTTATAGAAATTACTGGCATAAAATTCTTTGACTATTTTTTTGATACTACTACTCATAAGGCTATTTCATTTTATCGATTATCCCGGGAAGTTTCTTCACGGCGGCATATTCTTTTAATTTAGTCCTGGCTTCTCCGTGCGGAGTTCCCCAATAACGGGTGTTCTCGGTTGTATCTTTAGAAACTCCTGTCTGGGCCAGGATAATAGTTCCTTTCCTGATACGAATATCACTTCTTATTCCCACTTGTCCCCAAATGGTTACTTCATCCTCAATAATTACACAGCCTGCGATTCCGGTTTGTGAAGCTATCAGGCATTTTTTGCCAACAATAGTATCATGCCCTATTTGTACCTGATTATCGAGTTTTGTGCCCGCTCCTATAAAAGTATCACCGGAAACACCTTTATCGATTGTGCATAATGCTCCTATTTCAACATCGTGATCTATCACGACACGCCCTCCCGATTTCAATTTATCAAATCCTTCAGGCCTGGTCTTATAATAAAATGCATCGGCGCCTAAAACGGTTCCGGCGTGAATGATCACATTATTTCCAATAACGGTATTGTCGTATATACTTACATTGGAATGGATTAGGCAGTTATCCCCAATTTGCACATTATTCCCTATAAATGAATTAGGCTGTACCACTGTATTTTTTCCAATTTTAGAAGTTTCAGAAATGGGGGCTGAAACTGTTTGAAAAGGACGAAAATAGTCGGTTAACTTATTGAAATCACTAAAAGGATCTTCTGAAATCAACAAGGCCTTTCCTTCCGGACACGGCACTTTTTTATTGATCAATATAACAGAAGCAGCCGATTTTAATGCTTTATCGTAATATTTGGGATGATCTACAAAAACAATATCACCATGAGTAACTACGTGGATCTCATTCATTCCTTCTATAGGAAATTCAGGATCACCAACATATTCTGAAGAGATTATTGTTGCTATTTGCTGAAGCGTATGTATTTGAGGAAATTTCATTGTTTTGTATATAAAAGTCAAAAATCAAAAGCAGGACTGGACCTGTTTTCCTATTCCTGCTATGGTTTTTTACTCTTTAATTCTTTCTTTGTAGGTACCTTTTTCAGTTTCAACGCGTATTTTATCACCTTCATTAATAAAAAGAGGCACATTTACTTCTGCTCCCGTTTCAAGGGTTGCAGGTTTTGACGCATTGGTAGCAGTATTGCCTTTTACCCCAGGCTCTGTATGTGTTACTTCCAGGACCACACTTGCGGGCAATTCTACCGATAATGGCATATTATCCTCTGTGTTTATCAAAATGGTTACCACTTCTCCTTCTTTTAATAGCTGCGGCATATCCAGGACATTTTCCAAAAGTCTGATCTGGGTATAATCATCCACATTCATAAAATGATAGAATTCTCCATCATTATATAAAAACTGAAATTTATGTGTTTCTACACGTACATCTTCAATTTTGTGTCCTGCAGAAAAGGTGTTTTCCAGAACTTTACCTGTGGTCACACTTTTCATTTTGGTTCTAACAAAAGCAGGACCTTTCCCCGGTTTTACGTGTAAAAATTCAATTATTTTGTAAATGTCGTGGTTGTATCTAATACACAATCCATTTCTGATATCACTTGTACTTGCCATTGTTTTAATTTTAATTGGAACCTATATATCCCTTCATAATTCCACGCTGCGAATTCTTAATGAATTCCAGTATTTCATCACGTTCTGCGGTTGCCTGCATTTCAGCTTCAATAATAGCAACTGCCTGGGAATTGTTGTAATTTTTTTGATACAAAATCCTAAAAATATCCTGTATTTCCCTAATTTTTTCGGTATTAAAACCTCGTCTTCTTAATCCTATTGAGTTTATTCCCACGTAGCTTAAGGGTTCCCTTCCTGCTTTTACAAATGGAGGAACATCCTTTCTTACCAGCGAGCCTCCGGTTACAAAAGCGTGATTCCCTATGCTGCAAAACTGTTGAATTGCCGTCATTCCGGCTAAGATCACATAATCTCCAACATTTACGTGTCCTGCAAGGGTACTATTATTTGAAAATATGCAATTATCTCCTACAATACAGTCGTGTGCTATATGACAGTATGCCATGATCCAGCAGTTTTTACCAATAACGGTTCTCATCCTGTCTTTGGTTCCACGGTTGATGGTCACACATTCACGAATGGTAGTATTATCACCAATTTCTGTAGTGGTTTCTTCATCGTTAAATTTCTTATCCTGGGGAATAGCCGAAATAACCGCTCCGGGAAAGATATTACAATTTTTTCCAATTCTGGCACCTTCCATTATGGTTACATTGGAACCAATCCACGTGCCTTCTCCTATGATCACATCATTATGTATGGTGGAAAAAGGCTCAATAACTACATTTTTCGCGATTTTAGCTCCGGGGTGAACATATGCTAAGGGTTGATTCATTTAAACATTTTTAGATTTAACAATTTGGGCCATTAAAATAGCCTCTGTAACCAGTTTCCCATTTACATAAGCATACCCCTGCATCTGGCAAATCCCACGTCTAATGGGAGCAAGCAATTCCAGTTTGAAGATTAAAGTATCTCCCGGAACTACCTGTTGTTTGAATTTCACATTATCTATCTTCATAAAAAATGTTAGATAGTTTTCAGGATCCGGAACCGATTTAAGTGCAAGAATTCCTCCGGTTTGGGCCATCGCCTCTACCATTAAAACTCCGGGCATTACCGGTTTTCCAGGGAAATGACCTACAAAGAAAGGTTCGTTCATAGTCACATTTTTCATCCCTACTACACAGCTCTCTGTTAAGGAATAGATCTTATCCACCAATAAAAATGGAGCTCTGTGTGGTAAAATATCCATGATATCGTTAACATCCATTAAAGGAGGCTTGCTATAATCTATCTTTGGCATATTATTGCGCCTTTCAGCCTTGATATGCTTTGCAAGTTTTTTTGCAAATTCTGTATTCACCTGGTGGCCAGGCTTATTAGCAATCACCTTCCCCTTTAATCTTGTTCCAACAAGAGCAAGATCTCCTATTACATCCAGTAGTTTGTGTCTTGCAGCCTCATTTGGATAGTGCAAGGTAAGGTTATCAAGAATTCCATTAGGTTTAACCGAAATATTATCTTTCTTAAAAGCAGACCTTAACTTTTCCATAGTTTCAGGACTTAACTCCTTATCTACATAAACGATGGCATTGTTTAAATCTCCTCCTTTTATGAGTCCGTGCTCGAGTAAAGTTTCAATTTCATGAAGAAAACTAAAAGTTCGTGCATTGGAAATTTCACTCTTAAACTCTGATATATCCTGAATGGATGCATTTTGAGTCCCCAAAACTTTGGTGCCAAAGTCTACCATGGTAGTAACCTGGTAGTTTTCACTAGGCATTATAATAATCTCACTGCCTGTCTCTTCATCTTTATATGAGATAATTTCAGTGATTTCAAATTCATTCCTGTTTTCCTCCTGAACTTCGATTCCGGCTTCTTCCAAAGCCTGAACAAAAAACTTTGATGAACCATCCATGATTGGAGGTTCGGAAGCATTGAGCTCCAGAATCACATTATCGATCTCCAAACCTACACATGCAGCTAAAACATGTTCGGAAGTTTGAATACTCACTCCGTTTTTTTCAAGATTGGTTCCCCTTTGGGTATTGACCACGTAATTAACATCCGCCTCAATTTCCGGTTGATTTTCAAGATCGACGCGTTTAAAAATATATCCGGTATTTACGGGAGCCGGTTTAAAGGTAAGAGTCACCTCTTTGCCTGTGTGAAGCCCTACACCTGTTAAGGAAACTTCTTTTTTAATGGTTTGCTGTTTGGAAAGGTTTTCAGCCATTCTTGTCTTTTTTTTCTAATTGATTTAACCTGTCTATTATTTTTGGCAGATTTTTAAAATGAACATAGGATTTATTGAAATCTCCATATCCAAAAGAGGGAGAACCCTGTATCATTTCATCATCCTGAATATTTTTACCTATTCCAGATTGCGCCTGTACCTTAACGCGATCCCCAATTGTAAGATGCCCCGCGATACCTACCTGCCCACCAATAAGGCAATTTTTGCCTATTTTGGTTGATCCGGCGATCCCGGTTTGTGCTGCTATTGCAGTATTTTCGCCAATTTCAACATTATGCGCTATCTGGATTTGATTATCCAACTTAACTCCTTTTCTTATACAAGTAGAACCTAAAGTAGCCCGGTCTATTGTGGTACCAGCCCCAATATCTACATTATCTTCTATAACCACATTTCCTATTTGAGGAACTTTACTGTATTCTCCGGTATCCCCAGGATTAAATCCAAATCCATCGGCTCCAATAACAACTCCTCCATGTACCACACATGATTTTCCTATCACCGTTTCGGAATAGATCTTTACCCCGGCAAAAATCAAAGTGTTGTCACCAATGATAACATTATCACCGATATAGCAATTCGGATAAATCTTTACATCGTTCCCTATTTTCACATTCTTACCAAGATATGTAAAAGCCCCCAGGTAGATGTTTTCACCATATACCGCAGAATCTGAAATGAAATTAGGTTCTTCAATGCCACTTTTATTTAGCTTCACCTGGTTGTAATACTCCAGTAAGGTAGAAAAAGCCTTGTAAGGGTCCTTAACCCGAATTAAAGTTGTGCTTATACTTTCTTCAAAATGAAAGTCTTCTTTAACGATCGTTATAGAGGCTTTGGTTGAATATATATAAGAGCTATATTTAGGATTGCTTAAAAAAGTCAATGATCCCTCCGAAGCATCTTCGATTTTTGACAATTTAGAAACTTCGGTATCCGGATTCCCGTCAACCGTCCCTTCTAATATTTCTGCTATTTGTTTAGCTGTAAATTTCATTCTGGCAAAAGTAAAAAAAATGAGTTAATGTTTTGTCTTTGGATAACAGATAAAATATTTTATAACCGGTACAGACAGCGCTTTCAAATTTAATTGATCTGAAGCTATTGCCACATCACTGGTTTTCCCGTTTCGGTGTAGGATCTGAATTTTATCAGTTCCACTGGAATAAGCAACATTTGTGATGTCACCGCTAAAAACGAAGTATTGAGCTTCTTCTGCAGATAGCTCATATTTTATTTGAACTGCTTGTACATGTTTTAGTATCCTTTTTTTATCAATAGGCTTCTTTTTCAGTTTTACTTTTAAAAGGTCTCTGTTTAATATCATTTCACAAAGATTTCGCAAAACAAAATCCTCTTGATCTACCCATAATTTCATCGCTGAAACAATATCATAATCATCCAGCTTAGAAAATATTTTTAAGGTAACTGAATTAAAATCTTCCAGCACTATTTTAGTGTTCAAAAAATAGGAAAGTGCAGGACTACAAGGTAAAACTACTCCCGAAGCCATCAATTCTTTAGCTCGTTTCAAAACACGTATCAGTAACTGCTCTGCTACTACTCCGGTTTTGTGTAAATAAACCTGCCAATACATCAATCTTCTGGCAACCAGAAATTTTTCTACAGAATAAATCCCTTTCTCCTCTATCACCAAATGGTTATTTACCACGTGAAGCATTGTTATAATACGCTCACTGTTAATATTCCCCTCGGGAACACCGGTGTAAAAACTATCGCGTTTTAGATAATCCAGTCTGTCCATATCAAGCTGACTCGATACCAACTGATTCATAAATTTACGATGATAGCTCCCCTTAAATATTTCAATTGCAAGCGTTAAACTTTGGTTAAATTCAGCATTTAATTCTTCCATAAAAAGCAGTGAAATACACTCATGAGAAACCCCCTCAACGATGCTGTGTTCCATTGCATGAGAAAAAGGTCCGTGTCCTATATCATGGAGCAAAATTGCTATTTGAAGCGCTTCTTCCTCTTCTTCGGAAATTGGAACTCCTTTAAAACGAAGTATTTCGATGGCTTTTTGCATAAGGTGCAACCCGCCCAATGCATGGTGAAATCTTGTATGATGCGCTCCGGGATAAACCAAATAAGATAATCCCATTTGGGAAATACGGCGTAGTCTTTGAAAGAAAGGATGTGCAATAATCTTAAAGATACGTTCGCTGGGAATGGTAATAAAACCGTAAATTGGATCGTTAAATATTTTGAGTTTAGTTTTTATCGCCAAGCTTAAATCCTTTTAATTTATAACAAATATACATAACTGAAGTCCATTGAGGACAAATGTGAAATCAAAGTCATTTGAAATTAAAGTGTATACCATTTCAAAAGGCTTCCAAAAATACTATACATGAATGAAATCAAGATACTTTGGGCAGATGATGAAATTGATATGCTTAAACCACATATCATTTTTCTGGAATCCAAAAACTATAAAGTCACCACCTGCAGAAGCGGGATGGAAGCTATAGAAAAAATTGAAAAAGAAAATTTCGACATTGTTTTCCTGGATGAAAATATGCCGGGTCTTACCGGCCTGGAAACCTTGTTTGAAATAAAGGAGAAGCATGCAGATATTCCCATTGTAATGATCACCAAAAGTGAAGAGGAATTTCTTATGGAAGATGCCATAGGTTCTAAGATCGCCGATTATTTGATCAAGCCTGTGAATCCGAATCAGATCCTGCTGAGTTTGAAAAAAAACCTGGACCATTCCCGGTTGATCACTGAAAAAACCACCTCCAATTATCAGCAGGAATTCCGAAAAATCGCAATGGATATGTCGGCAATTAATTCCTATGAAGGCTGGGCAGAACTATATCAGCGATTGCTTTATTGGGAGCTTCAACTGGAAACCATCGAAGACAGTGGAATGTTTGAGATCCTGGAATCTCAAAAACTTGAAGCCAATAATCAGTTTTGTAAATTTATAGACAAGAATTATCCTGAATGGTTTGAAAAAGGCGCAGATGCACCTATTATGTCTCATACCCTATTTAAAACTAAAATAGTTCCTGAACTGAGCAAGGAACAACCAACATTGCTGGTGGTAGTTGACAATATGAGGTACGATCAATGGAAATCTTTTGAACCAACCATCAATAACTATTATAAAAAGACAGAAGAATCCGCCTTTTACAGCATTCTTCCAACAGCGACTCAATACGCCAGAAATGCTATATTTTCAGGATTAATGCCAAGTGAAATGGAAAAGTTATTCCCGCAGTACTGGTTAAATGATACCGAAGAAGGAGGGAAAAACCTTTACGAGGCAGAATTTCTGGAATCACAATTAAAACGATTGGGCCTCGATATAAAATATGAATATCACAAAATTACAAGTTTAAAGGCAGGAAAACGATTGGTGGAAAATTTTAGATCACAAAAAAACAATGATCTTACGGTTGTGGTTTATAATTTTGTGGATATGCTCTCGCATTCTAAAACCGAAATGGAAGTGATCAAGGAATTGGCTTCCAATGATAAATCCTACAGATCACTTACCCAAAGCTGGTTCAAGAATTCCCCGCTGTTGGAAATTATCCAGCAGGCGCAGCAACTGGGTTTTAAATTAATTCTCACTACAGACCACGGGACAATTAATGTGAAAACACCTTCTAAAGTAATAGGAGACAAAAACACCAGTTTAAACCTACGCTACAAAACCGGTAAAAGTCTTACTTATGAAAATAAAGATGTTTTGGCTGCAAAAGATCCTAAAACAATCCATTTGCCAACTATTAATATGAGCAGCTCCTTTATTTTTGCAAAAGGAGATATGTTTTTCGCCTATCCAAACAACTACAATTATTATGTAAACTATTTTAGGAATACTTACCAGCATGGAGGGGTATCCATGGAGGAAATGATCATCCCGTTTGTGTGCTTATCCCCTAGGTAATAAATAATTACATATCTTTACAGAGCCAAAAATCGAATAATTAATGACCTTGACCTACGAGCTGTCAGAAATTGATAGTATTGCTATGCAATTACTTTCCAAAGTAAAAAGCAAAACGCTGCTTTTTTACGGGGAGATGGGAGCCGGAAAAACCACCCTCATCAAAGCGCTTGTTAAAGCCCTGGGAGCCGAAGACGCCGCCTCCAGTCCCACTTTCTCATTGGTTAACGAATATCATTCAGATCAAGGCAGGATCTTCCATTTTGATTTTTATCGAATTGAAGATGAAAATGAAGCACTGGATATGGGAATTGAAGATTATCTCAATACCGAATCCTGGAAATTTATTGAATGGCCACAGAAAATTGAAAGATTACTGGATTACCCCACTCAAAAACTGGAGATTCTGGTAGAAAATGAAGGGCTAAGAAAGTTAAAGTTTTGTTAATTAATTCTAGCAAGCTCTGATTTCCTGCGACCTGGTAATTGTAAGAAAAATATTACAAAATTAGCCTATGTGAAAGGAAGGGAAATATTATTTTAGTTGCTCAACGAGGGATGTTGATTTTTAGCTTATTTTTGACAAGTAGAATTGTTCAAAATACAGGCTAATATTTGCTTGAAAAAGGGTGCAAAGATACGATTAATGTCGTTAGTGTAAGCGTTTTATATTTATCTAGGTTTGTTTCAGAAATCAAAACGAACTAATAATATAAAACCCTTACATTATGAAAATTAAAGCAATACTTTTCGCAGCTGCAATATTTGGAGCATCTTTTTTTGTAACTTCAACTTCAGAAAACAACAGTGATAATGACCAAATTCAAAAACAAGCAGTTGATAGAAGGCTCATCAAAATTCCTATGGCTGGGTAGTTTTATTGCCTTTCTGATAGCATTTTCACCGTATTTATTTTATATGTATGAAATTTTCCCAAGCGGTTCCGTTTGGGAAAATTCTTTTTTTACATATGAAAGTAAATATTATGAAAGCGTAAATGTGGCAATGTGGACTTATTTAGGAAAAATAACGCCTCTTTTCCTTTTATTTATTTGGTTTTTCACCTGTAAACATTGGTGGTATCACGCAATTTTGATTCCCATCGCTATGTATGTCTTTCAGTTCGTTGTGTCATTTTACGAAGATGTCTATTTAGAAGGTGAAATATTCATGGATACAGACGGTTTACTTTATCTCGCTCCTTTCTTTTTTATAATTATAGTTATTGTATACTTAGTCAGGATTCAAATTTTTGACCGCATTTATGGCATCGATTTGAGCGAATTAAACGAAACCGATGTTTCTGTTTTTTCTACCGGTATGTCTAGCAGGGAAGAGAAAGAACTTGAATTGTTCCGTCAACAAAATCCTTCTTTAGCCACAGAACCCAGCGAAGATTACTACCGGAAACTCTAATTCAAAATATTCCATATATATTTGCTGAAAATTGTTGTAATTTAAGTCTTTAACAACTTTCCGGCATGACCAAACAAACCTACCCTTTTACGAGGGAACAATTGCTTCCCCAGGAAGAAACCCTCGAGATCTCTAAGAACAAGGGAGACCTGTTTATAGGTATCCCAAAGGAAACCTCCTACCAGGAAAAACGGGTGTGCCTAACCCCGGATGCCGTAGCGGCCATAACAGCTCACGGGCACAGGGTGATGATAGAAAGCGATGCCGGAAAATTTGCCAGGTTTAGCGATAAAGACTATTCTGATGCAGGTGCAGAAATTACCAAGGACACCAAAAAGGTATTTTCCTGTCCTACCATTCTAAAAATTGAGCCGCCCTCTTTCGAGGAGCTGGAAATGATCAATCCCCAAACTATCCTTATTTCGGCTTTGCAGTTAAAAACCCAGTGTAAGGAATATTTTCAAAAACTCGCCACAAAAAGGATTACCGCCCTTGCTTTCGAATTTATCCAGGATCCCGATGGAACCTATCCTGCTGTTCGTGCTTTAAGCGAGATCGCGGGAACTGCTTCGGTTTTGATCGCATCGGAAATCATGAGCAATAATGCCCAGGGTAACGGGTTGATGTTTGGAAACATAAGTGGTGTCCCCCCGGTAGAAGTTGTGATTTTAGGCGCCGGAACTGTTGGGGAATTCGCAGCAAGATCGGCTATCGGGTTGGGTGCAAATGTAAAAGTATTTGACAGCAGTCTTACTAAACTCCGGAATATTCAAACAAATATTGGACATACCTTATATACTTCCACCATTCAGCCTAAAAATTTGAGTAAGTCCTTGAAACGTTGTGATGTATTAATAGGGGCCGTACGCGGTAAAAACCGCTCCCCCGTTCTTGTTACAGACGATATGGTGCAGACGATGAAAAAAGGTGCTGTTATTATAGATGTGAGTATAGATATGGGTGGCTGTATAGAAACCAGTGAAATTACCACGCATGACAAACCTATTTTCACCAAACACGGAGTAATTCATTATTGTGTGCCTAACATTCCTTCAAGGTATGCAAAGACCTCCTCGGTATCTATTAGCAATATTTTCACTCCTTACCTTTTGCACATTGCGGAAGAAGGCGGATTGGAAAATACACTAAGGTTTGACAAAGGTTTGCGAAATGGGTTGTACTTTTACCACGGGATTTTAACCAACAAATCCATAGCAGATTGGTTTGATCTTTCTTACAGAGATATCAATCTACTAATCTTTTAAATTATAGATAACTATTCAAACCATACAGTCCAGGTAGTTCCTAGGCTATATGGTTTTTTTCAAATTTTAAGCACTAAATGAATTTATTAAAAAGATTCGGCTTTTTCTCCATTGGCCTTATAGCAGGGATTGTTATTTTGATGTTTTTTTTAGGTGGAAAAAGAGCCTCCTGCGATTATTCACCCACTGCGCGGACTTTAAAAAATATCCGTAATAAAGAAAGGCTATATTCCGAAGAAGCTTACCGCTTTTTTGAATCCAATAATATCGATACATTATCTGTTAACAGTATGCTGGAAGACGGAAATGTAAACTTCGGAAAAAGCCAGACAGATAAAGAACCCTGTAATATTTATTTTGTTTCAGGGGAAATAAAATCCAACAAGCTTGAATTACAGATAGAAAACTGTGAAGAAATCGCCACAATTCAACGAGTTGAATTTTTGAGAGACTAGGCTGTAGTTTAGAAAAGCTCTTATCCTTTACAATTTGTTCTTAACTCAGTTTATATCGTCACCCTGAACTTGTTTCAGGGTCTAATTTGATATTGAGTTTCAATTCGGTTAGATGCTGAAACAAGTTCAGCATTACGTTAGCTGAAACAATACTTTCTATATTTTTTACAGAATCTGAGCTGCGTGATTTTTGGTTTTAACCTTTTCAATCACTTCCTCAATGTTCCCTTCTTCATCGATAATGAAGGTAGTTCTATTGATCCCATCATATTCCTTTCCCATGAATTTTTTAGGACCCCAAACGCCAAAAGCGTTGATAACCTCTTTATCCTCATCTGCTAAAAGCGGAAAAGGCAACTCGTATTTATTCCTGAAGTTTTGCTGTTTTTTCTCGCTGTCGGCACTTACTCCCAGAATTGCATAGTTTTTTTGCTGAAATTGCTCCCAGTTATCCCGAAGGTTACAAGCCTCTGCGGTACATCCTGGAGTACTTGCCTTTGGATAAAAGAATACCACCAGTTTTTTTCCTTTAAAATCTGATGATTTTACTGTATTTCCATCCTGATCTTTTGCTGAAAATTCAGGAGCTTTATCTCCTGCCATTAATTTTGTCATAATTAAGTACTTTTGCATAAAAGTATGAATAATGAACAAACAGGAAAAGGTACAATTTGTTATAGATACGTTAAATGATATTTTTCCGGAGGTTCCTATTCCCTTAGATCATAAAGATCCTTATACTTTATTGATTGCTGTATTGCTTTCTGCCCAAAGCACCGATAAAAAAGTCAATCAAATCACCCCTATTTTATTCAATACTGCCGATAATCCCTATCAAATGGTAAAATTATCTATTGAAGAAATAAGAGCCATCATAAAACCCGTTGGGCTTTCTCCTATGAAATCTAAGGGAATTTACGGTTTATCTCAAATTTTAATAGACAAATACAATGGGGAAGTACCCGCCGATTTTGATGCATTGGAATCCCTTCCTGCTGTTGGCCATAAAACTGCCAGCGTAGTAATGTCACAAGCGTTTAATATTCCGGCGTTTCCTGTAGATACGCATATTCACAGATTGATGTATCGATGGAATTTAAGCAACGGAAAAAACGTTGTCCAGACCGAAGCAGATGCAAAAAGGCTTTTTCCAAGGGAATTATGGAATCTCTTACACCTGCAAATTATTTACTATGCAAGGCAATACTCTCCGGCACGCGGATGGGATATTGAAAAAGATATTATCACCAGTACTATTGGTAGAAAAACCGTTCTGGAAAAGTATTATAAATCAAAAAAGTAAGGATAAGGAAAATTAGAAATTCTTTACACTATAACAAGCTCACAAGGTATTTAAGGGGAAGAAATATCCGGAATTCCAGTAAAATCTTTCGTAGAATTAAAGCTGATTAGTCTGCTATCAGATTGAGTACAGACTGATCGTCTTTCAAAAAAAATGATCCAATGATGAATTTAAATCATCACTGAATCAAAGAATAAATTGTAGCGCTGTGTTATTAAATCGATAATAACACAGACTAAAAAAAAGGCCTTTTTCTAATTAATTTAAAATTACTTCAAACTGCATCACATCATATTCTGAAATGTGTAAAGCTTTCGAATAATTTAAAAGAAATTGAATGGTCTCTTTTGTAGGGTTCAAACGGTTTAATTGTTCTCCTTTCGGACTTTTAGTGTAAAGGTTCTCCATTTAAGTATACTTTAAATTGGTTTTAAGGAGAACGATTTTATTTCAATTTTATTTTAAATTAATTTGTTAAAATAAGCTGATGTTTTTCAATTATTTTCCTAAGGTTTATAAGTGCATACCGCATGCGACCTAAAGCCGTATTAATACTCACTCCGGTACGTTCAGAAATTTCCTTAAAGCTCATATCCTTATAGATACGCATTGTTAAAACTTCCAGCTGATCTTCCGGCAATTCCTTTATCAATTCCTGGACATCACATTCAATTTGATCCTTGATAAGTTGTGTTTCAATATTTAGATCGCCATCACTAAGAACCGAGAAAATATTGAAATCTCCACTGTTCTCAAACTTGGGCATCCGTTTGTTTTTTCTGAAATAATCGATCACCAAATTATGAGCGATACGCATCACCCAGGGAAGAAATTTCCCTTCTTCATTATATTTTCCTTTTTTCAGGGTATTGATAACCTTGATAAAAGTGTCCTGAAAAACATCTTCAGCAACATCCTTATCATAAACTTTGGAATAAATAAAACTGTAGATCCTTTGTTGGTGTCGGGTTATTAAAATTGAGAGTGCATTTTCATCACCTGCTATATAGGTGCTTACTAAGGTAGCATCCGTTGCCTTTGTTCTATCCATATTAGTTACTTTAATCAGGTATCTGGGAACACCTGTGGGTTAGGTTTTTAACTTAAAAAAGTAACTTTATGCAATAGGCAATAGATTTTTAGATTGTTCGTTGAAAGTTCAAATATAGCAACATATTTTTAACATTGACAAATATTGGATGAAATTTTTAACATAACTTACAGATATTGTTCACTTTTTACACTGCAGCTTATTGAGTACCTTTGCATTCTGTAATTAAAAATATTCAATGGCTGTAGATATTTCAAGCGTAAATCCGAAGGAAAATATTATAATTAAGGGAGCGAAACTTCATAATTTAAAAAATATTGATGTTATCATCCCCCGCAACAAACTGGTTGTAATTACCGGGCTTTCCGGCTCGGGAAAATCCAGTTTGGCTTTTGACACTCTTTATGCGGAAGGCCAACGCCGGTATGTGGAAAGTTTATCTTCCTATGCCCGTCAATTTTTGGGGAGGTTGAATAAGCCGAAAGTGGATTATATAAAAGGGATTGCTCCTGCTATTGCCATTGAACAAAAAGTGAATTCTACCAATCCACGTTCAACCGTAGGTACTTCTACTGAAATTTACGATTACCTCAAATTGCTTTTTGCCAGGATTGGGAAAACATATTCTCCTGTTTCCGGGGATGAAGTGAAAAAAGATACTGTTACAGATGTTATCTCTTATATAAAACTCTTTCCTGAAGGTGAAAAATTGCTGCTCCTCTCCCCTGTTCATGTTGAAGAAGGAAGAACGCTGGAAGAAAAGCTGAAGGTTTTACTTCAACAGGGTTACAGCCGTATTAAAGTTAAAGATAAGGTAGTCCGAATCGATGAAGCCAATCTGTCCAAATTAAAGGAAAAAGATATTTCCCTGGTTGTGGACCGGATAGTTACCAAAGATGAGGAAGATTTTTATAACCGCCTGGCAGATGCCACCCAAACCGCATTTTTTGAGGGCAAAGGAGAATTGTTTATCGAAAGCCTTTCAGATGCTAAAACGAGACATTTCAGCAATAAATTTGAACTTGACGGAATTACTTTTCAGGAGCCAAACCCGCATCTTTTCAGCTTTAATAATCCGTATGGGGCATGTCCAAAATGTGAGGGTTACGGGGATGTAATAGGAATTGATGCAGATCTTGTGATTCCAAATACTGCTTTGTCTGTATATGAAAACGCCATATTTCCCTGGCGCGGGGAAAGTATGAGTTGGTATAGGGATCAATTGGTAAACAATTCTCATAAATTTGACTTCCCAATACATAAACCATTTTTCGAACTTTCTGAAGAACAGAAAGAATTGATATGGACAGGGAATGAGTATTTTGAAGGTCTCAATTCCTTTTTTGAATTTTTGGAATCCAAGGCATATAAAATTCAGAACCGGGTGATGCTTTCGAGGTATCGGGGGAAAACCAAATGTTCACTTTGCAAAGGCAAGCGACTTAGACCTGAAACCAATTATGTAAAAATTGGCGGAGCAACTATTACAGATCTCGTTGAAAAACCTTTGAATAAAGTTCGTGCCTTTTTTAAAGAGCTAACTTTAAATGAATATGATACTCAAATAGCAAAACGCCTGCTTACAGAGATTAGTAATCGTTTGCAGTTCCTTTCCAACGTAGGCTTAGATTATCTAACCTTGAACCGAAAATCCAACACACTTTCCGGCGGGGAATCCCAAAGGATCAACCTTGCTACTTCCCTGGGGAGTAGTTTAGTGGGTTCTATGTATATTCTGGACGAACCTTCTATAGGATTGCATCCGCGGGACACTAAAAGGCTTATTGAGGTTTTAAAGGATTTGCGGGATCTTGGAAATACAGTAATTGTGGTGGAGCATGATGAGGATATTATGAAAGCGGCCGATGAGATTATTGATATTGGTCCGGAAGCAGGAATTCACGGGGGAGAATTGGTAGCCCATGGATCCTACAAACAGATCCTGAAATCTAATTCCCTTACCGCGAAATATTTGAATAATACAATGCGTATCGAAGTTCCTAAAACCCGCCGTAACTCAAAACAATACGTCGAAATCTTTGGAGCACGGGAAAACAATTTAAAAAATATAGATGTAAAATTTCCTCTGGGAGTTTTTACCGCTGTTACCGGAGTTTCAGGAAGTGGAAAAAGCACCTTGGTTAAAAAGATTTTGTATCCTGCAATGCTTAAGGAAATTGGAGGTTTCGGAGAAAAGGCCGGGCAATTTTCTAAAATTGAAGGAAATTTTAAAGCGACAACTTCCATCGAGTTCGTAGATCAAAATCCAATTGGGCGTTCTTCGCGTTCCAATCCCGTTACTTATATTAAGGCCTATGATGATATCCGAAATTTATTCTCGAATCAAAAATTATCCGATATCAGGAATTTTAAGCCAAAACATTTCTCCTTCAACGTTGATGGTGGAAGATGTGAAACCTGCAAAGGGGAAGGTGAAGTAACCATAGAAATGCAATTCATGGCCGATGTGCATCTTGAATGTGAAACTTGTAATGGAAAACGCTTTAAAAAAGAAGTGTTGGAAGTGAAATTCGCTGAAAAGAATATCGATGACATTCTAAAAATGACAATTGATGAGGCTGTTGAATTCTTTAAAAATAATGGAGAGAAAAAGATCACCAATAAATTAAAGCCACTTCAGGATGTAGGTCTGGGATATGTGCAATTGGGACAAAGTTCCTCTACCCTATCTGGTGGAGAAGCACAACGAATAAAACTGGCCTCCTTCCTTGTAAAGGGAATTTCCAAAGATAAAGCCCTGTTTATTTTCGATGAACCAACTACAGGGTTGCATTTTCACGATATTCAGAAATTATTGAAATCCTTTAACGCCTTAATTGAAAAAGGACATTCCATCATTGTGATCGAACATAATATGGACCTTGTAAAATGTGCCGACTATGTTATTGATCTTGGTCTAGATGGCGGTGAAACAGGAGGCTATCTTATTGCTGACGGAACCCCTGAAGAAGTAGCTAAAAACAAAAAATCCTATACTGCCCCTTATTTAAAGGAACGTTTGTAATTATACACAGTTTCCTTGGGAAACAGGTTGAAGGTTCAATTCAGGATTTTGGCACGTACTTTGTATCTTTAGTAACAACAACAACAACGGCTTGAAAAAAGCCAATTTCTATTAATATTAAAGTCCGTCCAAATGAAAACCTTTACCCTCATATTCGCTTTTCTTTTTGTTGGAGTTACGGCTTCAGCAAATTCGGAAACATCCAGTTACTCCTCCCCTTTTAACTATGGAGAATCTTTCATATTCGTGGAAGGCGGAGTTGAGTTTTCAGTATATCCAAACGGAGAATTTGATTTCTATTACAATCCACAATTTGCGAGATCCCCTATTGGGAATATACCGCATCCCAATTCCAACATCAGTTATAATGCAGGATACAATTATGACCCCTATGTGCAATTTGATGATTTTGGGGCTGTGATCCAAATTGAAAATGTCCCTGTATATTATGATTACTACGGAAGGATAGTTCAGGCTGGAAATATTTTTATTAACTACAACAGTCGTGGGCAATTGGTACGATTAGGAAATATGCATATTCGATACAACCGGTTTAATCAACCCATTAATTATATTGGATATATAAATGCTTACAACCCACGTTATATCCATAGACCATGGCACAGGTATTATGTAAGACCACATCAGTCATACAGAGTGGTTTATTACGAGCCTTACAGAGCCTATTATGAACCTGCAAGATTAAGTTACATTCAGTACAACACGTATTATGAAACCAATAATGTAGTTGTTAGTAAAAACAATTTTTACAGACCTGGTCAAAATGTAGATTCTTATAATAATGGCAGAAGAACAGACACTCAAAGGCAAGTGAAGCCTCAAGTGAGATCTTCAGAAAACGTTACAAGGACCAATAGTTCAGAAATTGCCAGGTCAACACCGTCTGCTAGAGGCAGAAACAGTTCGGTTTCAGAATCGGAATTCACATCTGAAAGAGGAAGAATTCAATCCAGGAACAGCAACGTTGAAAGCAACAGAGAAACTGCGAATATAGAGAAGCATGAGGCTGCTGTGAGAGCAAATAGAATAAGCAATTCAAATACTTCAGCAAGAGGAACAAGTTCCGCACAAAGAAGTAATAATGTGATTGAGAATAAAGCTGCTGTAACACCACGACGAGATAGTTCAGTAAGAACAACAAGATCAACGGTTGAAAGAAGAGCAAATCAGCCCGCTGTGCAAAGCAGACAAAATAATGTTAGAACAAGTACCCCTCGAAGAAGTAGTAGTGTACAACGTACCCAAAATGTTCCAAGTACATCAAACGTTCAATCCCGAAGAAGCTCTGCGAGATCAAATGAAGCGAAGGTTACAACAGGGAGTTCTGCGGAAGTAAGGAGTAACTCAAGAGGAAGAGACTAAAATCCTCATAATTTAATTTTTTGGTTGGTTAGTTAGAAATCCTCCAATGGCGATTCATACGGATCCCTTGGGGGTTTTCGATTTTATATATTTTTTCGTTTCAGGTATTTAGATACCATTAGAGTAACATCTTCAGAGAAATTAAATTTTAAGGCTACAACCAAATAAATAACCGAGACTATTCCCGATTTTAAAATGATATTGATAATTGGATGAAATCCAAACTCCCAAAAATAAAATCCGAGAATTAGCAAGGCGGAAAAAAGCAGGATATAAAGTGTCTTCAGGGAAAATGGATGCATTTTAAATTTGCTGAGTACGATGAAGATCTTGGATGTATTATAGATAAAGAACGCCAGAAAGGTTGCCATCGCAGCGCCGAAAATTCCAAATTCGGGGATTAACAACAAGTTAAAAACAAAAGCCAGGATTGCCAGAAAAACTCCAAAGACCAGAACCAGCCGGTAATAATCTGAGTTAAAAAGAATACTATTATTGTTCCCCAACATATTATCATATAATTTCACCAGGGAAATAAGCAATACAATCACGGTACTTATTTGATATTCCTCTGGAATAAGCCTGTAAAGTTGATTGAGATTTACAAGTATTAAAATAAAAATGATCGCGCTCACCACCAATAGACTTAGGGAACTGCGTTTGTAAAGATCGGCAAGGCCGGTTTTGTCTTTTTCGTTCAACATACTCGCCGTAAGTGGATGTATGATTTGGTGCATTGCTTTTTGAGGCACAGATATAACTGTAGCGATATAAACCGCGATTCCATAGACCGCGACTTCTCCAATGGGCAAATAATATTCTATCATCACTTTATCAAGGTCCAACAAAATTACCGCAACGGAACCGGCGATTAAAATCAACCCGGAATATTTTAATACAGATCTTATATTATTTGGAAGCGCAAAACTGAATTTAGGCATGTACAATGAAAAAGCATAAACCTGCATCGCTATAGCCCTTACAATAAAAACTCCTGCCATCGCATAAATAAACTGATTCACGCTAATCAATGAAAAATATACAGCTAACAACAACAACGTGATACAAATCCTGTGAAAAACCTCCTTCATGACATTTCCAAAAACGCTTTGGAAATTAACCTTGGACCAGGCAAAAAACACTTCGAAATAAGCGGTAGCAAAAGCAATGACAAAGATTAGCCAGATGTATGGTTGCACAAGATCATTGCCCGAGCCAAAATAATTAAGCAACAAATCATAACTTAAAAACCCAATGATGCCAAGAACTACAGAAACTCCTATTGGCAATATTAAAATCAAATTAAGCAGTTTATCGCGATCGGGTCTGGTTTTATAGGAAGAGTAGAATTTTACAAGGGTATTATGAACTCCAAAAGCCATCAATGGCCAGATAAGGTTCGCTGCAGAAAGCAGGAAACTCACCAACCCGTAATATTCCTTCTCAAGAAAATAAGTGAATAAAAACAAGGTATTGATCGCTCCTATTCCAAATCCGAAATAGGTAGTGACCATATTTTTAAAAGATTGATTTAAAATTATACCCATTAGTTTTTATTGGTGTAGCAATTCTGCTAATTTTTGGGTTAGATTTTCTCGGCTGTATTTTTCGATGTTTTTTGAATCAGATCTTAAAGCATCTTTTTTATATAATTCATAATATGCCCGGATCCTGAATTTCAGGTTTTCCATTTCCCGGTAATTAAAATAATTACCGGATCCGGTCTCCTGTAAAATCTTCTCCACGTCCCATTTTTCTGGTCCCAATGCTAAAACAGGGCGTTTTGCTGCCATATATTCAAAAAGTTTACCGGGAATAATCCCACGGGTTTCCTCGCTGTTTATTTCAACCAATAGCAAGACCTGAGAGCTTCCTTGAATCTTTAGAGCTTCAGGATGAGAAACATATCCTATGAGCTCAAGATGTTCCTGTAAGCCTGATTTTTTTATGGAATAAACCACTTCATCACTTACAGCACCCACCAGCTTTAACCTGAAATCTTTGGCAAAATGAACATCTTCCTTTACAAGTTCTCCCAGTACAAGCCATAAATTCTTTGGATCTCGTCCAGAGAGCAATGAACCTATATGTGAGATGGTGAATTTTTCATCCAGTTTCACTTCTGCAGGCGAAAAAACATCATATCCGTTGGTGATCACGGTTATTGGTTTACCGGTGATTTTTTCAAATTCGGCTTTTGTTGTAAAACTGGTGGTAATAATATCTGAAGCTTTTTTAAGCACCTTTTCTTCCATTTTTTTATGTTTAATTTCAGAAGTCTCGGTTAATTTAAGCTTTTTATGATATCCTATACTGGTCCAGGGATCACGAAAATCGGCTATCCATCTTAGCTTATGTTTTTCCTTTAATCCAAGACCTATTAAATGAACGCTATGTGGCGGCCCGGTAGTTATGATGGTATCTATATTATTCTTCTGAATATAATTTGAAAGAAATTTAATGGAAGGTTTCACCCAAAATTTTCTTGCATCGGGAATGAAAAAATTGCCTCGTATAAACAACAGAAGCTTCTGTAGAAAACTTTGTTCTTTTTCATCGGTAATTATCCCTGAACTGATAGTTGTTGTTTGCTTTTTAGAGAAAATACCAGCCAGAGAATAAGGTTCAAAAATCCTCTTTTTCAGGATGGTTATATCTTTTGGTATTTCTTCATTAAGAGATTCATCCACCAATGGATAATCCGGATTTTTAGGAATATAAACAACGGGCTCTATATCAAAATCCCTTAGATACTTCACAAATTTTAACCATCGCTGTACTCCGGGTCCTCCGGCAGGAGGCCAATAGTATGTAATGATAAGTACTTTTTTCATCTGTTTATTCTATTGTCTTAGCGGACGTATGTAACATCCATATAATCCTACAACTGTGTGAGAAAATTTTCCTACTAGATGTTTCATATAGGCCTATTCTAAATCTTCCAAAAACAGCAAGAGCACTTATTTTCTCTTATACTTATAAAACAGACCGCCAAGTAAAAGTAGTCCTAATAAAATTGAAGCTGAAAGTGAAATTATGCTTCCGGTTTTAACTACTTCAGGTTCAAATTCAAACCTTATCTCATGTTCCCCGGCAGGAATCATCATCCCTCTTAGAACATAATTCAGCCTAAAATGAACACTTTCCTTTCCATCTATAAAAGTTTTCCAGCCATTGGGATAATATATTTCTGAAAATACCGCTAATTGTTCTTTAGATGATTTGGATTTGTAAACCAATTCATTGGGTTGCTGGCTAATAAGTTCTATTGCTGCTGAAGGGTCTGCCTCAAGCTCCGAAGGCACCAAATTCTTATGTTCCACATGGACCACCGCTACAGAATCCAGTTTAGTTTCACCAAGGCTTAGGATAGCTTCATTAGGATTTTCGACCCATTTTACCTTATTCACAAACCAGGCATTTCCGAAAGCTTCTGGATTTTGTTGCGCCTGCACCCCTTCTTCCGTAGGAATAATAAAATATTTTACATTGAGCATATTTAAGATCTCCATGTTATTCCTGGAGATATAAAAATCAAATAACTCCTGAATTCTACCCGGCTTGGCAGCGTGATATCCACCTATTGAATTATGAAAATACGAGGTTCTTCCAGTATTAAATGGACTTTCTGCCAGATCAAAAACCCTGAAATGTCCGGGATCCTGAAGAATTTGTGCATCTGCAGCTGTTTGCTGAAAAGGTTGGTTCATCGCTCTTGCAGCTACAAAATCATCATTGTTCACATATCTTCTATCCACCGGGATTAAATCGGCTAAAATTAACAGAACAAAGCCCATGATCACTAAGTTTTTATTCGCTTTTTGTTTAATATACAGCCATATAAGCGTAGCAGAAAGAAGTACAAATACAAGTGATCTTATCGTATCTGCGTTAAAAATAGCTCTTCTGTCATCTTTAAGTGCGCGAACAAATTCTGCGCCCATTTGCTCCATATATACAGCATCATTCCCACCGCTAAAATTAAATAAAGCCGATTTAAAGACAAGGAAAAGCAAAGCAATCCCGCCAGTAATAATAGTTGCCCATTTTAAAGCATATTGTTTTTCTTCGGTTTTTTCAAATTCATTGAATAATTTATATAGTCCGAAAATGGCTAATATGGGTATGCATAATTCTATAAGTACCTGAATAGATGAAACCGCCCGGAATTTGTCGTAAAGGGGTACATAATCGATAAAAAATTCGGTAAAAAACAAGAAGTTTTTACCCCAGGATAATAGCAAAGCCAGAATAGTTCCACCAACAATCCACCATTTCAACCGATCTTTTATAAGAAATAAAGCAAATACAAAAAGAAACAAAACTGTTGCCCCTATGTATGCGGGAGCACCTACAAAAGGTTGATCGCCCCAATATGTGGGTGCATTTTTCGCAAAATCACGAGCCTGAACCGGTGAAGCTCCCATTTTAATGAGTTGTAGATACATTTGAGAATCTTCTCCCAGTTCTTCTGAACTGGATCCACCCATGAATCTTGGAATAAAAAGGTTGAAACTTTCCAGTATTCCATAGCTATATTCAGTGATATATTCAAAACTTAACCCATCCGATTTTTGATCGGTTCCTTCAGCAGTAATAGTTAAACCTGTATCTCCCCTGGTGCTAAATGCAGCATATTCCTGAGTAGCCAAAAGATTAGTAGCATTTGTGGCAATTGCCAGAATAACGGCGATTACCATGACCCCTAATGCTTTAAAATAATGTGGTAATTGTTTCTTGCGATAGGCATCTATTAAATATGCAACCCCTAAAACTAGAAGCAATAACAATAAGTAATAGGTCATCTGGAAGTGGTTTGCACCAATTTCCAGGGCCATGGCAAGTGACAGCAGGAGAAATCCGGATATATAATTGCTTCTAAAGCACAGGATAATTCCTGCCAGAACCATTGGCATATAAGCAATTGCGTGAGCTTTGGCGTTGTGTCCAACTCCAAGTATTATGATAAGATAGGTTGAAAACCCAAAGGCCAGCGCTCCCAAAAAAGCCAGCTTATAATCCAGCCTCAAGGTTAATAGCAGGATATAGAACCCTATAAAATAAAGGAAGAGATAATCTGCCGGCCTTGGCAAAAACCTCAGTACCGAATCTATTTTTTTGATATAGTTGTGTGGGTAGTTTGCACCGAGCTGGTAGGTTGGCATTCCTCCAAAGGCCGCATCTGTCCAGTAAGGCTCCTCTCCTGTTTCTGCCCGAAAATCATTTTGCTCTTTTGCCATCCCGATATACTGAACGATATCGCTTTGAAAAATTTCCTTGCCCTGAAGAACGGGATTGAAATATGCCAAAGAAAGAAAAACAAATCCTAAAACAACTAAAATGTGTGGGAGAATACTTTTAAGAGACCTAATCATTATGAAGTTTTTGTTAGGTCTGAAAATTAATCAATTTCTTCGTAATCGATATACTCTCCAACGTTTTTATTGGATTTCCCGGGGTTTTTTGGTTTTTTCTCAATGACAACCTCTCCTTCCTTTTTCTTTCCAGATGGAGGTTGCTGATTGAATTGTTGCTGGAATTTATTTCCCACTTTGGTTAAAAAGTATTTCAAAATAATAGGACCAAAAAATCGTATCAAAATCTTGAATCCGAAATAGATCAATAAAATGATCAAAATAGTTTTTAGAATACTTTGAAATGAAGCTTCGTGCATTTTTCTTCAGTTTGTGCAAAATTACTATTATAGCCGGACAAATTCCACTTATATCTCCTAAAAAATTAATAAAATCTTCTATATTTGAAGCAACAAATCTTCGTAAATGAAATTCTTTCAACGTACTTTAATAATCTCCCTTGTGTTCTTAACCGGTACACAAATTTCTCAGGCACAATACACCGAAACGATTAATTCTAACCGGCCGGGAGCTTCCCAGGGAGCCTTTTCTGTGGGCACAGGAGTCTTACAACTTGAAGGAGGCGGTTATCTTGGTAATGATACGCATTCCCTTCGGGGAACAGATACCGACATTTTGGGGGCAGAGTACGCTTTGCGATACGGGCTGTTTTTTGAAGCCCTGGAAATAAGCTTAATAGGATCTTTTGAAGATCAGTCTACCTTGATAAGAATTGGCGGACAGGATCGGGAATTTAACCAGAGCAATTTCAAAACCAACACCTTAGGAGTAAAATATTTAATCTTTGATCCTGCCCGCAGCATTGAGCCGGATGAACCAAATTTATACAGCTGGAAAGCCAACCAAAGATTTAAGTGGAAAACATTAATCCCGGCAATAGCTGTATATGCAGGTGCAAATTTCACTTTTGATGATAATCCTTTTAGGTTTGAAGGGGAATCCAAAATAACTCCCAAATTTGCACTTTCCACACAAAATAATTGGAGAGGTGGATGGGTTTTGGTCACCAATATCATTTTAGATAAAATCTCGGAAGTAACGCCTACCTATGCTGGAATAGTAACACTTACACACGCATTTACTCCAAAATTTGCCGGTTTTTTAGAGTACCAGGGAATTATAAGCGATGTATATGCAGATGATCTTGCACGCACCGGAGTTGCATATTTATTTGGAGATGATTTCCAGCTAGATGTCTCCGGATTGATCAATTTTAAAAATACCCCTGACAGGTGGCAGGTTGCCGCCGGTTTTTCGTATAGATTCGATATGCACAAAACCGATGAATTTCTGGATGATTCCTATGAAGGTGACCGAAGAAGAAAACGTACCGAAGAGATTCAGGGAGAACCCGAAATAGATAATTAATGATCCTTCCGGAAGGAAATCAATAAAATAAAAAATCCGCTGAAGTAGCGGATTTTTTATTTTTTATAGTTCTGTTCTGGAACATTTATTCATTTGCAGCTGCAGCAACAGATGCTGAAAGCCTTTTATAAGTTCCATTTTCCAATCGCTCCCGGATAGCAGAAAAAGCTATGAGGGTTTGATCTATATCATCGAAGGTATGAGTTGCTGTTGGGATCATTCTTAATAAGATTAATCCTTTTGGAATTACAGGATACACAACTATAGAACAAAATACTCCATGATTCTCGCGTAAGTCTTTCACGAGCGCCATAGCTTCAGGAATACTACCTTTTAAATATACCGGAGTTACACAACTTTGCGTAGTACCAATATCAAACCCACGGTCTTTCAATCCGCTTTGAAGGGCATTCACATTTTCCCATAGTTTTGCTTTTAATTCCGGCATGGTACGAAGCATATCCAGTCTTTTTAAAGCTCCAACCACCAATTGCATTTGTAGTGATTTGGCGAACATCTGGGATCTTAAATTGTATTTTAGATAATCCATGATTTCTTTGTCCCCTGCTATAAACGCTCCTGTACTTGCAAGAGATTTAGCAAAGGTTGCAAAATAAACATCAATTTCATCCTGCACGCCCTGCTCCTCACCTGCACCAGCTCCTGTAGCACCAAGGGTTCCGAATCCATGGGCATCATCCACGAAAAACCTGAAATTATATTTTTCTTTTAGGGCTACTATTTCTTTTAGTTTTCCCTGTTCACCCCGCATTCCAAAAACACCTTCAGAAATAAGAAGAATCCCTCCACCGGTTTGTTCGCATATTTTGGTAGCACGCTCAAGATTCTTCTCGATGCTTTCCATATCATTATGCTTATAGGTAAAACGCTGGCCTACGTGTAGTCTCACCCCATCTATGATGCAGGCGTGAGCATCCATATCGTATACAATAACATCTGCTTTAGAAACCAGTGCATCAATGGTGGAAACCATTCCCTGGTATCCGAAATTCAACAAATATGCTGCCTGTTTATTTACAAAAGATGCCAGTTCTTCCTGTAATTTTTCATGCAAATCTGTATGACCACTCATCATTCTGGCTCCCATAGGATACGCCGATCCATAATCTGCGGCCGCTTCAGCATCAACCTTCCTGACTTCAGGATGATTTGCCAGTCCCAGGTAGTCATTAATACTCCAGGTGATCACTTCCTTTCCGCGAAATTTCATCCGGTTTGAAATAGGCCCCTCCAGCTTGGGAAACACAAAATATCCTTCAGCAAATTCGGCCCATTTACCTAATGGACCTTTATCTTTATAAATTTTATCAAATAAATCTCTCATAGATCTTTTAATTAAAAGCCGTAAAATTACTTAAATACAACTCGTTTTTTAAACTAATAATCCTTTATCTTCAATTGCATTATAGAAAAACATCCTCTTATAAAAGGATGTTTTTCTATAATGATATCTGGGAAAAACACCTCAATTATTTTATGAATTCAATTTGATTGGCGTCTACCTCGTTTTTAGTGTCAAAAAATCCCTGAGCGGTCATCCATTCATCGCTGAATACCTTGCTCATATATCGGGAACCATGATCCGGAAAAATTATTACGACATTGCTATTGGCATTAAATTCCCCTTCCTGGTTTAATTGTTTTACTCCCTGCATTGCGGCACCGCTGGTATATCCAACAAACATGCCTTCGGTTTTGGCCAGCTCCCTTGCCGTATGTGCACTTTCTTCATCCGTAACTTTTACAAACTTATCAATGACATCAAAATCTGTCGCAGTAGGGATTAGATTCTTACCTAAACCTTCAATGCGATATGGATAAATCTCTTCAGAATCGAATTCGCGGGTTTCGTGATATTTTTTAAGAACAGATCCAAAAGCATCTATTCCAATAATCCTAATCCCGGGATTTTGTTCTTTTAAATATCTTGCAGTTCCGGAAATTGTTCCTCCAGTTCCACTACAAGCCACCAAATGGGTGATCTTTCCTTCGGTTTGTTTCCATATTTCAGGACCTGTGGAATTGTAATGGGCGTCCATATTCAACTCATTGAAATACTGGTTGATATAGACAGAACCTTTTGTTTCTTCATGCAGTCTTTTAGCAACCTGATAATAAGAACGAGGATCGTCTGCAGAAACATTTGCCGGACAAACGTATACCTTCGCCCCCATTGTTTTCAACATATCTATCTTATCCTGGGAAGATTTTGAACTTACAGCAAGAATACATTCGTATCCTTTTATGATGCTAACCATTGCAATGCTAAAACCCGTATTTCCTGAAGTTGTTTCAACGATGGTATCACCGGGTTTTAAAATTCCCGCACGCTCCGCCTCCTCAATAATATATAGTGCTATACGATCTTTGGTGGAGTGTCCCGGATTAAAGGCTTCTGCTTTTGCATAAAAATTACCTTTAAATTCTTTTGTAATGGTATTTAAATGTATCAACGGGGTGTTCCCTATAAGTTGCAATACATTGTCGTACACCTTTATTTCTTCTTTCATAAATGAAGTTCTTTTACAATCTTCTGCTTTCTGAAAATTCTAAAATTAGTTAAATTAAGCTTAATTTTAAAACCTGTCAAAGTTAGTGAAATATTTGAATTATTCAGTAATTCCTTCAAGGTCTAATAAAAATGCATATTCTTCAGCTACTTCTTTCAATGCTTCAAACCTTCCTGAAGCTCCACCATGACCGGCTTCCATATTGGTATGAAGCAGTAAAATATTATCGTCCATTTTAAAATCCCTCAATTTTGCAACCCATTTAGCGGGTTCCCAATATTGCACCTGTGAATCATGTAAACCTGTTGTAATAAGCATATTTGGATAATCCTGCCGCTTTACATTGTCGTACGGGGAATACGATAGCATATAATCATAATATTCTTTATTATTTGGATTTCCCCATTCATCGTACTCTCCAGTGGTTAAGGGAATGCTTTCATCCAACATCGTAGTGATAACATCTACGAATGGAACCGCTGCGATCACCCCGTTGTAGAGTTCGGGAGCCATATTTACTACCACCCCCATCAACAACCCACCAGCAGAACCTCCCATCGCATATAAGTGCTCCGATGAGGTGTAATTTTGCGCTATTAAATACTTTGAAACATCGATATAATCTGTAAACGTGTTTTTCTTTTTCAGAAGCTTTCCATCTTCATACCAGGTTCTTCCCAAATATTCCCCTCCGCGAATATGTGCGATGGCATAAATAAATCCGCGATCCAGCAGGCTCAAACGTGCAGTAGAAAAATATGGGTCAATAGTAGAACCATAAGAACCATATGCATATTGCAGTAAAGGATTCTTTCCATCCTTTTTAATATCCTTTCTATAAATAATAGAAACAGGAATTTTTGTCCCATCTTCTGCCGTTGCCCAAATGCGTTCTGAAGTATAATTATCCTTGTCAAAGTTCCCTCCTAAAACTTCCTGCTCCTTTAAAATTGTTTTTTCTTTTGTGGCCATATTAAAATCAACCACCGATGTAGGAGTATTCAGGGAGTTATAGGTATATCTTAAAATATTTGTGTCAAAATCTGGGTTTATACTCGTATATGCGGTGTAGGTTTCATTGTCAAATGGTAAATAATAACTTTTATTGGTATCCCACCTGGTGATCTTAATTTTATTCAATCCGTTGTGCCGTTCACTTACCACAAGGTAATCTTTAAAAATATCAAGATCTTCAAGCAAATAATCATCCCTATGCGGAATAACCTCCAGCCAGTTTTCTTTTTCGGTTTTATCAACCAGGGTTTTCATCAATTTAAAATTGGTGGCACCATCTTTATTGGTGAGTACATAAAAATAATCTTCAAAATGACTAATCCCATATTCCAAACCTCTTTCCCTTGGTTGGAAAATTTTAAATTCCCCTTCAGGGGTATCGGCATTTAAAATTCTGTATTCACTTGTAAGCGTACTAGCTGACCCGATAATCAGGTATTTTTTAGATTTTGATTTGTAGATATAGGTGTTAAAGGTTTCATCTTTTTCCTCAAAAACCAACTGATCATTTGAAGGATTAGTCCCTAAAATATGTTTGAATATTTGATTTGATCTCAACGTTTGATCATCTTTCTTGGTATAATAAAGTGTTTTATTATCATTTGCCCAGGTAGATCCTCCGGTTGTGGTTTCAATTTTTAGCGGAAGAATCTCCCCTGTTTCCAGGTTTTTTATCTGAATGGTATATTTTCTACGGCTTAAAGTATCCACGCCAAAAGCTATAAGTTTATTATCCGGGCTTACATTTAATCCACCAAGGCTGTAATAATCATAACCTTCTGCCATTTCATTTACATCAAACAGAATTTCTTCAGCCGCATCAAGAGATTCTTTCTTTCGGGAATATATGGGATAATCTTTTCCCTTTTCAAAGCGTGTTAAATACCAATATCCGTTTAATTTATAAGGGACAGATTTGTCATCCTCTTTAATTCTGCTTTTCATTTCATTAAAAAGCTTCGTTTGAAACTCTTTAGTGTGAGCGGTCATTTTCTCATTATACTCATTTTCGCTATTTAGATAGCTTATAACCTGAGGATCTTCCCGGTTATTCATCCAATAGTAATCATCTATCCTAACTTGATCATGAGCCTTAAGCTCTTTGGTTATTTTAATCGCTTCGGGAGGTGTGATTTCTTTTTTCAATACATTATGGTTTTGCGCGGTTACAAAGGTAAAACTTCCCAATAGAATAAATAATACTGTTTTCATCTGTTTTTTTATTGTTTTAGTGGACATAGATAACATCCGTACAATCATTCCTTTGTGTGAGAAAATTTTCCTAATGGATGTTTCATAATAACTTTTATAAGGACCTAATTTAGTAAATTTGTATTTAACTTTTTAAAAACAGGAAATTATGTTTGGAGATATGATGGGAATGATGAATAAGCTTAAGGAAACCCAGGAAAAAGTAGAAGCTACAAAAGAGCGAATGAAATCTGTTCTTATAGATGAGCAGTCCGGGGATGGTCTATTAAAAATAACCATAACTGCTGCCCGTGAGATCAAAAACATTTCTATTGCAGATGAACTAATGGAAGATAAAGACCAACTGGAAGACTATCTTGTTTTAACTTTAAATAAAGCGATCAAAAGAGCTTCCGATATCAACGAAGCTGAACTTGCTGCTGTGGCTAAGGATGGAATGCCGGACATTCCTGGTTTAGACCAGTTTAAATAAGATTTTGTTTGGATAAAATATTTTTAGACCTCACAGGTTTTTGAAACCTGTGAGGTCTTTTTTTATTTACGCCTCCCCTCTGGCAGGATAATCTTTATCCAATAGAAAATCAATAGCTTTTAGCAATTCATCAAACTTTGGCCTGGCAAAAGGCATCGTTTGAATAGAAGCGGAATAAAGTGTATTATCTGGTTTTATAAGGAACAATCCGGGCTCAAAGAAAACTTCCGGTTCATCATTAATTCCTTCAGAAACATATAAATCCCATTTTCTGGCGTCTTCGGTATTAAAATCATAGCCTATGGTAAGATTATCCACTTCCCATTCCTTAACCGTCTTTTCTGCCAGGGATTGATTATTAGCACTAATACAAATCACATTCACTCCCCTTTCCCTAAAATCTTCAATCTTTTTATTCAATTCCTGCAAATACGATTTACAAACCGGGCAATGTAATCCACGATAAAAAATAACCATCGTAAAATTCTCCGGCCTTTGGTCGCGTAAATTCCATTGTATTCCGCTAGTGGTTTCTACTATTAATCTTGGTACTTCTTTTCTGGGCAATACATTTTTCATAATTACAATTTTTTGGTTTTTTGTAAATTATAAAAATTAGCCGCCGGGGAAGGTTAAAAGCTTAATAAGCTTTGGTTAAACTTTTCCAATCTGACTACAATTTAATTTCCTGAAGCGTTTTTAAGAATTTTTGGTGCATTTCTTCGGAATAATCCAAATGCGTAACGATTCTCAATTTCCCATGCCCCATATTACTTATTCTTATGTTCTCCTTTTGAAGCTGTTTCATAAATTTCTCCTCATTCGAAAGATCCTGAAGATAGAATATTACGATGTTTGTTTCAACAGACTCAACCATCCCAACATAAGCCCGATCACTTAGTACCTCTCCAATTTCTGAAGCTCTTTTATGATCTATAGAAAGACGCTCCACGTGATGGTCCAGAGCATAGATCCCGGCCACAGCCATAAATCCTACCTGACGCATTCCACCTCCAAGCACTTTTCTTACCCGGATGGCATTTTTCATCAACTTCTTATCCCCAATAAGTACAGATCCCATAGGCGTTCCCAAACCTTTGGACAAACAAACCGAAATAGTGTCGAACAATTTTCCGTAATCCTTTGCCGATTCATTTTTAGCTACCAAAGCATTAAATAAACGCGCTCCATCAAGATGCAATCCTAAGTTGTGCTTGTTGCAAACTTTTCTCACTTTTTTAATTTCTTCCAGATCATAACAGGCTCCGCCACCTTTATTGGTAGTGTTTTCTAGACAAACCAAACTGGTTAACGGACTGTGATAAAAATCTGGGGGATTGATATTTTCTTCAACCTGCTCTGCCGTGATCATTCCTCTAACCCCATCTACCAATTTGCAGGAAACCCCGCTGTTGAATGAAACTCCTCCTCCTTCATAATTATACACATGAGCCCATTTATCGCATATTAACTGCTCTGCGGGTTGTGTGTGCAATTTTATCGCTGCCTGGTTAGCCATGCTTCCGGTTGGAAAAAATAAGGCTTCATCTTTCCCGAACATTTTTGCAAGCTTTTCTTCCAGTGCGTTTACACTGGGATCTTCTTTATAAACATCATCACCTACTTTGGCCGACATAATCACCTTCAACATTTCTTTGGTAGGACGGGTAACTGTATCGCTTCTTAAATCTATTTCCTGTTTCATATGTAGCTATTTTTTGTTTTTTAATGGGCCCCTTATATTTTCAAGGACCTTAAGGGATTTTATCAATCACACATAAAAGATCCAATGGGAGAACCATCAGGAATTTGAGGTGCCGTTGGAAAAGCTTTGAATTCTGCTGGGTTTTTCCTGAAATCACGAATCTCAAGAAGCATTTGCCTGTAAAAAGATTCCTTTTTGCCTTCCAGCAATGTTTCCAGGTCGCTTATCACAGCGTTAACTTCTGCTTTTACCTGTGCGGTTGCATCTTTGTGAACTGCCAGATTCATTAAATATTGAAGCACATTATAATTGACGGTATTTTGAACTTCCTGTAAATACATGTCTTTTTGTGCAGTTCCTATTGTTTTTGAGATCAATTCTTTTAATACTTTGCTCAAGCCGGGCAGATCATTATCTACCGCTTTTTGCTGCACCAAACGGGCAGCTCTTTCCGGATGTAATAACAAACTCAGGGTAAGATCACTTGCGGTTCCTGCAGCTCCAAAAGCATCGAAAGCAACACCTGTATTGCTTTTAAAGGACTCCCTGGACCTGGAATATCCATAAGCCCGCGGAGGGAATAGTTCCAATTTAGTTTTAGGTATCGCCAGTTGTTCTGCTTTTAAGGTTTGTAAAACCGCGTTTAATGCTTCTTCCTGCATTTTTGGTGACAACAATTCTACTACCTTTTGATCTCCGCCCTTTACAGCATAACTGTAATCCAGTCCGCCAATAAGTTTTACTGCAGCTTCGGTTTGATACCGATGAAGGAAATAAAGCGGTACAAAAACATCTTCTAAAACAGAATATGGCTCTCCCACCCTAAAATTATCTTCAGAAAAATTAGAGATAGCCAGTTTCCTCACCTCCAAAATCCGGTTCAATTCTTCGGCGGCATTTTTTCCATTATCCCATAAATGAGCCTTCACATGAGCACCACCGGCAGCTCTTGCATCACTGTCACTAATAAACTGAAGACCCACTTCATTCGCTTCAGCCAACACAGCATTCAAAAATTCCTTTTCTGAAGAGACCTCCGGAATATCTGCGTAACTGTATTTCACCGTAATCTTGTCCCATGCGCCTATTCCTGAGTCATAGGCGTTATCAAGAGAAATCTCACCATTTTCTAGAGTTATTTTTGGGTGTGGATAATCCATTACCGAAGCATCTTGATTTGCACTGGCAGCAAAATTATGTGTAAATCCAATGGTATGACCAACCTCATGTGCGGAGAGTTGACGTATTCTTGCAACGGCCATATCCATCATTCTTTGATGATCATCATCCCGCTCTGTAAAAGGCTTATTAAGTAATGCCTGGGCGATCAAAAAATCCTGACGTATCCTTAAGCTTCCCAAGCTTACGTGACCTTTAATAATCTCGCCGGTTCTGGGATCAACCACGCTTGCGCCGTAACTCCAACCCCGGGTAGACCTGTGCACCCATTGAATTACATTGTATCTTACATCAAGCGGATCTGCCCCTTCCGGTAACATTTTTACCTGAAAAGCATTTTTGTATCCAATCGCTTCATAAGCCTCATCCCACCATTTTGCTCCTTCCAGCAAAGCGCTTTTAACAGGTTCTGGTGTTCCGGGATCCAAATAATATATAATTGGCTCTATTGCTTCACTAAAAGTAGCGGTAGGATCTTTTTTTTCGAGCCTATGACGGATGATATACCGTTTTTCTATAGGCTCAAAAACCGGACTTGAATAATCGTAATACGAAATATGAATAGCACCACTGCGAGGGTCAAAAACTCTTTTTTTATAGCCATTATCCGGCAATTGAACGAAGGAATGATGTTGATTTACTGTAATGCTTTTTGAATCCGGCAATACATTTCGAAGGGTTCCCGACTTAGCTTCCCCATCAAAGGTCAACATGGCTTCAAATTCCACATTTTGAGGAAAAGCTTTTGTTCTTTCAAGAGATAAAGCACTTTTAGATTTATTAATACTGAAATCCCCATGATTCCCGCTTTGAAGTCTACCAGAAACTCCGTGAGCATCTTCCATTAGAAATGGAGTAAAATCGATGATATAATTCCCGTTTTTTTCTTCTTTGATCTCAAAGCCATATAAAACGGATTTCGCGAATGCTTCCTCAACACTATTCCTTTCGAGGATATTATCCGTTTCTGCACGAAATTTCATATTAGGCTGCACTAAAAGCAATTTGTTTCCAGCCTTTTGAAATTTAACCAGGGCTTCATCGCCCAATTGCCCCCGGTCCAGTCCTACATCATTAGAACCAATCCCGCTGCTTAAAAAGCGAACATATAAAAATTCAAAATCCAGTTTATCAACTTCCAGGTAGATCTTATCTTCCTTTTCGGAATAATAGAAGTCAAAAAAGCCTTCGTATTTTTTTAGATCCTCTTTTTTATCAAGGATTTGAGCTGTTCCGTTAATAGAAATACTGAAGAACAGGAACATAGAGAAAAGTAGTTTCATCAAGTGTTATTTTAAGGAAGGCTAAAACTATAAATTTTTTGTAAAATAGTTTTAGGTGCGAGGGTTTAATTCTATTTTTACGTCAAATTAAATAAAAATATGGTCAATTCAGAACATATAAAGGATCTTAGGGATCGCCTGGTAGCGTTAAGGAGGTATCTTTGACGTTGATGCCAAACAAATAGAAATTTCCAATTTGGAAGAAAAAACCTATTCTCCTAATTTTTGGGACAACCCCAAAGAAGCAGAAGAATTAATGCGTGGGTTGAATTCTGAAAAGAAATGGGTAGACCAATACCTCAAAGCTGAGACTTTGGTGGATGACCTGGAAATTATCTACGAATTTTATAAGGAAAAGGAAGCTTCTGCGGAAGATGTGGATGCCCGGAACGAGCAGGCTGTTAACCTGATTGAAGAACTGGAGTTTAAAAACATGCTTTCAGAAGAAGGAGATGGTTTAAGCGCGGTACTTCAAATTACAGCCGGTGCTGGTGGTACCGAAAGTTGCGATTGGGCAGAAATGCTTATGAGGATGTATATGCGATGGGCAGAAAACAGAGGATTCAGTATTAAAGAGCTCAATTATCAATCAGGGGAAGTTGCTGGTATTAAAACCGTAACGCTGGAAATTGAAGGAGAATATGCTTTTGGATGGTTAAAAAGTGAAAACGGGGTACATAGATTGGTGCGAATTTCACCTTTTGACAGCAATGCAAAGCGCCATACCTCATTTGCTTCGGTATATGTATATCCACTGGTAGATGATTCTATAGAGATCGATATTAACCCTGCAGACATTTCATGGGAAACCATGAGATCCTCGGGCGCCGGTGGGCAAAATGTAAACAAAGTGGAAACCGCTGTACGTTTACGCCACGCTCCTTCAGGTATTGTAGTGGAAAATTCGGAAACCCGATCTCAATTGGAAAACAAAACCAAAGCTATGCAGTTGCTTAAAAGTCAGTTGTATGAAATTGAACTTCAAAAACAACAGGCGCAGCGCAGGGAAATTGAGGATTCTAAAATGAAAATTGAGTGGGGTTCCCAAATTAGGAATTATGTTATGCATCCCTATAAACTTGTTAAGGATGTAAGAACTGCAGAGGAAACCGGGAATGTAGAAGCCGTTATGGATGGCGATATAGATAGGTTTTTAAAAGCGTATCTTATGATGATGGGACAAAAACATGAAGATTGATCAAAACCTGAAAGAAAGTTTTAAGATTGATATTTATTGCTTATTTTCAAGCAGCAAAGTAAAAAGGTCTGAAATTTCAAGGAACCTTTAAGGAATAAATATTCCTACATTAAGAAAAGAGGAAACTACAACCTGTCAAAAAAAATAAATCTATGATGACAATTTACCACAATACAAGGTGTAAAAAATCCAGGGAGGGATTGGAAATGCTGGAAAATTCCGGGAAAGAATTTCGCGTAAGGGAAGATCTGAAAGAACCCTTATCAGAAAAGGAATTGAGTGATTTGCTGGAAAAGTTAACTATGACACCTATTCAATTAATACGCACAAAGGAAAGTATCTGGAAAGAAAAATTTCAGGATAAAGATCTTAACGATCAAGAATTAATAAATATAATGACAAAATATCCAAAGCTAATAGAGCGACCGATTATAGAGGGTAAAACCGCGGCGGTAATTGGCAGGCCTCTTGTCAATATTGAAAAATTTCTATAGAAATTTTTCAAATAAAAACTATAAATGACTACGTATGAAATTAGCATAACCAGAATTTGATAAAACAGCGATTAAGATATGCGAATTACATATGATTAATAACAAACGATAAAAAATCAACGTATGAAACTTAAAGATAGAATTTTACTTTTAGGCTTATCTTGTATTCTGGTTGGCGGTTTTGTGTATTCTCAAATATATATTCATAACAGAAACCGAAAGGAATTACTTGACATTGCGAGGGAAATCGCTTTTAACTGGAAGGAAAAGTTAGGCTTGAACCCGGAGCAAACTTCAGAACTGGTAGAAATAATCATTAAATTCACAATCTTCAAGAATGAAATCATAAACTCAGATAATCCAGAAAGTGAAAAAATAGCTAAGCTGCAAAAAATTCAGAGTAGGGAACATAAAAATCTGCTAAAAATATTAAGTGAGTCTCAGTTTGAAAATTATATTGGAATAAATAAAAAAATTCCTAATAAGATTATGGATTCACAATCAGTTTGATACCTCCTCCCGTTCAATAATTATTTTTCCTTTAACGATCTTTTAACGTACGTGGAATTAAACCATTCAGGCTTAATATTGTCAAAGGAATAAAGATTGCTATGACCATCAAAAAGTTCCTCCCCTTCAGTTTTTTACTGATTTTAATTTTTTGCCTTAATTTTTCAGCTTCAGCTCAATCCAAAAATTATTCAATTTCCGGAAAAGTTATTGACGATGATTTGGGTGTTCCATTGGAATATGCTACAATTTCTATTACAAAACCAAATGATGCCGATTTTATTGATGGTGGGGTTACAGATGTGGATGGGAATTTTTCAATCCCTGTGCCTTCTGGAACTTATAATATCAAAGTAGAATTCATCTCTTTTGAGAGTAAGAATTTTAACAATCGCCAGGTAAATTCAGATCTTAATCTTGGTACTATTGAGCTTGGATTTAGTTCTAACAGTTTGGATGAAGTTGTAGTGCGGGCAGAAACTACCGAGGTAGAAGTACGTCTGGACAAAAAAATACATAATATTGGTAAGGATCTTACCACTGCCGGAGGTACAGTAGCAGATGCTCTAAACAACGTGCCCTCTGTTACCGTAGATTTGGATGGTGGGATAAGCCTTAGGGGGAATCAAAACGTTCGAATTCTTATCAACGGAAAACCTTCAGCCCTTGCAGGATTTGGAGGCACCGATATACTTGGACAGTTGCCTGCAGAGGCTATTGAACGCGTGGAGGTGATCACATCTCCTTCAGCAAGATATGACGCCGAAGGTACTGCCGGTATTTTAAACATTATACTTAGGAAAGAAAACACACTTGGATTTAACGGTTCCGTAACCTTAAATGCAGGTTATCCAGATAACGCAGGGATTTCTACCAATTTGAATTACAGAACAGATAAATTTAATTTTTTCAACACCTCCGGATTTCGATATTTTGATGCTCCAGGAAATGGTTTTTTTGATACCCGGTACAATGAAAATAGCCGATCAGACTTCGAACGAATAGTTGAAGACAGGGAAATAACCAGATTAAACCGTGGATTTAATACCAATTTTGGAGTGGAATATTATGTTAACGATCAATCCTCACTTACCGCAAGCATATTTTTAAGAACAGGTGAAGATGAAGATGTCACTACAAATATTACAGATAATTACCTAAACGGGACTAAGGTCTTTGGGACCACACGAAGGGAAAATCAAATGGAGGAAGACAATAGCTTCCAGTTTGCTTTAAACTACATAAATAATCTTGATGATAAAGGACAAAAACTCACCGCCGATTTTCAATATGAAAAAGACAAGGAAACCCAGACCACTATTATTGGTGAAAATGAAGATTATAATACCATAGATTATGAACGATTTTTATTTGGAGAAAATATAAGCCAAAAGGAAACCCAGAATGAGTTTTTAATCCAGGCAGATTATGTACTTCCTTTTGGCGAGGATTCTCAATTTGAAGCAGGATACCGCGGGAATTTTGAAAACGAGGTAACAGATTATGCGATAAGACAAGAATCTGAAGATACCGGTGAATTAGTACTCAATGAGAATTTGACAAACATTTTTGATTATTCCGAAAATGTTCAGGCTCTTTATACCCAATATGGAACTAAATTTGGAGATTTTTCTTTTCTTTTGGGCTTAAGGCTGGAGAATACCAATTTAAAAGGAGAAATAGATTCAGAATTAACAGAAGAAGAACTTCAGGAAGAATTTGGCTTTCCTATAGATACTAATTTTGATAATAATTATTTAGGATTGTTTCCAACAGTGAATCTTATTTATGAACTTGCTGAACGGGAAAATATCACCTTAGGGTATAACAGAAGAATAAACAGGCCACGCGGTTGGTTTATCAATCCTTTTCCTTCCAGAAGTAGTGTAAACAACGTATTCCAGGGAAATCCAAATTTACAACCAGCGTTTTCCAATGCATTTGATCTTGGATATTTAAAGCGATGGGAAAAATTAACCCTAACTTCTTCTGTATATTATCAAAATGAAACAGATAGTTTCGAAAGAATAGAACAAAATATTGCGGGAACCAATGTAATTAGAACCATTCCTGTAAACCTTTCCAGCAATGAAAGGATTGGTGCTGAACTAGGGTTGCTTTACAATCCTGCTGAGTGGCTTCGACTAAATGGTAGTTTCAATTTTTTCCAATTTAATACTGAAGGTGAATTTAACGAGGTGGATTATAGCGCAGAGAATACCAGTTATTTTGCGCGTTTTAGCTCCAAGGTGAGTCTGCCTGCAGCTATAGACTGGCAAACAAATTTATTTTACCTTGGAGCTGCAGAAGGAGTTCAGGGAACCCAGGAAGGAATTTTATCAATAGACCTTGCCCTGAGCAAAGAATTATTTAATAAAAATGCTACCCTATCCTTTAATGTAAGGGATTTACTAAACAGTAGAAAAAGAGAATCATTTACCTCTACTACTACCTTTGACAGGTTTAGTGAATTCCAGTGGAGAGAACGGTCTTTTAACATTGCGTTCGTTTATAGATTCAATCAACAAAAAAGAGAACAGGATCGCAGAAGAGGTGAGAATGGAAATGGAGATGATAACGGTGGAGATTTTGAAGGATAAAAAAATTAGAAATAAAACAATAAAAAAGGTTGTCCAATTTGGACAACCTTTTTTTATATAAAATATTTGAAGACAAGGTTTAAAATTAATTTTAAAAACAAGCGCTGTTGATAACGCTGTTGTTTTAAAAAACTCTAACCCTTTTTAGCCTCTTTTTCCAAACGCTTTTTCTCTTTCTTTTCTTTAAGCATTTCCATTACAGAGCCACCGATCCAGTAAGGAACTATGGCTATTAAAAAAAACATCAGCCAGAAACCGATGGTTAAAATTGTAAGAAATGCTATAAAGCCGAGGTATTGATCAAATTCAAACATAAGTACAGTTGGTTTTCAAGTATACGCAAAGATACTAACTCTAACTATTTTCTACAATAAAAAATTAATTTTTACGCTCTAAATTAAATTAGTATGCTTATCCATAATATTTTAATCCCCCAATGAGGGTTTAATTTCCCGAGGCCTGCCCGAAATGAATTTCATTCAGGCGGACTTGCCTCGAATTTTTAAAAGGATTTTCCATTTCATCGTGGGCACGCCCGAAATGAATTTTATTCAGGCGGGCCCGCCCGTTGGGTTCGGGCGGGCCCGCCCGTACCGTTCGGGCGGGCTTGCCCCGATGTTCCTGATTTCAATCTTTTTAAAAAAAGATTGAAAATTTGTAAAAATTTTAAAGATTAAAAAATACCTAACCTGTAAATTTGCAACCTAATCTAAAACAATTATGGACTATAGAATAGAGAAAGACACAATGGGCGATGTAAAGGTAGCTTCAGATAAATTATGGGGTGCCCAAACCGAACGTTCAAAAAATAATTTTAAAATTGGGGCTCCCGGAAGTATGCCTCTGGAAATTATATACGGATTTGCCTACCTCAAAAAGGCCGCAGCATTTACAAACTGTGAACTTGGTGCGCTTCCGGTTGAAAAGAGAGATTACATAGCACAAGTGTGTGATGAGATCCTGGCCGGAAAACACGATGATCAGTTTCCATTGGTTATCTGGCAAACAGGGAGTGGAACGCAAAGCAATATGAACCTTAACGAGGTAATTGCCAATCGCGCTCATCAATTGGCAGGAAAGATTATAGGAGAGGGTGAAAAAACGCTTAGCCCAAATGATGACGTGAACAAATCACAGTCTTCTAATGATACATTCCCAACCGGAATGCATATTGCTGCCTACAAGAAAATACATGAAGTTACAATTCCCGGGGTACAAAAGCTTCGGAATACCCTTAAGAAAAAATCGGAAGAGTTTAAGAATGTGGTAAAGATAGGCCGTACCCATTTCATGGATGCCACTCCCCTAACCCTTGGACAAGAGTTTAGTGGGTATGTAGCCCAACTGGATCACGGAATAAAAGCCCTTGAAAACACGTTGCCACATTTATCTGAATTGGCTTTGGGCGGAACAGCTGTAGGAACCGGATTGAATACTCCCAAGGGTTATTCAAAACGTGTAGCAGAGTTTATCACAAAATTCACTGAACTTCCTTTTACATCTGCCCCAAATAAGTTTGAGGCGCTTGCTGCTCACGATGCTTTTGTAGAATCTCACGGCGCACTTAAACAACTGGCTGTATCTTTAAATAAAATTGCCAACGACATTAGAATGCTTTCTTCTGGGCCACGAAGTGGAATTGGGGAAATCAATATTCCGGCAAATGAGCCGGGTTCTTCAATTATGCCAGGCAAAGTAAATCCTACTCAGTGCGAAGCCTTAACAATGGTTTGTGCGCAAGTAATGGGGAATGATGTTGCGATAAGTGTTGGAGGAATGCAAGGACAATTTGAACTTAATGTCTTCAAACCGTTAATGGCCGCCAATTTTCTTCATAGTGCACAACTTCTTGGAGATGCCTGCATTTCTTTTGAAGAGCATTGTGCCAGTGGAATTGAACCCAATCACAAAAGAATAAAAGAGCTGCTGGATAATTCACTAATGCTGGTAACAGCCTTAAATACTAAAATAGGCTATTACAAGGCTGCAGAAATTGCCAATACTGCCCATAAAAACGGAACTACTTTAAAAGAAGAAGCCGTTAATCTGGGTTATGTAACTTCTGAAGAATTTGATGAGTGGGTGAATCCAAAAGATATGGTTGGCGGATTAAAATAATCCTGAACCAACTCAGTTTATAAAAAAATCCTGCTAATTCAGCAGGATTTTTTTTGATCAAATAATAATAATAAAATTATTTAGAACCGCTTTTGGATCCCTTGCTATAATATTTCTGAAATTTCCAATAGGATAAAGCTCCAAGAACAGCAACTACGGCAATAGAATAATAGATAAAGGTAGGGGTGATTACTTTATCCCCGCTTGCATAGGAATGCAATCCGGCAAGATAAAAATTCACTCCAAAGTATGTCATCATAATACTTGCAAAGGCTACAATAGCCATAAGGTTAAAGAACCACCGGCTGCGCAATCCGGGGACCAGTCGCATATGAATCACAAAAGCATATATCATAATGCTTATTAAAGCCCAGGTTTCTTTTGGATCCCATCCCCAGTAACGACCCCAGCTTTCATTGGCCCATTGACCACCAAGGAAATTTCCTATGGTTAACATTACCAGGCCAACTGTTAGAGCCATCTCAGTAATTATGGTGATTTCCTTGATGTTCAAATCCATTTTAACCTTATTCTTTTCTGTAGTCATAATCATCAATAATAAGGAGACGGCTCCCAGAATCAATCCCAGGGTAAAAGGCCCGTAACTACCAACAATTACAGATACATGGATCATCAACCAGTATGAATCCAGCACAGGTACAAGATTAGCTATAGATGGATCCATCCAGTTCCAGTGCGCTATCATAAGAATCATCGCTGTCACAAAAGAAGTTGAGGCAATGGTAAGATTGCTTTTTCTCCCAAAGGCAAGTCCAAAGAACATGGTAGCCCATGCAACATAGATCATCGATTCATACGCGTCACTCCAGGGCGCATGTCCAGAGATATACCACCTGGCAGCAAGCCCCAGCGTATGAGCTATAAACATCAGCAAAATTGCAACCGCACTTATTTTTATAAGAATTTCAATGGCCTTTGAATCTTTAAAAATTTGTATGATCACAAATACCAACATCAGTAAACCAGCCAACATATACCACATAAACAGGTTCTTGAATATATCGTATTTGTTGTAAAGCACCTCTGCTTCTATTTTTCTTTCTGAAGGCATCACTTCACCCCCAAATTTTTTCTGGAAACCTTTGATGCTCTCAAGTAATTCGGTTGACTGAGTATAATCTCCCGAAGATCTTGCTTCCCGGAGCGTGTTCATGTAAATAGGCAGGATTTGCTTTGCATAAACAGAATCCATTCCCTTAAAATTCGCTTCCGGAACTTCAGGAAAAGAAACCCATTTATTGTTTTCATCTCCGGGAACAGGAAAAATACGAAGTATATTACCCTGCAGCGCATTAAACAAAAGATTCACTTTCCTGTCGGTCTCTATAAAATCCTTTTGAAATTGATCTGGTACGGCTGCCTGATAGGCTTTTTCGAGATAAGGTGATAATTTGTAAACCCCTGTATTGTCAAAGAAATCTGTCATCGCCAGGTATTCCTGATCTTCCGAAACTCCGGTGATGTGTCTTATGCTATCGTTTTTAGGTTTCACATAGATAAAAGGAACATTGTACCAAACCGCAGGGTTTTCGGTCATTGAAACCAGGATTTGATCTGCATTTAAACCTTCGTAACTATCTTTTTTACTAATTTTCCGAAGCAATTCAGAAGCGAAAGTATTAGCCGGTTTCATCCTTCCCCCTGCATCCTGGATCACCAGTTTTCCAAATTTTGCAGCATGTTCAGGATCAACAATATTGCTTTGTAATATCGAATCTACCTGTTCTTTATTGGATTTAATATGTCCGTGATCCTGTTCCTGTTCTTCCTGAGCAAATCCGGCACCTCCCAACATAAATAAAACCAACAGTATACTCAATTTTGCTTTTTTTGCCTTTACGCTGTCCAGCATTTCTTTGAGTTTTCCAAATCGACTTCCTTTATCAAATAAAATAAGCATCAATCCAAGATACAATAAGAAATATCCTATGTAGGTAATCCAGGTTCCCCAAAAATCGTGATTTACAGATAAGACAGTTCCTTTTTCATCGGGATCAAAAGATGCCTGAAAAAATCTGAATCCATCTTTATCCAAAACATGATTCATAAAGATCTCATAGGGAAAAGAATCTCCATCCACGGGAATTACCTCTACTTTGCTTTTAAAAGATGCATAACTTGGTGTTGGGTTGCTTTCGGTTCCAGGGTATTTTTCGGCTATAAAATCATTCAATTTTATAGAAAATGGCAATTCCATCTCCCTGGAACCATAATTAACGAAAAGATCGAGTCCGCCAACACTAACATTCTTTGGTGGATTCACATAGCCTTTTCCACCCAGCATACTCAAGGTTTTTGATTCGCCTCCGGAAGTAACTTTAAGGGTAACAGCATCAGACTGGCTTTTATCCTTTTCTTCCGTAGGAACAATATCGTAGGTTCCACGTGCCATAGGCTCGGGAAGCACGAACTGCATTCCTCCTAAATTATACAAGGATCGTAACATCAAAGTTTGAGTGCTGTCGGAAACCACTTCGCCTTCCAACTGATCTGACATTCGTAAAAAAGTTCCTTCAAATGGGGTATTTATTTTATAGATACCTTCGGCTTCATCTACTGTAATATTCACGGCGCCATCGGTTGGGACATTCAGTGCAAAAAGGATGTTATGGATATTGGCTACTTCGCCTTCCTTTAAAAAATGCTCGTGGCGCACTCCGTCCCCGGCTTCTACAATTTGAAGATAATTTTCCCCGGATTCACTTAGAATAAGCCCCTCTTTTGCTCCGTGAATAAAATTGACGACTTCAATTTGTACAGGTTGACCATTAAAATCGGTGTTGATACTTTCATCGTTTTCTGTTTCGGGAGCCAAAAGAACCGGTTTTTCGATCACCCTTCTTCGGGGCTCCCCATCGATCTCCCCGTCTATATAGGCGGTGAGATAGGTTCGTTCAGAAAGAAAAGTATTGGTTGTTTCTCCTTCACGTATGGGCATAATTCCTTCATAGCTAATATATCGGGTCACAAAAGCACCTACAAGAATAAGAACAAAAGAAAGGTGAATTAAGAGTGAAGACCATTTATCTCGTTTATGGAGTTTATACCGGTAAATATTTCCTGCGAAGTTGATCACAAAAAACACCATAATACCTTCAAACCACCAGGCATTATAGATCATAACCCTTGCGGTTTCAATGGTATAAAAACTTTCTATGAAGGTTCCCAAACCCATTGCGATGGAGAATACAATGAACAAGACTGCCATAATGCGGGTTGAGAATATAACAGACGCTATTTTATTTTGCATTTAAGACTACTTTAAAACGATGCAAATTTAACTAAACTTAGCCATTTAAACCTTGTAAAATATGATGAATTACTAAAAAACAAATGTTAATTTTAAACCCGGAATTTTTGGTAATTTAGCCAAATGAAAAGCATCGTACTTTTTGGAACCGGAAATGTAGCCTTTCACCTTTTCAGGGCTTTTTCCAATTCGGAAAATTTTAAGGTCATCCAGGTCTACAACCATAGTGCTGAAAGTCTCGAACCTTTTAAAGGTAAAGTTCCAACCACCAAAAAATTCTCTGAAATTTTTCCGGCAGATATTTACCTGCTTGCCGTAAAAGATGATGCTATTGGTGAAATTGTATCAAAAATTAAAAATCCTGAAGCGCTTATTCTTCACACCTCGGGCGCTGTTCCTGTAGCAGTATTTCAGGATTTTGAACACGCAGGGGTTTTTTACCCGCTGCAAACTTTTTCAAAAAATAAATCCGTAGACTTTAAAAATGTCCCCATTTGTATAGAGGCTAATACCAAAGCCAATCTTGAAGTGCTGGAGCAACTGGCCAATAGTATTTCAAATAAAGTTTATCAAATCTCATCCTCACAACGAAAATCCCTTCATGTTGCTGCTGTGTTTGTAAGCAATTTCGTGAATTATCTTTATACTGAAGGGGAAGCAATATGTGAAAAAAATGGAATCCCCTTTGAAATTTTACATCCACTTATACGCGAAACTGCCTCAAAAATAGAAAGTATGAGTCCTAAAGATGCTCAAACGGGACCAGCAATGCGAAATGATCAAGAGGTGATAAATTCGCATTTACCGCTTTTAAATTCGGAACAACAAAAAATATATCAAATTTTAACCAGCTCAATTCAAAACCTTCATGGAAAAGAATTATAAAGAATATTTAAACCACATAGACACTTTCATTTTTGATGTTGATGGCGTTTTAACTAATGGCTCCATTCAGGTAAGCACAGAGGGAGATTTGCTAAGAACTATGAACATCAAGGATGGATATGCATTGAAAACAGCCCAACTCGCAGGATATCACGTTTGTATTATTTCCGGAGGAAAAAATGAAGGTGTACGCAAAAGACTAAGAGATCTTGGAATTACTAATATTTTTTTGGGAATTCAGGACAAAGTCGAGAAACTGGATGAGTTTTTCGATGTTTACGAAATCAACCCTGAAAATGTAGTGTATATGGGGGACGATATCCCCGATCTTTATGCGATGAAAATGGTGGGAATGCCGTGTTGCCCTCAGGATGCAGTTCCGGAAATTAAAGCTATAAGTCGCTATATATCTCATAAAAAGGGCGGGAAAGGATGTGTGCGTGATGTGATAGAACAGGTGTTGAAAGTTCAGGGAAAATGGATGCAAAATTATGATGCCTTATGAACTGGATCTTCCTCATAATAGCTGGGTTATTTGAAGTTGCCTTTGCCTTTTGTCTTGGAAAAGCTAAATTCTCTTCCGGGAATACCGCACTTTGGTGGCTAACAGGATTTCTTATTTCCCTTATTATAAGCATGGCCTTGCTATATAAAGCAACCCAAACCCTTCCCATTGGAACCGCTTATGCTGTTTGGACCGGGATTGGGGCGGTTGGAACAGTGCTCCTGGGAATTTTTATTTTTAAAGAACCCGCAAATTTCTGGAGGTTGTTTTTTCTCACCACCCTTATTATTTCACTGATAGGTATAAAATTTGTTTCAGATTAACACAAAATTCTATGCTGCTATCCATTCTAAAACTGGTGCGTTTTAAAAACTTATTGCTTATAGCTATCACACAGTTTTTGATTAAATATGCCTTGTTTGAACCTTTTGGAATTGCAATCACCTTAAGCGATCTTGGATTTTTTCTTTTATGCTTTTCTACAGTTTGCATCGCAGCAGCAGGAAATATTATAAACGATGTTTACGATTTGGAAACCGACAGGGTTAATGACCCTGAAAAACAGGTTATTGGGCGGAATATTTCAGAAAAATCGGCTTTAACGGCCTATATCGTATTAACAATCCTTGGGGTGGGTATTGGGTTCTATCTATCCAATTTAATTGGCAGACCTGGTTTTTCCGCCATCTTTATCATCATTTCAGCCTTGTTGTATCTTTATGCAACCTATCTAAAAAACCTTCTAATCATTGGGAATCTAGTGATAAGCAGCCTGGTGGCAATGGTAATTATTATCATAGGTTTGTTTGACTTGTTACCCGCAATAACCCCGGGAAATAAACTCACGCAATCCATCATTTTTTCTATACTTCTGGATTATGCTTTGTTTGCATTTTTGATAAACTGGCTTAGGGAAATTATAAAAGACCAGCAGGATATGAACGGAGATTATAATTCCGGAAGAAATTCCCTCACTATCTCGCTGGGAAAAGAACGAACCAATAAATTTATATTTTTAATAGGATTAATTCCGCTTATCCTTATTATTTTTTATATCTACGATTATCTTTTTGAAAACATCTATGCGGTGCTTTATGCTCTTTTATTGATTGTTGCGCCACTACTCTATTTTCTCATTCAACTGCTTTCAGCAAAAACAAAAAAGCAATTTTCCACCTTGAGTGGTATTTTAAAAGTAATTATGCTCACAGGATTGCTTTCAATAGGATTTTATCAATTTATCTTACTCTAAACCTATGTTAAAAGAAATTTTAAAAGATCATCATATTATTCTTGCTTCAGGTTCACCCAGAAGGCATCAGTTTTTAAAAGAACTGGGGATACCATTTATAGTAGACCATAAATCTATTCGGGAAGAATATCCGGAAGACCTAAAATCTTCAGAAATAACCGATTACCTGTCAGAACTTAAAGCGAAAGTTTTTCTGAAGGAATTAAAAGATCGCGAGATACTTATCACGAGCGACACCATTGTCTGGCATAATGATTCCGCTTTAGGCAAGCCGGTAACTACTTCTGAAGCATTTAAAATGCTGGAATCGCTCTCCGGAAATACTCATGAAGTGATAACTTCTGTTACTTTTACTACCAAGGAAAAGCAAAAAACGGTGAACGCTACCACCAGAGTTACTTTTAAGGAATTGACAAAAGACGAGATCGACTATTATATTTTAAATTATCATCCTCTGGATAAGGCTGGCGCATACGGGATTCAGGAATGGATAGGTCTTATTGGTATTACCCGTATTGAAGGAAGTTATTTTAACGTGGTAGGCTTACCAACACATTTGGTATATAGAACACTCTTGGAAATAGCTTCCAGTTAATTTTTGTAATTTTATTTAAATGCAGATAACGCATTAGCTACCTTATTTAATGAAAATAACTTGTCTATGATTAGGATGCAATACAGGATCCTTTTGCTGGGATTTTTGATACTCAGCCTGGGTTGTGAAAAAAAAACGGATGAAAAGTTACTTCTACCGGAACGGAATTTATCTCAAAATTTTAAAAACTATTGGTTTTCCGGAGAAGCCGAAATTACTTCCTATAAGCTTGACCAAACCCGTTATGGCGAATCCCGACCCGGAACAGCGGTACTGATTTTTGTAACCGAGGATTTTCTTCCTGAATCTCAGGTTAAAGCTAATTCTCAAAACAAAAGCAACATTCCTGTTTTAAAACTGAATGCCACCAAAAATTTCATCACCGGAATTTACCCGTATTCTATCATGCAAAGCACTTTTTTCCCCCTGGAAGGAAATTCACACGCGTTAAAAATTACCACCTCCATTCAGGAATGGTGCGGGCAGGTTTATATGCAGTTGAACAACCGTTCCGACTTTGAAATTAAATCTCATTCCTATTTTGAAGGGGAAGCAGATCACGAACTAAATTTAGACAAAACCTATCTGGAAAATGAGATCTGGACGTTGCTTAGAATCGATCCCGAACAACTTCCTACTGGCTCTATTCAAATGGTTCCTTCCTTTGAATATATTCGGCTGGATCATACCGAAATAAAAGCGTACCAGGCCACAGCAGAATTTTATCAAGATAAGGAGCTTAGTGTATACAAGATCACTTATCCCGAATTGAACAGAAATTTAAAGATATATTACCATAACAGTTTTCCCTTTAGAATTGAAAAATGGGAAGAAACCACAGAGCGGGATGGTAAAAAGGATGTGACTACAGCAACAAAAATGGTAGAGATAAAATCTGCATATTGGAATAAAAATTCCAATAATCACTTACATTTGCGCGACACCCTGAACCTTAATTAATGTACGAAGTTTTTTTTACCTATCGAATTGAGATCGCCTATACCATAGCAATAGCGCTTATATTGGGAATTTTTCAGTTTATCCTTAGAAAAGCAGCCCATAAAGTTGGCAAGCACAGCGAGATTAATATTACAAGAACCCGGTTAATGTTCAAGTATATCAACATCCTGGTGCTTATAATTGCTGTCTTCCTGTTTTCATTTGCCTGGGGAATGGGATTGGATAAACTGTCGATTATTTTTTCCTCTGCATTCGCAGTAATTGGTGTTGCATTATTTGCCATCTGGTCTATCCTTAGCAATATTACCTCCGGGATTATAATGTTCTTTTCATTTCCATATAGAATAGGTGATAAAATATTGATTCATGACAAGGATATGCCTATAGAAGCAGTTATAGAAGACATTAAAGCATTTCACCTACACCTTAGAACAGAACACGGGGAACTTACCACATACCCAAACAACCTTATTCTACAAAAGGCCGTTACCCTTATTAAAAAAGATGTATACCTGGATGAAGGGAAGGACAGTCTGTAAAAGTTAATGCCTTTATAAATAGTTCAAGAACAGCTGAAAGTTTATATATTTGAAACAGTTGAAATTAATTCTTTCAAATGCGTAAAATTTTATTCTTAGTACTCTGTTTGGCTTTTTCATTTTCCAATGACCAAACTCCCCGAAAATTAAACTCTGTAGAGATCCACAATGCCATAAAAAAACTAAACTTTTTAGGTTCTGTTCTGTATATAGCTGCTCATCCAGACGATGAGAACACCCGGTTGATTTCCTATTTCGCCAATGAAATAAAAGCCCGAACCGGATATTTATCTATTACCCGCGGGGATGGTGGCCAGAATTTAATAGGTTCTGAACTTAAAGAACTTCTTGGTATTATAAGAACTCAGGAACTTTTGGCCGCCAGAAAGATCGATGGAGGGGAACAATTGTTTAGCCGTGCCATTGATTTTGGATATACAAAAACCCCGGAAGAAGCTCTTGAATTTTGGGGGCAAGAGGAAATTCTCAGTGATATTGTATGGGCTCTTAGAACTTTTAAACCCGATGTTATTATCAACAGGTTTGATCACCGTACTTCCGGGGAAACGCATGGACAGCACACAGCTTCTGCTATTTTAAGCATGGGAGCCTTTGATCTTGCCAAAGATCCTACTGCCTTTCCGGAGCAATTGGAATATACCGAAACCTTTGAACCAAAAAGGTTGTTTTTTAATACTTCTCCCTGGTTTTACGGAAGTAATGAGGAATTTGAAAAAGCCGATAAATCCAATTTATTACAATTTGATACCGGCGTTTATTTTTCATCAATGGGTCTTTCAAATCCTGAAATTGCAGCATTAAGCAGAAGTGAGCACCAGTCGCAGGGTTTTGGATCTACCGGAAGCCGCGGAGAACAAATAGAATACCTTGAATTTATTGATGGGAGTTTCCCTGAAGATAAATCAAATTTGTTTGCTGGAATAGATACCTCCTGGAACCGAATTCAAAACGGTGCTGAAATAGGTGAAATTCTTACTGAAGTTGAAAAAGACTATAACTTTAAAGATCCTGCAGCAAGTCTGTCCAAGCTTGTCCAAGCCTACAAGCTCATACTAGATTTGGAGGATGCTCATTGGAGAAAAATAAAAACAGAAGAAATTAAAAATATCATAACTGCTGCTGCCGGTTTATATCTTGAAGCAAACGCGGTAAATCCAACTGCTACACCCTCTGAAGAGCTTTTTATTAATTTAGAAGCGATCAACCGCAGCAATGCAGAAATAAGCCTGGTATCTGTAGAATTGGAACCAAATAATTCAAAGTTGCAACCCAACCAGCCACTTCTCAATAATGTAACATGGAAAGAACAAACCCTCTTAAAGATCAATGGAGAAACCGGATTTACAAGTCCATATTGGTTAAAAAGCAAGGGTAGCCTGGGACTTTATACAGTTGAGGAACAAAATCTGGTTGGATTGCCTGAATCCCCTATAAGTGTTAAAGCTTACTTTAGGGTTAAAATCGAGGGAGAGGAGATCCTGTTCGAAAGGCCGGTGGTTTATAAATACAATGACCCGGTAAAGGGAGAAGTATATCAGCCTTTTGAGATTCTTCCACCGGTATCTGTCAAATTCAGGGAAAAGGTTTTGATTTTTGCTGAAGCAGAGCCTAAAACCGTTCCGGTGATCATTACGGCTGGAAAAGATTCTGTTTCAGGAAAAATATCTTTAAAATCTAACGGAAACTGGAAGATAAAACCGGAGGAAACCAACTTCAATATCCTTAAAAAAGGCGAATCGGTTACGGTAAATTTCAAAATAACTCCGCCCGAAGAACAGGATGAAATAATCCTGAGCCCAATTCTTACTGTAAATGGGAAAGAGTATTCCGGGGAAATAGTTAAAATCGATTATAACCATATTCTCCTGCAAACATTGGTTGTTCCCGCTGAAACTAAAGTGGTAAAACTAAGCATCGAGAAAAAGGGCGAAAACATAGCTTATATTGATGGTGCCGGTGATGTAATCCCGGAAAATCTGGAACAAATTGGCTATAAGGTTAGCAGGCTTGATCCTGAAAAAATTTCAGCGGCCTCACTTTCTAAATTTGATGCGGTAGTTTTGGGGATCCGGGCATATAATACGGTGGAAGCGTTGCAATACAAGCAACCGGCGCTCTTGAAATATGTTGAAAACGGTGGAACTGTGATTGTACAATATAATGTGAACCGGGGTCTTTTTGTAAATTCGATTGCACCTTACAAACTGGATATTTCCCGTGACCGAGTAACCGAGGAAGATGCAGAAGTCCGTTTTATAGCTCCAAATCATCCTATTTTGAATTCTCCCAACAAAATAAGCAGTACCGATTTTGATGGGTGGGTGCAGGAACGCGGTTTATATTTCCCCGATAGCTGGGACCAGGAATTCATTCCGGTTTTATCTATGAATGATGCTAACAAAACTCCAAAAGACGGAAGCCTCCTGGTTGCCAAATATGGAAAAGGATATTTCATCTATACCGGGCTAAGCTTTTTTAGACAATTCCCGGAAGGTGTTCCCGGTGCTTACCGTTTGTTCGCAAATATGATTTCAATAGGAAAATAGATGGATAAACCCAAAAAATATATCTGGAAAAAATCATACACCATTGTTCTCCTGGCGAATGCATTTTATATTTTATTATTCTTTCTCATCATGAAAATATTCTCATAAAATGCAATTAATAGACTGGATTGTACTTATTGGAACATTAATTTTTATTGCAGGCTATGGGGTTTATAAAACCCGCGGGAGCAAAAATGTGAAGGATTACATCGGGGGTGGAAATGATGCTCAGTGGTGGACCATTGGCTTATCTGTAATGGCAACCCAGGCAAGCGCCATCACCTTTCTTTCTACTCCGGGACAAGCCTATCATGACGGGATGGGCTTTGTACAGTTCTATTTCGGACTTCCAATTGCCATGGTAATCATTTGTATGGTCTTTATTCCCATCTATCACAAATTAAAAGTTTATACCGCTTACGAATATCTTGAAACCAGGTTTGACCTTAAGACCCGGACTTTAACTGCAATCCTGTTTTTGGTTCAACGCGGACTCGCAGCCGGGATCACCATTTTTGCACCGGCCATTATTTTGTCCGCAGTGCTTGGCTGGAACCTGAACACACTTACTATATTAATAGGTGTTGTGGTAATTATTTACACCGTTTCCGGAGGAACAAAAGCGGTAAATGTTACCCAAAAACAACAAATGGCAGTGATCTTTGCCGGGATGTTCACCGCATTCTTTTTAATAGTTAGTTATCTACCTGAAAATATCAGTTTTAGCAATGCATTACAAATCGCCGGCGCTAATGGCAAAATGGAAATTCTCGATTTTTCATTTGACATGAGCAACCGCTATACTTTTTGGAGCGGAATTATTGGCGGAACTTTTCTCGCACTCTCCTATTTTGGAACAGATCAAAGCCAGGTACAACGTTACCTTACAGGCAAATCGGTGAAGGAAATGCAATTGGGACTTATTTTTAACGGACTTCTAAAAGTTCCTATGCAGTTCTTTATCCTTCTTACCGGGGTGATGGTTTTTGTTTTTTATCAGTTCAATCAAGCCCCATTAAACTTTAATCCTGCTGCCCAGGAAGCCGTGTTAAATTCTGAATATTCCGAAGAATACCGGGATTTGATGGAAAATAATGAAGCCCTTCAGGCAGAAAAACACACTACAGCGATAAGATTTGGGGAAAGTCTGGAAATTCCATCTTCTTTTGAAAATGAAAATTACCAAAACAAAATGCTGGAGCTGGATGCTGCAGAATTAGACAACAGGGAACGCGCGAGGGAACTTATTCTGTTATCAAATGACGCGATGGAAACCAATGATAAGGATTATATTTTAATCCATTTTATTCTGAATAATCTGCCACGTGGATTAATAGGCTTATTGCTGGCCGTGATCCTTTCTGCGGCAATGTCTTCAACAGCATCAGAGTTAAATGCGCTTGGTTCAACAACTACCATTGATTTATATAAACGAAATGTTCGGGAGGAAAAATCAGATGAACACTATGTAAAGGCTTCCAAATTATTCACTTTTGGATGGGGAATAATCGCTATTATTTTTGCCAGTTTCGCCAATTTATTTGATAACCTGATTCAATTGGTAAACATCATAGGATCTATTTTTTACGGCAATGTTCTTGGAATATTTTTACTGGCATTTTTTATTAAGTACGTGCAAAGTAACGCTGTTTTTCTAGCAGCCCTTATTACCCAGGCAATTATAATTCTATTATGGTTATTTGACGTTATGCCTTATTTATGGCTCAACCTGGTAGGTTGTGGCCTTGTAATGCTCATAGCATTTTTACTACAAACCAGCATTCACTCTCCTGAAAAAATAACGTTAGATGACGACAACCAAGACCTTTAAATGGGGCATTGTAGGACCGGGAAAAATAGCCGGGAAATTTGCAACAGATCTGGCTATGGTGCCGGGAGCAGAATTATATGCAGTCGCAAGTAGGGATATTCGCAAAGCCAGAGCCTTCAGCGCTCAATACAATTTTAAAAAAAGCTATGGAACCTATGAAGAACTGGCTCTAGATAAGGAAGTGGATATCGTCTATATAGCTACCCCTCATGTATTTCATAATGAACATACACTGCTTTGTCTTAAGAACAAAAAAGCGGTTTTATGTGAAAAACCCCTGGCAATGAACAGCCTTCAGGTTGAAGAAATGATACGTTCTGCTAAAGAAAACAAGGTGTTTTTAATGGAAGCCATGTGGACCTATTTCCTTCCTCATTATCAATACGTACTGGATCTTATAAAAACTGAAAAATTCGGGACTGTAAAAAGCCTTGAAGCCGATTTTGGTTTTGCCGCGCCCTATTTACCGGAAAAAAGATTATACAATAAAGCTCTTGGAGGCGGAAGTTTGCTTGACATAGGCATCTATCCTTTGTTTGCAGCATTAAGTTTAATGGGGGTTCCCAATACTATAAAAGCTCTGGCCAAAATGGCTGATACCGGAGTTGATGAAAGTTGTGATATAAATCTGGAATATAATAACGGGGCTGTTGCCAGCCTTTCCAGTTCAATCAATATGAAAACTCCCACCACTGCAACAATTACCTTTGAACGCGCCATTATTACACTAAAAAGCAGATTTCATGAGCCAACATCTATTCTCATAAACAGCGATGGAAAACAGGAAGAAATCAATTTTGATATCACTTCCATTGGATATAATTTTGAAGCGATTCATGTACAGCAAATGCTCGCTGCAGGACGTTTGGAAAGTACGATTATGACTTTTCAGAAAAGCCGTGAATTAGTAGAACTGCTTGATAAAGTGAGAGAAAAAATAGGCCTCGTATATTAATTCATATACCCTGAAGCCAACTAAGGAGCTATGCTAAGGGAAGAACTATTGAAAAATCGGTTAAAATCTTTCCTAAACGGAATTAGCAAAACAAAAAAAATGCGACCCTGTGAGTCGCATTTTAAAGTATAGAATTTATTTTCTTATTTAACGCCCCATTCTTTAAGGGAATCCTTGTTCATTTTTACATAATCGGCATTTCCTGCTTTTTCAGCTGCGGCCAATGAAAGTTTTGCCGTTGCTATAGCTTCTTTCTTCATTCCCAGATCGGCTTCAATTAAAGATTTTCTGCGTAACATCCAGAATGGCTCACCATCTTGCATTTCAATCGCTTTCGTAACCCATTCTAAAGCCTTCTTAGTGTCGATTTTTGAATCATGATAATAGGAACCCGCTGCAAAATAATCGTTGGCAGAAGGTCCATTCATAACTTTCTCAATGCTGGCAAGTGTTTTTGCATCTGTAGGGAATTTAATTGGCAGTGAAGCCGCAGTATTTTCCCATACGATACTTAATACTGCCGAATCATTTTTTAAATCATTCAACAAGATGGTAAATGTTTCCATGGCAAAAGGAATTTCAGAAACTTCAGCACTAGCGGTAAGAGCCACTTTGCTTTCCTCCCATTTTTGAGGAATTCCCCAATTTGTCGCATCCGAATAGAACATCACTTCCCAGGAATCCTTACCGGGTTTAGTAAATAATGCATAGGTTCCTTTTTTTAAGGCCTTTCCTCCTATTTCAACATCATCGCTAAAAGTAATTTTGGTGTTTTCGTTTGCACCGGTTCGCCATACTTCGCCAAACGGAACCAAATTTCCAAAAACAACCCGATCCCGCATGCCCGGTCTTGAATACTCGATGGTAACATCTGTAAGCCCAACTTTTTGCTCAACTTTAGAAAAGGGGCTTGGTTGTGGTGCCTGAATTTGTGCGGTTGCTCCAAGAATGAACATTCCTGTACATAAAAAGAATAATAATTTTTTCATAAAATAATATATTAGTTTTCTCAAAGATACATAATTGAAGGTTCTATCCGCTTATTTTTTCTTTCTTCAAGAACCCCGGAGCAAGCCTGCCCGAATGGTACGGGCGGGCCCGCCCGCCTGAATAAAATTCATTTCGGGCAGGCCCACGAGATATGAATTTTAAAATCTTTGTGAAAATTCTAGGATTCCAAGCTATCGGGATTGAGTTAAGTGCTCAAAGAGGGATTAAATTTATTTTTGTTTAACTTTTTATTGTTTAAATTAAACAGAATAAATCTTAGTTTTGTATCACAATAATTTAAATATGAAAATATACACGCTACATACCAAACAAAAGCTTCCTATTAGTGTAGACGAAGCTTGGGATTTTTTGTCAGATCCTAAAAATTTAAAGACCATCACTCCGGATTATATGGGCTTTAATATAATTTCCGGTGCAAACAGGGCTATGTACCCCGGCCAACTTATTCAATATATAGTAACACCCGTTGCAGGAATAAAAACCAAATGGGTGACAGAGATCACACATGTAAAACCCAAGGAATATTTCGTAGATGAACAGCGGTTTGGCCCTTATGCACTTTGGCATCACAAACATTTTATCCATCCTATAGAAGGTGGAGTGGAAATGGAGGATATTGTAGACTATAAACTCCCTTTGGGATTTTTAGGACAGCTGGTCCATCCTTTCCTGGTTGCTCCAAAACTCAAAGAAATCTTCAATTACCGCAGAAAAAAATTAATTGCTTTATTCGGAGAATATTCCTCTCAGGATCCCAAAACTGCAACCCTAAAACAAGACATATTAAATTAATTTAAAAAAAACAGCCATGAAAAAGAATATTGTATTGATAGGAGGTTCCCACGGAATAGGTCTGGAATCTGCCAAAATCCTCGCTGAAGATCATAATGTGTTTATCGCTTCCCGGACTTCAGAGCAATTAGCAAATTTGAATGTTAAACATCTTGAGTTCGATGTGACAAAAGATAAGATTGAAGACTTGGATCTTCCCGATACCATAGATGGTTTGGTATATTTCCCCGGAAGTATTAATTTAAAACCTTTTAAAATGCTGAAGCCCGAGGCATTTCAGGAAGATATGAACCTTAATTTTATTTCCCTGGTAAAAGTTGTTCAGGGCTTATTGCCGAACTTGAAAAATTCAGATCAGGCAAGCCTGGTGTTTTTTAGCACTGTTGCCGTAAAAGTTGGAATGCCTTTTCACACCAGTGTTGCAGCAGCTAAAGGAGCCATAGAAGGTTTTTCAAAAGCGCTGGCTGCAGAATATGCACCGAGCTTCAGAGTTAATGTGATTGCCCCTTCCCTCACAAATACTCCGCTAGCTGAAAAATTGCTTTCCAATGATGAGAAAAAGAAAAAGATGGATGAACGGCATCCTCTAAAGCGCGTTGGAGAAGCTAAAGATATTGCTAATATGGTAGTATTTTTACTTTCGGAAAAAAGCAGCTGGATGACGGGACAGGTTCTGGGTATGGACGGCGGACTTTCTACTATCAATTTAAATTAATGAGTGAAAAAGTATCGGTATTCTGGTTTAGAAGAGATTTGAGATTGGATGATAATGTGGGTTTTCTAGAGGCTCTTAAAAGTGATCTTCCGGTTTTACCCATTTTCATATTTGATACAGAAATTCTTGAAAGATTACCGAAAGACGACGCGCGGGTTTCTTTTATCCATGAGAACCTTCAGAAAATGCGAAAGGAATTACAGAAAAATGGAAGTTCTTTGGCCATCTATCATGGAAAACCCGTCGAAGTGTTTAAAGATCTTCTGAAAAATTATAAGATTCAACAGGTTTTTACAAACCGGGATTACGAACCTTATGCTAAAAAAAGAGATTCTGAAATAGAAAAATTACTAGAATCAGAAACCGTCCAATTTCATACATTTAAAGATCAGGTGATCTTTGAGAAAGATGAAGTGGTAAAAAAAGATGGCGATCCCTATGCGGTTTACACTCCCTATATGCGAATCTGGAAAGAGAAATTTAAGAAAATCGACCTTGAAATTCATTATACCAGTCAGCATATAAATAATTTAGTCCAAAATTCACGTTTGCCCAATTTGAGCTTATCAGATATTGGATTTGAAACTTCAAAAATAAAGGTTCTGGATTATGAAGTTACCCCCAGCCTGATTCAGGAATATGAAGCAAAGCGGAATTATCCCGCGCTGGATGCAACGTCACATTTAGGACCACATCTAAGATTTGGAACGGTAGGAATTCGAAAAATGGTCAAAAAGGCGATTTCGGAAAAAAATGAGATCTTCTGGAATGAACTGATCTGGAGGGAGTTTTTTATGCAAATCCTGAGTCACTTTCCGCGTATTGAAAATGAATCTTTTAAAAAGAAATATGACCGTATCGAATGGCACAATAATGAAGCTGAATTTGAGCTTTGGAAAACGGGAAAAACCGGATACCCAATGGTAGATGCCGGCATGCGGCAGCTAAATGAAACAGGATTTATGCACAACAGGGTACGGATGCTGGTTGGCAGTTTTTTATGCAAGCATTTATTGATAGACTGGCGATGGGGAGAAGCCTATTTCGCTGAAAAATTACTCGATTATGAAATGGCTTCCAATGTTGGGAACTGGCAATGGGTAGCAGGCTGTGGCGTAGATGCAGCACCTTATTTCAGAATTTTTAATCCAACTACACAAATTAAGGATTACGATAAAGAGCATGCGTATATTAAGGAATATGTAAAAGAATTTGGCACAGCTGAATATCCTGAGATGATGGTAGATCATAAAGAAGCCCGGGAACGGGCTTTAAGGGTTTATAAAGAAGCTGTTTCAGAATAAATTATTGAATTAAATCCACTGGTGGGATTAAAAAAGGAGCAGCGATTAAAAAACATGCATTTCTACTTTGATTATTCTTTTTAACCAACTTAATTTGCAATCGTTAATAGAATCGGGATGTGGTGCAGTCCGGTAGCATGCACGGCTGGGGGCCGTGTGGTCGCAGGTTCAAATCCTGTCATCCCGACTTTTCAACATTTCATTTAAATGTAACTAAAGGTTAATTATATGGTTTTCATATAGTTAACCCTTTTTTTTATTCATACGCCTATAAATGAACACATTCTATTCCTGAGTTAATCGTGAGTTTACTCTTTAATTTTGAGTTAATCGTGAGTTCATTTTTTCGTATCTTTACGATATGAGGCACTAAAAAAGTGCTTATTGACATTAGTTTGACTTTCGTATTTAAATCATTGTTTAACAAAAACAAATTACGATGCGTACAAATCAAACTTTTTCCATTTCTTATTTTGTTCGAAGAAATAAGAAACATCCCGATCTTTCACTTTTATATGCAAGGCTTACCGTAAACGGAAAGCCTCTTGAAGTAAGTTTAAAAAGAGCTCTTCCATTTAAGGATTGGGATTCCTCAGCCGGAAAAGTCAAAGGTACTTCCCTAAAGGCAAAGGAAATTAACATGAAAATTGATCGGACTAGAACGCTGATTTATAAGGCGTATGACAGTTTGCTCATGGAAGATAAATTTATAACTAGTCAACTATTAAAAGCCCGCTTTCTAGGTACCGATCAACTACATAAATCACTGTGTGATCTCCTTACCTACCATAACACAAAAATGGTAAATGTTCTTACCCTGGGAACACTTAAAAATTATTTTACCACTGAACGATACATTAAGCGGTATTTAAAGAATAAATTAAGGACCAATGACATTTACCTAAAGCAAATAACCTATAAATTCATCCTTGATTTTGAACAGTTTCTTCGAAATGGAAAATCCATAAACCAATCCCAACCTCTTAATAATAATGGGGTGATGAAACATCTGGAACGGTTAAAAAAGATGATGGGTCTTGCCCTTCGATTAGAATGGATTGAGAAAGATCCTTTTTTGAGATTCTCATTAAAGTTCACAAAACCTCAACGGGCATTTTTATCCCAATCGGAACTTGAAGTTTTGGAATTTTGTGGATAACTCGGATCAAATTGTGCCAGTGATTTAGGTCGGTTGGTGCCAGGCATTTCGGTTCAATTGTGCCACTTTTAGCGGGTGGGGCGAACCTACAACGGTCCGTTTTGTACCAGTTGTTTGGGTTCGTTTTGTGCCACTTTGAAAGACCAAGTAAATAATACCTGGTCGTTTAAAACAAGCGATATATTCAACACTCTTATAAATGTACTCTTAATAATATATTTTTAAAATGACACCTGTACCTTATTTCGGCGCCTGAATCCCCAGCTGCAAAACGTTTAACTTCGTTGAATCTTCGATTTCCCAACTCTAAGCTTCAAGATCTTCTTTAAAACCTACTAATTCCTGTGAGTTCATTTTAGGCCGTACCAGCCAAAAATTTGCTTAGTTATTGCGATAGGTTTTTATTCCGGTTGTTTTTCAAATACTGCAACTGCTCTAACCGGAGAACCTGTTCCACTCCTGATTTTTAAAGTAAGTCCAATGAAAAGGAATATTTCTCTAGACCTGATAGCTTCTGAATATATCCGGATACTGACATTTTAATATTTATTCGATAAACATACCTAAGAAAGGTATAGAACTAAAATAAACACTATGATTTGGTTTTTATATATATAAAATTTCAACAAGGGGCGTGTGGTTCACATTATTCGTTATTTGCTTTCATAACTGAACATTTATTTAGCATTTAAGTGGGAGCTTTTACAAAATCTATCCCCATTTTTCGCAGATGTAAGAAGTCATAATCTCATCAAATCCAATTTGCAAATTTGTAATAGCCTTGGTCTATGTTAAAATTATAAACAGAGTGGGAAAAAGAGGTTTATTTTCGATTACTGAGGCTCGAAGTCATGATAATTTGTGCAGCGGCTTGAAAGTTTCGGGTTTTCGGTTTTCCAGATTCCAGTATCCAAACGAGTGAAATTCCAAGAAAAAGACCCATAATAGCTCAGGAAATACCCACCTATAAAAATAGCTAATTAGACTCAAATATTGTTTAAAAAACGTTTCTATAAAAATGTTAAATAAGTAAGAATAATTTTAAATATTTAACATTGAACACATCGATAATTAATTGATAGTTAATTTATTGCAAATTGTAATTTATTCTATGAGGGAATGAAATAGATTTAATGAAATTTAAAAAAAAAGCCATGACAAATTTGAAAAACGATCACAGAGAAGGTGAAACCACCAAAGAAATTGAAAAACAAACCTCAAAAATTCCTTCAGGAGTATTTTTAGCAGCTGCTATTGTATCTATGGGCGGATCCTTAACTCTCAAATTAATGAATCGAAGTAAAACGGCGCTCTTTGTGGGCCAATGGGCAGCATCTTTCCTTCTTTTAGGGATCTACAATAAAATAGTAAAATTGGAAGGTCACGATAAGAGTGATCAAAACCCTAACTAGATGCACTATTGATAATTAAAATAGTAATTATTTAATTAAAGCAACCATGAAAAATCTCGAAGAGTTATTTGAACATTAATTACAAGATTTGCATAGTGCAGAGGATCAAATTACCGAAACTTTGCCTGAGCTGATTAATGCCGCAGAAGATAGCAAACTAAAAAAAGCATTAGAAAGTCATTTGGAGTAAACTAAAGAGCATAAAAAACGTATTGAAGAAGTTTGCAAAGAATAAGGTTTCAAATCCAAAGGCGAAAAGTGTAAAGCAATGGAAGGCTTAAGTAAATAATCCTCGGGGCAAGCCCACGAGGCATTAAAATAATTTCAACTGATAATCTTTTTTCAATACTTTGTACTCTTTTTCTATTCCCTGCTCCTTGACATATTTGGCAATGACATTCTCGGTTCCATGCTGACCGACGGTGTTCACAAAGTAACCCTTTCCCCAAAATTCTCCACCCCAAAGCTGCTTTTTCACTTCTGGACATTGCCTAAAAACTTCCCTAGCTAAGATACTTTTTACCATCGTAACAATTTTTGTTACGCTATATGAAGGAACACTTTGAATCAAAAAATGAACATGGTTCTTGTCCGTTCCCACTTCTAGAAAACAAACTTCATATCTTTTTTCAATCTCCGAACATGTCGCGACCAAAACTCGGTCGACCGAATCAGAAATAACAACCCTTCGATATTTAGCACTGCTCACCAAATGGTAAAGAAGCACCGTTACGTTATGGCTCTTGTGTATGAATTTACTATTTTGTGACATCGAGTCACAAAATAGTAATAATAAACGAGGCAAGCCTCGGGGAATTAAACCCAATAGAGATTAAAGAGGCGGAAGGGTTTTTAAAGGAAGTTATGGATACAGATGTCAAACATGCTGGAATGATAGCAGAAGCTCAACGTATAGAGCATTATGAAATCTCAGGTTATGGAACCGCTGTTCGTTATGCCAAAGAGCCAGGACATAAAGATGTTGCTAAAAAGCTTCAGAAAACTCTGGATGACGAGTATGGAGCCTATAGAAAATTGAATGATCTTGCTGAAGACAGGCTCAATAAAAAGCAAAATCTTAAAAAAAATAGAGTTTAAATTAACCCCAACCTTCAATGAGGTGGGGTTTTAATCATAAGAGTTATGAAGAAGCTATTTAGAATCTTGACAGTGTTACAAATCAGTTATTATGTTTACGACTGGGATAAAATCCAAGAGAACCTTAAAAGGAGAGTTTGTACCTGAGACTAACGATACAGAAGATGAGAGTTTTTAGTTATTCTTAATTTACAGGTATGATTGTTAAAAATACGAATAGAGGGTGGGAGATTGTTACACAGACGGCACATGCATTCTTGGCCGCACAAATTGCTGATAAACTTTCGGAAAATTTTAAAAATGAATATTGGTTGGAAACTTTGTTGGCAGTCTATAACCACGAAACTTTAGAAACGGATTTTAATTCTGGCTCAGTACTTAATAATAAGGGAATGCCCTTGGATTTTAGAGAAAGTAAAGAAACTGAAACCCAAACTTTAAAGAAGATACAAACAATGGTGCACACCATTATTTACAGATCATCAATTGTAAATGCCCTGATTGTAAGACACCTTAAGTTTCTCCATCCTAACATTTTTAAAAGCAACAAGGCAAATTACGGGGACATCATTGATGATGTCTGCACTAGATTTAACATAGGGAAAACTTTATTTGAAAAAATGTATGGAGTTTTGCAGTTTACGGACCGACTATCTCTAATAATTTGTTTTGACGAACTTCCAGAGACAAATCGCAAAATTGAGATCAACGATAGTCTAAGTGAGAATTCAGTTTTCGTGACTAATTTAAATAACAAATTCATAATAGAGCCTTGGCCATTTGAATCAAATAAGATTTCAGTGTATAAAGAATGCCGTGTTATGAAATCTGCATCTTTCAACTCGGAAAATGCATTTTTGAAAGAATATCACAATATGAAAATCGAAACTATAACTTATGAGTTTCTTGAAGGATGATTTTTACGACCCAAGAAGTATGTCATCTTGTTGTTCTGCGTCCAGCCGACACAAATACCTTTAGATACCGACTGAAGAAAAACAGAAAATTACAACTATGAAAAGTTGTAAAGAGAAAAGTAATGCTTGTTCAGGTAGTGTAAGAATAGGAGCCGACTAAATACCTCTTTTCAGCCAAGTTGCGCATAAATGAAAGATGGCTAATCCCCTTTAAATTAGGACTTTTTTACCTACTATTATTTTACATTGCCAGGCATTGGTGTTTTTGATTAGGGTACTTTTCTTTCTCCATCAAAAGATCTAAAACTCGATTCCTCAGAGCTGGGCACAAAGTTTTAAGACTTCCCGCAACGAGTCCTGAACGTGCAGGATTTACGGGTGGCCTGCGGAATTACGCGTCCAAAAGAGCAATCTACACTCTCCTAATTATATAAAAATATTTTTTGCCTGCTTTAAATTTTTCCTTCCGTTTAAAGCTTTACCTACCATTTCATAAATACTTGTGAATTTTTGCTAAACATAGGTTAAACTGGGGGTAAGTGTTATTTAATGGATAATTGTGTTGTAGTTTAACCTTTAATTTAATAGAATATATATAACAATCTAAAAATGTGATATTATGAAGAAGATTATAGCAAGTACGATGGTCGCCATATTTATTTTGGCAGGCTCTTCCCTCCAGTCTCAGGACTTACAGAATAAAATTAAGGGTTGGCCTGAAACTTCACACGAAGTTGCTCATAAAATGATAGAGAAATATGGGGAGCCTTCCCAGCAAACCGATGATATGCTCATTTGGAAAAACACAGGTCCCTACATCCATACTATCGTTTATAAAGAAGAAATACAACACGACTTTCCTATGCCTCATAAAGACGTATTGGAACAAGTGATCAATTACGATGTTCCGGTAGAAAAGTTTTCAGATCTTGCCCGCTATGATGGAAGTGTAATTGTGGAACGCACAAAAGGAACTATGGCTGCTAGATGTGATAAAGAAGCCGCTAATTATCTCGCTTTAAATCTTGCTAACGATATAATTAAGGGAGAACGCAGTGTAGAGGAAGCAAGAGATATGTATGCCGAAACTATCATGAAAATGATGCAGGGAGAAGAACACCAATACCTGAAGGAGCTCGCTTTTGATGTACCACAGAGCGATATCACTAACCCAGACAAAACTATAATGGATATGTCTAAGGTAAAGGAAATGAAAAACAAGAAGAATAAATAAATTTTTGACATGGAATTTAAATCTGCCGAAGGACTCTATCCTCCGGCAGATTTTTATTTCCCGGAAAGTAAATACGCCAAGGCTTGCCTCGTCAGAAAAATGTTTTAAAATTTGAAAACCTGTTCTTCCTTTTAAATTTCCGGTAGGTTTGCTTATGGGAAATTCACTTAGGGTGTGAGTACAAAATTTCTTCACAGCCCTTATCTTTTGGTCTCATCGAAGTATGTATCTAAACTAAAAATCTCTAAAGTTAGTGGCTAAAGTATACGATTTTATTGTGATTGGAGCAGAATTGGGAGGATTGGTCATAGGTATATCCAAATTGAGTTTTAAGGTTCCTCTTATTGACAGGAATGAAAACAATAGGAGTGGTTTGGCCAACGGTAGTATCTTATTATTTATTTAAATTTTCAGGTTCAAAAATCCTAAAAAAAAATTGAATAATGTATATCATCCATATGTTTACTTAAATTTTCTTTTATAAATCACTTTTTATCAGGAGATTCTAAAGCAATTCTGGTTTTTGACAACCCCAATCCTGCTTCTAATTCGCAAATGTAATCTATAAGTTTTTCCCTTAGCTCGCACTGTAAATCCCAAGCGGCAAAAGGATCTTTAGCACTGCACAATGCTCTAATTTTGATAGCTTTTTCAGTAGATTCTACCACTTGAACGGACGGTGAAACTTGTTCATCCCAAGCTGAGGATTCTCTAAGGAGTTCTTCGAATTTTTCCCGAACTTTTTGGATGTTAATTCTATAGTCGGTGTAAATATCGATGGAACGAATTTGCTTTGAACCTCGCATTGACCAATTTTCGAATGAATTTGAAATGACACTTTTAAGAGGTGTAACGATTCTTCTTTCATCCCAGGTTTTAACGATCATATAAACAAATCCAATGTCTTCTACATGGCCCCATTGCCCATCGAATAATACAAGATCACCAATCTGAGCTGGTTTAGTAATTGCTATTTGAATTCCAGCAATAATGTTACCCAAAGTACTTTGAGCTCCAATACCAATAATTATGGTGGCAATTCCCGCGGATGCAAAGAGTGATGTACCCAAGTTTTTGAAACCTTCAAATTGAGATAGAATTATGCCGGCTCCTATCAAAAAAATTATAAATGAAACAATCCTTCTAGCTACTGATATGTGGGTAAGGATTCGACGTGTCTCTGAATTTTCTTCGGCATAGATATTATCTGGTTTATTTTCAACCAAAAATGAAAAAAAGGCATTTAAAAAACGCATAACAAACCAGGTACCACAAGCTACTGTAGCAATTAAAAGGGTTGTGTAAAAACCACTAGCAAAATCCCCGGTAAATACAATTAAGTTGTTTAAAAGCAAATAAAGAGTAAGAACCCCAACGAAAAAAGAAGCCGGTAACGCTAAACGAAATGAGAATGAAGAAATCCACTCCCACTTTGAGCTGCCAAATATTCGTTTTAATATAAACAATGTGAACCAACCTAATATGTAGGCTATCCCAAAAGAAATTAATAATCCAATTATTTTCCAAAGGGGTATTTGTAAAAATTCAACTTGCAATCCCCAGTCTTCCGGTATTAGTTGAACCATTTTAGTCGGTCCGTATGCTGCATAGAGCGCATCAATATGTTCAACGGTATTAGCAGATATAACCCAGTATGGCGGCTCGGTTTTGTATTTTACCCGTTGTAGTCTCAGGGTTACATCCCTTTCGTTGAGATTTAATGTTCCGAAAGCAATGCTCTTTCGTGGTTCTGCGGCAACCGCTTTATTTTTATTAAATATTTTATCTATCTGCCCATCAGGCCTCTCAGACAATTTATCCCAATCGATAGTGACATTTTTGTTAATTATAATGAAAAGTTTATGGGCTAGTTCCTCTATTTGCTCGTTAGAAACATTATCAGGAATTAAATTTAAATTAAGGGAATGGGCAGCCTTGAGATAATCCGCGTTTCTAGCGCTCAAAATAAAATTTTCAAGAGAAGCTTGGGGAGTTTCTCTGTTAACATTCATTTCTGATTGATCAAGGAATTGATTTCTGTGCTGAACAACATAATACTTATCTTCATAGCCCCGAATTGAACTTGCTTTAAGATTAGCCTTTACTATGGTGCTGTCTTTTGAAGGAACATTGGTGCTGGTTGAGTCTTGAGCTTTCGCAGTGTAAACTCCTATTCCAACCATATTGCTCAAAAAAATAAATAGAAGAGCCCTTAAAATTGTTTTCATTGTTATTGGTATTTCATACTTCGGGACTACAAATAATTTTTTCAAGCGATCTATTTTTTAAATATTATGTCCACTGACGGCAAAGTTTTTCTGTTGCTTCGAGGGATAAGGCAACTTTCTTATTTCAATCTAAGATTGAAATACTTTTTGTGAGATTCCTCCTACCGAAGTTTTTCAGGCAATAATCCAATTTAAACTATCCATAATTAACAAAGGAGTGAAGAAGTGCATTTTTTTCACAAAAATAAAATTCTGCCCTTTAATATATTGATATAATACTTACTATCCTTAATTCAATTGGCAAAATTTAAAATATGATAATGAATTGACTGGAAGGTAAAATATACTCTGTGATGTTCGAGAGGGAGGAGAGTTCTATAAAGGTAAAAAAAATCCACGAAATGAGCTTTAGACCACGTATTTGTAATCAAATAATTTCGATTGAAATAATTGGCGCTTGCCGAAAATCGATTTTAAACCATTTTAAGATTCCTGCAGAATTGTTACTCTATAAAATAGGTTGCTCAGTAATAGACATCCTTATTTAAATTTTGGATCTAAAGAAAAATGCTAAGAAGGTGAAGTAAACTAGATTGTAGCATTTTTATGCAATTTTTCCTCAAAAAATCCTGAGACGGAAAACAATCGCCATTTGGGAGTTGAAAAATGTTCTTGAAAATTTAAGAAGCCAGCTGTATAGAGTTAAAGCGGGTTCTATTGTCATCTGTTTGTACTTTGTTATAAGATCCGAAGACCCGATATTACAGGATAATTTTTCCTTTTTGACTATGACACGCTTAATCTTCAGGTCTGTAACATTAAAAAACCTTACCTAACAGGGAAGTGAGATAAAAACAAATTTTTTCTTCCTTAATTTTATACACTATTATTCCGGGCTCACAGATTCAATCTATTGATTCTTTACCAATCGACTCTCAAAGCTTTACATAAAAATTGAGATAGATTCACAGTAGATCAGTAGTAAAAACCTAGGCACATTAGTAATTTTGTAACTATGAATAAAATTGATATTCGCACTGTAAATGTAGTGCAATATGAAAACCTTTGAGAGAAGGCGGCTCACTACCACCTATTTTTGAAATTGATAGTGGTTTTCTGTATTTTTTATTTTTTAAACGGAAAAAGCTTATAGGTACCAAATACTATATCAATCCAGACAAATTAAGAGCCTTCTAACTTGTTGGATTTAGATTTCTAGGAAGATTATTTAAAGGCCTGGGATTAGTTTGAGATGGCGCACCTGCTTGATGAAAAATAGGCCTATAGAATGATCAAATCGTTTTAGATGGTTAACAGCAAGAATAATTCAAAGCTCAGAACTCATCTTAGCTTAAGCGATGATCCACAAAAAATAGCAGAAGACATATTTGAAAAACGGGTGCTTTAAATAGGCTCTAAATAAAAAACAGAATTAGCTTTAAAAGAATACACTATACAGTTCATATTTGCATTCTGAAAGCTCTCTGAATATTATAAATATTTGCTAAAATGGTTCGTCTTGTTTTAAGATTGATAAGTTGAAAACAACATAAAAAATTCGGATCGGTTTTAATCCTAAAAAATAGCATCTTTTTACACGCTAAGTTTCATACACAAGAGAGTTCGGTACAAGTGATGAAACGTCTTGTAACACTTTTAAAATAAATCTAATTAATGTATATTATCGGCCTACCAAAAAAGGTAATTATGAAAGACAGTAAAATGCTGAATTATATTAAAGATGTATTAGGAAATATGCCTACTGGCTGGCTGAATCTAACAACCCATAGACTAGATATTTATGATGAAAAATTGGCGAAAACTCAATTCCTGGAACAGTTTGAAACCTTATTTAAAAGCAATAATTCTGAAACATCCTCACTAAATAAATTGCCCACCGCTTATGACTATATTCGATTAGGTCATCCATTATCTTGTATCCTAGAATGGGGAATTGCTAACTTAAATAATCTAAAACCAAATAATGTAATAAGTTTTTCATCCAAGACGATTCCTGTTTTAGCTATTCTAAGAAAAAATTTATTAGATAATAAAAACACACAAATCATTTATACAGGTGAATTACCTGACTATTTTGATGCTGAAGTGGTGCAGCGTGTTTATGGTTATAAATTTGAACTAAAGAAAGTTGAGAAAGTAGAAGAAGTTTCCAGTCCCGATAGCTATCGGGATAACGGCAGTACCATCTTCATTTCACAACAAGAAAAAATTGGTACTATTGATCTCCCCGGCAACCCGTTAGCTACCGGGATTGACTTTTTTATCAGTCTTCATTCTCAGCTTGGAAGTGTTTTAGTAGTAAATGGTGAACAAAATGAAAGTTATATCTCAGATATTCAGCATGTTCGAAGAAGAGAGACCATTGCGATGACACCAGCCAATTCTCTTGCTGCATTAAAGTCTCTAGTAGAGCAATCCTCTATCGAGAAAGATGAAAATAATATCGGGACAAGCAAAACAGCTGTCTTAGATTCAATTAAAGAGATTACTGCTACAAATTCACAAGCGCTTCTCGGATCTTGTGGACTATCTGTTCAATACGCGATTATGATGGGGCTCATTCACGATGCTTTAGAAAATCATAAAGGAAAGGCTGTCAAATTTATTGTTCCACCAAATTGTTATGGCGGCACAAATGACCAGGCAAGACGAGTTGCTGCTTGTACCGATAATGTTGAAGTAGTAGACTTACCAGTGGATGGTGATAATGATATGGTGCAAAGTATCGATAGGGTTTTGGATAAAATTGCCAACGAAGATGCTATCCCGTATATAATTGCTGAAATTCCAACGAACCCTAGAGTTGAAGTTCCAGATCTGGAAAAATTAAGAGACGTTTTAAGTAAAAAGCGTAAAACTGCATCTGGTGAAGTGGCTATAGCTCCTGTTTTTATTTTAGATCAAACATTTTGTCCTAACATACAATTTTTGAGTGAAGTTGGAATACTCTCAGCTGTCAGAACGATTTCATATGTAAGTGGATCGAAATTTCCAAGTGGAGGAAAATGTACTGCTGGCTACTGTGTAGCAAATAAAAAAGGGGAGGCTTTGATGGGAAAAATAGACAAGCATTTAAAACTTTGCGATAACGAGGCAACAGATCTTCAGGTTAAAATATTAGCAAAACAACTACCTTCAATGAATCAAAGGATTCATGATGCTTATAAGAATACACGTGAATTTGTAAACTTTATCAAGGAGACTCTACCAGCCGCAAAAATAAATTTTGTTTCAGAAGAATTGGCACAAGAAGGTTTTACCCCATCTGTATTTTCATTAGATCTTCCCACCAAAGGAAATACTGTCGAAGAAAAAGAAGCTTATAAGAGGGAATTAAATCTTAAATTAATCAATTTAATGATCACAGAAATCCCGAATGAAAGCAAGTATTGTGTGAGCTATGGGCAGCTAAAAGGTTGTTATTGGACGATACCGGCAACATCTACTCAAGGGACAACTAAGGAAGGTGACAAAGATTATATTGCCCGTGTATCAGTATCTCCTAATTTGGATCTTGAGCTTCATAAAAAAGTCTTTTTAAAATTTGTTGAAGAAATATAACTTTATAAATGAAGAGCATATTAAAAAGAAAAAACACCTAAGCATATACAGCAATTAAGGGGCTAAGTAGGTTAAAAAGTTAAATGCTATAAAATACTGTCAGATTGCGATAACCGATTTTATCTAAAGGCATTTTCCGTTTTGAAAACGTAATTTTTAACGATGTTGGTCGAATAAAATCACATTGCCATCCGGGTCGGTTATCATCAAACTCGCAGGACCACTTGTTTTAGGGTCAATTTCATTGTCAATTCTAATTCCTTTATTTTTTAACTGGCTTTGAATTTACCGAATATCGTTAAAGCGCTCGATATTATTTCCGTTTTCGTCCCAACCAGGATTAAAGGTCAGAATATTGTTTTCAAACATTCCTTGATATAAACCAATTAAAGCATTCTCATTTTTTTATAATAAAGATAGATTTATAACTAAAAGCAATTTCTATCCTGGCAAGCGGAATATAATATAAGATTCTATCATCACAATTCTATAAATCTCAGGCTTTTAAATTACCGATTTCCATTAAGCCTTCTAATCATACAAATTCCTTCAAGGATTAGTTTCACAAAAAGTTATTGTATTAAAAATTATATTTTTTATAACTCTATCGGATTTATGAATTAGATATCTTTAAGATCTTATGCCTAAGATAACTCATGGATAAAAAAAATATTGCGATCATTGGTTCTGGTGCAACAGCAATTTACTTATTAAAGCATATTACAGATCACCTTGAAAAATTTAAAAACACCATTGAAGAGATCAGCATTTTTGAAAAGGGTGTACATATGGGAATGGGCATGCCTTATAATCCCGAAACAACCGATATCTACAACCTTGCTAATATTTCGTCGGAAGAGATACCGGATTTGCCAGAAACCTTTGGGGATTGGTTGAGAAAGCAGGAACCTGAAATGCTATCTTCTTGGAACGTTAATGATCTTCCAATCGATGATACGAAGGTTTATAGCCGCATCTCCCTAGGGGCATATTTCCAGAAGCAATACAACATCCTCATTCAACAGTTAACTGAAAAAGGTATTATAGTTCATCAAATTAAAGAGGAAGAAGTTAGCGATATCCAAATGGATGAGAAAACTAGCAGGGTACTTGTGCAATCTGTAAAGGGAGGTTCAAGGAGTTTCGATAAGATAATTATTGCCACTGGTCATCATTGGTTTGAAGAAGATAATGAGGAAATTGGATATTACTCATCCCCGTGGCCCATTCATAAATTATTGCCAGAGTCCGGAGAATATTATAATTATCCAATAGGTACACTAGGCGCTTCACTAAGTGCCTTTGACGTTGTAACCTCTCTTGCACGTAGACACGGTGTCTTCATTGAAAAAGGAGATGAGCTATGTTTTAATCTAAATCCAGACGCCCGAGGATTTAAGATAGTATTGCACTCATTAGAAGGCTGGCTTCCACATTTGCAATACGAACAGGAATATCCTATGCGTGAAATCTACCGGCATACTAGTCGGGAAGAAATGATATCCCTTATAGATAATAACGGTTTTTTGAGAATCCATACATTTTTTGACAAGATTTGCAGACAAGCATTAATTCAATCTTTTATAAAGGACAAAATGCCTAAAATGGTTGAAAAGCTTGAACGTGATAACATAAATTTCAAAGATTTCATTCAAATTATGTCAGATGACCACGAATATTCTAATTCATTTGAAGGAATGCGTAAAGAAAGAGTAGCAGCGCGTAACTCTGTAAACCAAAATATGCCGATATATTGGAAGGAAACTTTGGACGACCTAATGTACTGCCTTAATTTTCATGCAGAGCTATTACCTGCAGAAGATCATTTGTTTTTTCGTAGGGAAGTAATGTCATTCCTTATGAACGTAATCGCCGCGCTCCCTTTATCCTCAGCCAATATCCTTTTGTCAATTTATGACGCAGGTTGTATTGATTTGGTTGTGGGGAAAGTTGAAGTGATTGAAAATAGTGGGAATAATGATAGAACGGTTATAAAAGTTGAAAAGGAAGATGGAACAAAGGACACGTTCAAATATCGAATGTTCGTTAACTGTGCCGGGCAGAAAAATATTGAACTCGAGCAGTTTCCTTTCGCATCTCTTATCAAGGCTGGAAATGTAAGAAAAGCCAGGGCCAAGTTTGAAACATTGAAAAACTCTAATGAACTTCCAAAAAATGTGAACATAGATTTGATCTTCGAAGAAAAAAATGACCTTTTACTTTACACTGGAGGTGTAGATATTGATGCTGCATATAGGCTAATAGGTAAAGATGGCAAGCCAAACGATAGTATTTATGACATCAGCTTTACACATACTTCCGGATGTAGACCCTATTCCTATGGTCTACAAGCTTGCAATGCCACCAGTAAGATTTTAATAGAAGTTTGGCTATCCGCCTTTTCAGAAAATTCCGATATTAACGTAGAAATTGAAAAAATCACAGAGCTCTATGATGATAATGAAATTTAAGAAAAGACATGAATCATCTATTTACAACCGAATGGTTTAGACTTTGAAGTCTAACTTTAAATGTAAAAAATTGTAGATTTAAAAATTTTCAAAAAGTAGCTCAAGGGATATCTTAAATTTATATAGCGATGGAAAAAAGTTTTTGAAAGGTTAGTCTAATAGAATATGGTAAAAGATATAATTCTCGTCATAACAAAAATAGTACACTAAATTTATTATACCAACTATAAATAAAAAAAATGACTTCTAAGAAAATATTAATGATTCTTACATCACATGAAGATTTAGTAAATACTAATAGCAAGACTGGTTTATGGATTGGAGAATTTACCGACCCTTATTACGAATTTCTTGATAATGGACACCAAATTACTCTTACAAGTCCTAAAGGTGGCCAACCTCCTATCGATCCAATGAGTGAAATGACAGAAAATATAACAAGTTCTAACAGAAGATATCAGGATGATGCTACTGCTCAAAATGCTTTAAATACTACCCTCCTATTGGAAGGAATTTCATCTCCTGAATTTGATGCTGCTTTTTTCCCTGGAGGACATGGACCAATGTTTGATTTAGCTTCAAATGATCTTAGTGGAAAGTTAATTTTAGATTTTCTATCAAATGGCAAACCCGTAGCTTGTGTATGTCATGGTCCCGCAGCTTTGATTAAAGCCGCAGAACTGGATTCTTCAATCTTAAAAGGAAAAAGAGTGACTGGATTTTCCAACTCCGAAGAAAAATTAGCTTTTAGATCTAACAATATCCCTTATACATTGGAAGATCGGTTAAAGGAATTGGGCGCAGATTATCGAACTGGAACCGTTCCATTTATTTCACACACAGAAGTTGATGGCTTATTGATTACAGGTCAAAATCCGTTGTCGGCCGGACCAACTGCGAAAGCTTTATTAAACTTTTGGAAAAAAAACAACTAGTAAATTTAATAAAATGAAAATCGTATCAAATTAAATAATTTTAGATATAGGAGAGAAGCATTTTTAGCCGATTCAATAATATCTAGCTGTTTATATTAAGGTATTTGCACATCATCCGTACTGAAAACATTTTGAGACATTACACAAGGATGTCCCACTATATCCATAAAATCAATAAACTTACTTTTTAAGTAATCGGATTTGATTTTTGTAAATTCCATATTTTTAAAGTCATATTTGAAACTCTTTTTATAATTTGGAAGGTAATCCTTCCACGCCTTGTAATAATTTTTCCATTAGGATTTTATCCTCGGCAGTATGCAATACAGACATATCCCCGGTAGTTTCTAAAACAACAGCAAGCACTTCACTAAAATTGATCACGTTTGCCTTCCTTAATTTTGCGATGAGGGCATCTTCTCCCACATTAGTTTTATTTAAGTTGTTATGTAGAATTACTCCATCCATCATCAACAACATAGGTTTATTAGTGAAATATCTTTTAAATAGGGCTGATTTACGAGTCATCATAGTAAACAATGATTGAAAAATTACAATACCGCTCAAGGCTGCACTTCCCTTTAAAATGGATTGCTCATCGTTCATCACGACAGCTGCTAGAATTGAGCCAATAGCTATTGTAGATGCAAAATCAAAACTTGACATTTTAGCAAATGTACGCAACCCAGATATTCGTGTAATTATTATTATAACCCCAAAAATAGCAACAACTGAAATAAGCATTTTAATCATTATCCATAAGGATGGTAATATCCAATTTTCCATAACCCCTACTATTTAAAACCCCACCTAATTGAGGGTGGGGTTATAATTTATTCTTATGTGAATTATGATTTTGCTTTTTTGTTGAGCCTGTTTTCGGCAAGATCATTCAATTTTTTATCAGCTGCGTATTCTTCATCAAGTGTTTTCTGAAGTTTTTTGGCCACATCGTTATGTCCTAGCTCTTTAGCATAACGTACTGCAGTTCCATAACCTGAGATTTCATAATGTTCCACACGTTGAGCTTCTGCAATCATACCAGCATGTTTAACATCTGTATCTTTTACTTCTTTCAAAAATCCTTCAGCCTCTTTAATTAGACCTTCCATAGCTTTGCATTTTTCACCTTTAGATTTAAAACCTAAATCTTTACAAACTTCTTCAATTCTTTTTTTGTGTTCTTTAGTTTCCTCTAAATGACTTTCGAATGCTTTTTTTAAATTACTGTCTTCAGCATTTTTTATCATTTTGGGCAGTGCCTCCGTGAGTTGATCTTCTGCGCTGTGTAAATCCTGTAATTGGTGCTCAAATAATTCTTCGAGATTTTTCATAATTGTATATTTTATATCGTTATAAAGATACTTTTAAACATTTTTGGCCACAGAACTTTGTGTTTGGTTTAACAGGGAATGTTAAAATTTATCTTACTTGAGATTTCCCCTGGTTAATTACTTATCGCTATAAAATCCAAGTTTCGTCTTTCCGGGAATACAACTGAAAATCATTTTAATTAAATTCATAATTCTAGTTTAATAAACAATTTTTTTTCTAAGGGTAACAAAAAATTGATTCATCGCAATTGGATATTGCATAGAATAGCGCCTCATTATCGTTAAAGCATAAAACATTATTAAAACCATATCAGACCATTTCTTACTCAAATTGTAGGCTGTGAGAATCGCAACTTATTGTTATCTTATCTATTACAAATAATATAAAAAAATTTACACTATTTTTATTTGTGGCACGGCATCTAATTGAAAATATCCTGTAACTAAAATAACAATTTCAACATACATTTAAGAAGTAATTTAATTGTTAAAAATTTCTATTGACTTTTAATATTTCCACTTTGCTCAACGTAAGTGTTATTACGATTTTTTTTATTTTTTCTTTCCTTATATATTTAATAAGCTTGATAGATAACTTGCACCACTGTGAAAATTCTGAAGAACTTTTTTATGTTTATTGGTAATTATTAATTAAAGGTATAATTAGTTTTAACTTATATAAAATACGTCAATTAAAATATAGATTTATGATTAAAATCTGACATTATATGGCCATCATAACAATGTTTTCATTAAGGACATGGTTGAAAAGTTGGGCATTTTAGTCATTCACAATAAATGCATGAATTACCCCAGGTAACCACCCAATAATTGTTAGTATAAGGCTAATAAAAAATGTTCCACCAATTCCGTGTTTCATAAAAACTGCTAATGGGGGCAATATTATATTGAGAACGATAGTTAGTAATGACATATATATTGATTTTGATTAGTCCTTCGGTTAAATTTCATCTTCCGTTTGTTCTTCTTCTATTGTTAAAAATGGAGATCCAATAGCCCCTCCCGCAAACGCCGCTCCGGCACCTAATAGAAATAAAAAGAATGCAATAATGCTAAATTTACCTACAACGTCAGCCGCTTCATCAGTTGCTTTTATTGCTTTCTTTTTTGCGTTAGCATAATATTTTTCAGCTTTGGCTATTGCTTCATTAATCTTATTATCCCATTTTTCTATCACTCCGTTAATTTCAGCTCCTGATAATTCTGTATTATCTACCAAATAATTCTTTATTTCATCTTTATTCAAAAGTTCATCCATTCCATCTGCTGTGATACTAAGGTTACCATTCTTATCTAAATCAACAGATAATTCGTTGAAAAACTTGTCTATATTTTCTTCGATATTTAGATCGTTTAGAAGTTGTTGCGATTCTTGACGAGTTTCATTTAATGTATTACGAACTTCTTCGGAAGCGTCATCCGGAAGAATATTAGTTCTTTCAGCTGCTTTAATTAATTGAAACGCTTCTTTTTTAATTTTTTCTATAGAAAAAATTGTTTCGTCTTGCCCCTTAGTTTCAGCTTCTTTTAGAGCCTCTGCCACGTTGGTTGCTGTTGAGTCTGAAAAAATAGAATTTGCGGCACTTGCCATTCCACTGAAAATACTTCCTATGGCAGAAGTAACCAGGTATATTGAAAGTATCAAATAAAGACCCCAAGCAAGAAACCCATGTAAGCCTCCATCACTATTGGAAGGTAATCCGCTCATTCGCCCGGCAACCATACCACCAATAAATAATGCAGCAATATTAGAAATACCCCACCATACAAGTGTTCCAGTGCCAAGACCATCTAATGCATTTGCTTCTGTCATTGGATCTATGGTTGTTAACCCAATACCTAATCCTAGAATATTGAGTAAAAACGCAACAACAATTGCCGTAAGGGTTCCTGCTATAATTGCACCCCATGAAATTCTGGATATTTTTGGTGATTTATTCTGAACGTTAATGTATTGACTTCTCATAGCTCATAGTTGATTTGTTAGTAGTATGATTAATTGATAATTATATTAAATCTCTAATACCTGATTCAGGAAATTCGAAACTATATTATAAAAACCTTACATTTATTAAATTACTCTATAAAGTAAATAATCCTCGGGGCAAGCCCACGAGGCATTAAAATAATTTCAACTGATAATCTTTTTTCAACACTTTGTACTCTTTTTCTATTCCCTGCTCCTTGACATATTTGGCAATGACATTCTCGGTTCCATGCTGACCGACGGTGTTCACAAAGTAACCCTTTCCCCAAAATTCTCCACCCCAAAGCTGCTTTTTCACTTCTGGACATTGCCTAAAAACTTCCCTAGCTAAGATACTTTTTACCATCGTAACAATTTTTGTTACGCTATATGAAGGAACACTTTGAATCAAAAAATGAACATGGTTCTTGTCCGTTCCCACTTCTAGAAAACAAACTTCATATCTTTTTTCAATCTCCGAACATGTCGCGACCAAAACTCGGTCGACCGAATCAGAAATAACAACCCTTCGATATTTAGCACTGCTCACCAAATGGTAAAGAAGCACCGTTACGTTATGGCTCTTGTGTATGAATTTACTATTTTGTGACATCGAGTCACAAAATAGTAATAATAAACGAGGCAAGCCTCGGGGAATTAAACCCAATAGAGATTAAATTTATCATGAATAACTCAATTTGAAGTGTCGTTTAATAAAATTTTAATATAATATAAAGATTATTCACTAAATATTATTAGCATTATTGAGTTTTATTGATCAAATTATCAACCCTTTTGCTATCATTCAACCCAAAGATATTCCCATATCCAATAAGATCGATTTGCTACGGGAATGGTTTTTTCCTGAGAAATAAAATGTTATTACATGTAATTGTGGTAAAAATATTCAACATGCAATAAGTAAGGTAGCTACTTTTCTAATCTTTGGATCGAGTCCATCATATCTATTTCAAGTGATAACACCTCAGTAAATAGATCTCCTTTTTCTTGAATTCTAGTCTGAAAATTTTTGATATTAAAATCTAAGATTTTTAGTCCGCTCTTCACCTCTTTCCACTCCAAAGGTGTAGAAACCGGAGCGCCTCTTTTAGGTCGTACACAGTAAGGCGCAGCAATAGTCTGTCCTTGCCGATTTTGAAGATAATCCAGATATATTTTTCCTTTTCTATCTTTCACCGCCCTTACCATACTGGTTAGTTTAGGTACTTTTTGTTCAATGAAATAGCAAAGGAGTTTAGTGAAACTCCTGGCTTCTTCATAGGTATATTTAGCATTCAACGGAATATAAATATGCAAGCCACTGGACCCTGAAGTCTTACAAAATCCTTTGATTCTCGCAATATCTAAAACTTCTTTTGCAGCTTGTGCTACAGTTATAACTTCCTCAAAAGTATTATCTTTAGATGGATCCAGGTCAATAATCGTATAATCTGGATAGTCCAAATTATTTATGCGAGAGTGCCATGGATTGATCTCTATACAGCCCAAATTAGCCATATATAAAAGGCTTGCTTCATTTTGACATAAGAGATAACTGATGTTCTTATTAGAAGATTTTGAAAAGATTTCTTCCGTCTCCATCCATTGAGGTAGGTTTTCATTGTTCTTCTGATAAAACCCGGCGCTTTTGATGCCGTTGGGATGACGATACAGATTTTGGGGCCGATCTTTCAAGTATGGTACTATATAATCTGAAATATTGATATAATAATCGATAAGATCATATTTGGTATATCCATCATCAGGCCATAATATCTTATCTAGATTAGAGATAGGTACTTCCAATCCTCCCACATTTAAATTGGTGGAGCTAGCTTTAGAAATGGTAGTAGTATGTTTTGACTTTTTTTTGATTGGAGAAGAAACCTCTTGGACGTTTTTATCACTACGAATTCCTTTAAAAACGGGATGACGCATGATCCCATTCTTTGTCCATTCAGAAAATTTCACCTCACAAATCAGAAGCGGACTTACCCAATGAGGATTACGTTCTTTTAGATTTGGTTTTCGCTTAAAAGGATGATTCTCAACTTCAAGTTCTTTTAGTTGATCAAGTAGTTCGCTTTGATCTTTTGCCGAAAAACCTGAACCACAATTGCCAATATATTTCAATTGATCTTCAATATATATTCCCAAAATTAAACTGCCAAAAATACTCCCACCCCCAACGGAATCGGTATATCCACAGATTATAGCTTCTTCAGTTTCGACAGCCTTAATCTTTAACCAATTATCACTACGATAACCAGGTGAGTAGGTAGAATCGATTTTCTTGGCAACCACGCCCTCCATCCCTGCATCAATGGCTTTTTTATAAAGCGCTGCACCCATCCCTTCAATATGGTCACAATAAAGCGTGTAGGACAAGTTTTCAATAACGTCAGGAATCAGGCTTTTTCTTTCAAGTAGAGTAAGTTCCAGCATGCTATGACCATTGAGAAAAAGCATATCAAATACATAATATCTCAGGGTTCCAGAAGTCGTTTCATCATAATTTTGTAAAGCTTGAAACTGGGGGATGCCATCATCATTTACAATTACTACCTCTCCATCTAGAATTACATCATGCTCTACTCCTTCCAGATCCTTGGCCAGTGCCTTAAACTTGGTATTATAAGAAATGCCGTTCCGAGAGTAAAGCTGAACTTTACTATCTTTAATATGGGCCATCACCCTGTAACCATCCCATTTTAATTCATACACCCATGACTTATCATTGAAAATATCTTTGCTGAAAGATGCTAGCATTGGTTTTACAAACTCGTCAGGATCAAGTTTCTTTACAGGAGTGTTTTTCTTAGTTGCAGCAGAGGTATCATCTTTAAAAACTTCAGCATCATAACCAAGATCAGTGGAATAGTTATCTTTTTTCTTGATCAGCAACCAGTGATTATCTGCTTCCTTTCTTTTGGTGTGAACTAAAGCAAAAGTACCCTTGATCTTCCTACCAAAAAATTCAATTTTTAAATCTCCGTTTTCAAACTGCTTGACAAGATCCATGTCTTTATATTCCGGAGCAATTCTATAAGTGCCTTCATCCCAAATTTTCATTACGCCTGCTCCATAATTACCTTTAGGGATGGTGCCATGAAATGTGAGATACTTAACAGGATGATCTTCGGTTTGTATGGCTAGTCGCTTATCGTCTGGATTCATTGAGGGGCCTTTAGGTACCGCCCAACTTTTTAGAACACCTTCGAGCTCTAATCTCAAGTCATAATGTAATCTACTAGCTTTATGCCGTTGAATCACAAACCGGCCTGCATCTTCATGGCTCACTTCTGCCGTAGGCTCGGGTGTTTTGTTAAAATCTCGCTTTTTATTATAATCTTCAAGTGCCATTACATCAGGAAGCTTTACTCTTCTTTTTCTTCTCCAAACTGGCTTTAAGTTGCGCCATTAGATCTGTGGCAGGAGTTGGTTTGCTTTCAAATTTCTCAGGTTTTTTTACTTTACCCGTTGATTTTGCACCAATGATTTTCATCAACTGTTCATTATAAACATCCTTATATTTTTCAAGATCGAATTTATCTGTGTACTGCTCAATTAAACTTATGGCCATATCAACTTCTTTTTTTGAAATCTTGGTAGTAGGTAATTTGAGCTCCCCTGGATCCCGAATTTCATCATCAAATCTAATTACATGAAGAACAAGTGCTTTTTTATAAATACCTATAAGGCAAAGGTTTTCCTTTTGTCGCATTACAAAAGTGGCCACTCCCACTTTTTTAGTTTTTTTTAAAGCGTCCCGCAAAAGATTATAGGATTTCCCTCCTTCTTTTTGTGGTTCTAGAAAATAGGGTTTTTTAAAGAGAACATCAGCTACATCAGATTCGTTGATGAATTCTTCTATATCTATGGTTTTATTTTTCTTTAAATTGGCTTGTTCAAAGTCCTCTTTTTCCAAAACTATATAAGCATCATCTTTTTTGAAACCTTTTACAATGTCTTTCCATTCTACTTCCTTGCCGGTTTCTTCATTTACTCTTTTATATCTTATTCGAGCATTGTCGTGTCTGTCCAACATATCCAAGTCTAGCTTTCTATCTTCTGATCCTGAATATAACTTAATGGGTATTGACACTAGTCCGAAACTAATGGAGCCATTCCAAATTGATCTCATACTTTATAATTTCTAATTAGAGGTAAAGAATTAACTAGGGAGTTAATACCACTTTTACACAACCATCCTCCTTATTCCTAAACTTTTTATAACCCTCAGGTGCATCCTCTAATTTCATTCGGTGAGTTATAATAAATGTAGGATCTATTTTTCCTTCTTCAACTTTTTTAAGGAGTGGTTCTAAATAGTGTTGCATGTGAGTTTGTCCCATTTTCAAATTGAGGGATTTGTTCATTGCAATCCCAAACGGTAGTTCTTTTACCTTTCCAAGATATACTCCGGGAATAGATACATTTCCAGCTTTTTTACATGATTTAAAAATTTGTGCTAATGCATTTGGTTGGGATGCATCTAAATTCTTTTGAAAACCTTCAGCACCGTGAGCTTCAGCTCCAACAGCATCTATACAACAATCGGGGCCTTTCCCTTTTGTCATTTCCATTAATTTAGAATACACTTCATCTGCATCAACTGTCCTTATTACTTCCGCCTTTCCATGCTTTTCTGCCATATCAAGTCGCTCTTTGACCACATCTATGGCGATTACGCGTTTAGCACCCAACATCCAAGCACTTTGAATCGCAAATTGTCCTACTGGACCACATCCCCATATTGCTACGGTATCGCCTTTCTTGATATTAGCATTTTCTGCACCCATATATCCTGTTGGAAAAATATCCGACAGAAAGAGAGCTTGATCATCACTTAGCGAATCCGGAACTTTAATTGGCCCTACATCAGCATAAGGCACCCTAACATATTCTGCCTGGCCTCCAGAAAAACCTCCCAACATGTGGGAGAAACCAAAAAGGCCAGATATCGAGTGACCTAAATTTTCTTTGCAAAGTTCTTCGTTTGGGTTAGAATTGTCACAAAGGGAATAAAGATCTTCATCGCAGTAATGGCAATGTCCACATGCAATGGTAAAAGGCACTACAATGCGATCACCTTTTTTAAATTTTTTAACATCTTTGCCTACCTCAACAACTTCTCCCATAAATTCGTGACCTAAGATATCGCCCTCCTCCATGGTAGGCATTAAACCCCCATAGATGTGCAGATCTGATCCGCAAATAGCAGTTGAAGTAACTTTTATGATTACGTCTCTTGGATCTTCTATTTTAGGGTCTGGAACGTTATCAATTCTTACATCCTCATTTCCGTAATAACATAATGCTTTCATAATAATACATTTAGGTTAAAATTAGTTTGTATTAAATTTAAGTAATCAATAGAAATTAAAGATGTAATTAACAATACTTTGTAATCTTAGGGATAGATTATAACATATCACAATTCAGTTTAATTTATTGTTTCAGGATTAAGAATGTCAGTTGATAACGTCCCTATAGGCTTTGATTAATTATGTTCAAAATTAAAAGAGGTCATCTTTTAGATAAGCAAACAAAAACGCTTCCCTACTCCACTTTAGTTGCGTTAAACAGGATCGTTGAAAACTATATTTAAGAGTGCTATATTTGACAAAATTTAAAAAGTGAAGCTGAAAAGTAGACGAAAATTAATAACGTATTTAAATATTTTAGATCAACCCATTAGATTTAATCCGTTCGTATTTAGCCGTACTTTCTTATTATGGGCTATTCTCGGTTTGATTGGTGGACTTATAGCTGGAATATATTGGATTACACTTGAGTATTTAACACATAAAATTGCCGTTTTCGAAGGTTGGGAAGTTATTCCCGTAATGTCCGTTTGTGGGCTTTTAGCAGGGTTAATAATTCATTTCATTGGTGACCCGGGAGAAATTCATTTGATTGTAGATAATATTAAATTTAATAAAGGAAAACTGGATCCTAAGAATAATCCCTCAATGATTTTGTCTTCCTTACTGTGTGTTGCTTCTGGAGGTAGTCTTGGTCCTGAAGCACCTTTGGTTCAGGTAACAGGTTCTACCGGCACGTGGCTTGGTAAAATATTTAGGCTAAAAGGTGAAGAACTGAGGTCTTTAAGTATTGCAGGGATGGCATCTGGATTTACTGCTTTATTTGGTGCTCCACTGGGAGGAAGTTTATTTTCATTAGAAATTTTGCATCATAAGCACGCGCTTGAATATTACAAAGCAATTATTCCTGCCTTAGTTGCAAGTAGCTTCAGTTATATAATTTTTGCTTTAATTATTCACCTTGGGCTTGGTGCAATTTGGATCTTACCAACATATGAATATTCCGGAGTTTTTGATTTTGGATTAGCAATTCTTTTCGCTATAGCAGCTACCGCTATTGGTTGGGGGTTTATTTACTGTGTTAAGTTTTTCAAATCCCTATTTGAAAATCGACCAATACCAATATATATCAAAACATTAATCGGTGGAATCTTACTTGGAATAATCTCCTATTATCTTCCAATAACAAGATATTTTGGTCATCACGAAATAAATGAATTATTGAAATATGATCTTACTCTAAATTTTTTAGTTTTAATTTTATTTTTTAAAATAGTTGCCATTTCAATAACGGTGACTTCAGGTTGGAGAGGAGGTTTTATTATACCATTATTTTTTGTTGGAGTAACATTGGGATTGATAATTCATCAATTGTTTCCTGGTACTAATCTCACTTTAGCTATTATAAGTTGTATGGCTGGAATTAATGCCTGTGTTACCAGAACACCTATGAGTACAACTATTCTATTAGCAACACTAACTGGATTTACATACTTTATACCCATTTTATTCGCAAGTTTAACAGGCTATTTTTTAGCACCAAAAATTCCCTTTATAAGTTCACAGATGGGAAATGGAAGTAAAAGTAGAGTAGACAAAGGTGGATTTCACCCCTAAGATTCTTACAAAACCTTAGGTTAACCTCCCAATTCATAACGCTCTTATTATACAGTCGGTTGGGATATTAATTTTATTAAGTTAGTAAATCCTAAATCACTTAAAGACTTAAAATACCCCAAACCGCGGGATGCTTTTCTGGCAAGTTGAATTTTGTTCTTTATTGTGGGATAGACAGACCACATTGGGCGCTAATCCGGACAGAGGCCTTTCCTGTTCAATCCACTGCTTTTAACTTTGGCAAAATGTTCCTGAGATAAGAACAGATGGTCTATTTGTTTGATTTTTACTCCCATTCGGTAAGCTCCAAGACTTTGACATCCGCCGTCCTTTCCTTTATATTAAAGGATGGATGTTTTATAACGTCTTTCAAATTGGTTTTCAGCAGTAGGGGCGCAAGATGGTTAATAATAGAATAAGGCAAATGCTGGTCGAATAGTATTTTGCCTTTAGTTTCAAGATATATCAAGATCTTTAGAAAATCATAGACTATTTTAGTTCCGTCAAAACTACCCAGGGAATACTTAATTCCATCTTCAATAATACTAAAGTGGTTCGCCATAGTTCTTATATTTATTTGATATCAGGTTGTCCCGTTTTTGAAAAGCTGCCGGAAAACCTTTCAAATTCGTTTGCTTTCAGCATCCAGTTGGCCGTGACCCTATTAGCAAACAAAGTTCAATAATAATGGAACTCTTAAGTGTATTTTAAGATATAAGGTTGATATAGGTTAATAGAACAGGTTAAACTAATTATAAAAACTAAACCCAGGCCTCTAACAAACTAATCTAACCTTATATTGGTTCTCTAATAGAAAAACAATTTAAAAAATAAGTTTATGGAAAATAATATCAAAGATAAAGTCGTGATCATTACCGGAGGAAGTAGCGGACTTGGAGAAGCTACAGCACGTCATTTAGCATCCAAAGGAGCTAAAGTTGTTATCGCAGCCAGGCGTAAAGAAAAATTGGAAAATATAGCGGCCGATATTCGTAAAAATGGAGGAACCGTTTCTGTGGTTCAAACAGATGTCACCAAGAGAGAAGAAGTAAAACAACTTATAGCCTCGACTAAAAAAGAGTATGGTAAAATAGACGTTTTAATTAATAATGCCGGATTAATGGCTATTGCTCCCATTTCTGAAGACAAAGTCGATGAGTGGGATAAGATGATAGATATCAATATTAAAGGTGTATTATATGGTATTTCAGCAGCCCTACCTGTTTTTCAGGAACAAGGTCACGGGCATTTTATTAACCTTTCTTCAGTAGCGGAATTAAAAGTGTTTAGCCCGGGTGGTACTGTTTATAGCGGAACTAAATTTGCCGTGAGAGCAATCTCTGAAGGGTTAAGACACGAAGTAGGTGGTAATATTAGAACTACTTCTATAGAACCTGGAGCTATAGATTCTGAACTGAAACACGGGAGCAGTCACGAAGAAAGCTCTGAAAACGTAAAAGAATTTTATAAACAGGCAATTCCATCAGATTCTATAGCCAGAGCTATTGCATATGCTATCGAGCAACCAAATGATGTGGATGTAAATGAAATTGTGATTCGTCCTACCGCTCAGGAATTTTAGTATTCTCAATTTTAGGTAAATCCTGATAAGTAATTATTAAGCCGCTTTTTTAAAAAGAGCGGCTTAACTTTTTTTATTTGTTTTTCTGAAATTATTCAATACAGTGCAAACACCCTAATAAAGTTGAAATTGCTGAAGATAAGACTATCTGTTAGTTTTTTTAATGTGCCTTTGACTTAAAAAAAAAGTGTATGAGCTCACAAATGTAAATATCTACAAATGGAGAGGCCTTCAAATTTCTTTTATATGGCATTTTTGGTTTACAGCAACTCACAAACTTCAATTTTGCCAAGGCCCGGAAACGAACAAAACTGCAGATGGCAACATACAGTATTTTCGTTTTTTCAGCTATGGACGTAACCTGGATTCTGTAAATACTGAAATCCCGACGAACCATTTTTAAAGCTTCATTTACCTTCCGTCATAATACCCAATACTACCAGATACTATAAAAGATTTTTTGACCTTTTAAAAATGAAACCAAAACTGTAAAGCGCGGGACAGGATAGGATTTTATTACTAAAATATTCACGGAATAAAAAGAGATTTCTAAGGGCAAATTTGTTCTTTAATTTAAAACAGGGAGAAATTGTTACTTATGCCTTTGGAAAAGAATCAAGAACCTCGGGGCAAGCCCACGAGGTACGAATTGGAAAATATTTTTAAAAACTCGAGGCAAGCCCGCCTGAATGAAATTCATTTCGGGCAGGCCTCGGGGAATTAAACCCTCAATGAGGGATTAAAAAGTCCGGTTTGAAACAGCAGAAAATTGAACGAAAACTACCTGATGTGCCACATTTTTTTTCGAAGAAAGAATTCAATGAAAACTATAAGAAGGTTTATCGGGAGGTTCCGTGGATTTTTATGAAATAATAATTTGCTATTACTAGACAATTGTCGTATTTTTAAGGACAGATATTTTAAATATGATTTCCGAAGAGCAAAAGGCAACGAAAACAGTAAACTTGGCAATTAACAATTATGCCCGTGATGTGGAAGCGTCCTATAGGCTTAACCTTCCAGATAACGAATTTACCTATTCTGATTTTTTTCAGAATAAAATGCTAATCATTCATGCTATAAGAAAAGGACTTCCCTATTCCCTGTTTATTGAGATTCAGAAGCTTACACCTTTTTCTGAAGAGGACTGGGCTGACTTTTTAAATATTTCGGTTAAAACGCTGCAAAGGCATAAAAAGGAAGAAGATTACTATTTCAAACCGATTCATACCGAAAAAATAATTGAACTGGCAGAAGTGACTCAATTCGGGAAAGAGGTTTTTGATTCTCCGGAACAATTCTATTCCTGGCTTAACACGCCATCTTATGCCCTTGCAAACTTAAAACCCGCTGAACTTTTAAAAGATTCCTACGGCAAAGAATTGGTAATGGCAGAACTCAACAGGATTGAACATGGAATATTCGCTTAATGAAGGTTTTTAGGTTATCCAAAAAGCAATATTCCAGCACCCTTAGCGGGAAAGGCGCAGCGCTATTTGGGAACCGATGGAATTCCAAAGGAACGGAAATGATCTACACCGCCCAAAGCAGGGCTCTGTCCATGGCTGAAGTTGCAGTACATTTGAGTCTTTCTACACTACCCAGCGATTATATGATGATTGAAATCGAAATCCCAGATTTCCTTAAATTTCAAAGCCTAAAAGAAAGCGAATTATCTCAGTACTGGAACAGCCACCCTCCTATTCCGTTTACACAAAAAATTGGGGATGATTTTATAGATTCAGGGAAACATTGTATATTAAAAGTCCCATCTGCCGTGGTGAAAGGTGATTTTAATTTTTTGATCAATCCGCATCATAAAGATTTAAAGAAAATAAAAATCCTTGAAACAACCGACTTTCCTTTTGATAAGAGAATGTTTAAATAAGCTCCAAAAAAAAAGTGTTATTAGTTTTTGCCCTTGTGCGACCGTTTGAAATAAGTCCCCCCTAAACGGGACTTATTAGTAGGTTTTCTGCCATTCAGTTAAATAAGATTTTAGAATCATAAATCACTTTCTATTTGTGGGTTAACACCCACTTTCCATTTCTTACCACTGCTCCGGGTCCTTGTTTAGTGCTGGGCTGTGCAAAATTACGGGATGATTTCTATTTCTGTTCAGCTCTTCAAAAATGAGATCCGGCTCACTTCTGATATCAAATAACCCAAACGCTTTAAAATGGCTTTGTGCTCATACCCGTGAAGTAAATCCTCAAGATCATTTTGGGTAGTTTCTTCCCGCAACTCTCCTACCATGGGGAGAATTTGGTTTATGCCACCCAACTTATTCTGATAACGCATAAGATCTGCCAGGGTTTGCGTCTGAGATGGTTTTTTTAAGTACGAACTGCTTTTTCAATTGGAATCTCACCGGCAACGATTTCAAAAACCTTGTTTTTCTTTACCTCACCATCTAAAACCTCCACTAAAGTTTTAGCTACATCTGCTCTAGAGATACTTCCCTGTTTATCTAATTTTTCTTTGAGTTTAATTTTACCAGTACCACTGTTATCTGTTAATGAACCTGGTCTTACAATACTATATTCTAGCCCACTTGCTTTTAGATAATCGTCGGCATTTTGTTTTGCTTTCAAATAATCTTGAAGCTCATCACTTATAGAAGGATTATCTGCTCCCATGGAACTTAACATTACAAATTTTCCTGCTCCTGATTTCTTAGCAGCATCGGTGAGCCTTTTTGCTCCTTCCTGATCTACCTCTATAACCTTTTTACCTTTAGATCCTGCTGCAAAAATTACTTTATCCGCATTTTTTACCGCATGGCTTAGATCTTCTTCAAGATCTGCCATAACAGTCATTACATTTTCTTTTTCAAAAAAATCTTTTTGCTCTTGTTTTCTAACCATGGCTATAGGCCGATAGTTTTCCGACTCCTTCAATAAATTGATGATGATTCTTCCTGTAGTACCGTTAGCACCGGCTACTAATACATTCTTCTCTTTGCTCATAATCATTTTTTTTAATTAGTTAAAATTATTACGGTTATTAACTTCATCCTTAAACTGTTTAGGCTAGGCTTATAATTACTTTTCCTTTTGCTCTTCCTGTAGCCAGATATTCATAGGCATCTATTCCATCCTCCAGAGAATATATAAGATCCACTATTGGCTTGATAGCTATGTCTTCAACCATAGTTGTAATTTCCTTTAGTTGTTCTGCATTAGGTTGCATCCAGGTTAGTTTATAAACAGCTGATTTCTTTTCGATCAGTTTTGATAATTTTTCGGGTAGTTTATAATCGGTCATACCCATTTGCTTTGCGGTTTCCTCATCTGGCGGGCCTACTATTGTGGTTACTTTTCCGCCTTCTTTAATAATTTCAAAAGCATCAAAGGTATAATCGTCTCCTAAAGTGTCGAAAACGATATCCAAATTATTAGCTACTTCTTTATAATCCTCCGTTTTATAATCGATCACACGGTCGGCTCCCAAAGCTTTTACCCAATCTACATTTTTAGTACTGGTGGTCGTATAAACAATAGCTCCTTTTGCTTTGGCATACTGAATAGCGAAACTACCTACACCACCGGATCCGGCATGAATAAGAATTCTATCGTCTTCTTTAATTCCAACTTTTTGTAAAGCTTGGATTGCAGTTAGTCCTGTCAATGGTAATCCAGAGGCCTGTTCAAAAGAGATGTTTTCGGGTTTTTTAGCAACCAGGCCACTATTAACGGCTACAAATTCTGCTACTGTACCCATTTGTTCTTGTGGCACTCTAGCATATACTTCATCTCCAATTTCGAAATTTTTTACATCCGCACCTTTCTCAACTACCACTCCACTTACATCAAAACCTATTGTACTCGGTAAGTTTAAAGAAATCATATCTTTCAGTTTACCTTCCACCATCTTGTAATCGATAGGATTTAATGCAGCTGCTTTAACTTCAACTAGAAGATCGTTTGGTTTTATAACTGGTTTTTCAACTTCATTAATGGATAGACTATCTTTAATTTCACCATATTTTACTATTTGTAATGCTTTCATATCTAGTGTGATTTAATGTAATTTCTTATTATCAGTAATTTAATGTTTATTTTCTGTCATTCTGTTTTTCTGAAAGAATATCGACCCAATTATTTAAAATATCTTTTAAAAACAAAATGTCCCCTAACTTAACATTTTCTGCCAGCAGGGTGTTGAACAGTTTTTCCGGAATTGGAATGGCATTTTCTCTTAGTTCCTTTCCCTTATCAGTAAGTTCAATAAGTACACTTCTTTCATCTGATTTCGATCTCCTGCGATCCAATAATTCCATTTTCTCCATTCGCTTTATTAGAGGAGATAAAGTATTGGTGTTTAGAAGTAATTTCTCGCCGATTTGATTTATTGATAAATTATCATTCTCCCATAAAACCAGTAAAACCAAATACTGTGGATAGGTCAAGCCCAAACCTTCCAAAAATGGTTTATATGCTTTCGTTATTAGGCGGGAAACCGAGTATATAGGAAAGCAGATTTGATTGTTTAATTTTAGTTGCTGCTCGTTCATACCATTTATTTTTTGGAGTTTCTCCATGACTGCCATGCACCAGAGGACCAAAGTGCCCAGGCTATAAGAACTGGTTGAAAGAAAAGCCTGATTAATCTTGCTCTATCAGAATTTAAAGCTCCAAAAGCATCTTTTCCATCCAGATACTGTGCAACGTTGCCGGGAAATATGAGTATAAAGAAAATAGCTAGTGCCCATCCAATTCTGGCCCGTTGATTTTTCCAGAATAATAAGGTGAGACCTAATATCATTTCAACAATACCAGATAGGATTACCACCAAATCTTTGCTTAGAGGAACCCAATCTGGTACCTGAGTCTGAAAATCAATTCTATTGAAGGTAAGATGACTAAACCCAGCATAGATCATGAATAAGGCTAATAGTATTCTAAATATGTTTTGGGTTAAAGTAGTTTTAACTTCTTTTTTCATCGTCAATTTTTTATATCCCAAATATTTATATCGTGCACGATTCAAATATAAATGATTTATATAAACCGAACTTAGACTGATGATAGAATTCCCTTATAGATTATAATACCACCCTATCCCCAAAATAGCTATTTGCGCCTTTTAGTAATAATAGCCGGAAGCTTTCGTGGCGTTAAGTGATTGATCTCAGTCGATTTGAAATTTATTGATTCTAAAGGTCTTGGTTCGCAAGTGACGGGAATAGCAAAGCAAAATTGTCGGTTTAGTTTTTTGTCACTTAGTCTCTAAAACATCCCTTTTTAACTGGAATGCCCTCTTTTTGCTGTTAACCGACTTTGCCTTTCGTTATATAATAAAATCTTTTGATTTTATAAAGTACAAAGTTTATAGTATCCATAATAATTTTATTTTACTGCCTGGAGATGTACCCAATATTCTTTTTTGAATGCAATTTGAATATTAGAAAATCCAGCATTCTTTAACCATTCTATTTGGACTAGATAATCTGTTGGTTTATCAAATGCTTCGTAGTGTTCCATGACCCAGGCCCATTTTTTTCCATCAGGAAAGTTGTTATTAACAAATTTTCCCCATTCCTTCAGTAGCATTGGGTGATCCGGGTTAGTTTTAGTTATCATTAAGTCGCTATAGGAAAATATACCGCCTTTTTTTAAAGAAGAATTTATATCCCTAAAAACAGATTGTTTCTCGGTATTATCGCAATGATGAAGACTAAACCCAGCAACAATTAAGTCATAACTTTCTGCATTAAATAAAAAATCTTTAAAATACATATTGGAATAAATAAAATCATAATCATTGAATTGATTGCGACAAAGATCAATCATTTCGGAAGATGCATCCACCAATGTGAAAATGGCATTTGGAAAATAAGAAACGAGTTGAGCTGTAATGTTTCCATTGCCACAACCAAGATCAAGAATGGAATTTGGTTTAAAATTATCCGGAAGGGATTTCACAAAACTTGAAACCAGTTGTAAATAATGAGGTGCACAACCAATCATATCATTGGTATAATTTTTAGAAAAATCATTGAATTCTAAGGCTATGTTTTTTCCTGTTGTCATTACTAGATTCTTTAAAATAATTTATCCCTGGAAATAAATTAGTTACAATAAATGTATGATAATTAATTCACTATTCTTTTAAGAAATTGTAATGATATTTAGTTGCAATCATTTTCACATAATGAAGGATAACGGTAAAGTATAGGCCCACACAGGGTTTCGGAGCAATAAAATGCCTGTCCAACAGAAAGCTTCTTAAGAGCAAAAAAGCTCAATTTTACCAATTAAGCCAGCATTACGCTTATACAATCTTGGTGTCTGAATTTTTTATTTTCTGACTGTCCATTTTATCTTCACCGCTGAAATTTTGTCAAGTTCAAGTCTTTCTTTTTTAAGAATTTCAAAATCACATTTTTTATAAAAACTCAATGGTGAAGTATATGTCCGCCCATTCTTTTTCTTTTCTTTGTCATGGTCTATTACCCAACCATTCAATACATATTCAGATTGTTTAATTTTGTCAAGCATTTTACGGCCTAATCCTTGTCCTTGCACTTTTTCTGATAAAATAATTGCAAACCATTTTTCATTCTCTCTTTCAAAAGAAAAGGCCCACCCGTAAATTATATTTTCTTCACTTTTCAGTAGCAAGTGTTTCAAGTTGGTTAACCGTTGTAAATAGTCATCAAATTCCCCCAAGTCATTGTAAGAAAGTTTTTCAGGATATTCTGTGTTCCACAAGTTAAGCAATTCGTTTTTTGTTTTTTCGTCCAAATAAATCGTCTCGGTTATTTTGAAATTGTCTTTCATTTCAATTTATTTGTTTGGTCGGTCAAGCTTACTACTAAAGGTCTTAATCCCTAAGTAGCGTGGAGTAGGTAAGCTTTCCTTTCGGTTTGGTTGATTGTTAGTTGGTCTTTAAAACATCACTTTTCACTGGAATACCCGCTATTTGGGATTAACCGATTTGGGCATAGTTTTTAATTATCAATCCAACTATAGTATCTTATATTGTTCCAACTACTAATTGCAATAGTGACACCAGAGTTTTCTACAATATTTTCTGCTGAAAAGTCATTAAGTATGTTAGCCAATTTATTAAATTCTTGGAAATCTGAGTATATAAAGAATTTAGAAGGGTGGTTAACCCAATTTCCACTAGAACTTTCAGGGTAAGGTATTCTTCCTTCTCCTTCAAATTCAAATCCAACGAAGTCAGGATTTTGCTCTAATATTGTTAAAAAATCATTGTAAATGCTTGTATTATTTGAGTTTGTTCCACAAACATAAGCAAATGAATTTTCTGGAATTCTAAAAGTTATAGTGTGCAATGAACTTGTAAAGTTGTTTTCAATAAGGCTAATACAAATTTTTTCCTGGTTAATTTCTATTGAATATCTATCGATGATATTACCGCTTATAAATGTGATTTTATCGGTAGTTATAGGTAAATCAATATAAGAAATAGCAGGACCAATTGCAGTTAAGCAGACTTCTGGTTCTAATATTTCATTAAACCTTATGATAAGTTCTTTGCCATTTGTAAATTCGGTCGTCGACATTCCATAGTTGACACAAGGAAAAATTTTAGATGTAATCAACTTTAGTTTTAAAGATGGCGTTTGTGTTATCCTGTTGTTGTATATTTCTTCAGTCATAAAATTAATGTCTGATGAAATTAAATCACCTGTTAAATATTGGGTATACTTATCGTTATTAATTGAGTCATCATCGTCGGAATTACAACTAAAAGTGATTATAGATAGTAAAAATATTAATGTATATTTTTTCATTTTTGGTCGCTTAATTAAAGATATGAAAATTTCAAAAGGGTTACTTCAAAATTCTGACAAACGGCAAAATTTAGTATAATTTTCCAACATAAAATTTAACTCATTAGCTCAAGGAATTATTAGAGTATCTTATGGTTGGAATTGCCAAGAACGCTAGCCTGTCTAAAAACCTAAGTCTACTGCTAATTATTGACCATACCATTGTGTTTATAGCGACAAGGTAGTTTTTAATCTGTAAAAGTGTTGCCATTCAAACCTTAATGATCCGTTGCTTATAAAGGATATCATTCAGAAAAAACCAAGAATGGCATCATTTGAACCGTTTTAACTGGCACAATTCGAACCGTAGTATTCAGACAATCGCCAACCAAGCAGTTCAGTAAACAATGAGTTCGTGTTGTCCCGCACCGGATACACTAATTTTAGTTATTGCCAATAGTATTTTTTTGCGATAATCAAGAAGCGAAAATCTATTCTTTAATAATCAGAGTTTGTCGGTACAGTACTTTCTTTTTATGGTCTTAAGAGGTGATTCCAAAAGATAGATTTGCACTGCAAATTCCAGCATATTCGGATATGATTTGGAATTTTTCTCTTACGGCTGTTAAATCCATACAAACAACAGGTTGGGTAATTCTAAATTTTTAGTAGTTGAGATTTATAGACATTTGCAGAACTCCTCCATCATATAAAAATTCAGCGTCAGAAAAAGAAGGAGCACTCAATGTAACCTCTGCACCACTGGAAAAACCATAACCTTCCTTCGGAATCCCAAACATATTAGTGTCAAGTTCACCGTTGTAGTTTTCATCATGGATCACGGCAATGGCATATTTTCCTGGTAGAATATCTGAAAACTCAAAACTCGCATCTGTTCCGCTTATTTGTGTTATCATGATCTTACGCGCGAATTTCAGAAATTTATCGGGGAAACCTTCCCCGGATTCAAAAATCGCACAGGCGATAACCCCAGTATTGTTACTTATGTTCTGAATTTTCACATTAACGGAGGGGCATTCCGTCTGGGAAAACCCATTTGACGGCAGCCATACTAAGCTTAGAGCCAGCCAGAAAGACAGCTTTGAAAATTTTCGGAAAATCTGGGGCATTTCAGAATGGCCAGTATTTTGAGAAAAAAACTTAAAAAGCAGACTATTCATCATTTCAATGTGTTTTTTGTATAGAACTGTAATTTAATAATTTTGACGGTGAAATACAAGTCTGTAAGAAGAAATAATGACTGCTTTTCTATAAATTTTTAATATTTATGCTTATTTATATTCACTCATTTTTCATTTTTGGTTACTGTCTTTTTCTGACCGCCATCAATGTTGGTTCGTGAGTAGTATGGATTAGGGACGCGTTTTTGTCGGTTTTGTTGTTTTGTTGTTTTGTTATTTTGTTATTTGGTCTCTAAAATCACTTTTTACTCGATTGCCCGCTATTTGCTGGTAACCGACTTTTTGGCAACAGTTTTTATTACGGATTAAAATTTCCATTAGCCCATTTTATTGTCGGCTCAATCCATTCTTTCAGAGGTTTAAATAAAAATCCGTGGCGCATTCCAGTGTCCAGTTCAATTTCCTTAAAATGCTTAATGTCGCAGGATGAATTTTCCATCCGGGCTTTCGCCGAAACACCAAATGGATCGGATTTCTCATAAATAGTTAAAATATTCCCACAATAATTGATTTCAGGCATGTTGGAAATGTCCTCATTTCTAAAACTTGCTATAAAAACAAAGTTTAAATTAGGATTACTCGCCAGAGTTGAAACATATTGAGCAATATACCCGCCTTTTGATGTTCCAACTACTGTTATATTTTTAGGTTCCGTTCCGTTTTTTATTAAGCTGTCAATTTGGGTTACAATTCCGCCAGCATATTCTCTGGCATTTACATTTCTATTTCTTTTTTCGCTAATAACTTCAAATCCGCTTTTCTCAAATTCGTTGATTATCTCCAAATATTCAGTACGACCAAATTCGGGATGTAATTCATTCAAATCGTGTTCTTCTAAAAATCTGTTGTGAAGAAAGAAAATAAATCGGTCTTCATTCTTGTTTTCGCACGCGAATAGTGTCGAACAAAAAAGAATTCCAATTAGTAAACTTATTTTCATTGATTTTCGATTTTCTTAAATTATACGCAACATACTGATAAATGTACTCTCAAAAATATATTTTAAAATAGCACCTGAACCTTTATTCTGGCACCGGAATCCCTTCGCAGCACGAAGTTTAACTTCCTCGAATCTTCGATTTCCCGCCTTTGAAACGCTGCGATTTTTGACCTCTTAAATTCTCACTGATCATCCATAAAATAGCACCGCCAACCGGGGTAGAGCCTAAAGCATATTTTTCAACGGACCTGTTTGTAATCTTACAATAACAATAGGGGAGCAATAAAGCCAACCCTTACTTCATTTCTGTTATAATTAGATGCACCCAAATTTTCTATAGCATAATTTGTGTGATCATAATACCTTCCGATATAAGCGAAGAAAAACCGTACATCAATGTTTTTAAATGGACTGTAATATAAGGTAGGAACCATTCCATAGCTCGTTCTCAGGTGGTCTTTTTCACTTGTGACGTTATCATAGGCACTGCTGGTCATAAGGGTTAATAGTCCTTTAAATTTTGAACTGAAGCGGTAATCTGCTCTTAACCAATTTTCGATATACAGCACATCTTCAGCCACAGAGTCATTACCGAGAATACTTGTCACAATACCCTTGGTATCCACTTCTTCATAGCTGTAATTAAAGTCATACATCAGGGTAAGGTTATGGTTTTGGTATTTATGGCCTAAAGTAAAAAAATAGGTCCCTCTTTTTTTTACCTGGTTGGAATAACTCGTGCTATAAATGGTTTGGATTTTTCCATCGAAAAAGTTTCCACGCCAATTTCCAACAATTGCTACCGGCCAGTCAGGTTCCTGGATATTTTCTGCAACTACATCACCGTAAATATCGTCATAGAGCATCGTACGCGAGTTTAACACCTGGAACCCGAATTTGTGATTTTTTGAATTTTGGTAAGTAATGCCGGCCCCGGTAACAAATGCCAAAGCATTGCTTTGAATATCATTATATTCCAAAACATCCATGGCTTTGAACTCGTATTCGTAACCGCCGTAAAACGCATAGGTTTTTCCCAATATAATATTAAGAGAAGGACTGGCTTTAACGTCAATGTAGGCTAATTCGATATTGCTGCCCAGTTGATCCAACGATTGCACATCGCCACCTTTATTAAAGCGGTTTCTAAAACGAAAGTTCACCCTTTCGTGTAATTTTGCAGCAATCCCAAGGGCTGTGAACCCATTTTCAAACTGTATCCCATTGTAATAGCGGTCCCCGCCCCTAAAGGTATATGCCTGAAACTCCATGCGCATATCGAATGTGATGTTTATATTTTTTAAGAGGCTTGTCTTTTCTATGGAGATAACAGGTTCAGCCAAACTGTCGTTTATCTGCGAGAATCCCAATAAAGGGGTTAATAAAAGCACGCTTATAAAAAATAACTTTATCATAAAATAACAGGAATTTATGATTTAAATTTTAGTGGAATTGTCGGCAGAAAAGTCACCAATCGATGCTTTTGGTTAATTAGAGTGGCGTTATTTCTGAAGTATCCATATAAACTTACTAAAATTTTATTAAAATTAGAGTATAGACTAATAATATCGCTTCAATCTCCTTCAAAGGTATAAGGCTAAAACAAGTTGCGCGGAGAAGGAGTTCCAAGGCAATAGGAAACCAAAGTAAGGAGACTTCAAGGCGCTTTCAGGTTCTTTCATCATCGTAGCTTGCGCGAGGTAATGAGACCTCACGCAGCGAGGACTTTGAGTAGCGAGAGTTAATGATACCTCAAAGCAAAAGAAAACTTTGCACAGCGGTCATGAGACCTCACGCAGCGGGTTGCAGCAAATCACTTAATGAATGTTTGTAGGTTTGTACTAGTTCAAACTAAAGCATAAATTATAGAGGTGTTGCAAGTAGTTTTATTTTCGTCTAACGAAATAAACTATCGTACCTGTAATCAAAATCAGAATCAGTCCTCCACCAATCCACAGATATGAAGGGTGCTTTGCTACGGTATAACCTACTTTGTAACCAAGATTATATGCTGATTTTCCAATTGCTGATTTACCTAAAAATTGACTTATTTTTTTATCAGAATTTATCTTAATAGAATTAAAAAACTGTTCACTATCATTTTCATCAGATTTTACTGTATTCTTATAAGAGAATATGTAAATATTCCTATTTAATAAGAAATATTCGACCTCATAAATACTATTTTTTTTAGCGCCTGTGAATCTTAAGTGAAAACCTTTAAAACTGTTATTTTCAATTAATTTTTCAGATTCTAATTTTAAATTAGTACTCTTAACGTAGTTTTTAGCCAAAGTTTCATAATACTTTTCTAGACTTTTTAAATCGTATGGAAGATTAGAATCATAAATACTTAAGCTATCGTTTTCAAATAATTCTTTTTGAACAGAAAATTCAGAATTTCCAATCATTGAATAAAAATTGATTGCAATCTTCTCATTTTGAAGAGAATCAATCTTAATATCTTCCCCAGAAATGCTGACTGAAACTATTGAATCAATCTCATAATTATTCTGACTCCACAAGGAATTAGAAGAAATAATAATTAGGCATAGTAAAAGTATCTTTTTCATATTTTTTTTCAATATTAGTTGCACATTTTCATTTTTTGTTACAGTTTTTTGTCTTAAATTACCTAAAACTCATTATAAAATGCTTTTTTTATAATTCTGTATCCCATTCTAATCAAGAATAACAGTTTGATTATTAACCAAATTACACTTAATTCTTTCTCATTTTGTACCACAAATTTTCCCTCCAAAACCTTAATCCATTCATTCTCTATGAATTCTTTGAGAAATCATTACCACCTAAAAGAATTCCCACACTTCTATGGACTTTCTACTTTGGCGATTTCCTCATCAGTCAACCCATAAAATTCATAAACCAACTGATCGATTTGGGAACGGTTGAGTTCAACTTTTAAGACAGCTTTGTGAGTGCATTGTGGGGTTTAGAATACGAGGATTTCCTTTAGAAATAGGTTGGTCTATTGATATTAAAAAAAAAGATTAAAATTATGCAAAAGCCTGTAGAATAATGGTTTTGCTGGTTCTCTGTTAAATAAATCTTAAAAATAAGAATTTTTTTAAGATATTTTCGAAAAGGAGAATAAGAATTTAATAGCTGCCTAAATACCACCGCAGGTTCTTTGGAAAAATACCACTCCCTGTTTCTACTAAAAAAATGTTTACTGTAAAAAATAATATCCAAAAACGCACACTTCTCTCTAACTCCACTCTCTGTAACCTTCCACATCCCTGCTTCCTGAACCGGTTTAGAGGTTTCCGGGATTTCTTTATAAGTGGTGGTAAATATAATCCAGGTAGTTTTGCCTTGAACGCTTGCGGGTAGAATTCACATTCTAAAATTTCTTAAATTGAAGATCTAAAATTTTTATATGTGTTACCGTACAAAATTAAATTCCAGGTTATCTGCTATTGAAAGATTATTTGAAGCGCGGTTTATAGAACCCGAAGCCTATTCCCCTATGGATGAGATCAACGCTTTCACATTTATAAAAACCCCAGTGATCACCGATGAAAAACAGGGTGAAATCCAACTATATAATTGGGGCCTGATCCCCTTTTGGGCAAACGACGATAAAATAAAAAAGATGACCCTAAACGCCAAAATTGAAACTGTAACAGAAAAACCGGCCTTCCGGAATTCAGTAAAAAATCGATGCCTCATCATCGCAAATGGATATTACGAATGGCAATGGCTTGATACTAAAGGCAAGGAAAAACAGAAATATTTAATCACAACAAAGGATCAGGAAATTTTTGCCTTTGCCGGGATTTATTCAAGCTGGAAAAACATGCAGACAAATGAACTTATAAACTCCTACTCCATCCTTACTACCCAAGCCAACGAATTGATGAGTAGGATACACAACAACAAAAAACGAATGCCGGTAGTGCTAAAAAAAAAAGATAGAAATAAATGGTTGAGTGGCGGGGAAGTGGAAAATTTTACTTTCCCGTACGATGTTGAACTGGAGGCGGTAGAAGTGTAATTGTTAAATGTATGACTGACATTCAAGGCAGCCTTGCCTGAATGAGATTCATTTCGGGCAAACCAACCCATACCGTTCGGACAAGCCTGCCCGTATCGTTTGGGCGGGCTTTGGGAAATACTTATGGTGTCATAGGTTTATATTATTCTTTTCTTACCTTTGTAAAAATAAGTTTTTTTATATTTAAAGCAAAAACCTGTTATGGGAAGACCTTCCACAAAACCTAAAGATTTAAGGGATGGCTTTTATATAGAAGTCCGCAATAAAAATCAAAGAACCGGTGTCAAAATTCGAAGGGACACAAAAGAACAACTTAAACTCGCTATTGAAGAATATAAAAACAAGGATGTGGTGATTTTAGGGAAATCGAAAAATGGAAAAATGATAGCTATTCCAGATCTTTAATTCGATAAATAGCTTTTTAATGCCAATCGAAATTTCTTTATCCCAAAAAGCTGGAAGAGCGAGTAAAAGAGCTTTCCTGTCTTTATGAAGTGTCATCTGTCATTCGCAAACATTCTGGTTCTCTTATTGAGATGCTGGAATAAACTTGTGAATTCACCAAGGAAGCCTGGCTTTTTCCAGATAATGCCATTGTAGAATTAGAATTTGAAGATTACAAGGTATTAACGCAAAACCTTCCTGAGAATGCCATTTTTCAACAAAACGATATTTTACTTTTTAATGAATACAAAGGTTCTATAAAAGTTTATTATAACACCGAAGAGGTAAAAAAGATATTAAAATTCGTCTTTTCTAGTGTCTTTAATTGAAACAATAGCGCTTTAAATTCGAAAGTCAAATCAACCCAAAAATGTATTTTTGAGATAGTGAATTAACAACAAAATTGTGTTCACTAAACAAGGCGAAATCATACCATATCAAATAATCCCACAAAAAAAACACTGAAAGTCAATAGATTAATAGTTTTTATATTTCCGTTTGAGTACGATTAGTCGGGGCGGCAGGTTGTATAGAACTTATGCAAGGGATTCGTTTTTCCGCTTTTTATCCCCAGACATCCTTTGCAATGAAACCCAAATAAAGTAGCTCTAGTTTATACTTAAATGCGAGATCCATTAGAAACAAATGATTTCTAAAAAAGGATATCGGGCATATAATTTATACTTTAGCTTGATGCAGAAATCCTGGATCCTCACAGCCTTAATCAATTTCCTTATCGCCGCGCTACTGGGACTTTTGTTGCGGTACCAATTTGTAAATACGCTGGATATCAATTTCCGTTATGTTACCCACGCACATTCACATGTTGCCATGCTCGGATGGATATATTTAATGCTTTACGCCTTCCTAACCTATTATTTTGTTCCAGAAAAAAAACTGATTTACACGCGGCTTTTCTGGATTACACAATTTGCCGTAATTGGAATGATGTTAAGTTTTCCTTTTCAGGGATATGCGGCTATTTCTATAAGCTTTTCTACCCTGCATATTTTCTGCAGTTATTATTTTGTGAAATTGCTGTGGAAAGATCTACGTACAAAAGAATTATCAGAAAGGCTATTGTTAAAGGCTTCTCTATTGTTTATGCTCCTTTCCACAATTGGTGTCTGGTGCCTTGGTCCTGCAGTCGCTACCCTGGGAAGCCAGTCTGCTTTTTACAATATAGCCATTCAGTTCTTTTTACATTTCCAGTTTAATGGATGGTTTCTCTTCGCGGTTTTAGCAGTTCTATTCAAATTTTTTCACCTTTCGGGGGTTAAGACAAATCCGAAGGATTTCAAACTGTTCTTCAAGTTACTTGTAATTGCTACCATTTTAACTGTGGCTTTGCCAATAAGCTGGTATATTTCCCATTCGGTTTTTTTATGGATCAACGCATCTGGAATCCTATTGCAACTAATTGCTGCAATAATCTTTATCAAGTTGATGAAATCTCAATGGACATTTTTTTGGTCTAAAATGTCTGGCCTGGCGAAATTGATGATTGGCTTCGCTTTTATTTGCCTGATTTTGAAAACAGGAATGCAAAGTACATCCCTCCTACCTGAAATCGCGGCCCTTTCAGCTCAAATTCGAAACTTCGTGATTGGGTTTATACATTTGCTTATGCTAGGGGTAATAAGCGGATTTTTATTGGCTTATCTTTTTGAAAGTCCGTTGGTAAATTTAAAATGCACCTGGCTTAAATACGGAACAGGTTCGTTTCTACTTGGATTTATAACAACCGAAATATTGCTGTTTATCCAGGGAGGAATGTTTTATTTTGGAAGCGGAATGATCTCAAATTACTATTTGGCATTATTCGTTTTTAGTGGCTTTTTGGTTTTAGGTATTCTCTTTATCGCATTAAGTGTTCTTAGAACGAACCATCCCGGTTCCAAAACTATTGTTGAGGAACCCGACTAAAAAACCTTGATTTCTGGATCTTGTTTAATTAGCTGGTATTCAAAAACATCAAGTTCGCCGTTGCAGGTTAAATTGTATTGAGTTGTTTAATAAGTGGAGTAAGTAGTAAAATTTTCTTCAACTCACAGAGAAAAATTAGCCATGGTAAAAACACGGTTTTACGAATTGAGGGGGTCCCTAAGTTACCTTGTGTAACTTCTCTACTCACTGTGGAAAAAGCGGCCAAAATCTATTGAAAGAGAAGCCAGCATTAAATAATGGAATTGCTAAAGTGTAGCAAAAAATTTCAGCGTTTAATAATTCCTAATTATTCTCTTATCAAGACAATAACCCTCTAACATAGAGGGATAGTAGCCCATTATTTTATTATTCAGGACTGAGCATTTCCTTTTCTAAACATGCGTTTTTAGGAAAAATGTAGAATGCTGACGAAAATTTATGGTCTCTTTCTTGATCATTGTTGGGATCTGATACTTGTACCTGCAAAATATGGATGTCATTATGGAACCACAAGAAAAACAAACTAACAAAAAAGATCTTATAGTGCATTTCCTAAGCAAAGTCAACTCAGACCGCCTATTTTTTAATGGATTCCTAATCCTGGGAAGCATTTTATTTTTGGGTTTCGTAATCTTCTGTTTACGGTATTTGTTGTAATTCTTTACAGGCTTACACCCTAACTCTCATTTTTGAATGAACCTTTAGAAAACATGTTCCCTCGCTCAGTTTTTTTTTAACTCACTTTTCCAGGTTTACAATTGAAGCAACAACATAAGTATGAATATCCTACACATTAAGTTTTGTTGCTTCCCGTTCAATAACAAGCTAACCCTGAAGAACGTAAACGTGAAATATTATTTAGGTGTCCGTTTAAACATATGGCTTATAATTAAAGCGTGCGGAAAAGTAAGGGCCGCTATGAAAGGGAGAAAAATAGACAATAAAATTTGTTTTTCACCCCTAGCGAAATAAAATAGTACCAAAAGCCCTGTCAAAGCCGTCAACCAGTATAAGGTAGAATCTTTTAGATAATTAAAAAAGCTTTTCCAGCTCACCTTGCCGTTCATATACCTTAACTGAGATAAAATAGAAGGAATTGAATGCCAGATAACAAAATAAATTGCAAATCCCCAAACCAAAGAGGAACGGCTAAAAATAACAGCAAGAACCGCGAGGACGACCAATTCCCTGAAAATTCTTTTTTTAATTGGAATTCTGGAGCTTTTAAGAAACCAGGAAGACACTACAAGTGCAATGGATGCAAAACCTAAGATTATATTAAGCAGGTTTTTGTTGAGTTGAAACGAAGACATCTCACTTAAAATTTGTTCAGTTTCCAAAAAGTTAATTCTCAATAGTAAAACTATAATGACCAGCCCGTAACAAAACGCAAAACCTATCTCCAAAATCCCCTTTTTCACAACTGTATCCAGCCAGTGTTGCTCTCCAAAGTGATAGGCACTAAAAAAAACAAATACAGCCATAAGAACCGGTGGGCTAAATGTATAGAGTAAGGCAAAGGAAACCACAGAAAGAAGATAAAGTCCCAGTATCCTGAAATATTGAAATTTCTCCTTTAACATTTTTTTGGTAATAAAAATATCATGTGCACCGTGAATAACTCCCAGACTAAGAATAAGTATGAGGGCAATTGTTTGTTGCTGAGACTGGGTTAAGAATCCAGACATCCACAAACTGAAAAAAGTTGCAACAATTAAATAATTACCATATTTCATGCCTGATTGTTAAAATAATTAAAAAAATTAAAAAACTTATTATAAAGATAATAAATTTTTTGTTTAACTTTATCCTATAATTGTTTAACAAAATAAAAATTATTTGCTATGATGAATTTTATTTCTTCTTTTTCGCTTATTACCCAACTTGATCCTACAGACTATGTAGGATTTTCTTTTTTCGTGAGTGGTATGGCTATGCTGGCTGCGTCAGTGTTTTTCTTTTTATCGTTGGGTTCCTTTGAAAAAAAATGGAGAACATCGATTTTAGTATCTGGGCTAATTACTTTTATTGCCGCAGTGCATTATTTCTACATGCGCGATTATTGGGCAGAGTACGCCGATTCTCCTACTTTCTTCAGGTATGTTGATTGGGTACTTACCGTGCCTTTAATGTGCGTTGAGTTTTACCTTATCCTGAAAGTTGCAGGAGCAAAAAAATCTCTCATGTGGAGATTGATCCTCTTTTCAGTGGTGATGCTAGTAACTGGGTACGTGGGAGAAGCTATTAACAGAGACAATGCCTGGCTATGGGGTCTCATTTCAGGGATAGCTTATTTCGCTATCGTTTATGAAATCTGGCTTGGACAAGCCAAAAAACTTGCCCGGGAAGCAGGAGGGGCTGTCCTATCTGCCCACAAAGTGTTATGCTGGTTTGTCTTGGTGGGCTGGGCAATTTATCCCGTAGGATATATGGCCGGAACTCCAGGTTGGTACGAAGGGATCTTCGGCGGGTTGAACCTGGATGTGATTTATAATCTGGGTGATGCTGTCAACAAGATTGGGTTTGGACTGGTAATTTACAACCTGGCCATAATTGCTTCTTCCAAAGAGGTAGTTTAGTTTTAAATATTACAGTAAAATCAAGGAGAGTGCAATATATAGCACCCTCCTTTTTTTATTTCCAAGAATTGTTTATCAATAACTTATGTTCTACCTGGAGGTTGAAAACAAGTCCGAATTAAAATTCACTGCCAGCCACGCCCAGTTCTGAGTCTGATTTGAATTTCCTCCTTTTAAAATTTCTAAACTTTTAGTCCCGAACATTTGCGAGTATCCCATCGCTATTGAAAACATCTCATTTACCCTGTAATTGCCTGTGAGATCAATTTCGGTTCCCAGGTAAGAATCCATTTTATTGAAACTCGTATCGTGAATAGTGGCTGCGGTAGAAAATACATGTGGGATCGCCGAAATATTGAATTTCCCTGAAGTATAGGTGAATTTCCCGTAGAGATCTGTTAGTCCTACTGAATTCTGATGATTCCCTACATAAAAATAATCCATAAGTCCATTGAAAGCATGGTTGGTCCCAAAAAGAGGTGTAAACGACCTGAGATCTTCAGAGGTAGTTCCCATATCGATTCCCGAAAGATATTCTCCACCTGCTCCAATACTCCAGGTTTCTGAAATTTTATAGTTAATTATTCCTCCAAGATTCCAGGCCTGAACATCCCTGTTGGCCTTCTTTCCTAGTTGCGCATATCCATAAAAGTCTCCAAATAAATTATTTTTACTGAATTTGTAATAAGAACCACCCGTTTGCAAATACTGTAATTCCTGCCTAGATTCGGAAACCGGAAATTCGTATCCTGTATTCAGCAATAAAAAGCTGATTTTAGATTTGTCGAAATCCAGATGATACCAGGCAAACTGGATATTTTTGTAGTTGTTTACCCGGTAAGGAGTATCGAACAAGTTTTCATTATCTGAATTCAATGCGAACCCAAGATCCAATTGTTGGTTTTCGCCGGGTAACCAGGTTAAAAGAGCTGCATCGTGGCTTTGTCCCTGTTGAGCCCAATCTACCTCCCCAAAGATACGCTGGTTGTCATAGGACAATACCTGTCGTCCTAAGCTGAAGCTAAGCTCGGGACTTACCAAATAAGTTCCTAAAGCTTCAAAAACAGCAATCCCATTTTTATCGGTAGCGGTCATCGTGGGAACATCTCCCCAAACCCTGATATTTTGAGCAGAAAATTTAAGCTGAAGTTTTTCATTTGTAAAATTCAGTTTTAACCTGGAACGCTGAGAAACAAATGAAGTTGCATCCTGTCCCTCATTTAAAAGGGTTTTGTATCCATTTCTATATTCAAAACGGGCCTTAGTTGAAGGGAAACATCAAATTCCTGTGCAATAGAGGGCAGTCCTGCCAGGATAGTGACAAACAGGATTAATATCTTTTCATCTGTTTATATTATTGTTTTATCGGACTCCCGATAGCTAACAGGATTAACATCCAAATAATCATTCCCCTGTGTGAGAGGATCTTTCGAATAGATGCTTAATCAAAACTTAAAAGAGTAATTACCTTTCACTTACGGTTTCTTTGATATTTCTAATTGTATTATCTGAATTTACTCCAAGTCCTTCTTGTTGAAAAACCAGCTCTCCCTGCCTGTTAAAAACACTTATAATATTGGAATGTGAAAAATCCAAAGGGGTAATTTGTTTATAATTTACGGCTAACACCGCGGCGAATTCCCGGGTATTTTCTTCTGAAGATCTCAAAAATATCCAGGGGTCCTGGTCCATGAAATTTTCTTTCGCGAAGGCTTTTAAACGTTCTGGAGTATCGGTTTCAGGATCTATGCTCACAAAGATCATTTTCACATCATCTTTGACCTCATCCGGCAATTTCTCTTCAATATTCCGCATATCGGCAACCAACCTGGGACAGGCAGCTTTACAGGAAGTATAAATCATCACCATGACCAAAACATCTCCCTCCAAATCCTTAAGCTGAATATCTTCATTATCCTGATTGGTCCAGGTAGCTGGTAGGTTGTAAACAGACATTTCAGAAATTCCTTCGGAACGTTCCTGAGCGATCTCCTCGATCTCTTTATTTGCCGATTGTTTACAGGAGCTAACCAGGAACAGTGTTAGCAAAGAGAAATATATTATTTTTTTCATCGGTTAATTTTTAATGTTTTTTTAAAGTTCACCTGAAATTTTCAGGATCAGTTAACCCGGCTTTCCGAATAAGGGAACAAAATTTACATTGGTTATTCACGTTTTCTAGTAGCTCTATAAACTTTGAGCATCCCGGGCACATCTAAAACCAAGATTTTTAATGGAATAACGTGCTTTAATACTTCCACGAAATGCATACCGCATTAAAGCTGCATAGTTCATAAGATCTGTCGCGCCTACTGATCCGCTACCGCAGAATAAATTCCTGTCTGTATCACTGTCATTTCTTGATTCTCCGGAAAGCAACACGGCGTTGAAATCCAGCGTCCATTCCCATACGAGTCCATGGAGATCGTACACACCCCAGTAATTTTTAAAGGTGCTTCCAACATTGTTTTCAAAGGTTTTTGGAGTTTCATACCAGGAAAGTATCTTTTGATTGTAACTTTCCTTCACTCGGGCATCCGGCGTATCTTCATCGGCCATTGCTGCATATTCCCATTCATCTAAAGTTGGTAATCTTTTTCCCTGGCACTCACAGAATCTTTTGGCTGCAAACCAGGAAACATTTGTTACCGGCGCCTTTTCAGAAACATTCTCTCCAAGTGAATAATCGCTTTTCCAGTTATATAAATAGCGTTCATCTGCAAAGAGCTTTTTTATTCCAGACTTTTTCCATTCAGAGTTTTCATGTACGAACTTTAAAAATTCAGCATTTGTCACCGGATATGGATCCAAAAGAAAATCATCTACTTTAACCCAGACAGAATCGGCTCCGTAAAGGGGAATATAGGATCCCCCTTTAACATAAGCCATGTCTTCCTTTTGCTCCTGAGCAAAGAACTGCTGGCTCAGGAACCATATAGCTGTTAGTAATACTAAATTTAATTTCGAGTTGAGCATCCTGGTGTATTTTAAAATTTACCTTCTTTGCTCCTTTACCATCGCAGGAGTTACTTTTGTTTTATTGTTGCCCCAGTTGTTATAAACATAGGTCATAACATCGGCAATTTCCTCGTCGGTAAGGTTTTGGCTGGTCATTACCGAGTTATATTTATCACCATTTACAGTGATTTCCCCGGTTAATCCGTAAAGAACAGCATTAATGCTTCTACCTACATCTGCATTCAAATAATCTGATTTTGCAAGAGGGGGAAAAGCCCCTGCAATTCCCTGTCCTGCAGATTGGTGACAGGCAAAACAGGTTTGGGCATAAAGTTGTTTTCCGTGAACCAATTGCTCTGCCAGGGTTTTATCGGGCACATTTTGAGGTTCTTTACCCTTTTCGGCCACAGGCATTGCCTGGATCACACTCCCCTCAGGCAAGTATGTTTTTTCCAATTGGGTTCCAGAATATACCTTCTCATTTTCATCTCCGCCAACCTTAAGCATTCCAAGGGCACCTTTATTAAAGGCACGGAAGATAGAATGATCAACAAGAATAAATGTTCCTGGAACCTCCACTTTAAATTCTACTATAGCGGCACCTCCGGCAGGAATTAAAGTAGTTTGAACATTTTCATTTACCATACTCCCTCCTTCAACATATACTTTATTAAAGATCTCCCCTATCAAATGAAAGGAAGATACCAGATTTGGACCACCGTTCCCAACAAATAACCGAACAGTTTCACCTACTTCAGCAGTTAAAGCATTGTCCCCGCTAATGGCTCCTACGGCACCGTTAAACACCACATAATCTGCATGCTCATCGATTGCTTTTTGCATACTGAATGCCTGGAGCCCTGGTTTTCCATAATCTCCTTCGGTATAAAAATCACCTTGCATCACATAATATTCCTTGTCTACCGGTGGCAAACCTCCCTTGGGTTCTACCAGGATTAAACCATACATCCCATTGGCAATATGCATTCCCACGGGCGCTGTTGCGCAATGGTATACATACAATCCAGGATTTAAGGTTTTAAAAGAAAACACCTTTTCCTGGCCTGGAGCAACGAAAGAAGATTCTGCTCCTCCTCCAGGACCGGTGACAGCGTGAAGATCGATGTTATGCGGAAGTTTGTTGTCCGGGTGATTTTTTAAATGGAACTCCACTTCATCCCCTACTCTGGTGCGAATAAAGCTCCCTGGGACAGTACCGCCAAATGTCCAGTACACATATTTAACTCCTCCGGTCATTTCTCCCTCCATTTCTATAATTTCCATATCCACCACAAGGTTTGCAGCCTTTCTTGCTCCAACAGGCGCAGGAACAAAGGGAGGAGAAGTAAGTTGGGCCTGGATCTTTGATTCTACTCGAATATCTTCAGCTTTCGCTTCCTCGGGCTTGCAGGAAAAAAGCGTTAGCAGCACTACCAAAATTAAAACAAGTGCCAGATAAAATTTGAAGATTGAATTTTTACTGAGCTGATTGATACTTTTCATTGGTTTAGGTTTTATCTATGATACAAAAAAAGATAAAATTGTCCGATTACAATATGACGATAGTCAGTTTTCAACTCAAAATCAGATTCAAATCTTCAAAAAGATAACTTTGGTAAAAAAAATAATCAACCAGAAACTTCTACAGGAAAAATGGGAGATATCTATTTATTCATTTAAATTTGACTCGAATCATTCAAACCCCACTATGAATCATAAGATACTTTGCCTATTAGGAGTTTTTATATTTTCTTTTACGGTTGAAGCTCAGGAAATCACTGAAACCAATTCGGATATTATTTACCAACGTGCATTGGAAGCCTATAAAAATGAGGCATATTCTGCCTCCCTAAAACTTACCAAACGCGGACTTGAACTCGCCCCAGAATATCACGATATCCGGATATTACAGATACGGAATCTCTGGGCTTTGGAGGAACTTCAGGCTGCTGATTCCGATCTGGATTATTTACTAAAAGAAGCTCCGGAGTATGTGGATGTTAAGCCATTGGTGTATCAACGGATCAATAAATTCGAGAATAGTACAGAGGTTTTTAATTTTATAGATAGGCTTAGCCATGTCTATCCCGAAGATACCTCATTAAATATTAGAAAAGCTCAGGCGCTTTTAAAAGATAAACAACGTAAAGAAGCACGGGCCCTTGCGATGGAACTTATTGCTATTAAGGGAATTTCAGGAGCCGATCGCTATGTTTTACAGACATTGCTGAATAGAACTGTTTCTGATGAAATAGGATTAAATTACCAATATATAAATTTCAGTGAAGACTATTCCAGGAATGATTCGTGGAATAGCATTAGTGCTGAATATCAACATAATTTTAACCGTACGGCCGTTATTGGTCGGGTGAACTATGTAGATAGAAGTTATCAGCAGGGGACCTTATACGAGCTGGAGGCTTATCCGGTTTTTAGTGACCGGCTTTATACTTTTACAAATATTGGAGTTTCTAATGGGACTATGTTCCCCGACGTGCGAACCAGTGCTTCGGTTTTTTACAATTTCGCAAAAGTATTTGAAGCAGAAGCAGGTGGTCGGATGCTGTTTTTTAACGATAACGCTTATTAGACAGGAATTATAGGTCTTACAGCATATCAGGGGAAGTTTTACCTAAATGCAAGAACTTTTATTGGACCCGAAAGAAAAGGTAATCTGGTTGAGAATTACCAGGCAAATGTGCGGTACTATTTTAAAAATGCCGATAATTATTTATTCCTGAGATTAGGAAATGGAATTTCTCCGGATGAACGTACCATCTTCACACAGGTTCAGGAGAATCCTGCTCTGGAAGCCTATTACGGCAATTTTGGGATTAAAAAAAACCTCGGAATCCATCACATTTTTCAGTTGGGAGCAGGATATCTTTTTGAAGATATCACCCCGGAAAACCAAGGGAATCAATTTATTGGAACCCTGGGATATCGGTATCGCTTTTAGAAAATATTTTTTCTGAAAATTTAAGTTGTGGTGCTGGTATTAAGTCTAAAAGATACACCCTTAAATAAACACAGGTAAAAATAAAATAGCAGTAGTCCAGGTAATAAGCACCAGGTATCCGAAAACAATGATGCAAATTACTCATAGAAATTCTACGTTGGGAACACCAAATTCAAAAAACATTCAATAGCATAAATGAAACCCTAATCATTTTCTTTAAGAAAATATTTTAACCCAAAACTAAAGCTATTGGAATAAAAGTTTTTTAAGGTGTAAAATTCTAATTGGGTATTAAAATGCAGGTATTTAGAAATTGGCCATAAAACAGTTCCTCTGTAACGTTGAAATTCATCAGAAAAAGTATCAAGAAAATATCCTGCATCAAGATTCACCTTCCAGAAATTCTTTTCATTTGAATATTCATAAGCAATCCCCAAACCGCCGTAAAACCTTTCATCCAAGGTCCAATATGGATATCCGCCCGGCCTGCTGGTATTCCCCAACATTCCAAAAATTTCTGTATAAGTCCTAAATTTAGCTCTCTTATTCAACTTGAAATCCATGGACAAGCTGGTAAGCGCCTGCACATCCAAAACATCATCATCATTATAATGATTCCCTTCTAAATAAAAAACAGCCTGAAATTTTTCTTTAAATTGAAGCTCTTCATAAATATTGAATTGGGTTTGATAAATATCTAATTGATACGCGGGTCCCGTTATGGCCGGTTTTCTAAAAAATTGAAATGAACTGTAGAGACTGTCTTTTGCAAAAGAAGCGCTACCAAGTATATGAAAATAAGCTTTGCCCACATCACTGAATTCTAACCTGGTACCAAAACCATAATTTAACTTTTCTATTCTTTCCCGGTTTTTAAATCTATAAATAAGTCCGTATAAATTTATGTCACTATTATTTTCTAATTCTATTTGAGAGGGGATCTCATATGCAGCACCGCGACTCACGCCAAATTGATGCTGGTTGAATTTTTTATCTCGTATCCCATAAACTGCTTCTGCATCAAAAAATGTAAGATCTAACTTATCACTAATAGTATTGCTACCAATGTTAATAAAATCCCCTTCAGCAATCCTCAGGTTTTGTTTTATTTGCTCGGCGACTTCCGGATAAAAAAGTATAGGATACTTTTCTAATAAAAACCTTTTTTGATCAGGTTTTAAATAAACTACATCTTTGTTTAGTTGATTTCTAAAACGATCGTTATTTGTTGAAATTCCTAATTCTGAAACCATTTGCCAGGAATTAACAATGTCCCCACGGCTCATATAAAATTCGACCATAAACTCTTGAACAGTCAGTTTTTCTTCATTATTCCCTCCGGAATAATTAGTATATAAACGCTCTATTTCGCTGTAATTACCCAAAGAATTTAACCAATACATACGTTCTACTAAAGGAAAATCTTTTGCGCATAAAGACCATTCTAAGGCTTTCCTGTAACTTCCTTGCCCGGCATAAGTATATGCAATTGTGGTGGCCAAATATTTTAGGTTTTCCGTACAAGCCCTTATTTCCAATAATTCCTGTGCCGCCTTCTTATTATTTGCCGCAATAAGATATTCTATATAGAGCGAAAAATTCCGTTCTTTTAAAAACTCATATTCACCTGATTGAACCCGCCAATCGTCCACTATACTTTCTGTAATATTTTTGCTACATTTCGACCATAAAATAGCTTTTTTATAATCCTGAGCATCTGCAAAAATCCAGGAAATAGTAGAAGCCGCCTCCCTGAAATCTTCCCGGCAAGGAATAATGTTTTTGACCAATTTAAAGGCAGTTTCCGGATATTTTTCATTTAGTAATAACAAAATAGAAAGTCTTTCCTCGCCTAATTTTGTATCTTCTATTAATTTTAGTAATTCTTCTGCACTTAGTTGCACCTCAGTATCGCTACCAAAATAACCTATAAAATCTCTTCTAAGTTTAACACTTTCAGGATGCATGTTTATTTGCCTTAGCATCCAGCGCCTTCTGGTTTCTAAATTTGGATAATCGCTTTGCTTGGTAAATTCCTCAGATAGATTTATATATACAGAAGTTTTGTTCTGGGTATACTTTCTTTCCAGCAAGGGCCAAATCTCGTCTTGACGATCGTTCCAGCCCAAATACTGAAATAATTTCAACCATACCTCGCGCTGAAACTTCTTGGTTTGTGCAATTCTAGACTTTAATTCCAAAATTTCGTTATCATTATCACTGAGGATTTCTTTTGGTTCTATAAGCAGGTAGGATTCGTAATCCTGTATTACTGAAGCATGCATTTTTTTTGGATAATCATTAAACTTAGGTAAGCTTAATTCCTTTTCCCTAGTTTCGATGTTAAAGAGAAATCCGTTTAAAAAAGGGGTTCTAGTAAAGTTTGTATTGCTATCTTTCAGATAACGCTCCATATTCTTATTATTTGCTTCTGATACATAAGAAAACCAATAGTTTTCGCCCTTAGCCGAATTTCCAATACTGGCGGCTACCAGGATATTATTTTCGGTTTCTGTAAATTCATAAGGAATTTCCCTCCAGGTTTTTGTGATTTTTGCCGCTTCAGAAACCTTTAAAAAACGAATCAATGGAAAGGTTTCTTTAACCTTTTTAATATAATTCTCGAATCTTGGAAATAATCCTGGGGAACCGTCCTGTGATACTCTCCACCCATAAGAGTTCGCATTTCTCAAGGTATAATCACCGGCGCTTAAAAGGGGCTCCTCCCCTGGAATCTGATAAATATCGTCCGGATGAATAAAATGCGTCCAAATACCGGTAAAGAGATACAAAGATTGTTGGTTGAATTCTTGCGACGTGCTCATTGCATACCCGCTACTAATTCGCGGAAAATTAAAAAAATGATAATTAAGTGGTTCAGGATCAAATTCTCTGTACCCACCTTCTTCAAAATCACCCAGGTAAATACTTGCGTTGTAAACAATACTTGGAATATTTTCTTCTAGTGCAATAAAACCAATACTATCTATAATATTAGAAGGCGGAACATAGGATACTGGTAGTGTGCCATAACGTAATGCTGACCATCGCTTTTTAACCGATTCAAGACTTAAAGCCATATAGTTCTTATTCGGCCACTCTTCAAGTGTAAGGGAAGCGTGATTATAACCGTGCAGTGCCACTTCATGTGAAGATTTCTCAAAGTCTATCATAAGCCTGTCAGCCGCATTTCCAACATTGGAACCTTTTATGACAGACTGCTCCCACTCGGGAAAATTAAATGGAGGTGAGGTTTGGTTAGAATAATCAAAACATACATAAGCCGAGTAATGTATGTCATACTTTTTTGCCAGTTTAAGCATGTCTTTCCACCAAACTTCGGTATAAAATTTTGCCTGAGTAATTCCCATTTCTGATTGTACTGGTTCCATTTTAGAATTGTAGAGTGGTGCCGGAAAATCATCTAACATTATACTTGATGCATTTGCAATGGGATAAGGTACACCCTCTAAACCCTGCAGAATAGCAGCAAAGAATAATCCTCTTTCTTGTTTTTCAGAAAATTGCTCGGTATTTATGGCAATTACCGAACCTTTACCTATTTCGTTTTTTATTATTAAAGGGTAGTTTTCCTCAGTAATTGAAGTGGCTAAAACTTTGATATCTTTCTTGAAATTTTCAGCTTTCAGTCCATAGTGTTTAGTAAGGTTTTTATATGACTTGTCCTTAAGGGCTGGAAGAAAATTTATTTTGAACTTATAACCCTGCGAAATTGTATCAATCTCGTAATTTGCATCTCCTTTAACTCCCGCTAAAAACCCGAACTTTTTGTTAGCTCCGACTGTGGGGATGAATATGTGCCCACCATTAGAAACAAAATTTAAAAGAAAATTCATTGCAGGCTCATTCAAAGAGGCAAGATTGTAAATTACTATCACCTTAACTGAATTCGGCACGGCTTGCTCCCTGTTAAATTCATTAAGATTAATCTCTCCATAGGGGATCTTAGCATAGTTAAGGGCTTTCCTAACGTTATTCTTGTTTTTTTCATTTAAAACATCTCCGGGTTCATAAATATAGGATACCCAAGGCATGTTGCTGTTTTCATCATATAATACCTCGGGGTTATCTCCTGTTATTTTCTTATTTATCGTATCTAATTCACAGCTTGCAACTGTGAGAAAACACAAGAATAAAAAAATAAACTTCAGGATTTTTTTGGGTAAAATAATTTTCATTGAAATAGTAGTTCATTAATATTACTGGAACCTTTTTTATTTACTATTTGGTAGACGTCTAGATCCTTATTTTGGTAATAAAGTACCACATCCCTTCCTTTTGATATTAAAAGATTTATCCTTTGAAGCGTTAGATCTTGCTGATTTTTGAATAATTGCTTCTTCATTGAATTGGTTTTTTCAGAATTGGTATAAATAAAGACAAACAAAGCCTGAGGTAGGATAACATTTGGATTATTACTAAGGTATTGTGCATCATCTTTATGCCTATTGAAAAGTCGGTCACGTGAGATATAATTATTGTTAAAATAATCGTAGCCATAATAATAATGACTGTTTTTACTAAAACTAGAATATTGCGAAGAATTTACCACAGCATAAGAATAAGGTAAATTCCGTGATTGTATTTTAGAATACACCTCAAAGATTAGGTTCTTCGTTTTATCGTTTTCATAATTAAGTTTAGTGGCGGGAGTAAATGTTAAAAATACTAAAGCAGTAATAACTAAAGCACCCATACTCACTTCTAAAGCTATCGCGCGTCTAGGCGCGAGATTGAAGAATGAAAGGGAATCAATTATAATGTGTAGTACAATTCCGAAGAATATGGGAAGAAATATGCAAAGTACCTGACTTAATATATCCCTATCTACCACAGCTTCATTTAACTGATAAACGCCGAATAAAAGATTTATGAAGGTAAGAAAAACGATGGTAGAAATCCATTTAAGCGGCTTTCTAATAAAATTAAAAACGGTGATAAGCAAAAAGAAAACGCCGGTTATCTGGTAATAATACATAAGCTCACTAAATGGAATTACCAAATTTGGATTATAGGTATAGGCATCGAAAGAATAAAGATTAGAAACTATAAAAGCAATAAAATCCTCACCTTTAATCAATGCTGCAATACCATAAATACTTCCTATTAAAACTACCGAAACCAGGTAAGCAAATAATGTTTGCAAACTTTGTTTTAGATTATGCCGGAACTTGAAAAATAGAACAAGCAGTAAAAATGGGAATACTAGTAAAACACCTACAAATAGATCAATCATTAATACAGCACTGAATAATACTATTATCCAGCTGAAATTGAATTTATTAGTAAAACGAAAACTTTGTGGATAAATACAGAAAAACATGGTAGGTAAAGCAATAACTAAGGCAGTAAAAACCGATTTATGTTCTGCCAGCAATTCTATATTAAATGGCAGAAATGAATATAGCAAGGCAAAACTTAAACCCGAAATTATCCCGGAAGAATGTTTTTTTGAAATTTTAAAAACAACCCAATATATTATTAAAGAAAGTAAAGCAGATTCTAAAACACCAAATGTTTGTAACGCCTCAGCGTAAGTTATGTTGGTAATTTTAGAATAGAGATTTATAAGCAAATAATCTCCCATCATTTCACCAGCCTGAAAGAACCATTGATTGTTAGAAATTCCATTTATGATGTCAAGATCTTTGAACCAACTTGATGAGAGGGTGTATATATCTTGGTTGAAAAGTGAATTTCTTGAAATGTATGTTATTACCGGTAACGAAAAGCCAATAGCTAATTGCCAATTTTTATGGTATCGGGATAATCCCTGATCTTTGTTTTTATATGTGGGCTTAATAAAATTGTCCTTGTCTAAAAAACTCTTCCGTTTCTCAAGTTTAATGGTAACATATAGAATGGTGCGGGAATAGATTCTTTGTACCTGATCTTTTATGGGTCTGGTAAAATCCAGTTTCATAAAAGTTAGGATAATAAGCGTAATAGCAATGCTAATTACAACAAAAAGATCAAAGGTATAAGTTAAAACCAAAATAAAACTTCCAACTAACACAGAGGAAAGTACCAGGGTAATTACAGGAATTAAAAAATTTAATGCTGTTAGTGCAGAAATTTTAGTAGAAATTAATCTATTTATAAACAGGGTTAATGCAAATAAAAAAATTATCCTTAAAGGACCGGAGAGTAGGTAGGGCTCTAAAAACATATATAGCTTTAGTTTGTATCAGGAATTTTTTGCAACTCAATCTTCCCTATAAAATATGGCCAAGTGGTAACTTCTAACCTTTTTTTAATTGCCACTTTTAATTCTGGGGTATCGGCATATTCAATTAAAACAACTGGAACCTCAAAATCTTTAGTAACCTGTTTAAGCTCACTTAAGACCCTGGTAAAAATCTCTTCATCTCGTAATTTGTATTTCTTATTCTTAAAATCGTAATCCGTGGCTATGCTTTCCTTTGCTATAGCATCTATATATGGATATGTATCTTTTATGATAGAAATTCCTGAGTTTTGCATTAAGTAAATGTTGGGGAACGTTACTTTTAATACTTCCAAAAAATCGAGAAGCGCTTCTTTTTTTTCTGGGGTAGGTCCAAATTCAGTATAATTATCAATATTATCCAGAAACATGCCATCAAGGCCTTTTTCCATATTAAAATTAAAAATTTCCAAGAGCGTTTTTTGGGTTTTTATATTTTCAATGTTCAGTATATGACTATTCCAAATTTCATTTTTGCCCAGGGTAACTTCTTTTAATTCTGGATAATGAGCCGCTGCTTCATTTACCTCTCCCATGCTTACATAGCCTAAAACCTTAGCATTTTGTTGTTTTAAAACCGCGATATCTTGACTATCAAAATGTGCGCTTTCAATTACCAAAATCGCATAATTAGAAACATCTTCCGGATAAAAATCGCCGTACGTGAAAAGCACCTGCTTTTCATCAACCGTCTTTTGGGCCACAACTTGGGGGGCGTTCAGACAAAATGTGCCTACAATCATAAAAAAATTAATAAGATGCATAATAATAATAATCTAGGTTTTTAAAGAAATGATTGGTTGCTCTTGTGGTTAAAACCATAAATACAATGGAACCGATAAGCATTCCTATAACACTATATTCATAACCAATCCACCTGCTTGCAGGAATACCTATAACTAAGTTAACCAGGAAAGCAATAACTATGGCCACCAAAGGTTTTCTATGTCGACCAAGGGTATAAAGATATAGTACGTTAAGCATTCCCAGGCTTAGGAATAAATAACCAATACTTCCCAAGATACATACTTTAATGCTTAAGGGACTAAGAATTTCTTCAAATCCCGATGTATAGCCCCAGGGTTGAGTAATTAAAAAATATAAAAAGATCGCGATAATAAACGCACTAACGCCTAACAGACGCAAGTGTTTAACGTACATCCTTTTCATCTTTTTATTGAAATTATAATATTCAGAATACTTTATTTCTAACTGGTGAAAATCCATATGTCTTATATAAGAATGAATTGCATATTCCATAACCCCTCCAAGCAGGAAGAAAATTAAAATGGCGAGATCCATCCCAATTTCATAATCTTTTTCATAATAAATTACATATGGTATCTCCCTGTTTGAAGTGGAAGACCACGCAACAATTCTATCTAAAAAAACAAAAAGGAAAATAAATGTACCGTAAAGAAAGTAATTGAAATTTCGATATAACGATAACATTACCTTAGGTTGCTTTTTAACAGCAACATTTTGTTTCAGTTTATATCTAAAAAACATATAAATATATCCTACTGAAATTAGTGAAGCTGTAAGTATTCCAATCCAATGAATAAAATAAGGATGCAAATCAGTATTAAAATGAAGTATAAGCGCTAATGTCGTACCAACGAAAATGCTTACAGAAAGCATCCATCTCTGCTTCAAGGCATAAAGAGGCGCTAATACAAGTAATAAAAAACCGACAAGAAGCGCATAGGAAAAGCTTATTAAAACAAAAAGGAAACTATATAGTGGAAAAATAAAATTAATTACAATAGAAAACACAAAAAAACCTATGATAGCAAGGGTGCCATTTTTAATGATTTTTTTGGTTGAATAACTAGCCATATGGTAATCTTTGTTATACCAATAGTAAGAAACCTGTTTCCCTATTACCTGAATAAAACCACCGCTTAATATGAAACCCAGAATTACTCCCAGTACCACAGCGGTAGACTGCAAATTATTAAACCTTGAATATGTCCAGAGTGAAAAACCAAACAATATAATAGCAAATACCTGTAAAAAAATTGGAAATAAATGAATGAGACCTGAGCTGTAATCTGCAATAAATCTTCTGGTATTTTTGGTAGTAATATAATCGTTTAGCGCAAGCCTTTTATAGGTCTTTGCCTCGGCAATACGCTGGTTATTATTTTTAAGGTTTGCAAGGGCTACAAAACCACAAGCTTTATAGATATATTCTGATAAATGAATAATACTTTCAAAACCGTAATCTTCTTTTATATCTTTTTCCCTAATACCAAAAGATTCTATGGTTGCTGCTACTACATAAACGTTAACCGGTTTGCCGTTACGTTCTTTAACCGCAACAATTAGTTTTGCAATGGCTTTGATTTGGGAGCTATTCATTTTTTTGATTAATCTTCGACTTTGGCTAATTTTTGGTTAGCTTTCTTGCTTTCCATTAAATTATTATAAACAGTTTCATATTCACTTACGAATTTGTTTAAAGTAAAGTTTTTTAAAACCCTTTCCCGGGCATTTTTCCCCATACTTTTTCGTAAATCTTTATCTAAAAGCAACTTGGTAACGGCATTTCCAATTCCCTCGGTATCTTTTGGTTTACATGTAAATCCACAGCTTTCATCTAGGGCTTCCTTAACACCACCAACCTCAGTTGAAACTACGGGAATACCGCAACCCATAGACTCAATAACCGTATAAGGAAAACCTTCAGAAATAGAAGTTAAAATAGAAAGATCTCCTTCCAGGAAAATATTTTGAGGATCTTTTCTTGGCCCCATAAATTTGAAGTTTTCCTGTAAACCTAATTCGTCTATAAGGTCCAGACATTCATTTGTATATTCTGGAACTGCCTGATTATCTCCATAAACCAAATATTGCACATTTGGGATTGTCTTTTTTACCACTGCACAGGAGCCTATCATGGTAAAAATATCTTTAAGTTCAAATACTCTTGCCACTGCTACAACCGTAGGGATATCTTTTAAATGCGCAGGTTTTGGGCCAGGTTTAAAAACATCTGGATCTATGCCGTTGTATATAATTTTAAATTTGTCAGGATCTGCACCATACCATTTTTCCCATTTTTGGTTGAATGTGGTTACCGACACAATAACGTCAGCTTTGTAATAAGCCAAACGTGCAATAGCTTCAGAAAACTTTATTAATAAGCTTTTTAAGAAATATGGGTATTCTGAGTTGCTAATGGCCAATAGCCTTTCCCGAATAAAAACACCATGCTCTGTAAGCATAATTTTAGTGTCATGCTTGAAATTAGCAATAAGTGCCGGGATAACAGGAAAACCACTTAGAGTTAAGTGTACGACATCAACTTTAGGAATATTCACAATTGAAAGGGGGATTAAAAACCTGTAAATCCAACGCAATCCTATAGTAATATCTATTAAGGAGGCATCGGGGTTGCGTTCTCCTATAATAAATTTAGACAGGGTATCCCTATAAGTGGTCCACACGTGCCTATTTCTCATGGTATCTTTGTAATCATAATCTTCAAAGTAAAACCATAATTGATGAAAAATTATATCCAGATCCTCTATCTCCTGGTCATCACTATAAATAAATTCTAGTAAGCTTCTAAAAATCGGGATAAACTTTTGGGCAACTATCTCGTCATTTGTCCACTCCTTTTTAGCAACAGTTTTATAATATTCCTCTCCATAACTAATATAATCATATGGCTCATCTGGTGTCCAAAGGGGTACTTGTATAACTTCGGTAATATTCTTACTAAGTTCATATCTTGGTTCATCCTCAAAAGAAGCGTTTAAGGAATATAACTTAAAATCAACATTGTTTACCTTATTGCATAGGTGATGGGCCCAGGTTGATACGCCGCCACCATTGTAGGGATAGGTGCCTTCCAAAATAAGCAGAACTGAGGGCTTTGCCATTTAAATTAGGTTTCGGTAAAAATATATTAAAAAAAAGTTAATAAGCAACATACAGGCAAAAATTTCGTGTTTAGTTGTGCTAATTTTTTCATCAGTAATGACATAGGGTTTCAGATAAAACTTTTTTGGCACTGAAGCAGGTGCAAAGCATTTGACGTTATCTTTTTTCACGTATATTTACTCCGTTAAAAAAATGTACTTTTTATTATTTTTTCGGGTATAATTATAAAATTTTTCGGTTTATTTCCCAAGTCCCTGAGTAGAATACTTTCAATTTGTATCACATGAATTTATACAACATAAGCACTGCTATCTTTTGCTGCTTTCTTTTTTCCTGTTTTGAAAACACGGCTCAGAAAATGGAAAATAAAAATTACCGAAAGGAAATGCGAGATTTTGTTATTGATATAAGCAAAACCGCAAAAGCAAAAAACCCCAATTTTATAGTCATTCCGCAAAATGGTGTGGAGCTTATACTTAAAAATACTTCAAATCAAAAACTGTTTGCTTTAGATTATTTAGACGCGATAGACGCCTTAGCACAGGAAGACCTTTTCTTTGGCTATCCTAAAATGAATGATACAACCCCTTTTTCGGATAATCTTTATCTAAGCACCTATCTACATCTTGCAAAAAGTAAAGGAAAAGAGGTTTTAGTTACAGATTACTGCTCTTCCCTTAATTTGATAAATACTTCTTACAAGCTTAATGAAGAGAGCGATTTTATATCTTTTGCAGCACCAACACGAGATTTAAATCAAATCCCAAACTACCCGGTTTACAAAGAAAATAGATCTAATATCACTACTCTTTCTGAAGCTCAAAATTTCTTATACCTGATAAATTTTTCTGAATATTCTTCCAAACAGGATCTTATTTCTGAACTGAAAATCACGAATTACGATATAATTATCCTGGATCTTTTTTTTGAAGGAAAAGCTTTTACTAAAGAAGAAATTCGGCAATTAAAGCTGAAGAAAAATGGTTGTAGTAGGCTTGTTATCGCTTATATGTCTATTGGCGAAGCCGAAGATTACCGTTATTACTGGAAAAACTCCTGGGAATTAAATTATCCGGAATGGATTGTTGAAGAAAATCCTGATTGGGAAGGGAATTTTAAAGTAACATACTGGAACGAAGAATGGAAGAAAATTATCTACGCAAGTGAAAATGCTTACTTAAGTAAAATACTTGATTCGTGCTTTGACGGAGTTTATCTTGATATTATCGACGGATTTCAATATTTTGAAGACAACTTCTAAGATATTCACCAAAGTTATCTCACTGTGCTACTATATATTTTAGACAGTTTAAAGATCTTTAATCAGTATTAGCAATAGAAAATTTATTAAATCTCCTAAACCCCAAATTAGATGGACATTCCAGAAGTATTTGTAAAGTATACCCTTGCCTTTCGGAATTTGTAAATTATTCTGGATAATTAGGATGATCTGAAAAATATAAATCTTATAAAAAGATATCAAAAAAGGATTCGAAAAGTGGATTCGCAATCTCACACCGGGAACAACAAAAAAGCCCCGCACTATCGTGCAGGGCTTAACTTCGTCGGGGTGGCAGGATTACCTCCCGTTGGTCGGTGATCCTGAGGGTGATGACTAAAGTTGGGCCTTACAGGCTATCGCCTGCGTGCTTTTTAGTTTAACCCTTACCCAGAAGCAAGCTTCCGGCAATGTTAAACTAAAAAGCCCCGCACTTTCGTGCAGGGCTTAACTTTGTCGGGGTGGCAGGATTCGAACCTGCGGCCTCCTGCTCCCAAAGCAGGCGCGATAACCGGGCTACGCTACACCCCGAGGTGTAATTTTCAATAATAAATTTCTAATTCCAAAATTGAGTAAGAAATAGATCGCTTAACTTAAAACCTAAGCGGCTGCAAATATAAGTGAATTCATCGAATACCAACTATTAACCAAAGAAAAATTTTGAAATTCCCTGTTAACATATATTTTGGAGCTTTTTGTGCTTTTTTATTTATCTTTTGCCCTAATTTAAATACCTATGAAATGAGCAGAACGGAAACACGGCAAAAACACCTATGAAGCTATGCGAATTAAATATTACCATTAAAAAACAATAAATATATAAATATAAAATAAGCATAACGCGAAGTGGGGTACAAACACCGATGAAGTTGTGCGAATTGCTCCCAATAGCTATTGGGAGAACATAAAAAACAATAAATATCTACTTATGAAATCAAATTTATTTTTACTCTTAAGCGCGGCAATAATGTCATTTTCTGCCTGTGGTCAAAAAGATACAAGTATTGAAACTCCAAAAACCTCCATAGATTATGAAATGGTTGTAGATGGCCTTGAAATTGCCTGGGGAATGACCTTTCTTCCCGATGGAAGTATGATCATTACAGAAAAAGGCGGAGAGATCATCCATTTTAAGAACGGAGAAAAACAACAGCTTACCGGAGGTCCTGAAGTATATCAACGCGGACAGGGTGGCTTATTAGACATCGTTCTGCATCCCAATTATGAGGAAAATGGATGGATCTATATGAGCTATTCATCTTCTGAAGGTGATGGTGAAGGCGGAAATACCGCCGTTATGCGTGCAAAACTTAACGGAACACAATTCACAAACAAAGAGGTATTGTACAAAGCGACCCCTAATACTACCAAAGGACAACATTTTGGTTCCCGAATGGTTTTTGACAAGGATGGATATTTATATTTTTCTATTGGAGACCGTGGAGCAAGGGATGAAAATCCACAGGATATCACCCGGGATGGCGGTAAAATTTACAGAATTAATGATGATGGTAGTATCCCTCAGGATAACCCTTTTGTAGGGGAACCAAATGCCAAGCAAGCTATCTACAGTTATGGCCACAGGAACCCTCAGGGGATGATCCTTCACCCGGAGTCCGGAGAAGTTTGGGTTCACGAACATGGTCCACAAGGTGGTGATGAGATTAATATTATTAAAAAAGGCGCTAATTATGGTTGGCCTGTTGTTACCTATGGTGAAAATTATGGTGGAGGCGCTATTACAGATGAGACCAGCAAACCGGGAATGGAAGATCCTCTCCACTATTGGCTGCCTTCAATAGCACCAAGCGGAATGGCATTTGTAAGTACTAATAAATATCCATCCCTTCAGGGAAATCTTCTCGTTGGTTCCTTGAAATTTCAATATCTGGAACACGATGTACTGGATAACAAAGAAGTAAAAAGAAGAGAGAAATTACTGGAAGGAATTGGTCGAATTAGAGATGTGAAAGAAGGTCCTGATGGAACTATTTATGTATCTGTGGAGCAAAAAGGCATCGTAAAACTGGTAGAAAAAGAAATCACAAAAACTCAAGAATGAGATTAATTGTTAGTTTTATAGTATTTGCTTGCCTTTTAGGTTGTAAATCGGAAAAATCAAATAATCCTATGGCCTATACTTCTTTGGAAGAAAACAGCATAGCACAGGTTCCGGAAATTCAAGATAGCGAAAGTTACAAACGCGGGAAAGATGTTTACCTAGATTTTTGTATAACCTGTCACCTTGCCGATGGGAAGGGAATAACAGGGACATTTCCACCCCTGGACGGATCTAACTGGCTAACTGAAAAACGCAAAGAAAGTATTCGTGCTGTAAAACATGGTTTACAAGGTCCAATTGAGGTCAATGGAGAGAAGTACAATATGGCTATGGCCCCTCTTGGACTTACCGACCAGGAAGTTGCAGATGTGATGAATTACGTGATGAACTCCTGGAGCAATTCAAGTAAAAAACCTGTAACCCTTGAAGAAGTAAAGGCAATAGAGAAATAAAATTATACTTTTCTCCCATTTTTTTAAAAACCAAATTCTCCTTATTAAGTATTTGCTTGACAGTACATTACATGGAATTTCCAGATGAATCTCTATTAAAGCATCCTATATTTTAATGCCTAAAATCAAATCTATTATAGGACTGTTCACCCCAGACAAGGCAGGAAATTGTGAATAAAAAAGCAGCCTCTTATAAAATATCTAAACAGTAGATCTTCAAAAATACCGGATCCAGCACCTTGGATTCTAAATTTTAAGTCAAAATAATTATTCAAATAAAAAATCAATTCTACTGCATTCAACTGGAATAATTAACTTTGCCAAAAAAAATTAAAATATGTTGATTATTGGAATTGCCGGTGGAACCGGAAGTGGAAAAACTACCGTGGTAAGACAAATAATGGATGAAATGAAAAATGAGGAAGTAGATGTAATATCTCAGGACTCCTATTATCAGGATACCAGCCATTTGAGTATGGGAGAACGAAAAAAGATCAATTTTGACCACCCAAAATCGATAGATTTTGATCTCTTGGTAGCTCATTTAAAAGAATTAAAAGCAGGGAATTCTATCGAGGAACCAGTATATTCCTTTCAGGAACATAATCGCACAAAAGAAACCAGAACCATCCATCCAAGGAAAGTCATCATCGTGGAGGGAATTTTAATTCTTACTCATACAGATATACGCGAAATGTTCGATATTAAAATCTTTGTTCATGCGGATAGTGATGAGCGCATGATACGAAGACTAAAAAGAGATATTAACGAACGGGGAAGAGATCTCAATGAGGTTCTATGGCGTTACCAAACCACCCTTAAACCTATGCATCAGCAGTTTATTGAACCTACAAAGGAATTTGCAGATATCATTATACCTACCAACCGTCATAACACTGTAGCAGTGGATATTGTTCAAACTATTATAAAGGACAGATTGGCTTAATTTTGTATCTTTAAAAAATGTTGGTAATAATAAATTCAGCTTTTTTAAAACATATTAAAAGACTATAAATTTTTATCTAATGAAGCTAAAAGAGCTCCGGCAAAAAAGATGGTTTAAAATTGTAAGCAACCGGTATGTTTTACTGTTGTTAATTTTCGCATTCTGGATGTTCTTTTTAGATAGTAATTCCTGGTTAACACATCACGAATTGGATCAGGAGGTTAACGAATTGCAGGAAAATAAAGAATATTACCAAAAAGAAATTGCCAAGGACGGCGCTACTATAAATAAATTGAACGATTCGTTTGAATTGGAAAGTTACGCCAGGCAGCATTATTATATGAAAAGAGCGAATGAAGATATTTTTATTATTCAATATGACACAATTGATTAAGCGGTAGAAATCTTTTTCCTTTTCAATTTTTTCATTCAAAATTATAAGAAAATGAGTCAAAGCCTATTTCAGGAATTTGAAGAAGTTTCCGCCAAAGAGTGGAAACAAAAAATACAATTTGAATTAAAAGGAGCCGATTATAATGAAAAGTTGGTTTATAAAAGTCGGGATGGAATTAATGTAAAACCTTTTTATAATTCCGAGGATATTTTTGAAACCCCCAAAAGTATTTCTCCAAAAAACTGGGCAATCTGCGAAAAGGTCTATGTGGTTTCTGAAGAAAAAAGCAATCATACAGCTCAGGAAGTCCTCAAAAAAGGCGCGGAAAGCCTTTGGTTCATTCTTCCTTCAGAAAAAGTTGATTTTAAAATATTATTTCAGGATCTGGATCTTGAAAAAGTTCCGGTTTATCTTGGGCTGGAATTCCTTTCTGAAAAGTTCTTCAAGAACTTAAATACCTTTCTTTCAGGAAAAAATCACCAAATCGTGCCTCAGGTGGATATCGTTGGAAACCTGGCCCGATCCGGAAATTGGTACTTCAATCTGGAAAAAGATCATACCATCTTGACTGCAATCCTTGCCGGAGGAGATCCCTTTAAATCGATTTTAAGCGTAGATGCTACCTTGTATCAAAATGCAGGAGCAACTATTCCGCAGGAATTGGCGTATTCTTTGGCACATGCAAATGAATATTTAAATCATATTTCCAACTCTGAAAAGATCAAAAAAGATCCTGAAATACAATTCCTGATCTCTGAAGGCAGCAATTATTTTTTCGAGATTGCCAAAATCCGGGCTTTAAGAATTCTATATGCAAGTCTAACCTCGGAATACAATTTTCAGGGGAACTGTCAAATTCTGGCGCAACCAACAAAACGGGATAAAACACTGTATGATTACAATGTGAATCTCCTGCGTACCACCACACAAAGTATGAGTGCAATCCTGGGAGGTGCAAATACCGTTTACAATTCCCCTTACGATGCTGTTTTTCATAAAAACAATGAGTTTGGTGACAGGATCGCCCGGAATCAACTTTTGGTTTTAAAGAACGAAAGTTACCTCGATAAAGTTTCCAATGCCGCTGAAGGTTCCTACTACATTGAGAGTCTTACAAATCAGTTTGCAGGAAAAGCGCTAGAAATTTTTAAGGAGATCGAAGCCGGCGGAGGGTTTTTAAAACAATTAAAGGAAGGGATTATTCAGAAAAAAATATCGGAAAGCGCCCAAAAGGAACAGGAACTATTCAATAATGGGGAATTGGTTCTTATTGGGACCAATAAATTTGAAAATCCTGAAGACAGGATGAAAAATGATCTGGAACTATATCCTTTTCTGAAAATGAATCCGAGAAAAACTTTGATCCAGCCTATATTAGAAAGGCGTTTGGCAGAAGGAATGGAACAGGAACGTTTAAAAAAAGAGTGAGTTTATATTTTAAAGAATCAGTTCCCCCGGAAAAAGTCACACGGTAATTTAAAAGAAGAAATATCCAGAACTTCGATGAAATCCGAACGGGCGGGCGTTGAAGAATTAAACCCTCAATGAGGGATTAAATAATGCTGAATAAGTTCAGCTGAAGAATTTAGCACAAATGTCACGAAAGAACCTACAAAATATCACGTTAAAGAAATCGGTTTCAATAAAATCTGAAGAACAAAAAGCAGATAAAAATTTTGAAACTGCTGAAGAAATTGACCTTAAAAAGGTTTATTCCGAAGAAGATATAAAAGATGCTGGGCATTTAAATTTTGCTGCCGGAATCGCGCCGTATCTGCGGGGTCCTTACAGCACGATGTACGTGATTCGTCCCTGGACAATTCGCCAATATGCTGGATTTTCTACCGCAGAAGAAAGCAATGCATTTTATAGAAGAAATCTTGCTGCCGGGCAAAAGGGATTATCGGTCGCTTTTGATCTTCCAACACACCGCGGCTATGACAGCGACCACGACAGGGTTGTGGGAGATGTTGGAAAAGCAGGAGTTGCCATAGATACCGTGGAAGATATGAAGATCCTCTTTGACAAAATCCCGCTGGATAAAATGTCGGTTTCTATGACAATGAATGGAGCCGTTTTGCCAATTATGGCTTTTTACATCGTCGCCGCAGAAGAACAGGGCGTAAAACCCGAACTGCTTTCAGGAACGATTCAAAACGATATTTTGAAGGAATTTATGGTACGCAATACCTACATCTACCCTCCTACTCCTTCTATGAAGATCATTTCTGATATTTTTGAGTACAGTTCTAAAAATATGCCCAAATTTAACAGCATCAGTATTTCGGGATATCACATGCAGGAGGCAGGCGCTACGGCCGATATTGAGCTTGCATATACGCTGGCAGACGGATTGGAATATATAAGAAAAGGACTGGGAGCAGGAATGGACATAGATTCTTTCGCTCCCCGCCTATCCTTTTTCTGGGGAATTGGGATGAACCATTTTATGGAAATCGCAAAAATGCGGGCTGCCAGGATGTTATGGGCGAAACTGGTAAAGCAGTTTAATCCAAAAAGCGAAAAATCCCTGGCTCTAAGAACACATTCTCAAACCAGTGGCTGGAGCCTGACAGAGCAGGACCCCTTTAACAATGTTGCAAGAACCTGCATTGAAGCGGCCGCAGCTGCTTTTGGAGGCACTCAGAGTTTACATACCAATGCATTGGATGAAGCCATTGCGTTGCCTACAGATTTCTCTGCCAGGATCGCGAGAAATACCCAGTTATTCCTTCAGCAGGAAACAAAAATAACCAAAACCGTCGACCCTTGGGCAGGTAGTTATTATGTAGAAAGTCTTACTCACCAAATCGCTCAAAAAGCCTGGAAACTGATAGAGGAAGTGGAAGAATTAGGCGGGATGACAAAAGCCATTGAGTCCGGAATTCCAAAAATGCGGATAGAAGAGGCCGCAGCAAAGAAGCAAGCCAGGATAGACAGTGAAACAGATATCATTGTAGGCAATAATAAGTATCGTCTTGAAAAAGAGGATCCTTTGGTTACTTTGGAGGTGGACAACCAAACAGTACGTATTCAACAGGTAGAAAGACTGGAAAGAGTAAAAAAAGAGCGCGATGCTCTTAAGGTTAAAAATGCTCTTAAATCCTTAACCGAAGCTGCTAAAAATAAAGACGGGAATTTACTGGAATTGGCTGTAGTTGCTGCAAGGGAAAGAGCTACCTTAGGAGAGATTAGCGATGCTTTGGAAGAAGTTTATGGAAGGTATAAAGCGAAAATTCAATCCTTCAGCGGCGTTTATTCAAAAGAGATGAAAGACAATACTTCCTTTAAAAAAGCCAGGGAACTGGCAGATAAATTTGCAGAACAGGATGGCCGCCGTCCCCGCATCATGATCGCTAAAATGGGTCAGGATGGGCATGATCGTGGAGCGAAAGTGGTTGCTACAGGATATGCCGATTTGGGATTTGATGTGGATATTGGTCCACTCTTCCAGACTCCGGCAGAAGCAGCGAAACAGGCAGTGGAAAATGATGTGCATATTCTGGGCGTATCTTCCCTGGCTGCAGGACATAAAACACTGGTACCCCAGGTAATTGAAGAATTGAAAAAACACGGAAGAGAAGATATTATGGTCATTGTGGGTGGGGTGATCCCTTCACAGGATTACCAGTTCCTTTTTGAATCCGGAGCCGTTGCTGTATTTGGACCCGGAACAAAAATTAGTGAGGCAGCGATACAATTACTGGAGATTTTAATTGATTACGATGCACCTTAAACCAACAAAGAAAGAATCTTCAATCTATAAAACTAAGAAGGAAAGGCAATAATATGCCTGACCGTAATATTAAAAAAAATGCTTTTCAACTAAGAAAAGCATTTTTTTGGAGGAATATCCAAAATGTAAAATTATTCCTTGCATCCCAGGAACGGTGCAATTATTTGAAGAACTTCCTGAGTAGCAAGAGGTTCATCATAAGATTGTGAAACCTCAACTGCTCCAAATTCTGTTAGTTCGACAAGATTAACACCGCCTTGAACTACCTCTTCTTCACCATCGTAAACAGGTTGTGTAATTGGTGGCATACCCGGGCCTCTATTGTCTAAAGTTATCCAGGGAAGAGCATCCTCATCAAGTGAAATATCCAAAAAACCGGCCCTTAGACGTCTTACCTCAGCAGCATGCCTGGCTTCCACAGAATGTATTCGTAATGCCGGCATTAAAAACGGGGTTCCTTGTAAGTTTCCAGCTTGCCCCTTATAAGCCCTGACTCCCGTATCTTCAAAAGCTTGTGCTAGTGTTAATAATTGCAGGTAAGCATCAGGATTGGACGTATCAAAAGGTGCAAAGGCACCATCGGCCGTATAGTCAAATTCGGGCTTAAATACTGGTTCCACTCCGGCACCTTCCAATCCAGCTTTTAAAAATTCCACATGGGCAGTTTCGTGTTTAGAGATTTGCATATAGACCGCTTCTGGTCTTCCATTGGGTAACACGCCTGAATCTAGGGCCTTAATGTAAAATTCGGCTTCTAAATATTCCAGGATTAGTGCTAGTTGTAGTGCATTAACAGCAGCACCATTGCTTTGCTTAAGTGCTTCTTTGCCAGATGCCGTTCTAAAACATGGAGCGGCGGCCATCAATGCCTGTGTCCCAAAAACACCGAAGGCTGCGAGTGCACCTCTTCTTGATGACATCCTGGCGGTTAATTTTTCGGTTGTAAAACCGTCTAAAAATTTTATAATATCCATAATTCTTTCTTTTAGTAATGTTATTAATTATTCTGTAGGTAAATTATTGGCAGTGAATGGTGTAACAATAAATCCGGTATTGCCAACTTCTTGCAAGATAGTTTGAGGGCGCCGTGCCACATCAAGTCCTTGTTCATCAACTACATCATCTCCTGCAAATTCTGTAAATCCAGGTAAATAAACAGATCTCAAGGCTGCTGCGTGCCTTGCTTCTACCGATACAATTTTACCCGCCAGCTGCAGATATAGAGTTAAATCAATAAGATCTCCCGCTCCATTATAAGCGGCAACCCCGGTATCTTCCAAAAGAATTGAAGTGCTTAAAACAGAATCGCGATTGCTGAAATCAACACCGCTAAAATCGAATTCTAATTCAGGTAATACTTGTTCTGGAGGGGCTACCGCATTGATTGCAGCTTTAAAAAATTCCCTATGAATAACTTCATGACCCCTAATATCTTCCAAATATAATCTCTCTATTGGGGATGCACCGGCCCAATAAGCCCCATCTAGGACCCTTGTGTAAAATGCGGCTTCCAATTGTTCAAGTGCATACGCAAAATTTAAAATACCCAGATCCCCACTTCCAAGGTCAAAGACATCCCCTTCACTTTGCCGTTGCTGTGCAAACGGTTCATCCTCCGGAATACAAGAATAAAGCAGTAAACCCGAACCTGCAACAGCAAGTCCTCCCAATTTTAAAAAGTGTCTTCGGGATTTAAAATCATCCCTTTTTTTCGACAGAGGTTGTCCCTCCATAGTTAATGGTTTTTTCATAATTAATAAGATTTAATAAATTAGTATTATGGGAGGAAAGCTTAAATTTAAGGAAAAAAAATCCTTTTTTGAAGATCTCATAGTGCCTAAAATGTTAATTTAATAATAAATTCACAAAAAATATAAGAAATACCCTACTATTAAAATGTTAATCTTTTCTTTCAAACATTTAACTTGTTTTAAAGGGAAATAGAAACCTTAAATAGTGGTATTCAATTTCTTAAAAATCCTTACTTTTCCACTTTTAATGAAAACAATTTTTTTTACCAAATTTTGTAAGTATAATCAAAACAGCTTAACGCTTATGGCTTCAAGCTTAAACCAATAAAAAATGAACTTCAAACAAAAAATGCTTAGAGACGATGCCTTAAAAGGTAAAACAATAGTTGTAACCGGCGGCGGAAGCGGACTTGGAAAAGCGATGAGTACCTACTTCTTAGAATTGGGTGCAAATGTAGTGATCACCTCCAGAAATATGGAAAAACTGGAAAACACAGCCAGGGAACTTGAAGAAAAAACAGGAGGCCAGGTTTTACCTGTGCAATGTGACGTCCGGCATTATGACCAGGTGGAAGCAATGGTGAAAGCATCTGTGGAAAAATTTGGGCAGGTAGATGTATTGCTTAACAATGCAGCAGGAAATTTCATCTCTCCTACCGAAAGACTTTCAGCAAATGCATTTGATACTATAATAGATATTGTTTTAAAAGGTAGCAAGAATTGTACGTTGGCATTTGGAAAACACTGGATTGACCAAAAAGAAAAAAATAAGACCATTTTAAATATTGTAACGACCTATGCCTGGACAGGATCTGCCTATGTGGTGCCAAGTGCTACTGCAAAAGCTGGAGTTTTAGCGATGACGCGATCATTAGCTGTAGAATGGGCAAAGTACGGAATACGCTCGAATGCGATAGCTCCCGGTCCATTTCCTACAAAAGGTGCCTGGGACAGATTATTACCAGGGGATTTGAAAGAGAAGTTCGATCTTGCTAAAAAAGTTCCCTTAAAAAGAGTTGGAGAACACCAGGAACTGGCAAATTTAGCTGCGTATCTGGTGTCCGATTTTTCAGCTTATGTCAACGGCGAAGTGATAACCATCGATGGTGGAGAATGGTTAAAAGGTGCCGGACAGTTTAACCTCCTGGAAGCTATTCCGGAGGAAATGTGGGATCAACTTGAAGCCATGATTAAGGCTAAGAAGTAAAAATAAATAAGAATTTTTCCTGTTAAAATAGAGTAAGCAGTTTCTAAATTATCTGAAACTGCTTTTTTAGTGGAAAGATTTCATTTCAAATAATTAAATTATACTGGTAAACAACTTAATTACAATCATTTATAGTTAGAACACAAAAAATAAAAAAAACGTAACTTCCTCTCGTTATTTTTCCTAGCTACCCTACTGGTTAATTTAATTTTTATAAACAAACAAGTAAAACAGGTATGAAAAAAATTGTAATGAATTCTATCGCTGCCCTTTTGTTTATTTCCGCAGGAAATAGTTTTGCACAGGTAGACGGTAAAAATGAGGTGAAAAAACTTCCTTCGGAAAACATTCCTACAGATCCTAATGTAAAAATAGGCAAGCTGGAAAATGGTCTCACCTACTACATCCGGAACAACGGTAAACCCGAGGACAAGGTGGAATTACGCCTTGCCATCAATGCAGGGTCTATCCTTGAAAATGAAGATCAGCAAGGACTTGCTCACTTTGTGGAGCATATGAACTTTAACGGAACTAAAAACTTTGAGAAAAATGAACTTGTAGATTACCTACAAAGTATAGGGGTGAAATTTGGTGCCGATCTTAATGCGTACACAGGATTTGATGAAACAGTTTACATTCTACCAATTCCAAGTGATAATTCAGAAACCTTGGAAAAAGGGTTCCAGATCCTTGAAGACTGGGCGCACAATGCGTTAATGACAGATAAGGACATCGACGAGGAACGAGGTGTAGTAATGGAAGAATACCGACTTGGCCTTGGACCAGATAAGCGAATGATGACGGAATATTTACCTAAACTTATGTACGGGTCCCAATATGCTGAAAGACTTCCTATTGGAAAACAAGAAGTTATAGAAAACGCCGATTATGAAACGGTAAGAAATTATTATAAAGATTGGTACCGGCCAGATTTAATGGCTGTAGTAGCAGTAGGAGATCTGGATCCCGAAGTGATGGAACAAAAGATCAAAGATCATTTTTCAAAACTTATACCGGTTGAGAACGCTCGGGAACGAAAAGTGTTCGATCTTCCAAATCACGATGAAACTTTTGTAGCAATAGCTTCAGATAAGGAAGCTCCATTTAGCCAGGTACGGGTTTATTACAAAGACCTTGAAAACGCTAAAGATATAGTTACTACGAACGATTACAGAGATCAGTTGGTTAAAAATCTTTTCTCTACCATGATAAATAACCGTCTGGACGAACTTCGTAATAGTGCAAACCCACCCTTTACCTATGGATTTTCAAGCTATGGAGGAACCTATGCAAGGTCCAAGAATGCATACCAGTCATTTGCAATGAGCGGAGCCGGCGAGCAGTTAAAATCTCTTCGCGCATTACTTGAAGAAAACGAACGTGTAAAACGTTTTGGCTTTAATTCGGGTGAACTGGAAAGGGCTAAAAAAGAATATCTTGCCCAGCTGGACCGTCAGTTCAAAGACCGCGACAAGCAGGAAAGTGGTAGGATCGTTGGCTCCTATGTAAGTCATTACCTATCGAATGCTCCAATTCCTGGAATTGAATGGGTTTCGCAATTTGCCGGAGCTACCCTACCTGGAATAAAGCTTGAAGAAGTAAACAAACTTATCAATGATTTTCTTCACGAGGAAAACCGGGTAATCATTCTTACCGGACCAGAAAAAGAAGATATCACTCAGGTAAAAGAGGAGGAAGTTTTGGCCTTGCTTAAAGAGGTAGAGAATTCTGAAATTGAAGCTTATCAGGAATCAGACATTCGCGAGAACTTAATTACCAATGCTCCTAAGGCAGGAACAATTAAAAAAGTTGAAAGCAACGATAAAGTTGGATTCAAGAAGCTGTTGCTTAGCAATGGCGCTACTGTAGTGTATAAAAATACTGATTTTAAAAACGATGAAATTTTATTTTCTGCATATAGCCCCGGTGGAACATCGTTGTATTCAGATGAGGATTATCTTAATACAGGATTTGCCAATAGCGGCTTAGCTGAAGCTGGTATTGCAGACCTCTCTCTAAACGATATGAGTAAAATGATGAGTGGGAAGTTGGTTTCTGTTAGCCCAAATATCGGAAGTATTTCTGAAGGTTTTAATGGATCCTCGACGCCTCAGGATTTGGAAACTTTGTTCCAGATGGTACATTTATATTTTACAGATCTCAATAAAGATGAAGAAGCTTATAATTCATTTGTGACCAAGCAGAAAAATTTTCTTGGAAACTTATTATCCAATCCCAATTTCTATTTTCAAAATGAGCTGGGAAAATTTAGAAACGAAGGAAATTCCCGTTACTTAGGATTTCCAACTCCTGAAGCTTTTGACAGCCAAAACTATGATCTTGCTTATGAGAAATATAAGGAACGTTTTTCCAATGCTGGAGATTTCACCTTCTATTTTGTGGGTAATATAGATGAAGCAAAATTAAAGGAATTTGCCTCAACGTACCTTGCCAGCCTGCCATCCAGTGCTAAAAAAGAAGAATATAAGGTACCGGAATTTAGAGAAGTTGATGAATATCGCAAAAAGGTGATCAATAAAGGAACCGACCCTAAAAGCCAGGTTACTATTCTTTGGAATGGGGAAACAGATTATAATCAAGAAGAAGATTTTGCCCTTGAAGCATTGGGAGAGGTCCTAACCATAAAACTCGTAGAACAACTTCGGGAAGAGGAAGGTGGAGTTTATGGTGTTGGAGCCAGAGGAAGTATGGCCAAAATTCCTTATGGATCCTACAACTTCAGCATTTCTTTCCCTTGTGGGCCAGAGAATGTAGATAAATTGACTGCAGCCGCATTAAAGGAAGTAGAAAAAATTAAAAAGGAAGGCCCTTCAGAAAAGGATCTGGCTAAAATAAAAGAATCCCTTTTATTGAACAGAAAAGAAAGCATTAAGCAAAACCGTTTCTGGCTAAACCAACTATCTGCTGCAGATAGGGAAGAAAAAGACATAAATGAACTGCTGCAATTTGAAGAAAAAGTTGCTGCACTCACGGTTAAAGATGTAAAGGATGTTGCCAATACTTTTTTAAATGACAAGTACCTTTTAGGCATACTGATGCCGGAAGAAATAGAATAGTAGAATAAAACCTAATTTAAAACCTGACAGGAATAATCCTGTCAGGTTTTTTTGTTCCAGACTGAGTGTAAATCATTTATCTTAAATTAAGTATGTTGAAATCTAAGGGAGTGCAGGTTAATTAAGCCTAAATTAAGAAGAAAATCGCATTCCCTATATTTTAATGTATAAGCTGTTAACAAAATCATTTTCTAAACCTGTAATAAATTGTATTTTTACCTTTTAAAACTGAAGAGAATTAATGGGTAAAATCATTGCTATTGCAAACCAAAAAGGCGGGGTAGGTAAAACTACCACCTCTATAAATCTGGCAGCTTCCCTGGGAGTTCTTGAGAAAAAAGTTCTATTGATTGATGCAGACCCTCAGGCAAATGCCACTTCAGGGTTAGGAATTGATGTTGAAACCGTAGAGTTTGGGACGTATCAATTGCTCGAACATTCCATAAAGGCAGAAGAAGCCATCATAAAAACCAGTTCTCCAAATCTTGACATCATCCCTTCTCATATAGATTTGGTGGCTATTGAAATTGAATTGGTAGACCAGGATGAAAGGGAATATATGCTTAAAAAGGCCATTACACACCTTAAGAAGAAATATGATTATATCCTTATAGACTGTGCCCCTTCCTTAGGTCTTTTAACCTTAAATGCCTTAACCGCAGCAGATTCTGTGATAATTCCAATTCAATGTGAATATTTTGCACTTGAGGGGTTAGGGAAATTACTAAACACAATAAAAAGTGTTCAGAAGATACACAACAAGAACCTGGATATTGAAGGGCTATTATTAACCATGTATGATTCCAGACTTAGACTGTCAAATCAAGTGGTAGATGAAGTTCAGAAGCACTTTAATGAGATGGTTTTTACCACAATCATTCAGCGAAATGTGCGTTTAAGTGAAGCACCCAGTTACGGGGAAAGCATCATTAATTATGATGCAAGCAGCAAAGGGGCAAATAATTATTTGAGCCTGGCGCACGAAATTATAAAGAAAAATTCCTAAGAAATGGCGAAAGCTACCAAAAAACAAGCATTAGGACGCGGACTTTCGGCATTGCTGAAAGATCCCGATCACGATATAAAATCTGTTGAAGACAAAAATGCCGATAAGTTAGTTGGTCATATTGTAGAGCTGGATTTAACTTCTATTGAGATGAATCCATTTCAACCAAGAACCAGCTTTAACGAAGAATCACTCCGGGAACTGGCTTCTTCCATCAGGGAGCTTGGAGTTATTCAGCCTATTACGGTTAGAAAACTTGATTTCAATAAATACCAGTTGGTTTCAGGAGAACGAAGATACCGGGCTTCTGGTTTAATTGGTTTGGAAACTATTCCCGCATATATTCGCATTGCCAATGATCAGGAATCCCTGGAGATGGCTTTGGTTGAAAATATTCAGCGTCAGGATCTGGATCCTATTGAGATTGCAATTTCTTATCAGCGATTACTGGACGAAATAAACCTTACTCAGGAACAATTGAGTGACAGGATAGGTAAAAACAGATCTACCATTGCCAACTATTTAAGGTTACTAAAACTGGATCCTATTATCCAAACCGGAATGCGCGATGGTTTCGTAACTATGGGCCATGGCCGTGCATTGATAAACATTGAAAATACTCAAATTCAACTCGATATCTACGAGAAAATTCTTGAGAAATCCCTTTCTGTAAGGGAAACCGAAAAACTGGTAAGAGAATTGAACGGTGTTGAGTCTAAGGAAAAAACCACTTCGAAAGAAAAACCCCTGCCGCAGAATCTCAAAAAGGGGATAAAAGAATTTTCAGATTATTTGGGAGCCAAAGTGGATATTAAAGTGGCTCAAAAGGGAAAAGGAAAACTTATAATTCCATTTACTTCCGAAGAAGATTTTCAACGTATTAAAAAACTCATCCAGGGTGAGAATTAAATTCATTTTTTCGATGGTATTTTCCTTAATGCTCTCCAGTTTGCTGGTGGCTCAGGAAGAGGATACACTTTTGGTGGAAACTGCTGCTGATACTATCGTTAAAAAGGATAAAGATTACAAACCCTACAATGCCCTTGCGCCCGCGAAAGCTGCTTTTTATTCTGCTATTTTACCTGGGTTAGGGCAGGCATACAACGGGAAATACTGGAAAATCCCAATAGCCTATGCCGGATTAGGAGCCGGTATTTATTTTGTCATTGAAAATGATAAACAATTGGATAGATATCGAAGTGCTTATAAAAGAAGACTTGCAGGTTTTAATGATGACGAATTCTCGAACCCAAATCCCGATGGACCTCCGCGAGTTTCAACCGATGGATTGATTCGGGCTCAAAAATTGTTTAGGCGCAATAAAGAACTGGCTCTTTTGGTTACAGCCGGCATCTATGCCCTTAATATTATTGATGCAAACGTAGATGCCCATTTACAACAGTTCAATGTAAGTGAGGATTTGTCCCTTAGGCCCGGAGTAAATTTTGATCAATTTACCGGTAAGACAGGTTATGGACTTACACTCAATTTTAATTTTTAACAAAGCTCTTCAACTTAGAGGATCCAAAACAAAACTTCTGATTCTTCAGGGGAATTTTAATAAACATATCTATGAAAATTGCACTCTCCGGTTACGGTAAAATGGGAAAAACCATTGAAAAGATAGCTCTAGGCAGGGGGCATGAGATCGTGCTCAAAATTTCAGAAAATATTGAAGAGTATAATTTGAGCGAAGCTGAAATAGTTATTGATTTCAGCATTCCAACAGTTGCCTTAAAAAATATCACAACCTGTTTCCAGAATAAGTTACCTGTTGTTAGTGGGACCACAGGATGGCTTAAGGATTATGAAAAAGCTGTTCAAGTTTGTAACGAAGAAAATTCGGGTTTTATATATGCTTCAAATTTTAGTATTGGCGTTAACTTGTTTTTTGAATTAAACGAGAAACTGGCGAAAATGATGGATGGTTTTAAGGATTATTCAGTAGAAATTGAAGAGATCCACCATACTCAAAAACTGGATGCTCCAAGCGGAACAGCGATAAGCCTGGCCCAGCAAATAATAAACAATTCCTCTAAGGATGGATGGGAACTGGACAAGGCAAAAGAGAATGAGATCCCTATTTACGCTAAACGAATTGAAAATGTTCCCGGAACACATAGGGTTTCATATAATTCTGAGGTGGATTCCATAGAGATCAAACATACTGCACATTCCAGAGAAGGTTTTGCTTTGGGTGCTGTTATCGCAGCAGAATGGCTTTTCAATAAAAAGGGAGTTTATACTATGAAGGATGTTCTTTCCGGTTTAAGCTAATTTTTTGTAACAGATATGTCTGAACACACACTAATATTCAGTAAATAATTTATACTATGACGTTCACCCAATGGTTTTTGTTCATCATCCTGGTCCAGGTAGTTCATTTTTTAGGAACCTGGAAACTCTACATCAAGGCAGGCAGAAAGGGCTGGGAAGCTGCAATTCCCATTTATAATGCGGTGATCCTAATGAAAATAATAAACAGGCCATGGTGGTGGACCATACTATTGTTTATTCCTGTTGTAAACCTGATCATGTTCCCTGTAATTTGGGTGGAGACCATTCGTAGCTTTGGCAGGCACAGCACCTGGGAAACATTTCTGGTAATACTTACAGGTGGACTTTATATTTATTACCTTAATTATGTTGCAGATGTTACCTATATTCAGGAAAGGAGTCTTAAACCAAGAACGAGTGCAGGAGAATGGATAAGCTCTGTGCTTTTTGCGGTTATTGCAGCAACGCTGGTTCACACTTACCTTATTCAGCCGTTTACAATACCTACATCTTCCCTTGAAAAAACACTGCTGGTTGGGGATTTCCTTTTTGTGAGCAAATTTCACTACGGAGCAAGAACACCTTTAACCGCAGTTGCTTTTCCTATGGTTCATGATACGATCCCGGTTGCAAATGTAAAATCATACCTGGAAAAACCTCAAATACCCTATTTCAGGCTCCCTGGTTTTCAGGATATTGAAAGAAACGACATTGTTGTGTTTAACTGGCCGGTAGATACCATGAGAAACATGTATTATACCGATAAGTATTATTATAAACCAATAGACAAGAAAACCAACTATGTGAAGCGTGCAGTTGGGGTTCCCGGGGATTCCCTTCAAATCATCGACGGAAAAATCCATATTGATTCCCAACCACTGGAATTGCCGGAAAGAGCACGGCCACAGTTCTCTTATGAGGGAACAACTAAAGGGCAGGCATTTGATTATAATTATTTATATGAACGCTATGATATAACCGATCCTTATGGTTATAATCCCAACAACAATACATTCCGGATAAATCTTACCGAAGAAGCCTATTCAAAATTTAAAAACCATCCCAATGTAGCTACCATTCAAAGAGTGATAGATTCTGTTGGAAGAGAGGCAGATATTTTCCCGTCAAGTCAGGATATATCCTGGAATCGTGACAATTTTGGTCCCATTTACATTCCTAAAAAAGGGGTAACGATTCCAATCACACAGAAATCACTTCCTTTTTACAAAAGAATCATTGAGGTGTATGAAGGTTCGGAACTGGGAATAGAAAATAAAATTAGCCAGAACGGCACACAGATCCTGCTAAATGGATCAACTATAGAATCGTACACCTTCAAGCAGGATTATTACTGGATGATGGGAGATAACAGGCATAATAGCTTAGACAGCCGCTATTTTGGTTATGTGCCCGAAAATCATGTGGTTGGAAAACCTGTTTTCATCTGGATGAGCTGGGATGCCAATGGTAAAGGTTTTTTTGATAAAATAAGATGGGAACGAATGTTCACCACAGTAAAAGGAGGTGGAACTCCAATATCCTATTTACCCTATTTTCTTATAGTAGTGGTTATTTTAATAGCATATAATTTTTTCAAAAAAAGAAGGGATTCTTAATTTTCAGAAACTATAAGATGCAGGAAATTTTACTACATCTCCCCTACTTCGGACCGGTTTCCCATTTTAGGGAGCTGGTAAAACCTGCTGGTATTTGTTTTGAAAATGAAGATAATTATCAAAAACAAACCTATAGAAACCGCATGTATATTTACGGTGCAAATGGAAAATTACTGCTTAATATTCCTGTAAAACACCTTCCTAAATCCAAGCAAAGGCAGCATCAAAAATATAGAGATATCAAGATAGAGAAAGATCTTAAGTGGCAAAAACAGCATTGGAAATCATTAAAATCTGCCTATCAAACATCCCCGTTCTTCGAGTTTTATGAATATGAAATAGCTCCCCTTTACCTTAAAGATTATAATTTCCTAATGGATTTTAATTACGATTGTTTTGATGTTATTCGCAGTTGCCTCCAGTTGGAGATCGATTTTAAAAAAACTGAGGAATATTTTAATGATGCTAACGACTTCATCGATAAGCGGGATCTTATCAACGCTAAAAAAAATATCGAAATTCCGGAGTATGTCCAGGTTTTTCAGGATAAATTTGGGTTTTTATCCAATCTTTCCATTTTAGATCTTCTCTTCAATGAAGGCCCTAATACGACCAATTATTTAAAAAGCCTTAAGTAGCCTTTACCATTTAATGTGGCTCATTATTGGAAAATGATCGGATAATTGTTGATCGCTAAAAGTCTCAAAGGAATTTATTTCCAGCTCCTTATCGATTAAAAGAAAATCGATGCGCAGAGGAAAATAACTAAGGTCAAAAGATTTTCCAAATCCAGCACCGGCGTCCATAAAGGCATCTTTAAAACGATCTCCTTTGACGTATTTATAGATATAAGAAAACGCAGTGTTATTGAAGTCTCCTAAAATCAAAGTTTTATAAGGTGATTTGTTAACTTCCACCATCATTAATTCCGCCTGTTCCTGCTGAAGTTTAAATCCATAGGCAATTCGCCCAACCAACTTTTTTGAATCTCCTTCCTGAAGGTTTTTAATTTCTGGTTTTATATTTAGTGACTGAAAATGCACATTAAATATGCGAAGCGTATCCTCATTTTTAACAATATCTACAAAAATTGCATTGTTGTTGCCATTATGAGGAAAATCGACCGAATGTTCCTTAATGATGGGATACTTCGAAAAAATTGCAGATCCAAACTCTGAATTTTTATCTTTTAACTTTATAAAGCTGTGAGGGTAGATTTCCTTCAGTCCGGATACACCCACATAATGCTCTTGAGTAACCAGAATATCAGGATCTTTTTCATTAATAAATTCAGTGATCTTTTTAGGGATCAATTTGTCATTGGTCCAGTTATATGCATTGAACATCCGCACATTATAACTCATTATAGAAAGATCCCCGGAGGTTGAGTTATTTATACCCCCAAACTGAATCCAGGAAATAACATTCGAATAACCCAGAATTAAAATGATAAGAGACAATAAAAACTGACGTCTAAATCTAATGGCCCATAACAGCATAAAAAGGATGTTTGCCAGTATTAAAACCGGAACACCCAGACTTAATACAGAAAGCAATGGAAATGCAGAGGGGGGTACAAATGGTAATAAATAGGAAAGCAAAAGAGCAAACGCGAACAAAGAATTGACAATAAACAGGAATTTATCAAATAACCCGAGTTTTCTCATTTAATTATCTTTCCCTGCATTAAACAAAAAATCTTTTTCCTGTTTAGTAAGGCTGTCATAGCCGCTTTTGCTTATTTTATCTAAGATAGAATCGATTTTTTCCTGCTTTTCAGTCTTAGTTATTTTTGAGGAAACAGTTTTTGAAGTGGTTTGCCCGGTTCTTTTATAGACTGTGCGCATGATTGGCTTTGATTTTCCAGAGCTTTCAAAAAGGGCAAGAAACCAAATGACTGATTTTTCAAATCCGCTGGCGATATCATTCCCTTTTGCCAGTTGGGATGAATAAAAATACCCAAATAAAGCTCCTCCCAGGTGTGCCAAATGCCCGCCCGCATTGCCAAAGGGAATTTGAACAACATCCAATACCACTAGAAAAGCAGCAATATACCAGAATTTAATATTTCCCAGGATAAGAAGACGTATTCCCATATTGGGAATTCTGGTGGCTATTCCAACCAATACAGCCATCACCCCGGCAGATGCTCCCAACAAATAAGAACGACCGGTACCCTGAAAGGCAGGAAATAAATTATAGCTCAACATATACACCATCCCACCTACAATCACTCCAAGAAAATAAAAGGTGAGCAATTTTTTTGAAGGAAAATAGCTTAGGAAATAATTTCCCGCATAGTAAAGAATAAGCATATTGGATAAAATATGCCAAATCCCGGAATGCATAAAAGAATACGTGATAATAGACCAGGGTTTAAAAATATATTCCCCCGGTTCTTTGGGAAAAACAAGCCATTCCAATAAAAAATCTGAAGGCAACTGAAACAAGAAAGCGATGGTTTTAAAAACATAAAACAAAATAAAAACCAACACATTTATGCCTATTAATTTTTCAACTACCGAAGCCGTTTGAAATTTATGCCTTATTTTATCTGCTGCGCTCATCAATCCCAACGGTTTTGGTTAAACTGATTTTTTTTCCAGTACCACATCATAATAAATCCAAATAACGCCCCTCCTACATGGGCAAAGTGCGCTATCCCACCTCCAAATAACGAATATCCTGTGACTCCTGAAAATAAATCTATGCCTATTAATACAGGAATAAATATTTTTGCTTTAATTGGAATTGGAACAAAAAGCAAAAAGAGTTCGACATTGGGAAATAACATTCCAAAAGCTACAAGAATACCGTAAATAGCACCGGAGGCACCTACTGCAGGAGTATTATAAGCGGTAAACATACTTTCCAGGGTTTCCCGTGGCACCGAATCTAAAATAGCCGTGGAATACTGCCCGGTTTCCAATAATTGCTGGATGGCCGCGGGATTCATTCCTGCCTCTACTAAGGTGCTGTACGCACTTTCTACGTGGAAATAATTCACCAGGGAATGGATTATAGCAGCTCCAATTCCGCATGAGAAATAAAAGAACAGAAATTTCTTCTGCCCCAGCATTTGTTCTATTGGACTACCAAAGGCCCATAATGCATACATATTAAACAGAATGTGCATAAAACTCCCGTGCATGAACATATGGGTAATTACCTGCCAAATTCCAAAATTATCATTTTGAAAAAACCATAAGGAGAATATTTTGTAGGTAAAATCCCCAATAAACATAGTCCCTGCAAAAAACATTGCATTTATAATTATAAGTACTTTTACAGTATCTGTAATTTTTCCCATTTACATGAATTTTTTTTCCAGTTCTTCAACCGGCAAGGTAATAAAAACAGGTTTGTTAAAAGGGGTAATCGATGCCTCTTTACAGGCAAATAAACCGTTGACTATATGCTGCTGTTCTGTTGAATTCAATAAATTTCCAGATTTCACTGCCATACTCTTTGCCAGGGATTTAGCAAGAAGATCTGTTTGTGAAAAGTTGTTCTCGGGAACCTCATTTTCAAAGTCAGATAAAAGTTGTTCCAGCAACATTTCCACCTCACTTTCGAGAATAAGCGTGGGAATCCCTGTAATTTCTACCGAATCTGATTTTATTTCAGAAAAAATGAATCCCGTTTGCTCCAGAGAATCCTTTATCCCTTTGAGTAATTCTATTTCTTGTTGGTTAAACTGAAGGATCAATGGAAACAACAATTGTTGACTTACCGCTGCAGAAACCGTGATACTTTTTAAAAGCTCTTCATACAAGATCCTTGTGTGAGCCCGGTGTTGGTCTATCACTAACATTCCATTTTTAAGCGTGGTAATGATGAATTTTTTATTGAGCTGAAATGTGGTGTTCTGCGCTTCCTCGGTTTTATAAGCTCCAAAAAGATTCCCGGTAACCTCTTCACTTTCAAACTCTATTTGCCTCACATCGGGATCAATTCCTGAAGACTCACTTTTTAATCCTGTGTAGAGACTTTCCCAGCCAACAGATTCCTTTTTATAATCGTTTCTAAAACTACCCCGGTGCTCATTCTTAAAAGGATTAAAATTCCTGTCTACCTCCACCTGTGGAGCCGAGGCATGCCTTTTTTCATAATCATACGGCGTATCCAGCGTTGGGTCTCTTTCAAAATCCAAAACAGGCGCTACATTAAACTGCCCGAGACTGTGTTTAATCGCACTTCTTAAAATGGCATATAAAGCGTGTTCATCATCAAATTTTATTTCGGTTTTTGTAGGATGAATGTTTATATCAATACTTTTGGGATCAACTTTTAGATATAAGAAATAACTTGGATAGCTTTTATCTTTCAGCAAACCTTCAAAAGCTGCGGTAACAGCATGATTTAAATAAGGACTTTTAATGAACCTGTCGTTTACAAAAAAGAACTGTTCGCCACGGGTGCGTTTGGCATATTCAGGTTTTCCAACAAATCCTGAAATTTTCACAATTTCGGTATTTTCATTAACGGGCACCAGTTTCTCGTTAGTCTTTCCTCCAAGAATGTTGGTAATCCTTTGCCTGTAATTGGTATCTGGGAGTTGAAACAACTCGCTTGAATTATGCACCAAAGAAAATGCTATATGTGGATGTGCCAGGGAAACCCGTTGAAATTCATCTATAATATGCCGGGTTTCCACCGTATCCGATTTCAGGAAATTTCGTCTTGCAGGAATATTATAAAAAAGGTTTTTAACACTTATAGATGTCCCGGATGAAGCTACGCAGGCATCCTGAGAAATAATTTCACTTCCTTCTATCCTGATACAGGTTCCTACTTCATCTTCTTCCCTGCGGGTTTTGAGTTCTACATGAGCAATCGCCGCGATGGAAGCTAATGCCTCTCCCCTAAAGCCCTTTGTTTGAAGGCTAAAAAGATCTTCAGCCGATTTTATTTTGGAAGTCGCATGACGTTCAAAGCTTAGCCTGGCATCCGTAAGACTCATGCCAACTCCGTTATCAACAATCCTAATAAGTATTTTGCCCGCTTCTTTTATATAAACCTGTATATTACTGGCCTGAGCATCGATGGAGTTTTCGAGTAATTCCTTTATAACGGACGCCGGACGCTGCACTACTTCTCCGGCGGCGATTTGGTTGGCTACATGGTCCGGCAGCAAATGGATAACATCTTTCATGTGTAATTTAATTCGAAAAGATGGATAAATCGAAGTCGATGATCCATAGGAAAATAAGGATCAAAAGGATGATAATATAGATTACTCTTTTATTGATCTCCCGGTTTCCTCTGGTCCTGCTCGAGGTGCGGGCATCGGCCCATTGGGAGCCAAAATCTATGGAGTTGGTAGTGTTTTTGTATTTATTGAATTTTGATTCAAAGGAGTAAATATTGCCCTCTTCTTTCCCTTTATAATAACGAGGAGTGTAATTATAGCGGGAATTCTTTCGGAGTTTGCCTAAATTGAGTTTCAAAATTTTCGGATTTATTTATGTTCAAATTTACTTAAAAAGCTACAGAAAATAAAGCTTGTTTAGGTAATTTTAAGGGAACAAGAATAATGCCGAATAAAGTAAATTTAGAATCGGGCGTCTTTCCTGAGTTGTGCCATTTTAATAGCAGCCACACCGGCTTCAGATCCTTTATTACCATGTTTTCCCCCGGAGCGGTCAATGGCCTGTTGCATATTTTTATCGGTTAGCACACAAAAGATCACAGGAATATCGTGGTGCACATTAAGATCTTTAATTCCCTGGGATACTCCCTGGCAAACAAAATCAAAATGCTTTGTCTCCCCTTCAATCACGCTTCCAATAGCGATAATAGCATCCAGCATATCATAGCTTTCCTGCATTTTTTTACAGGCATAAATAAGTTCAAAACTTCCAGGAACATTCCAGCGTACGATATTTTCGTTGATGACGCCGTTTTCTTTCAGTGCATTAAAAGCACCCTGGAATAAACCTTCCGTTATCTCCTCGTTCCACTCTGCTACCACAATTCCAAAACGAAATTCTTTTGCATCCGGAACCCGGCTTTTATCGTATTCTGAAAGATTTTTACCTTCGGTGGCCATAGGATTTTTTTATTTCATTGCCTGAGCTCTTCCCAGGTAAACAGGTACCTGATTTGCTTCAGGAGCACCAGAGAATTCATCTTTTATCCTGTTTAAATACTTAACAGCTTGTTCTCCTTTTCCTAATTCTATTGCCGTAAGAGCAGCCTTCAGCAAAAACCTTGGTGTTGTAAACTCATTGGAACGCATAGAAGCAGCCTCATCATAATAACTTAAGGCTTCTTCCGGTTGATTCAATTGCATAAAGGCATCACCAATTCCACCTTTAGCCAAAGGCGCGAGGATCTCATCATCACTATTAAAATCTTCCAGAAATTCGATAGCTTCCTGGTATCTGTTAGAATTTAAATACGCAAATCCTGCATAGTAATTGGCAAGATTAGCGGCATTTGTACTGCTATATTCTTCGATGATGTCAAGAAAACCATATTTTCCTTCGCCACCGTTTAATGCCATATTATATAAAGAGTCACTCTGCGCACCGGATCCGGCTAATGCATTATCAAAATACTGCTGTGCCTGGAACATTTCATTTGCAGCTTCAAGTTCCTTTGGCTCCTGAACAAAACGTTGCCATCCTAAATATCCCAGGATTACTACAGCGGCCAAACCAACGATAACATAGATGTATTTTTGATTTTTCGCTACAAAGGCTTCTGTTTTATTTGCACCTTCATCCAGCGTATTAAATACCTCTGCAGTTGTAGATTCATCCTCTACTTTTTTTGCCTGTTCTTCTTTATTAGATGGTTTATGTCCTTTTTTCTTGTAAGTCGCCATAGAATTGGTTTAATGTGTGGCAAAAATAAAATTTTTATTCAGATATAAAAGGGAAAAATTTTGTTATTTTTTAATAATTTTAACGCTATTCCTTTACCTTTACAACTCAAGCTATTTTATTCATTAAGCTGAATTACAGCATTTTATGTTTTTAAAAACCCTTTCACTAGTCAATTATAAGAATTTTACTACCGCCTCCTTTGATTTTGATTCCAAAATAAACTGTTTAGTAGGTCATAATGGGGTTGGAAAAACCAATGTGCTGGATAGTATTTACCATCTCTCCTTCGGAAAAAGCTATTTCAACCCAATTACCAGTCAGAATATTAATCATGACGCCGAATTTTTCGTGATCGACGGTACTTTGGAGAAGAATGACCGGGAAGAGCATATTCTGGTAAGTGCGAAACGTGGCCAAAAAAAGGTGATCAAACGAAATAATAAAGCCTACGAGAAATTTAGTGAGCACATTGGCTTCATTCCTGCCGTGATCATTTCCCCGGGAGACCGGGATCTTATTATAGAAGGTAGTGAAACCCGTCGTAAATTTATGGATGGGGTGATTTCCCAAAGCGACCAGGAGTACCTGAATGCATTGATACAGTATGGAAAAGTGGTTGCACAAAGAAATGCACTTTTGAAATTTTTTGCTGCAAATTCCAAATTTGACAGGGATACCCTTGATATCTATAACGCCCAAATGAACGATCTGGGAAATTTACTTTTTGAAAAAAGAAAGGTGTTTTTGGAGGAATTCATTCCCATCTTTGACAAACGCTATGCTGAAATCACCAACCAAAAAGAAAGGGTTGCCATAGAATACAAGAGCCAGTTATTTGAAAAACCTATTTCCGAATTGCTGGATCAAAACCTGCAGAAGGATATGATGCTTCAATACACTAGTGTGGGACTTCATAAAGATGATCTCAGTTTTGAGATAGAAGGACATCCCATTAAAAAATTTGGGTCTCAGGGTCAGCAAAAATCTTTTCTCATCGCTTTAAAACTCGCTCAATTCGATTTCATAAAAAAATTGAGCAAATCCAGTCCGTTATTGCTTCTGGATGATATTTTTGATAAATTGGATGAACAACGTGTAGCGCACATTGTTACCCTGGTTGCTGAAAATGAGTTAGGACAAATATTTATTAGTGATACCCATCCAGACAGGACAGAAAAAGTGGTTAAAGAAAGTAATCAGTCCTATAAAATGTTTAGATTGTGATCTGTTCCGCAGTATCTATTTCAGCAAATAATAAAAATAACTCCAAACCTGTATAAATGAAAAACCTGGTATTAATAATCCTACTTACTACGTTAATTACAAGCTGTAACCAACAAACTCCTGAGGAAAAACTCATCAATTTGAACGGATACTGGGAGATTGAAAAAGTAGAGTTCTCTAAAGATTCCATCAAACAATTTCGGATGAGTGAAAATGTGGATTATTTTGAAATTAAAGATGGTGTTGGTTTTAGAAAGAAGGTCCGCCCTCAATATGACGGCACCTACATCGTTACCGAAGATGCAGAAAAGATTGAAGCAAGGATCGAAAATGACAGTCTGAATTTATATTACGCTACGCCTTTCGATTCCTGGAAGGAAACAGTTTTAAAAGCGAGCGAAGATAAAATGAGTATTAGGAGCAACCAGGGGTTTATTTATCATTACAAAAGATTTAAATCATTATTAAACGAGCTAAATGAAGAAGAGATATAACGAAAACATGAAACTTAGTGATGCTTTGCAGGATTTTGTAGCAAGCAACAAGCTTCAAACAGGCCTGGATAAAGTAAATGCAAGGGATGTATGGAATGCCCAAATGGGGCCGGCAATCGAAAAATATACCACCTCCATAAAACTTGATGGCAGCACGCTTTATGTCCAATTGAGTTCATCTGTACTAAGGGAAGAATTGAGTTATGGGAAGGAAAAGATCGTCAAACTTCTTAATGAAGAATTAGGCAAGAACCTCATCACCAAATTGGTTTTAAGGTAGGGTTCCCGAACCTTTTTAAACAAAGATCCTTAATTTTCTTCCAAACAATTCCTTATCAACCGGAGTAACCTTTTTCATAAAGGGGAAACTTCTTTTGCGAATCCATTATCCACAAAGAAGTTTGCCAGTAGGCTGAATTAAACCCTCAATGAGGGATTTAACTTCACTGTTGGGATTAAAAAAAACTTAAAGCTTTCAAATTTATTTTATTTCGGGTCTTAATTAATTAACTTTAAGAAGATGTAACATCAGGGAATCATGAATGTGAGCAGGGAAGAAATGATTGAAAATCAACTAATAAGGAGGGGGATAAGCGACCCCATGGTTTTACAGGCGATGCGGGAGATAGATCGTGCACTTTTTATACCGGAGGAAATGCAGGAGTTCGCTTATGAAGACAGGCCTTTGAGCATTGGAAATGGACAAACTATAAGCCAGCCTTTTATAGTTGCTTATATGGCCCAGGAATTAAAACTAAACCGGGAAGATATAATCCTGGAGATAGGCACTGGTTGTGGTTACAATGCTGCAATTATGGCTAACATCGTAAACCATGTGTACAGTATTGAAGTGATAGAATGGCTGGAGGAATACGCAAGTGAAAACCTGAAAAAAGCAGGAATTAAAAATGTAACAACACGTTGTGAAGATGGCTACAAAGGTTGGCCGGAAAAAGCCCCTTTTGATGCTATTACCCTCACTGCGGCGCCACCCTACATCCCTCAACCTCTTAAAAAACAACTTGCAATTGGCGGACGTTTGCTTGCCCCGGTAGGTAGGGCAAGGCAACAACTAAAACTTTTGGAAAAAACCGGAGATGATACTTTTATTGAAAACAGGCTCTTGATGGTAAGTTTTGTCCCCATGACGGGGGAAGCACAGAAATAGAGGGCGTGATTTGAAAAATGATTGCCAAACCTTTTCAAGGCCATAGCAGCGAGCAAAGTTGCGAAAGAAATATTATACTGCTTTTTCAGGAAAATCCTGGGAAATGAAATTTATAAGAAAGAACAAAACAAAAAAACCACCCAAAAGTGGGTGGTCATTAATTATTTTCTGAAAAATGGTTAAAACATTTCTCTTCCGGCGAAATGAAAAGCAGATTCTATTGCTGCATTTTCATCGCTATCGCTTCCGTGGATCGCATTTTCAGCGATTGAAGCAGCATATTTCTTTCTGATAGTTCCTTCAGCAGCATCCTCAGGATTGGTAGCACCAATCAAAGTTCTGAAATCTTCTACAGCGTTGTCCTTTTCTAAAACAGCAGCTACAATAGGTCCCTGTGTCATATAATCTACCAATTCCCCGTAAAATGGACGTTCCTTATGCACTTCATAAAAAGTTTGTGCATCGCTTTTTGTCATTTGGGTCATTTTCAGTGCAACGATCCTGAAACCTGAAGCATTGATCTGTTCAAGGATCGCACCGATGTATCCTTTTTCAATTGCATCGGGCTTAAGCATTGTAAATGTTCTATTATTTGCCATCTTGTGGTATTTAAATTTTCGGCAAAAATAAACAAATCAACCAAGTCTACAAGTCTATTTATGCTTTTATATTAGGCAGTTAATTAAAGACCTGAATCAATTGCTGTTGCAACTTATTTCCCTGTCCCCGCATTTGCATGGTTATCTTTTTCTTGCCAAAATCAAAAAATAATAAACCAAAACTCAAATCGCTTATCACTTCTCCAACTCTGTATTGATTTGGTTCTCCGGAAAAACTGGTATAGGTATGGGTTAGCCCGCTGGAGGTAAAATCAATCAATGGATATTTTAAGGATGTAATTTCTACTTTAGAAAACTCTGAAATATGGCGGTCCCCGCTTAAAAGGACAACATTTTCAGCTTTAGAGGCAATAATAAGGGCCTTCAATTTTTCCACTTCTTTCGGAAAATTGCCCCAGGTTTCAAAACCATGTTCCGCGGAAATGATCTGAATACTACTCACTATTAAATTAAAATCGGCTTTACTGTTTTTCAATTCACGTTCCAGCCATTTCCATTGTTCTTCTCCCAAAACAGTGCCTTCCAGGTTTGGATCATATCGCTTACCCGCTTCTTCACTCACTATCAAATTAGATCTGAAATATCTTGTGTCCAGCAGGATTACTTTTACACTTCCATTTTCGAGATTGAACTCCTTGCTGTGATAAACTCCTTTCCGCTGCCTGCGCTCATCATTTTGAGGAACATCTAAGAAATCCAAAAATTTTTGCTGACTTTCCTCTTTATATTCCCATTCGGTTCCTGCATCGTTTTTCCCATAGTCATGATCATCCCAGGTTGCTAAAACAGGCGTGGAAGAAATCAATTTTTGATAACCCGGGTTTGACTTTTGAATATTATAATCCTGCTCCATTCTATTCATATTCGGGGTATCTGCGTAGATATTATCACCACCCCATATAAAAACATCCGGTTTGTTTGCAATTATTGGGTCCCAAAGGGGCTGCGGGAGATTTTGTTTATTACAACTTCCAAAAGCGATGGTGAAATCGGCACTTTCAACACGATTCAATTCAACAGTCTCCTCCGACTTTAAAGCCTGATTTTCTTCAGAATTTTTCCCAGGTCCACAGGAATTCAGAAGCAATAATAGTAACGATACCCTTAAAATTTGTTTCATTTGTGGTAAATTTCAGAATTACAAAAATAAGAAATCAGATTTATTGAAAATGTTATTAAATTGTATCTTTACCCCTTATTATGATAGAACAAAGTATTTTAGAGATTACTTCAGCACTTTCTGTAGCAAAAAATATAGTAATTGTCCCACATAAAGGCCCGGATGGAGATGCGATTGGATCCTGCCTGGGACTTTATCATTTTTTGAAGGAAAAAAAACATGAAGTAAAAGTGATTGCTCCAAATGATTTTCCACAATTTTTAAAGTGGCTGCCTGGTAGTGAGGATGTTTTAATTTATGAAAATGAGGTAGATTATTGTACTACTTTAATTGACGCAGCCGAAATTGTATTTACACTGGATTTCAATGTTTTGGCCCGAACGGGAGCAATGGAAGAGCCATTGAGAGCATCTGATGCGATTTTTATAATGATCGACCATCACCCGGAACCATCAGATTATGCAAACCATACCTACAGCGATGCAACGATGAGTTCCACCTGCCAGATGGTATTTAAATTCCTTCAGAAATTAAGAGCCGTTAAGCACATTAGCCCAGAGATAGCCACTTGCCTCTACACCGGAATAATGACAGATACAGGCTCTTTTAGGTACAGGTCTACTTCCAGTGAAACACACCGGGTAATCGCTGAACTAATTGATAAAGGAGCAGACAATACCCGAATACACCAACAGGTTTTTGACACATTTTCTCAAAACCGGATGCAACTTTTAGGCGTAGCTCTACAAAATTTACGAGTAAACAATGAATTAAGAACAGCATATATCACACTTTCTCAGGAAGAACTGGACAAAAACAACTTTAGAAAAGGAGATACCGAAGGATTTGTTAATTATGGATTGTCCCTGGAAGGAATTATATTTGCAGCCATTTTTATAGAACATAAAAAAGAAGGTATTATTAAGATTAGTTTCAGATCTAAAGGAAATTTTTCCGTAAATGCTTTTTCCAGAGCCCATTTTAGCGGGGGTGGCCATTTAAATGCCGCAGGAGGAAAAAGTGAACTTTCGCTGGAAAATACGGTAACAAAATTTAATGCCGTTTTACCGGAATATAAAGAAGAATTAAGTCTATGAAATATTTGAGATATACGATGATCCTTATGGGAATTCTTGTTTTTGGATGCAAACCTCCGGAAGCCAGAAAGCCTGTAACTCAAAATTCGGGATCATTCATCAATGAATCCATTCAAAGGAATAAGCAACTGGTCGCTCAGGAAGAAGCTCAAATTTTAGAAATTATTGAACGCGATTCCATCAACGACTATATCACCTCAGAAAATGGTTTCTGGTATTACTATACTAAAAGATCTACCGATTCCCTGAACACCTATACTCCCAAATTTGGGGATGTGGTGGAGTTTGATTATTCGATCAAATCCTTAGCCGGTCAGGATATTTATGCCGAAGGAGAATTGGCTACAAAAAACTATGCAATCGACAAAGAAGAACTTTTTGGCGGATTGCGGGAAGGATTAAAACTGATGAAAGAAGGGGAAGTGGTTACTTTTATCTTCCCTTCACATAAAGCATTTGGATATTATGGTGACAAAAATAAGATTGGCACCAATATCCCGATAATTGCCAAAGTAACTTTACATTTAATAACTGAAGAAACCAATAAAAATAACAATGATTAGTATGAAAAAATTAAGTTTTCTATTTGTTTGTGCAATTTTAGTAGGCCTGGTAGGGTGTAAGGAAGATTATCCCGATTTAGAGGATGGTCTTTACGCAGAATTCAACACGAGCCATGGCAGCTTTGTAGCCGAGTTATATTTTAAAGAAACTCCTATTACCGTAGCCAATTTTGTTTCTCTTGCCGAGGGTAAACCCCATAAAATGGTGGATAGCACTTATAAAGGAAAGAAATTTTATGACGGACTTACCTTTCACAGGGTAATAAAAGATTTTATGATTCAGGGTGGAGATCCTACCGGAACCGGATCCGGTGGACCTGGATACAGGTTTCCAGATGAAATCGTGGATTCTTTAAGCCACGATTCAAAAGGATATTTATCGATGGCCAATGCAGGCCCCGGGACCAATGGAAGTCAGTTTTTTGTAACACTTGCTCCAACAGAATGGCTGGATGGAAAACATACCATTTTTGGAAAAGTGCAGGAAGGGATGACCGTTGTAGATAGTATAGGTACCGTGGAAACTATTGGCCAGGATAAACCTGCAGAGGATATCGTGATAAAAGAGGTTAATATCATTCGGAAAGGGAATGATGCTAAAGTTTTCAACGCTGCCGAGGTATTTGAAAACAGCCTGGCAGAATTGAAAGCCGAAGAAGAAGAAATGCTTAAAAAACAGGAAGCTTCCAAAACAGCCAATGCTGAAAAGTTTGCGGCGATGAAGGAAGATGCGGAAGAACTTGAAAGCGGATTAATGATTCATTTCCTTGAAAAAGGAGAAGGCGATAAACCTACAGACGGTTCACAAGTAAAAGTTGATTACGCCGGATATTTTGCAGATGGAACTTTATTTGATACCAGTATGGAAGAAACTGCTGTTCAGGGTGGGGTATTCAATCAACAAAGGAAAGATCAGGTTGGATATAATCCTATGCTTATCCCTTATGGACCAGATGCGCAAGTGATTCCAGGATTTAAAGAAGGAATACAGCAAATGAAAGTTGGAGATAGAGCTATTATCTACATTCCATCACACCTTGCGTATGGAGAAAGAGGAGCCGGAAATGTTATCCCTCCAAATACAGATTTGATCTTCGAGTTGAATATGTTAGGAATTGAGGAATAACTAATGGAAATTTTTAAGCATACAAAAAGCCGGATCCACAAATGGATTCGGCTTTTTCTTTGAATTTTTATTCCTTTTTAAGAAACTACAGATTCAAATTTATTAACTTCCTGGAGGGTTGTCTTGATGTTGTCTCTTTGCATCTCCAAGACACTCTTTGTAGTTGAAGGCATGTTTTCTTCTCTAAGAATATCATTGTATTCTTCAACTGCTTTCCTCTCACCTCTTATGGTTTCTTCAAGGATCGCTTCTTCATTATCATTGCTAAAGGCGGTTTTTAAATTCATCCAACCTCTGTGAGCGTCTCCTTTTAGGCTTGTTCCTTTATCAGGACTCTCACCGTAAGTTTTGATTTCATTTTTTATTTGGTGACCAAATTCATTTCTGGTCTTAGCTTTTTTAAGGAAGAAATCTTTAAGATCCCGATTGTTCACTTTTTCAGCGGCTAGGTTAAATCCTGCTTCGGCATCATAGTTTTTGGTTAATAGATCGTTCAATTTGTTTGTAATCTTTTCTGTATACTTCATCTTCATTATCATTTTAGTTAGCGAAACATTGTTTACTTAAAATGCGTCTCGTTTACATTCATTCTTAATATAAGGCATAAAAGGCCTGAATGCAAGTAAATTAAGAGAGTTTAACGTAAAACCTTTAAGTTTAACACCAATTAAGTTTAATGAAGCCTTATGTTCGATTAATGAACTTACATCTGACAACATTCGGCTACATTTCTTTTTAATAATATTAATTCTTCTGTGGAATATTTTTCAGAATCTCCAGAACAAATTTCCAGTATTTCTGAGCCGATTTAATACTTGCGCGTTCATCGGGAGAATGTGCTCCACGAATGGTGGGGCCAAAAGAGATCATATCCATCTCCGGATAATGATTCCCTATAATTCCACACTCTAAACCTGCGTGACAGGCAGCAATGTCAGCTTTTTCATGAAACATTTTTTGATAAAGTTCATCCAGCACGGTTAAAATAGCAGAATCCCGGTTTGGTGCCCATCCCGGATAATCACCACTCAACTCAACATCAAATCCTGCTAATTCAAAACCGGATCTTAAACCGTTGGCAAGATCATCTTTTGAGGATTCTACAGAGGATCGGGTAAGACACTTTACAACAACATTTCCATCTTTAACCTCCACTCTGGCAACATTGTTCGAGGTTTCCACAAGCCCTTCTATTTCAGGACTCATTCTGTAAACTCCATTGTGAGCCGCATAAACAGACTTTAAAACCGCTTCCTGAACATTGGTTTCCATAATTTTTTCTGGAACTTCTACCTCAGTGATGCTCACTGCAAGGTTGGGCTCCAGCTTGATGAATTCATCCTTTATTTTCTCAATTTCACCCTCAAGTTCAAACAGCAATGCTTTTTCCTGAAGATCGTCCATAACAACAACAGCTTCACTTTCTCTAGGAATCGCATTGCGAAGACCTCCTCCGTTAATTTCAGATATTCTAAGATCCAGATTTTCGGAAACACTAAATAAAAGTCGGTTCATCAGTTTATTGGCATTTCCCAAACCTTTAATAATATCCATTCCGGAGTGACCACCTTTCAAACCATTTAGTGTGATTTTAAATGCTTTGGAATCTTTGGTTGTGTTTTCCTGCTTATAAGATCTTGTAGCCGTAACATCTACTCCCCCGGCACAACCTATTCCTATCTCATCGTCTTCCTCGGTATCCAGATTCAAGAGGATCTCTCCTTTAAGCATTCCCGGCTCAAGTCCTTTTGCTCCGGTCATTCCCGTTTCTTCATCTATGGTAAACAAAGCTTCCAGGGAAGGGTGCTGGATAGAATCACTTTCAAGAATTGCCATAATAGTGGCAACACCAAGACCGTTATCTGCTCCAAGAGTTGTCCCTTTTGCCCTTACCCAATCTCCATCTACATACATTTCAATTCCCTGTGTATCAAAATCAAACCGGGTATCATTGTTTTTTTGGTGCACCATATCCAGGTGTGACTGTAAAACCACCGCTTTTTTATTTTCCATCCCGCTCGTGGCCGGTTTTTTGATAATCACATTACCAACTTTATCAACGATGGTTTCAAGATTGAGTTTATTTCCAAAATTCTTAATGAATTCTATCACTCTCTCCTCCTTTTTTGAAGGGCGGGGAACCTCGTTTAAGTCGGCGAATTTGTTCCAAAGATTATTGGGTGCAAGGGATCTTATTTCTTCATTCATTATGTTGACTTTTATTGATTAATTAATATATTTCCCAAGGCTTGTTACAATAATTACCTTAGTTAGAAAGTTTGCTTTACTTAAATAATATAGTGTGTTCACAAAGGTATTAGTAATAAACAAAGCATGAAAATTTGTCGCTGCTTAATTAGTTTGTAATTTTAGAAAGTGAAAAAGAAGACCACGCTCATTTTAGCCATTTTATTACCTCTTCAATATATTGCGATAAAAATTATTGCGGGGTTTCCTGTTTTTATTGAAAACTGGTACAGCACAGGGTTATATCCATACATTTCCCGGATTATGCGTTACTCTCTGGGTGTTATTCCGTTTTCATTTGGAGATTTGCTCTATACCTTTTTTATTGTTTCTATAATACGATGGATTGTGTTAAGAGCAAAGTCACGCTTTCGAAATCCCAAAAAATGGATCCTTGAAATTTTTGCGGTTTTTTCTATCATCTATTTCTGTTTTCATATTTTTTGGGGACTAAATTATTACCGGCTTCCGCTGCATAAAACACTTAAAATCAAGAATACCTATACCACAGAAGAACTTGTTTTATTGACGGAAACCCTTATTAAAAAATCCAATGAAGTTCACGAAGAACTTATGGACAACGATTCTTTGAAAGTGCCTTATGAATTTAAAAAAGGAAAACTGCTTAAATCAACCATTGAAGGATTTGATTATTTAAGTGTTAATTACCCTAAACTCAATTATGAAGGAAGATCATTAAAACCATCCCTATACAGCATTCCGCTCACTTATATGGGTTTTAACGGGTACTTGAATCCGTTGACAAACGAAGCCCAGGTAAACACCCAAATAATACAGTATAAAATCCCAACAACCGCAAGCCACGAAATTGGACATCAACTGGGGTTTGCAAAGGAAAATGAAGCCAATTTTATCGCTTGTTTAGCAACTATGCATCATCCTGACCCGTATTTCAGGTATTCGGGCTTTACCTTCGCTTTACGTTATTGTTTAAATGAACTTTATATCCGGGACAAAACAAAAGCAGATGCCTTGTTGAAAAAAATTCATCCGGGAGTTTTGGAAAACTACAAGGAAGTACGCATTTTTTGGGAGGAACACAAAAATCCTTTTGAACCCATTTTTCAGTTCACCTATAATGGATTTTTAAAGGCTAATAATCAGCAGGACGGAATGAAAAGCTATAGCTATGTAGTGGCCCTGCTCGTCAATTATTTTGATGATGTAGAAAATGCCTTTTAAAGAAAATTCTATTTATTAAATTTTTCTTAAATTTCCTTTTTTAAATAAATTATTTTCAACAAAAAATTCACCCCACTATTTTATGAAATTTAAAATTTTAATCTTAACCCTTTTCCTGGCGCATAGTAGCTTGCAGGCCCAGGAGTATTTTCCGGATAATAAGGGAGTAAAAGCTAAAAACAATAATTATATGGTCTTTGAGAATGCAAAGATCCATGTAGATCCCAACACCATTATAGAGAATGGCATGTTTGCAGTAAGGAACGGTAAGATCACCGCCATTGGGAAATCAATCGTTGTTCCGGAAAACAGTATTCGTATTGACCTTAAAGGAAAAGAAGTATATCCTTCCTTTATAGATATTTACAGTGAATTTGGAATTAAAGAACCAACACGGGCAGGAAATGAAAACGGGGAACCGCAGTATGAGGCTAACCGCGAAGGATATTACTGGAATGACCACATTCGCCCGGAAAACAAAGCTATTGAACATTTTAGTTTTAATAAAGAGGAAGCTGAAAAACTCCATAAAAACGGATTTGGTGTGGTAAACACTCATGTAGCAGATGGAATAATACGCGGTAGCGGGATTTTGGTTGCACTTAAACCTGAGGGAACCGAAGGTGAGAGGATTATTAGCGACAGGTCTGCTCAATATTTATCTTTTGAAAAGAGCAATCAATCCCGGCAACTCTACCCCACTTCTATTATGGGCGCTATGGCCTTATTGCGCCAAACCTATTTGGATGCGTCATGGTATGCCCAGGGAAAATCAAAAAACAAAGATCTTGCTTTAGAAGCATTGAACAGAAATAAGGATCTGGTCCAGATCTTTAAAACAGATGACTTACTTGATGAACTTAGAGCAGATAAAGTGGGAGATGATTCTGGGGTTCAATATGTCATTTTTGGAAGTGGAAATGAATTTGAAAAACTTGATGAGATCAAAAACACCAATGCTACTATAATAGTTCCGCTTAATTTTCCTGAAGCATATGACCTTGAAGATCCTTTTATGGCAAATTATGTGAGCCTACAGGATATGAAACGTTGGAACCAGGCACCTACCAATTTAAAAATGCTTGCTCAAAAAGGAATCCCCTTTGTACTTACCACACATAACTTAAAAGATGAAAAGAAATTCAAACCTAATCTTCTAAAAGCTGTAGAATATGGATTGGATAAAAAAGCTGCACTAGCTGCGCTTACCACTACCCCTGCAAAAATAATAGGACAGGAAAATAAATTAGGCGTTTTAAAAGAAGGCGCCTGGGCAAATTTCCTGATCACTTCAGGAGATTTTTTTGATAAAGAAACTGTTCTATATGAAAACTGGGTTCTGGGAGAAAGAGCAATGCTGGAAAATATGAATGTGGTAGATCTTAGAGGAACCTATTCCCTGAAAGTGGATGAGAATCAATATGAATTGAAGATCTCCGGAAAACCAAACGATCCAAAAGCCGAAGTAAAACTAGGTGATAAAAAAATAAAATCCAAGCTATCCTATGACGATACCTGGATAAATTTACTACTTTCTTCCCCAGATTCTACCAAAACAGAGTTCACCCGCCTTCAGGCTAAAGTGACTTCAAAATCTGATGAGATTTCCGGTAAGGCTATTTTGAATAATGGTTCGGAAACTACCTTTACAGCGGTGAAAACCAAACCGGCGGCCGATGATTCCGATAAAAAAGAAAAAGAAATAAAGGTCTTTGAAGTACTCCCCGTAACGTTCCCAAATATGGCGTATGGAAATACCAGCCTTCCCAAGCAGGAAAACATTTTATTTAAAAATGCTACTGTCTGGACCAATACAGAGCAGGGAATTTTGGAAAATACAGATGTCCTGATCTCCAACGGAAAGATCTCAGCAATAGGAAAAGATTTAAACGCTGGAAACACCAGAGTTATAGATGCTACTGGAAAGCACTTAACCGCTGGAATTATAGATGAGCATTCACATTTAGCAGCCTCGGCCATAAATGAATCCGGACATAATTCTACTGCAGAGGTTACTATGGAAGATGTCATTGATCCCAATGACATCAATATTTACAGAAATTTGGCTGGTGGTGTAACCACGATTCAGCTCTTGCACGGATCTGCAAATCCAATTGGTGGGCGTTCTGCAATATTGAAGCTGAAATGGGGAGCTCCCGCACAGGATATGATCTTTAAAGAAGCCCCTAAATTTATAAAATTCGCTTTAGGCGAAAATGTAAAGCAGTCCAATAGAAGTAGCGCAAACCGTTTCCCACAAACCAGAATGGGCGTAGAACAGGTTTTTATAGATTACTTTGGAAGAGCTAAACAATATGAGCAGGAAAAGAAGAACGATAAAAATTTCAGAAAAGACCTTGAAATGGAAACCCTTGTTGAAATTTTAAATGGGGAACGTTATGTTTCAAGCCATTCCTACGTTCAAAGTGAGATCAATATGTTAATGAAAGTGGCAGAGGCATTTGACTTTAGAATAAATACCTTCACACATATTCTTGAAGGTTATAAAGTTGCCGATAAAATGAAGGAACATGGGGTTGGTGCTTCCACTTTTTCAGACTGGTGGGCATATAAATACGAGGTAAAGGATGCAATCCCATACAATGCAGCAATTATGTATGATGCAGGATTAACCGTTGCAATAAATAGCGATGACAGTGAAATGAGCCGAAGATTGAACCAGGAGGCTGCAAAAACTGTGAAATATGGAGGTGTTCCGGAAGAAGAGGCTTGGAAATTTGTCACTTTAAACCCGGCCAAACTTATGCATATTGAACAATATGTTGGAAGTGTTCAAACCGGAAGGGATGCCGATGTTGTTTTATGGTCCGGACATCCACTGTCCATTTACACCAAAGCAGAGAAAACCTTGATTGAAGGGGCTGTTTATTTTGATCTCGAAAAAGATAAAGCGATGCGGGAGGAAATTGAGCTTCAAAAAAACCTGTTAACGGGACAAATGCTGAGTGCTAAAAACGGAGGAGAAAAAACCCGACCTGTTAGCCCGAAAGAAGAACAGCATATTCACTGCAATACCCTGGAAATACATTAAAAAGTACAAAAATGAAAATATTTAGGACAACCATACTAATGCTGCTAATTTCCATTACCGGAAATATAACAGCCCAACAAACTCCTGCGCCCAAACAAACAGAAGCCGTCACAATAGTAGGCGCAAAGGCACATCTTGGGAACGGGGAAGTAATCGAGAACAGCCTTATTATATTTGAAAACGGAAAAATCACCCATGTCATGGATGCCCTTACTACCAAGATGCAGTACCGTGGCGAGATTATAAATGCGGAAGGGAAGCATGTGTACCCCGGTTTTATCGCACCAAATTCAACCTTGGGGCTTGTCGAGATCGCGGCAGTGCGAGCTACAGATGATGAAGATGAAATAGGAGAAATGTTACCGCATTTAAGGAGTTTGATCGCTTACAATGCCGAAAGTAAAATCGTGGAAAGCATGAGACCTAACGGGGTGTTGATTGGACAAATTACTCCGCGGGGAGGGACCATTTCCGGTACTTCCTCCATTGTTCAGTTTGATGCCTGGAACTGGGAAGATGCGGCGATAAAGAAAGATGACGGGTTGCATATCAACTGGCCAAATAGTTTTACAAGAGGACGTTGGTGGTTAGGTGAAGAACGTGGAATGAAACCGAATAAAGAATATGCAGATCAGGTTTTAAAATTATCTCAGTTTTTTAATAATTCCAAAGCATTTTTGGCAGGCAAACAAATAGATATTCATTTACCTTTTAAAGCGATGGAGACTGTTTTTACCGGACAAAAGAAAGTTTATATCCACGTTAACGGTGAAAAGGAGATTCTGGATGCGATTCAGTTTAAAAAAGATCAAAATTTAAATGAAATGGTACTGGTGGGAGCTTATGATGCTTATAAAGTTACGGATAAGTTGAAGGACAATAACATTGCTGTATTAGCTCAAAGGCCTCATCTAACTCCTAGTAATGATGGAGATCATTATGACGCTTCCTATAAATTGGCAAAAACCCTTTCAGACGCCGGAATTTTGGTGGGGTTGGAAGGCAGTGGCCAAATGGAAACCATGAACACACGAAATTTACCTTTTTATGCGGGAACGGTAGCTGCACATGGAATGGATAAAGAAGATGCTTTAAAACTGATCACTTCCAATACCGCAAAAATTTTGGGCATCGATGAGTTTGTTGGAACCCTGGAAGGAGGAAAAGATGCAACCTTATTTATAAGCGAAGGAGATGCACTAGATATGAGGGGCAATAGAATTATAAAAGCCTTTATTCAAGGACGGGAAGTTAGCCTTGAAACTCATCAAACAGAATTATATCAACGATATTCAAACAAGTATAAGTCTCAGAAAAAAAAGTAGATTCTATTTTCTGAGACTTTTCACCTAGTAACCCCGCCAGGCTTTCAACCCCAGGCGGGGTTATTAATTTTATGGGTTTTACAGCTCCTTTTTCCATCTTATCTGCTTATTTTAGCAGGATGATAAAACAGATCTCAAGCGCTCAAAATCCAGCGGTAAAAAGACTTTTACAGCTTCAGGAAAAGTCACGTTCCCGTAAAAAGGAAGGTGTTTTTATCGTGGAAGGAATAAGAGAAATAAGCCTTGCAATTAAAGGTGGTTTTGAAATTGATGAAATTTATTTTTGTGCTGAATTGTTTAATGAAGGACAACTTTCAGCCCTGCTCAAAAACATAACATATCACCCGGAGATCACAGAGCTTTCTGCCGATGTTTATAATAAGATCGCGTATCGCGGGAGCACCGAAGGATTGGTAGGGGTGGTTAAATCCAAAAATACCAGTCTGGAAAATCTTCAGTTGGATTCCAAAACCCCACTTATCCTTGTAGCTGAAGCACCCGAAAAACCGGGAAATATTGGAGCGCTTCTTCGCACCGCCGATGCAGCAAATTTAGATGCGGTTTTAATTGCAAATCCTAAAACCGATCTTTTCAACCCAAATATCATACGATCCAGCGTAGGTTGTGTTTTCAGCAATAAAATAGCAACCGGGACCACTTCAGAGATCATTAAATTTTTAAAAAATAAAAACATCGGTATCTATGCAGCAGCATTGCAGGCCTCAAAAAATTATAGTGCTATAGATCTCACTGCTCCTTGCGCAATAGTGGTTGGTACAGAAGCCACTGGCCTGAGCAAGGAATGGCTTGAAAATTCCAATCAAAACATCATTATTCCCATGCATGGAGAAATAGATTCCATGAACGTATCTGTAGCTGCAGGTATTATAATCTTTGAAGCAAAAAGGCAACGCGGGTTTTGAATTATTCAGAATCAGCCTTAAGACAACTAAAAAAGATCTCACATTTCCTGAAAAAAGTTGGTTTGGCCTTTTTTATTTTCCCGACAACAAAATACTCCTATTAAGACCGTAGATTCGGGATTCGTTAAATGGCTTTGATGTTTAGGATTGGATTTTCCCGTATCTTTGCAACTTGAAATTTCTTCAACCATAACAAGAACATACAATCATGGATTTTTCTTCCTTAGGCTTATCTCCCTCGTTACTCCAAGCATTGGCAGATCAAAATTACAATCGGCCATACCCCATTCAAAAGGAGGTAATCCCGGCAATTTTAAATGGAAAGGATGTCCTGGGAATTGGCCCAACAGGATCGGGAAAAACCGCGGGTTATGTATTGCCGGTTTTAATGAATTTAAGAAACAATACTACTTCAAAAAACAGGCACGTAAATGTTTTGGTTCTTGTGCCAACCCGTGAATTGGCAATGCAGGTAAGAGAAGTTTTCCGGTTGTTTGGATCGGCGCTTCCGGAACGAATAAAATCCCTGGCAGTTTTTGGGGGCGTTGCCATAAATCCTCAAATGAAGGCATTACAGGGTGTCAATATTTTAGTTGCTACTCCCGGAAGGTTATTGGAATTGGTTGAATCTAATGCCGTAAAATTATCCAATATCGAAACTCTGATTCTGGATGAGGCGGATAAAATGTTGAATCTGGGGTTCAAAGAAGAAATGAACCGCATATTTGCACTTTTGCCCAAAAAGCGTCAAAATTTACTGTTCTCTGCCACTCTGAATGACGATGTTACCAATATCAAACAAATCATTTTGCGCGATCCTCTGGTTGTTAAAATTGAACCGGAAAGCGATACGATTGACCTAATCACCCAACTTGCTTATTTTGTGCAGGAAGAAAAAAAAGGCCAACTCTTACGGTATCTCATCAAAAACAAGGATTTAAATCAGGTATTGGTTTTTACATCTTCAACTTATAAAGCAGATAATGTGGCCGATAAACTGCGCAAAAACGGAATAGAAGCCAAGGCAATTCACAGTAAAAAAAGTCAGAAAGCAAGGACCGAAGCTTTGAGTAAATTCAAATCCGGGGAACTGCGCGTTTTAGTTGCAACCGATTTAATATCACGGGGAATAGATATTCAGTTTTTGCCTTATGTGATCAATTATGAATTGCCCCGATCTCCCAAGGATTATATTCACCGCATAGGTAGAACCGGCCGCGCAGAATCTCCCGGAGAAGCGATCTCCTTTATTTCTCCTGAAGAAGAACATCACTTTAAGATCGTTCAGAAAAAGATGGGAAAATGGGTTACTATGATCGATACTGAAAATATAGAGCTTCATGGATATTAAACGCACCTTTAATTTTTAAAAACTAATCAATTTGACTCCACAAACCTTATTTTATATAATCGTTGCCATTATCATTATCGATTTTATAATCGATAAAGTTCTTGACACCCTTAATGCAAAGCATTTTGATGATGCAATTCCCAAGGAATTACAGGATGTCTATGACAAAAATGAATATGAAAAATCCCAGCGATACAAAAAGGAGCGTTACAGATTTGGCATGATCACTTCCACATTTTCTGTTTTACTAATGCTTGCATTTTTATTTTTTGACGGATTTGCCTATGTGGATTCCGTCGCTGGAAGTATTACCGAAAATTCAATCCTTATCGCTTTGATATTCTTCGGGGTTATACTGTTTGCAAGTGATCTACTTACACTACCATTTTCCTGGTACAGCACTTTTGTAATCGAGGAAAAGTATGGTTTTAACAAAACCACCAAAGCTACTTTCTTTTTGGACAAACTCAAGTCCTGGGTACTCATGGCTGTTGTGGGAGGAGGCATTTTGGCTCTTATCGTTTGGTTCTATACTATCACACAAGAGGAATTCTGGTGGTATACCTGGATCCTGGTAACAGTTTTCACCTTATTTGTAACCATGTTTTATGCAAAACTTATAGTTCCGTTATTCAATAAGCAAACTCCCTTACCGGAAGGTTCCTTAAGGTCTAAAATTGAAAATTATGCAGAAAAAGTAGGTTTTAAACTCAATAATATTTTTGTGATAGACGGTTCGAAACGCAGCACCAAAGCAAATGCATATTTTTCAGGGTTTGGTTCGGAAAAAAGAATTACACTGTATGATACACTTATCAATGACCTTGAGGAAGAAGAAATTTTAAGTGTACTTGCTCATGAAGTAGGACACTACAAGAAAAAACATGTTTTTGCAAATATCACCGCCTCTATTATTACAACAGGATTTACCCTTTGGCTCCTTTCCTTATTTGTAGGAAATCCACTATTATCAAAGGCATTGGGGGTTTCGGAACCGAATTTTCACATAGGATTAATAGCCTTTGGGATTTTATATAGTCCAATTTCTGAGGTTACAGGTCTTATTATGAATTACCTGTCCCGAAAATTTGAATATCAGGCAGATGATTTTGCGAAAAATACCTATAATGCGGAAGCTTTAATTTCGGGTTTAAAAAAGCTATCAAGAACCAGTTTAAGCAACTTAACTCCGCACAAAGCATACGTTTTCATGCACTACTCTCACCCTACTCTTTTACAACGATATAAAAACCTTCAGGGGTAGTTTGTAGTTGTTTGTTTATAATCTAAATCGTAATTTTATAGCATGACAGAAGTTGAAATAGATAAGGAAAATAAAAATATTGCCCGGCAATATAAGGAGCTGCTGCGCATAAGTTACCGGTTCCTTTCTGATGATGATAAAAAACTTATAAGACTGGCTTTTGATACTGCTGTAAATGCCCATAAAGCACAACGTAGAAAATCTGGTGAAGCTTATATTTTTCACCCCATTGCGGTGGCCAAAATAGTCGCTTCGGAAATAGGTTTAGATGCTACATCCATTGTCGCTGCATTGTTACACGATGTTGTAGAGGACACGCTTTTTACCCTGGAGGAAATAGAGCGAATGTTTGGCAAAACGGTTGCCAAGATCGTAGATGGACTCACCAAGATATCGAGTTTAAAAAAAGACAAGGATGTTTCCCTTCAGGCAGAAAACTTCAGAAAAATGCTGCTTACCCTAAATGATGATGTGAGGGTAATAATCATCAAGATCGCAGACAGGTTGCACAATATGCAAACCATGGATTCCATGCAACCCGACAAACAGGTGAAAATCGCTTCAGAAACACTCTATATTTATGCTCCACTTGCTCATAGAATAGGGCTTTATAGCATAAAAACAGAACTGGAAGATTTAGCTCTAAAATATACTGAACCAGAGGTTTACACGGATATTCTCAATAAAATAAGGGAAAGCAAGGAGGAGCAAGATGCGTATATCCATGATTTCACCAAGGTAATTAAAGATTCTCTGGATCAGGAACATCTGCAATATGAAATTAAAGGCAGGCCCAAATCCATATTTTCCATCCGTAAAAAAATGCAGGCTCAAAATATTACCTTCGATGAGGTTTTTGATAAGTTTGCCGTACGTATAATTTATAAAAGTGATCTTGCCAATGAAAAATTTCTGGCCTGGAAGATCTATTCCATCGTTACAGATCATTTTCGCCCAAACCCTATCCGGTTAAGAGACTGGATCTCTTCCCCTAAATCTACGGGATATGAAGCGCTTCACATAACGGTTATGGGCCCTAAAGGAAGATGGGTGGAAGTGCAAATACGCAGTGAGCGCATGAATGAACTTGCCGAAAAAGGGTATGCAGCTCATTACAAGTATAAACATGGGGAGGAACAGGAAGAGAAAAATATGGAGGAATGGCTCAACCGGTTGCAGGAAGCCCTGGAAAATTCTGAAACCAATGCCGTAGACTTTGTTGAACAATTCAAATTAAACCTGTATGCAAAGGAGATATTTGTATTTACTCCGCAGGGAGATTTAAAATCCTTGCCAAAAGGTTCTACACCACTGGATTTTGCATTCAGCATTCATACAGAAATTGGATTGCATACCAGAGGTGCCAGAGTTAATAACAAACTTGTTCCCTTAAGCCATGAGCTTAAAAACGGAGATCAAATTGAGATCATTACCTCTGAAAATGCAAAACCTAATGCTAACTGGTTAGATTATGCAACAACTGCAAGGGCCCGGGCGAAGATCAAAAACTCTTTAAAAGACGAGAAAAAAGAGATAGCCGAGGAAGGAAAGGCAATTTTAGCGAGAAAACTCAAGTCTCAAAAACTAAGTTTTAATGAAAGTATCATCAATGAACTGGTGGTATATTTTAAATTAAAGACAAGCTTAGACCTTTTCTACAGGGTGGGATCAGGAAAGATAGACAATGTTAAATTAAAAGAATTTACATCATCCAGAAGCAATGCTTTTGTGAGTTATATAAAAAGCAAGATAAAAAAACCATCGATTGCTGAAGATCTTGATAAAGAAGAGTTTTCCTCCAAGTATGATCAATTGGTTTTTGGTCCGGATGAAGAAGTTCTGGATTATAAACTTGCAAACTGTTGCAATCCAATCCCCGGGGATAATGTTTTTGGATTCATAACGGTAAGTGAAGGTATTAAGGTACATAAGAAGGATTGTCCTAATGCAATTCAGTTTCAAAGCAATTATGCTTACAGGATCATTAAGGCAAAATGGATAGATTCATCACAACAAGACTTCAAAGCGGTGATCAAACTTACCGGGATAGATAACCTTGGGTTGGTAAGTGAAATTACCCGGGAAATCTCCAATAGCATGAACGTTAATATGAGAAGTATTAATTTTGAAAGTTCTGCCGGAATTTTTACCGGGAAAATAACGTTAATTGTAAAAAATAACTCTATTTTGAATATCCTGATCGCACATCTTAAAAAAATTAATGGGATAGATCAGGTCTCAAGAGAATAAACTAATACCTTTGCGGGGAAGGAATATTATGAGCAAGAAAGTAGCCAATAAAAATGATCAGGCAATAGTCAAAAATGTTTTCACCAAATTTTTGGAGGAAAAGGGGCATCGTAAAACTCCCGAAAGATTTGCAATTCTTCAGGAAATATATAACCACGAGGAACATTTTGATATAGAATCACTCTACATTAAAATGAAAAATAAGAAATACCGGGTGAGCAGGGCAACGCTCTACAATACCATAGAATTGCTTTTGGCTTGCGGACTGGTAAGAAAACATCAGTTTGGGCAAAATCAATCCCAGTATGAAAAATCCTATTTTGACAGGCAACACGATCATATCATCCTTACAGATACAGGAGAAGTGATAGAATTTTGCGATCCAAGGATACAAAGTATAAAACAAACAATAGAAGAGGTGTTTAATATTGATGTTTCTAAACATTCTTTATATTTTTACGGCACCAAAAAAGAACCAACTAATTAAATATTTATGGCAGTAGACTTACTACTAGGATTACAATGGGGAGATGAGGGAAAAGGTAAAATTGTAGATGTATTTACCGAAAAATATAACATCATTGCACGTTTTCAGGGAGGGCCAAATGCCGGCCATACTTTGGAATTTGACGGGCAAAAGCACGTACTCCACACCATACCTTCAGGTATTTTTCATAAAGACACGATAAACCTGGTAGGAAACGGGGTAGTTATAGATCCCGTGATCTTCAAGAAAGAACTTAAGAATCTTGATAAGTATAACATAGATTATAAATCTAATTTACTAATTTCCAGAAAAGCCCATTTAATTTTACCCACCCACCGTTTGCTTGATGCAGCTTCTGAAGCTTCCAAGGGAAAAGCCAAGATAGGATCTACCCTTAAAGGAATAGGACCTACCTATATGGACAAGACCGGAAGGAACGGATTAAGAGTTGGCGATCTGGAACTGGAAGACTGGAAAGACAGATACCGCACCCTTGCCGATAAGCACGAGGGTATGATCGCTTATTACGATGTACAGATTCAGTACGACCTGGCAGAGCTGGAACTTGAATTCTTTGAAGCGGTAAAAACACTCAAGGAACTCACTTTTATAGACAGTGAAGAATATTTATACAGAGCTCAGGCAGAGGGTAAGACCATTCTTGCTGAAGGAGCCCAGGGATCTTTACTCGATATTGATTTTGGAACCTATCCTTTTGTTACGTCATCTACCACAACCGCGGCAGGAGCCTGTACAGGCCTTGGCGTTGCACCCAACCAGATAGGAAAAGCCTACGGGATCTTTAAGGCTTATGCTACCCGGGTAGGAAGCGGCCCCTTCCCTACCGAGTTATTTGATGAAGTTGGTGAAAAAATGGGGAGAGTAGGAAATGAATTTGGCGCTACTACAGGCCGCCCGCGTCGTTGTGGCTGGCTTGACCTGGTAGCTCTTAGGTATGCCGTTCAAATCAACGGGATCACAGAACTCATTATGATGAAGGGTGATGTGTTAAGTGGATTTGAAACTTTAAAAGTCGCTACAGGCTATAATTATAAAGGCGAAGAAATAAAACATTTACCCTACAATATAGAACCGGAAAATGTTACTCCTGTGTATACTGAGTTTAAAGGTTGGAAAGAAGATCTCACTAAGATGACAGAAGCTTCGGAATTACCGTCTGAATTTATGGATTATGTGAAATTTTTGGAGGATGAATTAAAAACTCCGATTTCTGTAATTTCTGTGGGACCAGATAGAAAGCAAACAATTCAGAGATAATTTTTTGGAATAATATCAAATAAAAAAAGCCTTCCAAATTGGAAGGCTTTTTCAATATAATTCAAATTAATCTAGAATTATGAAACGATAAATATCCCACCTATAGCTAGTACTTCGTCCATAGTCAATGGTTCATCAAAGGCTTCCTGAACGGCTTGCGGCCCTCCAAAATCAGGAAACAATCCTGCAAGCTCTACACCACCTTGTACAGTGTTTGCTTCTCCTGCATATATTGCATCGAAAACAGAAGGAATTCCGTTACTCGCGGCTGTACCGCCAGTTACCCATCCTTTTTGTCCTCTCATTCTTCGTACTTGAGAAGCATGTCTTGCCTCTACAGAGTGAACTTGTAAAGCAAAAGTCAATAAATCATTATCATTTGCTAATGCTCCAGCTTGACCTTTAAAGGCTCTTACACCAGTATCCTCAAAACCTTGAGATAATGCCATGAAAGTTGCATAGTTCTCAAAAGTATCCAACATCAAATCTCCACCTGTAAAATCAAAAGTTGGTTCAGGAATAGGTTCCTCGCCTAAACCTTCTACAGCTGCTTTGAAAAACTCTACGTGAGAACTTTCATGTTTTAATATTTGTCCAAAAACTGCACGATCTGCTTCAGGAATAAGTCCATCGGTATCCATCGCTATTTGATAAAAATTACGCTCCAAGTATTCTAAAGTTAAAGCAAAATTTAACACCTCTGATGGTGTAGCTTGGAATGCCGCAGCAGACATTGATGCCGTTGCAGCCTTTGCTTTGCTACTAGTAGCAGCTAATGCAAAAGGAATGGATGCTAAAGCAATATTTTTTCCTGTTTTTCCAAATTGTTTGAAGGAATCTCTCCTAGAACCTTTAGAATTCAAAAATTCTTGATTAGAAAGATTATCTAATAATTTTATAAAATTCATTTTTTTCGTTTTAAATTAATAATTTAATTATGAGGTTGGTAATTGATTTGCTGTAAATTCAGTTGTGATAAATCCGCCAGCCGCTGCAATAACTTCACTTGGCGGTAATGCTTTATCATAAGACAATCCTGTTCCACCTAAGTCTACCAAGATGCCATCTCTAGCAAAAGCAGTGGTACCTGGGTTAATTAAATCTGCAAACGCAGCTGCGTGTCTAGCCTCTACTGAAACTATTTTTCCTGCAAGCAATAAATAGACATCACCCAATGGGGCAGTCACGTCAATTAACTTACCTGCTCCATTATATGCAGATACACCGGTATCTTCAAGAAGAAGAGCTGTGCTTAGCACTGAATCCCTATTATCGAAATCTATAGATCCATAATCAAATTCCAATTCTGGCAAGATATCATTTGGAGCAACATCACTAATGGCTGCTTTAAAGAATTCACGGTGTATTACTTCGTGATACCATGCATCTCTAATAATTTGTTTTTCTTCAGAGTCATCTGCCAATCCTGTATAATAAGCTCCTGCAACTGCTTTGGTATAAAAATCAGCTTCAAGTTGTTCTAAGGCATACGCGTAATTTAAGATTCCCAAATTTCCGCTTCCAAGGTCAAAAACTTCTTCCGGGTCCACTGGCTCTGTAAAATCATCGTCATTGCTACAGGATAGTAAAAAGCCGGATCCTACTACTGCTAAACTTCCCATTTTCAAAAATTGTCTACGTGAGTTGTTGTTCTCAATTGGTGCAAATTCCTTTTTCTGCACTTTAATCACTGGTTTTTTCATAATTCTATTTTTGTTGATTATGCCCAAACTTACGTAGCTAAAGCGAGTATGGTTTCCTTACATGCGTTAATTTAATCCTAAAGAGATATTGATTTGGTTAAATTATCTTAATTTTTTAAAAGTTTGTGATTATTTGGGTTTTTTAAACATAGCAAACGCACCTGTTAATAGGTACTTCCAATGATTATTCAGCATGCTAAAAGGAGTATCTCTAAATATTATTGACACATAAAAACAAGTTCTTTAATGGCTTTTAATTACTTTTGGTACAAATTTATTCCTGTGAAAGTTCCAGCGTTATTAATAATATTCCTTTTTGTAATCATAACCGGTGTAGCCCCAACCTATGCCCAGGAAACCAAGAAAATAGATTATACCAGTGACCGTACCCTAAAGGATGAGATCAAATATCCGGGTGCAATAATTTTGAGTAAAGTAACCAACCAGGTTTATTTTATTCACGAAGGAATTGAAATATGGTGTGATCAGGCCATTCATTATGATCAGGATAATTTTTTCAAGGCCTACGGAAATGTACGAATGCAGCAGGGTGATACCGTTACTATGCAAAGCAATTACGCCGAATATAATGGAACCACACAATTTGCATTCGCCAGCGGAAAGGTGAAAATGACACGCCCTCAAACCTCCTTAGAAACAGACACCTTGTTTTTTGACAGGATAAAACAACAGGCATATTATAGAAGTGGTGGTACTGTTAGAGATTCTGCAAGTGTTTTAACCAGCCGGGTAGGCAGGTATTTTATGGAGGATGATAAATATTCCTTTCTTTCAAAGGTAAAAGTGACCAATCCGGAATATGTAATAAATTCTGAGCAACTTGATTTTTATTCCGAAACAGGACATGCGTATCTCTACGGCCCAACCACAATAGAAAGCGAGACCAGCACAGTATATTGTGAACGCGGTTTTTATGATACCCGAAATGACACAGGGTATTTCGTGAAAAATTCCAGGATAGATTATGAGAATAGGATTCTGGCAGGAGACAGTCTTTATTTTAACCGAAATAATGCTTTTGCATCTGGCACAAATAATATAAAAGTTACCGACACACTCAACAAAAGTTTGATTACCGGACATTATGCTGAAGTTTTTCGGGATAAGGATTCTGTTTTCATCACAAAAAGAGCATTGGCAGCAACCCTTCAGGATAAAGATTCTGTATTTATTCATAGCGACACCATTATGATAACGGGAAAACCCGAAGACAGGATTATCCGGGGGTATTATGATGTACGAATGTTCAAAACCGATATGAGTGGGAAAAGCGATTCCATATATCTCAACCAAAAATCCGGTCTTACAAAGCTCATAAATATCAATAAAGGTCCGGTTTCCACAATCGATAAAAGAAGAAGCCCGGTTATCTGGTCTGGAAATAATCAAATGACAGGAGATACCATTCATATCTTAAGCGATCCGGAGACCGAGCAACTCGATTCTTTAAAGGTGTTCAATAACGCATTTCTTGTTCAAAAGGACAGTATCCAGGGCTACAATCAAGTTAAAGGACAGGAACTTACAGGTTTGTTCGTAAATAATGAGTTATACCAGGTAGATATTGTAAAGAATACAGAGACAATTTATTATACGCGTAATGAAGCAACGGAATTAGTTGGGATTAACAAAACCCTTTCCAGTTCTATAAAGATCCTGTTCCAGGAGCAAGTTATACAGGAAATTTATTATTACAAACAGGTGGATGGAACCCTCACTGCTCCCGAAGAATTCCCCCAAAATGCGAGGGAGTTAAGCGGTTTCAACTGGCGAGGAGACGAACAGCTAAAATCGAAAGATGATCTGTTCGCCGGAAAACCTGCACCAAAACTTAGACAGATTAAAGGAATTCCTTTGCCTGAAGAAGAAACCGACTTTTTCGATGAAAGCAATTCTGCAGAAACCCTACTAAATGAAAATTCCCGCTTAAAACCTGGAGATTTAAAAGATAAGGAAAAGGATAGCACAGCAGTTCCCGAAAGTACAATTAGACCAGAATTATTGAAAGAAGATAAAGAAGAAGAAGGAGAAAGCAATTGAAAGAAGATTTTTTAAAATACCAGGCTCAAACAACCCCACATCCTTTGGCTTTGGAAATTTCACATGCCAAAGGATCCTATATCTATTCGATTCAGGGGAAAAAATACCTGGATTTTGTAGCAGGAGTTTCCGCCTGCAGCTTAGGGCATTGTCATCCAAGGGTAGTGAATGCAGTAAAAAAACAGTTAGACAGCTATTTGCACGTGATGGTTTATGGAGAATATGCTCAAGGCCCTGCTGTGGAATACGCAAAGTTACTAGCGCATCAACTTCCAGAAAACCTAAATAAGACCTACCTCACAAATTCGGGAACCGAAGCTATTGAAGGCGCTTTAAAATTAGCCAGAAGAGCAACTGGAAAAACAGAACTTATCGCGGCAAAAAATGCCTATCACGGAAATACCATGGGCTCCCTCAGTTTGATGGATTATGAAGAACGAGTGAAACCTTTTCGCCCTCTTATTGGCGATGTTTCCTTTATTGAATTTAATTTAGAAGACGATTTAAAAAAGATCACACATAAAACGGCGGCTGTATTGCTTGAAACCATCCAGGGTGGCGCAGGTTTTATTTTGCCCGTCAATAAGTACTTAGAAAAAGTTAAAAAAAGATGTGAGGAAGTGGGCGCCTTATTAATCCTGGATGAGATCCAACCCGGATTTGGACGTACCGGTAAATTGTTTGGATTTCAACATTTCCAGGTTATACCGGATATTCTGGTTATGGGAAAGGGAATGGGTGGCGGACTTCCAATTGGTGCTTTTACAGCTTCAGAAAAAGTAATGGACCTTTTAATGGATAACCCAAAATTAGGACATATTACTACTTTTGGAGGAAATGCAGTAATTGCAGCAGCAGCCCTTGCTACCCTTAAAGAAATCATCCAATCTGACCTTATGGCAGAAAGCCTGGAGAAAGAAAAGCTTTTTCGGGAATTACTGGTACATCCGCTTTTAAAAGAAATAAGAGGAAAAGGTTTGATGCTGGCGCTGATAACCCCTTCTGAAGAAATTGCAACAGAAATCATTTTGAAATGTCAGGATAGAGGATTGATTCTATTTTGGTTGCTTTTTGAGAAAAAGGCCATTCGAATCACGCCCCCGCTCACCATTTCAATGGCAGAAATAAGAGAAGGATGTGGCATTATTATTGACATTCTTAATGACATAAAGTAATAGCTCATAAGTTGTTCATTACTTTGTTAAAAACAATATCGATTTCAACAGGGTTGAATGCTAAACATAGGTAACTTTAAAACTGTAGAAATCCCGTAATCCCCAGTGTATGCTATTAAGTCATAACGAAGAAAACAATTTCTCACTTACCCGGTTTGAATCAATGCTAAAAACAAATGATGTTTTGTTTTTTGATTCAGAAGAATTTGAGGATATCATTAACCATTATTTAGAAAATGGTAAAATTGCATTGGCAAAAAAAGCGGTGAAGTTAGGATTGGCACAACACCCAACCTCTACAAACCTTAAACTTTACAAGGTTGAAATCCTCGTTTTTGAAGATAAACTTGATCTGGCTGATGGTTTGTTGAATGAACTTTACGACCTGGAATCCTCCAACGAAGAGATTTATATTCAAAAAGCCAATATATTCTCTAAAAGGGACGATCACGAAAAGGCGATCGAAATGCTGGAACTCGCATTGGAAATCTCCATGGATGAAGCCGATGTGTATTCATTACTTGGCATGGAATACCTTTTTATGGAGGATTTTGAAAATGCAAAATTCAGTTTCATGAAATGCCTGGAGGCGGATGAAGAAGATTATTCCTCCTTATATAATATCATGTATTGCTTTGATTTTTTAGAACAAAAAACAGAAGCGATTGATTACCTGAATATGTTTTTGGACAAAAACCCATATTGTGAAGTCGCCTGGCATCAAATAGGAAAACAATATTTTGACTTAAAAGACCTGGAAAAAGCATTAACTGCTTTTGATTTTGCAATAATAAGCGATGAATATTTTATTGGAGCTTATCTTGAAAAAGGAAAAGTCCTTGAGAAATTAGGCCGTTTTCACGAAGCGATAGAAAATTATAAAATCACACTGGATCTTGATGATCCAACCTCCTTTGCATTCCTTAGAATTGGGAAATGTTTTGAGAAATTAGGCGAGAATGAACTGGCTCTGGAACATTATTCAAAAACAGTTCACGAGGATCCGCTTTTGGATAAAGGCTGGATTGCTATCACCGATTTTTATTACAAAAAGAAAAATTTCCAGAAAGCTTTATACTACATCAATAAAGCGATTGCTATTGATGAAGAAAACGTACTTTACTGGAAGCGATATGCCAAGATAAACAGCAGATTAGGGTTTTTTGAAGAGGCCGAACGTGGCTACCAAAAAACAATCGATCTGGGAAATTATGAACTGGAAACCTGGATACGCCGCTGTGACATCCTTATCAATCTTGGGGAGTATGAATCTGCAATACAAAATTTAATACAAGCTGTTGAATTTTATCCTGAAACAGCCGAAATAGAATATAGGTTTGCCGGTTTATATTTCAATTTAAATGAAGGTGATAAAGGATATTTCCATTTAAATAACGGCCTTAAAATAGATGCCGAATATTACATCATTATTGAAGAACTTTTTCCGAAGATTTTCTGCAGAAAAAGTGTTAAAGAAATGATTAACTCTTACCTCAAGACCTCCTGATAATTATTTATATTTACCCAAAATATTTATTCAGGTAATGCAAAGAACTTTCAGGGAATATTTCACGATCACTTTAAAAGGAATGGCCATGGGTGCAGCAGATGTTGTACCTGGTGTATCCGGGGGAACAATAGCTTTTATAACAGGGATTTATCAGGAACTTATAGGTACTATAAGCGGGGTAGATCTTTCTTTGCTCAAAACCTGGAAAGCAAAGGGTTTTAAAGCGATGTGGGAGCAGCTAAACGGATCCTTTATCCTTGCCCTTTTTACCGGTATTTTAATTAGTGTTTTTACTTTGATGCGCCTTACCAATTTTCTTTTGGAAGAACATCCAGTTTTGATATGGTCATTTTTTTTCGGTCTTATTCTGGCAAGTGTCTGGTTTGTGGCCAAGCAAATTCCAAAATGGAATTTTAAAATGATTATCGCACTTTTGGTTGGAGCTGTTTTTGCATACTATATAGTATCCCTTCCTCCTTCGGAATCAGCGACCAGCAATTGGTTTCTTTTTATAGCCGGGGCTATTGCTATTTGTGCCATGATTTTGCCTGGAATTTCTGGAGCTTTTATTTTAGTGCTTTTGGGTGCTTATAAAACAGTTACAGAAGCTGCACAGGATTTTGATCTAAAAACATTGGGAATAGTTGCACTGGGTGCTGTTTTTGGCCTGTTATCGTTTTCCCATATCCTAAAGTGGTTGTTTAAACATTACAGCAATATCACACTTGCAGTACTTACAGGTTTTATCGCCGGTTCGCTCAATAAGATATGGCCTTGGAAGAAAGTTCTGGAAACCGAACAATATGGAGAAAAAATCCTGATAATAAAAGAGGTTTCTGTTTTACCAGGGAATTTTGAAGGGAATTCTTACCTGTTTCCCGCGATTATATTAATGCTTTCTGGTTTTTTATTAATTCTTATATTAGAGCGCGTCGCAAATCAAAAACCTATTCAACAGAATGCAACAAACCCGGACTCTTAGTGATAAGGTATTTTTAGTACTTAAAGGCTTAGCCATGGGTGCTGCAAATAAAGTTCCCGGAGTATCCGGTGGGGTCGTTGCTTTTGTAGCAGGGTTTTACGAAGAATTTATCCACTCCCTTCAAAAAATAAATTTCAAAGCTTTTAAACTTCTCATCAATGGAAGGTTTAAAAGTCTATACGTTTATACCAACGGTAAATTTCTAGGATTGCTTATCCTTGGAATGGTTATAAGTTACTTTAGCGTTTCAAAATTACTGGATTATCTAATCCTCCATTACGAATTGTATGTTTGGGCATCTTTCTTTGGAATGATCATAGGTTCAATTTATTATATCTTCCGGGAATTTGACGATTGGTCTAGAAAACTAATGCTTTATGTTTTTATAGGAATAATTGCCGGAATAGGCATTAGTTTCCTGGAACCTGCCAAAGAAAATGATAACTTATGGTTTGTATTTTTTTGCGGGATTGTGGGTGTTTCCGGTATGACCCTACCTGGTCTTTCTGGCTCTTTTATCCTCATTTTATTTGGGAATTATGTGCTTTTGCTTGTAGATTCAGTAAATGCTCTTTTTGATACTATCGCTCAGCTGATCACACTAGATTTTTCTTTTATAGACAACGATAGCCAAATGCGATTGCTGCAGGTTTTAATGGTGTTTTCGTTAGGTTCCCTGGTTGGTTTGGTGTCGCTCTCCCATTTACTGGGATATGTTCTCAAGAGGTTTAAAAAAGAGACCTACGCAGTAATTATTGGTTTTATCGCTGGTTCGCTTGGAGTGGTATGGCCCTGGAAAGAAAAAATTTATAAAATCAATGCCGAAGGAGAAATCCTCCTCGATATAAAAGGAAATCAAATCCTCGATAATTACGACCGCTACTTACCCGATTTAACTGCTTCTGAAAGCTGGATTGCTATGGTTTTTATCCTAGTGGGAATATTTATAGTATTAGGACTCGTATGGTATGAAAAAAGAGAGAAATTAATTTGAAACATCCATTGGTGAATTTTTTTCACACAGGGGAATGGATTATATGGATGTTAAATGTTGCCGCAAAAACAATAAAATAAACAGATGAAAACCTTTGGCCTTATAGGCAAAAATATAGCCTATTCATTTTCCCGAAATTACTTCAGCAATAAATTCGAATTGGAAAATATTTCTGCAGTTTATAAAAATTTTGATCTTGATCAAATCGCAGAATTCCCTAAAGTAATTTCTGAAAATCCTGAGGTTAAAGGATTAAATGTCACTATTCCTTATAAAGAGACGATAATCCCTTTTCTGGATCACCTGGATCCTATTGCAAAGGAAATTGGAGCTGTTAACACCATTAAAATCGAAAAATCGCAGAAATTAACAGGTTATAATACAGATTATTTTGGATTTCTGGAATCCCTAAAGCCCCACTTAGAGCCACAGCATACCCACGCGCTCATTTTAGGAAAAGGAGGAGCTTCAAAAGCTATTGCGTACGGTTTAAAAGAATTAAAAATCAAATTTAAATTTGTTTCCCGATCTCCTTTAGCCGAAGATCTTAGCTATACCGAACTGAACAAAGGTCATTTCGATCAATATAAATTAATAATTAACTGCACACCTCTGGGAACGCATCCTCAAACCGAAGAATTCCCCCCTATTCCAACATCGCATTTCACTTTAGATCATCTTTTATTTGATCTTATCTACAATCCCCCTATTACACAATTGATGAACTTGGCAATTCAGAATAACGCCAAAGTACTTAATGGACAGAAAATGCTGGAACTTCAGGCAGAAAAGGCTTGGGAAATCTGGAATAAATAAGCAGCCTCCATTATTACCTATACAAATTATAAATTGAAGCAAAATCTTGGCAGGTTTTGGTGGAGTTAGTATCTTTCAGAATTAATAATTTGAACGAACCTTAACATTGAAAGATATGTCTCAGCAAGAAAATGACCACACGAAGAAAGAACTTCCAAACGAGGATTTGAAAAAATCTGAAACTGTTTCCGGTGAAAACAGTAAAACAACGGAAGATTCCAATGACAGCAGGAAAGATAAATCCCCGGAGGAGGTATTTCCAGGAGCCGCTGAAGATTCTAATATAATCCAATCTAAAGCAGAAGATGCTTCAGAAGAGCCTTCAGCAGAAAAAACTGAAGAACCTAAAGAGAACGAAGATAGCTCAGAAAAAACTCTGGCAGCTGAAAGCGATGCTTCAGAAACAAAGAAAAAAGAGGAATCTACCAAATCTGAAGAAAATGAAGAAACTTTGGAAAAAGCGATGGTAGACGAAAGTAAAGCTTCAGAAAAATCATCGGAAACAAAAGAGATCGAAAAAAATTTCGCCGAAGCTCAGAAATCAGACGAAACAAAGGATGCTACAGTGGAAGATGAGGAAGATCGAGAGCCTTTGGAGAAAAAAAATGTAGAGTCTGAATTTGAAGATTCTGTAGCCGAAGATAGCGAAGATGAAAGCACCTCTGAACGTCACGGGATAGAAAAAAAGGATTATCATTCTATGTCCAAGGAAGACCTTGTAGCCGAAATGCAATTGTTGGTTAAAAAAGAAAAGATCCAGGCAATAAAAGAGCATATAGAGGAAATAAAGGTAGAATTCAATGCGAAATTTGATGAGGAACTTGAAGAAAAGAAGGAAGAATTTCTTGCCGATGGTGGAAATATAATAGACTTTCACTACTCCACTCCTATCAAAAAGGAATTCAACTCGGTTTATTTCGATTATAAAGAAAAACGAAATAATTACTACCAACAGTTAAAACAGGATCTCAATAAAAACCTGAATATAAGGCTGCAAATAATAGAAGAACTTAAAGGCCTTATAGATGTTGAAGAAAACATCAATACTACCTACAAGCATTTTAAAGAATTACAAGACAGATGGCGCACGGCAGGATCAATTCCACGGGATAAATACAATACCGTTTGGAATACCTATCACCACCACGTAGAGAATTTTTACGACTTTTTGCATTTGAACCGCGATTTCCGTGATATGGATTTCAAACACAATCTGGAACAAAAACTAAAAATAATAGACCGCGCAGAGGAACTTACACAGGAACAGGACACGAGCAGAGCATTTAGAGAACTTCAAATGCTTCATAAGATGTGGAAGGAAGAACTTGGCCCTGTTGGAAAAGAATTTAGGGACGATATATGGGAACGTTTTAGCGATGCCACTAAAAAGATCCACGACTTGCGTCAGGCCTACTATGATGACCTGGAAAAAGAATTTGAGAAGAACCTGGAAGTAAAACAAGAGATTATTTCGAAGATCCGGGAACTGGCAGAAGCAAAATTTACCACCCACAATCAGTGGCAACAAAAAATTAAGGAACTCGAAGCCTTACGGGATATGTTCTTTAAAGCCGGGAAAGTACCAAGAGACAAGAACGAAGCGACCTGGAGTGAGTTCAAACAAAATGTTCGTCAGTTTAACCGCAATAAAAATGCGTATTACAAAGGACTGAAAAAAGAACAATATGACAACCTGGAAAAAAAGAGGGAACTCATTCAAATTGCAGAAGATAATAAGGATAGTGAAGACTTTAAAGCAACCACTGCTTTAATGAAAAAAATCCAGGACGATTGGAAAAAGGTTGGGCATGTTCCAAGAAAAGATAGCGATAAGGTATGGAAACAATTTAAGGCCGCTTGTAATCATTATTTTGACCGCCTCCACAAATCCAATAATGCTGAAAATGCTGAAGAAACAAAGGCATTTGACCAAAAAAAGGAAATTCTGGACGGGTTAAAATCCTTTGATTTCACAGGTGAGAAGAAAAAAGATCTTCCAAAGATAAAAGCTGCGATAGAAGAATGGAAAAATATAGGAAAAGTACCTTATAACAAACGTTTTATAGAAGGGAAATTCAACAAGTTACTCGACCAATTATTTTCTAAACTGGATGTAGACCGCACCAAAGCAGAAATGATGAAGTATGAGAATAAAATCCAGGCTTTAAATAATGCCGATGATGATAAAAAATTAAGAAATGAGCATTATTTCCTTAGCAAAAAAGTGGAGGAAACCATTGCAGATATTCGCCAGCTAGAAAATAATTTACAATTCTTCTCCAATGCAGCAGATGACAACCCACTTGTTATGGAAGTTCATAAAAACATTGCAGATCAAAAAGAACAATTAAAGGTTTGGAAGGAAAAACTCGAAAAAATTAAATCTATTTACTAAAATAATTTTAGGGAAGATTTTTTCAATTTCACACAATGAAATGTACGCTTTGTAAAGGTAAGGCTACGGAATTTTTAAGATAATACATTAGAAATATATCCGTTGCCAAAACTGCAAAGCTGTACTCCTTCATCCCAGCGATTATATCACTGCCGACTCTGAAAAAGAGCGATATCTGGAACATAATAATGACGTTAGCGACCACCGCTATCAAAATTTTGTAAGTCAGTCCAATCACTTCCCGGGTAGTTCAAGATTTTTCTATCACATCCCGTGGATTGGATTATGGATGTGGGACAGGACCCGTTGCAACCGCTGAGTTGGTAAAACATTCTTATAAAGTCAATTTGTATGATCCGTATTTTGAGAATCATCCTGAAGTTTTTGAAGAAACCTATGATTTTATAATTTGTTGTGAAGTCATGGAACATTTCCACAATCCTTTCGAAGAATTTAATCGACTCTTTAAACTTTTAATGCTTATCCGTTTAGAAACCTAAAACAGTTTTTGTCCCCCTGAGACCCGTGATAAAAAAATTACCTAGCGTAGGTTTTTGACGTAAATTTACTGGTAAGTATAACAAACCACGGGTTAACCGATATAAGTATAGTGTTCTCATACCTGCTCCTGAGTATGGTTTTGGAAAATATTGTTAGCGATGCTGGTGCTCAATTTAATTGATGCCGAATGGTAGTCTGTTGAAGTGCACTTATCGATTTACGCCTGTCACACTGGGCCTGTCGAAGTGCTTATACCTATAAAAGGGGACCAGTTGTTATAAAATTGTTTGAATATTTCATAGATGCTTCTCAGGCAATCAAGTTTGAAAAAAAATTGAAAGGATGGAACAGAAGAAAAAAAATAGCCTTTTAATTGAAGAAAATTTAGAGTACTCAAAAGTCTTCGACAGGCTCAGACTGACTTGCGTTGGCATCCCGAGACCAGAGATAATAAAAATTACCTAACGAAGGAAAACGACGTTTTAAGTCTGATAAATTAAATTTTAATTCATCTTAATTTACTAAATAACAGTTTGTTGCAAAACACGTCAATGGTAGCGCAGTCGAAGGGTCAAACAAAACGTCTCGACTGCACTCGACGTGACACTTTTAGTTCAATTTTGTCTTTTGGGTCTCTTAACGGATATACAAAAACTTTTAAATCCTGGCGGAACACTTTACTGCAAAACCTTGATTTTTAATGAATCTTTAGATTTTGACAGGTGGTATTACAAGAACGATCCCACGCGTGTGTTTTTTTATTCGGAAGAAAGTTTAGAATAGATTAGGGGAAATTTTGGATTTGAAAAATTAGAGATTGCTCCGAAGCTTATCGTTTTTGAAAAATAGTATTTTTCGGGCTTCAACCTGATTTTTGAATTATAAAAGTTTAGCCTCATTCCAAAAAACATCCATTTCTGCAAGCGTCATCTCACTCAGGGATTTATTTTTCTCTTTGGCCTTTTCTTCCAGATATTGAAAACGTTTAATGAATTTCTTATTGGTTCGTTCCAGCGCATTTTCCGGATTGATATTTAAAAACCTGGCATAATTGATCATAGAGAATAAAACATCCCCAAATTCGGCTTCCATTTTATCGGTATCCATCACTTTAATTTCATCCTGTAACTCTTCCAGCTCTTCTTTCAGTTTTTCCATCACCTGTTGCGGCTCTTCCCAGTCAAATCCTACTCCGGCCACTTTTTCCTGAATCCTGCTGGCTTTTACCAAAGCAGGCAATGAAGCGGGCACACCTTCCAAAACGCTTTTTTTACCTTCCTTAAGTTTCAGGTTTTCCCAATTCCTTTTAACTTCATCTTCATCTGCAACTTCCACATCCCCATATATATGCGGATGCCGGGAAATCAATTTATCACAAATTGAATTCGTGACATCGGCAATATCAAAATCATTGGTTTCACTTCCTATTCTAGCATAGAAAACCATGTGTAACAAAATATCTCCAAGTTCTTTTTTGATCTCCTGCATATCCTTATCAAGAATCGCATCTCCTAATTCATAAACCTCCTCGATAGTTAAATGCCGAAGGGATTCCAGGGTTTGTTTTCGGTCCCAGGGACATTGTTCCCGAAGCTCGTCCATAATGGTTAAAAGCCGGTCAAATGCTTGTAACTGATCTTTTCTTGAATTCATCCCTCTTATTTTTTTGTAAAAATACAACTGTGATTATTTTAAACCGAAAAATATTAAAATAAAAAAGCAGCTTTAATAAACTTAAAACTGCTTTTTCCTATTAGATAGTTTAACCCTATTCTTCCTCGTCTGAAGTTTTTTCTTCTCCTTTGGAAAAATCGGTGAAATCATTTTTCACAAGAAGATTATACCACTGAAGAATTTTTTTAATGTCGCTTTGGTAAACCCTTTCCACGTCATAATCTGGAAGTATTTCAGCAAAATAAGCCTCTTGTTCCTTTTTAGAAGCCTTATGATCTATTGCTTCTCCTCCGTTCTCTTTCTCACTTATCTTTTTAAAGATCTCTCCAAGAGGAACTTCTTCTGTGTACGTGTAAATCGCAATCTCGCTGAGCAAACTAACATTATTTCGAACGTTAACCGCTATTTTTTTTCCATCAATAATGGATTTTGCGACGAAACCACCACGGGTTTGCGCTGTTAATTCATATAATCCCGGTTTTCCGGAAATCGATAAAATTTTTTCTAAACCCATACTTTTTTATAATTTTTGGCTGGCAAATATCATATCTCTCCAAGTAATATCAAAAGAATCAACGTCCTTTTTTCATCAACGGAAATTTCATTTTATAATCGCCTTGTATTTTTCCTTTTGAAATGTTAGCTAACTTTCCTTTAATTAAACGCTTTTTAAGACTAGAAAGTTTATCGGTAAATAAAATTCCTTCTATATGATCATATTCATGTTGGATAACCCTTGCGGCTAGGCCTTCATAAACCTCACTAAAAGAATTAAAGTTTTCGTCCTGATATTCTATGGTAATTTGTTGTTTTCTAAAGACATCTTCCCTTACCTCCGGAATGCTTAAGCATCCCTCATTAAAGGCCCATTCCTCTCCCTCTTCGGCTACGATTTTAGGATTTATAAAAACCTTTCTAAGATTTTTTAATTGTTCTTGTTCTGCAATTTCCAATTCCTCATCTTCTCCAAAAGCACTTGGATCTATAATAAATAAACGTATTGGGAGTCCAATTTGTTGAGCTGCAAGTCCCACCCCGTATGCTTCATACATGGTATCCCACATATTTTCAATGAGTTCATCCAGCTTTGGATACTCTTTAGTGATCTCCTTTCCTTCCTTTCTTAAAACCGGATCTCCGTATGCAATAATTGGTAATATCATTTAGTATGGTATAATTAGTATTGAATAATGTATTATTATAAAAAATCAACTATTCCTATCTTTTATAGCTGTAAAATTTAATATAGGCTTGTGTGATTTTTACTGATGGGTTTTAAATAGTTATTTCAGTAACATAGCTTTTTATTTCCAGCAGATCCCCTCAGAAAAAATCTTCACTTTTTTTTAACCCTATCTACTCAAAAAAGTCTCTTTTCTATTCTCTATATTCTACATTCTATTTTCTCTCCACTTTCTACTTTCAACTTTCAACTTTTTTTAATAAAGATATGATTGCAAAATTATGGTCGCACTTATCTCATCCAATAGAGCCTTATTCTGACGTTTTTTCTTTTTTAATCCGCTATCGATCATCGTCCTAACCGCCATCTTCGATGTAAACCGTTCATCTACCCGTTTCATTTCCATAGTTGGAAATTTTTCCTGAAATTTCTTCAAAAACTCCTGAATTGGGACTTCATTATTGGAAGCCGTATTATCCATTTGTTTTGGTTCCCCAACAAGGACAAGCTCCACATTTTCGATCTTAAAATAGTTCTCGAGATAAGGGATCAATTCTTTGGTAGGAATAGTCGCGAGCCCGGACGCAATGATCTGAAGATCATCGGTTACTGCAATTCCGGTGCGTTTGACACCATAATCTAAAGCTAAAATCCGTGCCATTGCAAATTTTACGCAAAGGTAAGGTTTATCTTCCTATACTCCCAAAAATTGGACATAAGCTGTTATATTTGCTAAAAACAAATTAAAATGAAATTACTGGAAGATATTATTACCAAGGCCTGGGAAGACAGAAGTTTACTGGGCGATTCTATAACTATCGATGCTATTCGACAAGTAATTTTGCATCTGGATGAAGGAAAACTACGGGTTGCCGAACCAACAAGTGATGGCTGGAAGGTGAATGAATGGGTGAAAAAGGCGGTTGTGCTCTATTTCCCTATCCAAAAGATGAAAACCCTTGAAGCCGGAATTTTTGAATACCACGATAAAATTCCCTTAAAAACAGGATTTGCAGACAAAGGGATTCGGGTGGTTCCAAATGCCGTTGCGCGCTACGGAGCATATATCTCTGCCGGAGTGATTTTAATGCCGAGCTATGTAAATATTGGCGCTTTTGTAGATGAGGGAACTATGGTAGATACCTGGGCCACCGTGGGAAGCTGTGCCCAAATAGGCAAAAATGTTCACTTAAGTGGCGGTGTTGGAATTGGTGGAGTTTTGGAACCTTTACAGGCTGCACCGGTAATTATTGAAGACAATGCCTTTATAGGTTCCAGATGCATCGTTGTTGAAGGGATTAGAGTTGAAAAGGAAGCCGTTTTGGGCGCCAATGTTGTGCTTACCGGCTCAACAAAAATCATTGATGTTACCGGAACAGAACCCAAAGAAATAAAAGGACACATCCCTTCACGATCTGTGGTAATCCCTGGAAGTTACACCAAAAAATTCCCCGCAGGAGAATTTCAGGTGCCTTGTGCATTGATTATAGGAAAAAGAAAAGAAAGCACCAACAAGAAAACCTCTTTAAATGATGCTTTAAGGGAATATAATGTGGCGGTGTAAGCCCCCTAACCCCCGAAGGGGGAGCTAATAAACAGGGATGAATAGATCGATAAAACGTTAAACCATTTAGAATAACTCCTCCCCTTTGGGGAGGCCGGGAGGGGCTTTTTATGAAAATACTCATTATTCAACAAAAAATGATTGGAGACGTTTTGACGTCCTCAATCCTTTTTGAAGCCTTACGAAAGGAATTTCCTAAAGCTGAATTACATTATTTAATTTATCCGCATACCAAGCCTGTAGTAGAAAATAATCCGTTTATAGATAAGCTTATTGAATACGATCCAGGAATTGGAAAAGACCCCATAAGATTCCTGAAGTTTTTAAATTTTATTCGCAAGGAATCTTATACTGTGGTAATTGATATTTATTCAAAAATAAGTTCGGGAATAATTGCAAAATACTCTGGTGCATCAATCAGATTGGGGTTTCAGAAAAATTATACCCACGCATTTTACACCCAAACTTTTAACTATAAAGAGAAACCTGAAACACAGGCAGGGCTGGCCATAGAAAACCGAACGCAGGTTTTAGAGGCATTTCACAAAAATTTCCCCAGGGATTTAAAACCTAAAATTCACATATCTTCGGAAGAAAAAGAAAACTTCAGAAAAAAACTTGAAAAACAAGGTGTAAACTTAGAACATCCACTAATTATGTGTGGCATATTAGGCAGTTCTGCAATGAAAACTTATCCAGGAAATTATATGGCTTTCCTTCTGGATGAAGTGATAAAACAGGCCCCAAAGGCTCAAATACTCTTTAATTATTTACCCTGGCAAAAAACTGAGGCGAAGAATATTTATAACCAATGTAAGACTAAAACCCAGTCTCAAATTTTCTTTAATATTTATGAAAGTTCCCTAAATGGTTTTATGCTGAATTGCGCTAATTGCGACCTCTATTTTGGCAACGAAGGTGGAGCAGCAAATATTATGAAAGCATTGGATAAACCCACTTTTTCTATACATTCTCCCATAATAAAAAAGAATTATTGGGCTATTTATGAAGATGGCGAAAAGCATGTTTCAGTGCACCTGGAAGATTTTCAACCTCAGCTTTTCAAAACTTGTCCACGCAGATATAACAAAAAACTGAATACGACTTTATATCAAAAACTAAAACCTGAATTGCTCAGCTTAAAATTAAGTAACTTCCTGAAAAACTTCAAATAATGAACTACCGGTTTCTAATTTACATCAGCTACACCTACGCTTTTCCTATTGGCGAACCTTTGGAAAAAGAAATCCAAAAGCGTGGTTACGAGGTGAAATGGTTTGCAGATGTAGAGGAAACCAAAAAAAAAATTAGCAAGGATAAGACTGTTTTAGAAGATATTCAATCAGTTATGGCTTATCAACCACATGTTATTTTAAGTATCACAGACAGCATTGCTGATTTTATTCCTGGAATTAAAGTCCAGGTTTTTCATGGGTTTCTGGCAAATAAACATAGTTTCAAAAAAGGTCATTTCAGAATTAGAGGATTATTCGACTTGTACTGCACTCAAGGACCTTCTACCACAGGACCTTTTAAAGAATTACAGAAACAACACAAACATTTTGAGGTAATAGAAACAGGTTGGTCTAAGGTAGATTCTTTGTTCCCTATAGAGAAAAATTCTACCGAAAAACCTGTAATATTGATCTCTTCGACCTTCTCCCCCAAATATAGCCTGACCTATGTGGAAGAGGTAATAAATGAAATAAAACGATTATCTAAAACAGGGAAGTGGGAATTCAAAATCGTTTTACATCCAAAATTGGCTAAAGATAAGATCGAAATTTTCAAGGCTATGCAGAATGAAAACCTTACTTATTATGATACCACAGATATAATACCGCTCTTCAAACAGGCAGATATTATGTTTTCTGATACAACTTCTGCAATCACTGAGTTTATACTTCAAAAGAAACCTGTAGTAACTTTTAAAAACAATAAGCCAGGAGAACATTTTATTAATATTACTGAAGTTTCTGAAATTGAATATGCCCTTTCCAAAGCTTTAACAAGACCGCAACCTATTATGGAAGCAATTCAGAATTATATTGATGTTACTCACCCTTATTCCGATGGTAATTCAAGCCAACGTGTAATTAATAGTTGTATCGAGTTTTTAAATAGCGATAGATCCCATCTGAAAAAGAAACCTCTTAATTTAATTAGGAAATTCAAGGTGAGAAAAAAACTTGGTTTTTATCCGCTCAAAACATATCGGCGACCTCCTACTATTAAATAGTGAAAACTAATTTTGTAATTTTCACTATTTGAATGTAGAAATGATTTTAACCTATTGAATTTGTGCAGACTTTTTGTGTTATTTAATTTCTCGAAAATTTAACTTAGTATGGAAAAAAAATTGATTCTTATTCCAGGAAGCTATGCCAAAGAGTTTCCTGCAGGAACTTTTAACGTGCCTTGATCATTGAGAAACGTAAAGAAAGCACGAATAATAAAACGTCTTTAAATGATGCTTTGCGGGAGTATAATGTGGTGGTTTAGATGAAAACCTAAGAATATTTCTTATTTTTACATAAATAAATAATCCGAATTATAACCTGAATTCTTGGGTTAAACTCATATCGAATGACAGAACCTTTTGAAAACATTCAAGTTGATGCCGTTATAACTTGGGTGAATGGAAACGATAAAATTTGGCAGGGAAAAATAAATGCTTATTCTGAATCTAAAATAAATTTCTCTTCTAAAAATCATCTTAAGCGATACAATTCGATTGGAGAAATTGATATGGCCATTAAATCTATAATTAAGTTTGCGCCTTTTATTAAGAATATTTTTTTAGTAACCGATAATCAATCGCCTCAATCCTTTGATTCCTTAAAAGCATTAGCAAAAAACAAAGGTGTAAACTTAGAACTGGTTGATCATAAGATTATTTTCAGGGGGTTTGAAGAATATCTACCCACCTTCAACTCGTGCTCTATTATATCTATGTTATTTAGAATTCCCTACTTATCTGAGCACTTTATAATTTTTAATGATGATACTCTATTAATGAGAGAGGTATTAGTAGATGATTTCTTTATTAATGGTGAACCAATTATAAGAGGTAAATGGCAACAGTTTAATGAAAACAAATCTTTAAGAAAATCTTATAATGAAATTTTGACTTTTTTAGATATTCCGATAAAAAAAAGTGAAATTAGTTTCAAGAAATTACAACAGAATAGTGCCAAATTGGCTCAAATGGATAAGTATGTCAGACGTTTTCATACGCCAGTTTGTGTAAGAAAGTCCACCCTAACTAACTTCTTTAAGGAAGATACATTGCTTAGAAAGAACATACAACATAGGTTTAGAAGTGAAAATCAATTTCTTATATCTTCCTTATCTGAGCACTTAGAAATTAAAAATAATACTTATCATTACCGGAATAATTCCCAATTGACATACTTCCGATCTTATAAAAAATTATGGTTGACTAGATTAAAGTTAAAGTGGTTTAAAAATAATCCGAATAAACTCTTCATCACATTTCAAAGCTTGGACATGGCAAATGATGAAATTTTAGAATATATATTGTATTGGATAAAGAAACGATTGAGTAAGAACTAAGATGTTTCTGATTATAAAGTAGAAAAGTCAAGTATTATTTTGCGTTCTTCCCCGAAGCGAACAAAAATTTTAAATTCATATCTAATTTATTTAATTCCCAAAAGATTTTTGAATTTCTGTTTCACTTTTCTGTTCTTACCACGGTTAACGAAAAAGGAATTCGCAAAAAACCACATCTTCTTAAAAACATCGTTTTCCGGTTTTCCAAGAAGATCTGCGTATTCTTCAGCCATAATTTTCACCAGTTCTTTATTGGAAGTCAGCCTCTCAAAGTTCTTCATCCTTTCAGTAAAATTAAGCGACTTGAAAATCATTCGGTTTAAATCTACCAAATAGAATTGGAAATTTCCATTATTTAAATGAATCAACGTATTTCCGGGACTATGATCTAAAAATTCAACCTTTTTCTCATGTAAATTATAGGTAAACTTTGTAAAGGCGCGTAAAATATCTTCGTGTCCAGGCTTAGCCAAATCTAAATCCCTAAACGTAAGGTTATACTCCAAATGTTCACTGATATAATAACTCTTGGTTAGCGCACCTTTGCTTGTTTCTTCGGCAAAAGCAATGGGTTTTGGGGTCCCAATTCCTTTTGTCATCAATCTTTCAGCAAATTCAAAGGAACGTTCTGCTTTAGATTTTCTAAAATACACATAAACATACCTATTGATGTAATTTGGTTGTTTAAAAGATTTTATATTAAATTTTATCCCATCTATCTCAACCACTTTTATATGGTTTCTACGTCGCTTTTTACCGGTGAAAAACGATTGACCAACAGCGTTGAAATTAAGCAAGATTTCTTCAACACCTTTTTCCGATAACTTATGATATTTTGATAAATATATCTTCATTAACCTATAATATTGAAATTTTTACCAGAAAATTCAGGTAATATAAAAAGTATTTCATGATTTCTAAAAATCACGCGTAAATCACTATTTTTGCGCCCATAGTCTGTTGTGCATTACCTAAAATCAGGTTTAGAATAATTAGCAAATATAGCCATATCAAAGGCGAAAAAAGAAAAACTTCTAATGAAAATCCTTCATTTATCGGCAGTACATAGTTGGGGAGGCGGCGAAAAACAAATTGAATTGCTGTGCGAAGAATTTCAAACCGGTTTTCCAGAAGTAGAAAATATTATTCTTTGTGTTGAGGAAGGATTATTTCATAGAAAATTGAAAAACACTAACATAAATTTCAAAACTGCCCCGCTAAAATTTAATTTAGATCTTCGGTATAGCTTGAGAATTATTAGTTTTTGTAAAAAAAAGCAAATAGATCTTATACATATTCATGATCCGAAAGCACTTTCCCTAGCGGTTATAGCGGATAAATTTTACAATTTACCCTTAATGGTATTTAGTAAAAAAACGACCTTTCCTATTAAAAACCGGAAACAAACACTTTTTAAATATAACTATCCAAAATTAAAACGCATTTTATGTGTCTCAAATAGGACCAAAGAGATTACGGCAGAAACGCTAAAAAATTATGACCGGTTAAAAACAATTTATCACGGTATTAGTCTGATAAAGCAACAAAATATTACTACAAAAATCGATCTTCGAAAGAAACTTGGGCTTGGTAAAGATGTTATTCTAGTAGGAAATATTGGAAACCATATTCCCGCAAAAGATCTGACTACTTTTATCAAAACTGCTAAAAAAGTAATTCAGCAGCAAGAAAAGCTGAAATTTCATTTTGTTCAAATTGGCCAATTTACATCTGAGACCCCTAATTTACTTAAACAAGTAAACACTAATAATTTAGAAAAAGATATCAGCTTTTTAGGATTTATGGAAAATGCATCGGCCGTAATTCCGCAATTAGAAGTTTTACTCTTAACCTCAAATTCAGAAGGCGTACCAAACGTAATTTTCGAAGCATTCTATCATAAAACTCCAGTAATTACGACTAATGTGGGCGGAATTTCCGAAATTGTGACCCATATGGAAAATGGGCTTTTAACTGAAGCTTTTGATGCTAAAAAATTAGCAGAACAAATCCTCTTTTTACAGAAAAATCAGGAACTAATACCTCGTTTTACAGAAAACGGTCATAAAAAAGTGGTAGAACATTTTACAACTAAACAGATGGCAACAAAAACATTACAAGAATATAAATTAGTTCTCAATGGAAAATAATATAAAACAGGAAATAGAAAACACCCTTGAAGTTTTAAAAAAAGGAGGGATCATTTTATATCCAACGGATACAGTTTGGGGAATTGGTTGCGATGCTACCAACCCACAAGCAGTGGAACGGATATATAAATTAAAAAAACGAGCCGATAGCAAAGCGATGATCTGTCTTGTGAACAGCGTAAAAATGCTGGAACAGTTTGTAGATAAGGTTCCGGATCCCGCATATGATGTTATTGATCATTCCAATAAACCAACAACCATTATTTATGATAACCCAATTCGGGTGGCAAATAATCTGGTTGCTGAAGATGAAACTCTGGCTATACGCGTGGTGAAGGAAAAGTTTTGTGAACAACTTATCTACAAATTAAGAAAACCCCTGGTTTCGACTTCTGCAAATATCAGTGGGGAACCTACCCCAAAATCTTTTGCTCAAATAGCTCCGGAAATTTTAAAAGGTGTAGACTATATAGTAAATTTGTATCATTCAAAAATATCAGATAAACCTTCGTCCATAATTAAAATTGGGAACGATAGAACTGTAAAAGTGATACGCAAATAAGACATGCCCAAAAACAAGAATTTCAGCAAAGCACTCAAACCTGAAATATTTAAAATTATATCCTGCGCCACCGAAGAATTAGGCCTCGAGAGTTATGTGATAGGTGGGTTTGTAAGAGATCATATCTTACAGCGTGGAGATCCAAAAGACATCGATATTGTTGCTGTAGGAAGCGGAATTGTGCTGGCAAAAAAAGTTTCTGAATTACTGCCCCATCAACCAAAAGTTCAGATTTTCAAAAATTACGGAACCGCTATGTTGCGGGCTTTTGATATGGAGATCGAATTTGTGGGAGCCCGTACCGAAAGTTATAATGAAGATAGCCGAAATCCCATGGTGGAAAATGGTTCCCTGGAAGATGATCAAAACCGTAGAGATTTCACTATTAATGCCCTTGCTTTAAGTTTAAATGAAAAAAATTTTGGAGAGCTTATAGATCCTTTTGACGGCCTGGGAGATCTTGAATCACAACTGATTAAAACCCCTCTGGATCCGGATATAACCTACTCTGATGATCCTTTGCGCATGCTTCGCGCTATAAGGTTTGCAACTCAATTGGGTTTTAAAATTGAAACTCAATCCATGGAAGCGATTTCCAGGAACAACGAGCGCATTAAAATAATTTCCGGAGAACGTATTGTAGATGAACTTCATAAAATATTGCTTTCTAAGAAACCTTCAAAAGGGTTTAGCCTTTTGCATAAAACAGGCTTACTTCAGCTTATTTTACCTGAATTAACCGCCCTGGAAGGAATTGAAGAAATCGAAGGTCAGCGACATAAAGACAATTTTTGGCATACACTGGAAGTAGTGGATAACATTTCCAATAACACCGATGATCTCTGGTTACGCTGGGCGGCTCTTTTACACGATATTGGAAAGGCGCCTACCAAGAAATTCCATAAGAAAATAGGCTGGACCTTCCATGGACACGAATTTATAGGAGCTAAAATGGTTTTTAAACTTTTTAAACGCCTACGGATGCCATTGAATGAGAAGATGAAATACGTTCAAAAACTCGTATTGATGAGTTCCAGACCTATTGTGATAGCCGATGAAAATGTTACAGATTCTGCTGTGCGTAGGTTGGTATTTGATGCGGGGGACGAGATTGAAGATCTAATGACACTTTGTGAAGCAGACATCACAACAAAAAATCCGAAAAAATTTAAAAAATACCATAATAACTTTCAGAAAGTAAGGGAGAAAATTAAAGAAGTTGAAGAACGGGATCATGTTCGAAATTTCCAGCCACCTGTTACAGGGGAAGAAATAATGAAGACCTTCCACCTGAAACCATCCAGAGAAATAGGAATTATTAAAGATGCTATAAAAGAGGCTATTCTGGAAGGGGAAATTCCTAATGAATATGAAGCAGCCAGGAATTTCATGCTTAAAAAAGGCAAAGAAATAGGCTTAAAAACTTAAAATACATAGACCTGAATAAATAAAGATTGGATCAAAATGAAAATAGCTTTTAAACGTTTGTTAATCTTGATTTTTCCGGTAAGGTTTAGAAATTAGAAGGACTAAATTTGCGCTATGAAAAGAGACCTAAAACCTGTTGCAATCTGGCTTCTCACTGGATGTTTTCTTATTTTTATAATGGTGGTAGTGGGAGGGATAACCCGGCTCACAAATTCCGGACTTTCTATGACCGATTGGCATCTGGTAACCGAAGTAATTCCACCAATTACGCACACGCAATGGGAAGCGGCTTTTGAAGAATATAAAAAATATCCGGAATATCAGAAGATCAATATTCATTTTGATTTCACACTTGAAGATTATCAGCAAATCTATTTCTGGGAATGGTTTCATCGATTACTTGGCAGACTGTTAGGGATTGTATTTATTGTTCCTTTCATTTATTTCCTGATAACGAAAAAGATTAGCGGAGAAGTCCTAAAAAAATGTATTGCTCTTTTATTCCTGGGAGGATTCCAAGGATTTTTGGGCTGGTATATGGTAAAAAGTGGCTTGATTGATCAACCGGATGTGAGTCATTACAGGCTCGCCATGCATCTTACCACCGCATTCATAACCTTTGCTTTTACCCTTTGGGTAGCATTGGATATTATGTATCCAGCTAAAAAAATCATAAAAACCGGTTTCCGAAATTTAATAAGGTTTACCCTGGTGATTTTGTTGATACAGATTGTTTGGGGAGCATTTGTGGCAGGTTTAAATGCAGGTTTAATACATAATACCTGGCCATTGATGAATGAAGGTAAACTCATACATGAAACGGTATACATAGAACAATCGCCACTATGGAGGAATTTTGTAGAAGGAAAAAGTGGCGTACAGTTTGTGCATCGATACCTGGCTTACGTCGTGGTAGCGCTTATAGGTTTAATTTGGTTAAAAAGTTGGAAATTAGATCTTACCGGCCCGCAAACCACCGGAATTAGCGCACTGGTAATTTTAGTCGTTGTACAATTTGTTTTGGGAGTTTTTACCCTTATTTTTGCCGTACCGCTTTGGTTGGGAATTTTGCACCAGGTAGGAGCATTTTTCCTTCTTGCCGCAATTACATTTACCCTGCATAGATTTAGCCGATAAATGTTATAAACTATAGTTACTATAAAATCAATTTTCCCACAACAATTGCGGGAAATAGGTAAAATAAAGAAAAATCCAAAATTTGGATGAAATCCCATCCGTAAAAAAAATGAGGATATCAGCGTATTAAACCCACTAGTGGGATCAAAAATAAAAAACATAGAATGATTTATAGATTCAGGATAATATTAGATACTCATGAGGATGTTTTCCGGGACATTGAAATTGAAGAAGAAGCAACTTTAGAAGATTTTCATAATGCTATTATCAATGCCTTCGGATTTGATGGCAATGAAATGGCCTCTTTCTATTTAAGCGATGGAGATTGGAATCAGGGAGAAGAGATCTCACAATTTGATCTTAGCGAAGGTGCCGATTCTATCCGGTTGATGAATGAAACTTCCCTGGATTCGGTAGTTTCTGAATCGCAAACCAAGTTGATTTATGTGTACGACTTTCTTAGCATGTGGACATTTCTTATTGAACTGGGAGAAATTGCAGAACCGGAACCGGGACGAGATTACCCCAATTTAATGTTCGTTCACGGCCAAATTCCACTGGAAGCGCCAGACAAGGAGTTTATTGCTGAAAAAGACGAATTTGCAGAGGATATGGATTCAGATTTTGATTTAGAGGATTACGACGATCTTCCCTTTGATGAAAACTGGAATTAACCCTTCGGCTGCGCTCAGGGTGACAATCACTTAGGCTGTGCTCAGGGTGACAATCCCTTCTCGTGCGCTGAGGATAAGGATTCGCTAATTGTTTTCCGTTCACTATCACCATTAAGTTTTAATTTTTTTCTCAATTCTCATATCTCAATACTATTTTCTCAAATGATCAACTTATATAACGCACAAATTGAATCGCTTTCAATTCACAGAGTTGGAAATAAAAGCCGCAATGAGACTATATTTCTTTCTGCCGAACCATTTCAATTAAACGATGAGATCACACCGCTTATCAAGGAATATTTCTTAAAACCTTTCCGGGAAAAAGAGGAAAATTATTATCAGTTTTTTCACGAAACAGACCTGGAGTTTAATGAACTTTTTAATTTAACCAATAAAATTTTTGATCAGCCGGAAGATATTCATGAGGTTTCTAAAAAAATAAATACGTTATTATTCGAGCAATCCTCCCATCCCCACATCAAAAGTGGGGAAGTGTATGTGGTGTATTTTGAAAATATGTTGTTGGATAACGAGAAAGTTCCGGCAATAGGAATATTCAAATCTGAATTAAAACAGGATTTCCTTCAGTTTCAGGAAAAGGGAAGCACGCTGGAAATGATTATTCAGCAGGGGATCAATATTCAGAAACTTGATAAAGGAGCGCTTATATTCAATAAAAACAGAGAGGAAGGGTATAAAATCCTTTCTGTAGATTCAAATAAATACGATACCAAATACTGGCTTGAAAACTTTTTAGGAGTTGATGTGCTGGCCGACAATAATTTCTACACCAAGAAGTATTTAAAATTTTGCCAGAATTTTGCCAAGGACGTGGTTTTACCTGCTGAAGACAAGAAAGAAGAGGTGATGTTTATGAACCGAAGTGTGGATTATTTCGCGAAAAATGACGATTTTGAAGAAACCGCTTTTATGAACTCTGTGATCGATAATCCAGATTTAATCCCGGAATTCAAAAATTACAAAACAGATAAAGGACAAAAATATAAAATCGAAGATCTTACCTCCTTCCCTATCGCGAACACCGCGGTTACAGCCGCCAGAAAAACAATTAAGAACACCATCAATCTGGATACCCATATCCAGATAAGGTTGGATTTTATCAATCCGGAATCGGCTGAGAAATTTGTGGAAAAAGGCTGGGATGAAGAAAAACAAATGTATTACTACCTGGTTTATTTCAATAAGGAAGAAAAGAGCTAAATCATTTTGCCCCGGAGCGAACCCGCCCGAACGTTACAGGCAGGCTCACGGGTAAAGTGGACGGAAGAACTATTCGGAATTTCTTGAAATCCCGCACGAATGGAACGGGCAGGCATCGGGGAATAAATCCAGATAATTTACTTAACGCAGACCTTTCGGATTTACATCTTCATAATTTCTTCTTACAAATTCAAGGGCTGTGCGCAATATTTGTCCCATAGTGCGAGCCCTTTTAAATTTCATATCCTTGGTAAAATCATAAAGATCTTTTCGCAATTGCCTAACATTTGCCTGAGTAGACACATGATCGTTTATCATACACCGTATTAGTTCTTTAAATCGGGTCCTGGCATTGATCATTCTTTTAGCCAGCAGTGAGCGTTCTTCCCTACGATACTGTTCTATGGAATCTGCCTGTAATTTATCTGAAACCAACTGTACCATTTTAAAGTTTTCTTTGAAAAACTGTGGCCTGTAAACTTTTAAATTTCCTTCATAACTTTGTTGATCGAAATCGATTGCACGAATGGTATAATCTACATGGTCAAAATCATGGGTTGGAATCACCACATAATTATAGGAGCGCATATCCCCCAGCAATCGAACCATACATCGCTCATTGAATTTCACAAACTGTTTCGCTATTTGCGTTTTTGCACGTTCATCACAATGCGGCAATTCATCCTCCAAAAATACATCTCCCGGAATCCCGGCGATATGTTCCTCTATTAGGGTGTCTTTATAGACCAAAAAATTGATCCTGTGGGGAGAAAGTATATGCTCAATTTCCAGTCCGTAAATTCGGGAAGCATCTGCCAGTTTTACATAGAAATAGGTGAAACTATCGTTTAAAATATTCCTGACTTTTATTCTGAAAGGTTTTGAATTTCCAAAAGTGCAATAATCTATGGCGTCTATGTTTAAAGATTCCAGGGAGTCCATATTTCCATCAGAATGCAAAATGGTATACACATGTTTTAGGGATTCATCGATTTCTATTCTTTCAGAATCTGCATAATAACAGCGCACCCAAAGCGTATCTTCGTCATGCTGGTCATAGACCGCAATACAGCCGGAAAAGCGAAGTAAATCATCGTAAAATACCGGAATCTTAGTGTTCCTATTGTATCTGGCGAGGTAACTGTTAAATCTATCGTTTATAGGAAAGGAAGGTTTTTTCCTGGACATTAACTTTTCTTCCATGAACTGTTTTTTTCAAAAATACGGGTTCTAAATCACTTCTCCTGTAACAAAACGTTAACTTCGGCGTCACATGTTAAAACTAAGCATACCTTGGAGACAATACTTACACTAAATAATCTCACCAAAAAATACGGCCCACTCACCGCGGTTAAAAATCTCTCCTTCACGATCCACAAAGGAAACGTATACGGAATATTAGGCCCCAATGGAAGTGGGAAATCCACAACCCTTGGAATGGTTTTAAATGTGGTGAATAAAACAAGTGGCGAATATCACTGGTTTGACGGAAAAGATTCCACTCATGAGGCCTTAAAACAGGTAGGAGCAATAATAGAACATCCCAATTTCTATCCGTATATGACCGCCAGGCAAAATCTTGCTTTGGTGTGTAAGATAAAAGGAATTAATTCGCATAAAATTGAAGAAAAACTAGAAATTGTAGGCTTGCTGGACAGGAAGGACAGTAAATTCCGAACCTTTTCTTTAGGAATGAAACAGCGTCTTGCCATTGCTTCGGCCCTTTTAAACGATCCGGAAATCCTTATTCTGGATGAACCTACCAATGGACTGGATCCTCAGGGAATTCATCAAATTAGAGAAATAATAAGGCGAATTGCTTCTGAAGGTACTACTATTTTACTCGCATCCCATTTGCTGGATGAAGTTGAAAAAGTTTGTACCCACGTTGTGATCATCAGGAAAGGTGAAAAGCTTTATAGTGGAAGGGTGGACGAAATGAATGCAAGCCACGGATTTTTCGAATTAAGAGCTTCCAATTTACAAAAACTTGAGAGCATTTTAGTAAGTCATCCTTCCATTGGAAAAGTGACTAATTCTGAAGGTTTAGTTACCGCAATCCTTGAAGAGCCTATGGATGCAGAGACCATGAACTCCTTTCTTTTTGAAAACGGGATCGTGCTGTCTTATCTCAACAAGCGCAAAGAAAGTCTGGAAGAACAATTCCTACAATTAACCAACCAAACAAGTCACTAAATGTTTCGTTTACTAGATATTGAATTACATAAACTAAAATATAGCAGGTCTGCAAAGATTCTTACTATTACTTATTTTATCCTGATAACTTTCATTGCCCTTATCGCTTCCATAGAATTCGATTTGGGACAAATCCATTTCAGGTTGGCAGACCAGGGAATCTTTAATTTCCCTTTTATATGGCATTTCAACAGTTATATTGCGGCACTTTTAAAACTTTTCCTCGCCATTGTAATTGTATCCATGATGTCGAATGAATACAGCAACAGGACCTTAAAACAAAACCTTATTGACGGTTTAAGCAAGAAAGAATTTGTGCTTTCCAAGTTTCTTACGGTCGTGCTTTTTTCCATTATTTCAACCTTATTTCTCATTGTAGTTTCCCTGATACTTGGGTATTCATTTTCTGATTACACCGAATTTTCCATCGTTTTTTCAGATATGGAATATTTACTTGGCTATTTTATCAAACTTCTTGGATTCTTTTCCTTTTGTATGTTTATAGGGATCTTGATAAAACGATCGGCTTTTGCGCTGGGATTTCTTTTTATCTGGTGGGTATTAGAAAATATTGTAAACGGAATTCTCACCTGGAGAATTTTCCGCGACAGCGATATTGCTGACAATATAGTGCAGTTCTTTCCTCTGGCATCTATGAGCAATCTCGTGGTTGAACCTTTTTCACGGTTAAATTTCATTCAAACCGCTGCCTCACAAATCGGATCGGAATTAGATAAAGATTACGGCGTGCATTGGTACCAGCTTTTAATAGTTTTGGTATGGACGTTCCTTTTTGTGTTTTTATCCTACAAGTTATTAAAAATAAGAGATTTATAATTATTTAGGGGATTCCGGTTGTTGTCATTTGCGCACCACTTTACGCAACATTTTTGATGCTTTTTGGACTAACTGTCTAACCTTCTATTCTGGTTTAGTAGGATTTTAGAGAACAGCAAAGAAATAAAATGTCACTTTACGTTAAAAAGATAACATTCAAAATATCCCTGGTTTGAATAGGCATGATAATTGCTTAATTTCGTGGTGCTAGCAAAAAGAAATTCATGAAGTTCAATATAAAATCCAATTTTAAACCCACCGGGGACCAGCCACAGGCAATCAATAAACTGGTTTCCGGACTCAATAAAAACGAACAGTATCAAACCTTACTGGGAGTTACCGGTTCTGGAAAAACCTTTACGGTTGCCAACGTAATTGAAGAAGTACAACGTCCAACCCTTATCCTTGCCCATAATAAAACATTAGCCGCACAGCTCTACTCCGAGTTTAAGCAATTCTTCCCTGAAAATGCAGTGGAATATTTTGTTAGTTACTATGATTATTATCAGCCCGAAGCTTTTATCCCCTCCTCCGGTACTTATATTGAGAAAGACCTTTCCAGGAATGAAGAATTGGAAAAGCTAAGATTGAGCACAACCTCTTCCCTACTTAGCGGAAGAAGGGATATCCTTGTGATTGCATCCGTTTCCTGTTTATATGGGATTGGAAATCCTGTAGAATTTCAGAAAAATGTGATCTCCATTGAAAAAGATATGCATATTTCCAGGACAAAACTGCTTCACCGGCTGGTGCAGAGTTTATATTCCAGAACTGAAGCTGATTTTAACCGCGGAAATTTCAGAATTAAGGGAGATACCGTGGATATTTTTCCGGGTTACGCAGACCATGCCTTCAGAGTACATTTCTTTGGAGATGATATAGAAGAGATTGAAGCATTTAATCCGCTTACAAATGAAATAGTTGAAAAATACGACCGTCTGAATATTTATCCTGCGAATATGTTCGTGACTTCTCCTGATGTTTTGCAGGGAGCAATTAGGGAAATTCAGGATGATTTAGTAAAACAAATTGATTATTTCAAAGATATTGGTAAACACCTGGAGGCAAAACGTCTGGAAGAACGTACCAATTTTGACCTGGAAATGATTCGTGAACTTGGATATTGCTCCGGAATTGAAAATTATTCCCGCTATCTCGACGGAAGACTTGCCGGAACTCGTCCCTTTTGCCTTTTAGACTATTTCCCCGATGATTTTCTGATGGTTATAGACGAAAGTCACGTTACAATTCCACAAGTGCATGCGATGTATGGAGGTGACCGATCCAGGAAAGAAACGCTTGTAGATTACGGCTTCCGCTTACCGGCAGCAATGGATAACCGGCCCCTAAAATTTGAAGAATTTGAAGCGCTTCAGAATCAGGTGATTTATGTAAGTGCCACTCCTGCCGATTATGAATTACAAAAAACAGAAGGAGTTTATATCGAACAGGTAATTCGACCTACCGGTTTGCTTGACCCTGTAATAGAAGTAAGACCAAGCCTGAATCAAATCGATGATTTAATAGAAGAAATTCAGGTTCGTTCTGAAAAAGATCAACGGGTATTGGTTACGACACTAACCAAAAGAATGGCAGAAGAACTCACCAAATATCTTACCCGGATAAATGTAAGGTGCCGTTACATACATTCTGACGTGGATACCCTGGAAAGAGTTGAGATCATGAATGATCTTAGAAGAGGTATTTTTGATGTGCTTATTGGAGTTAACTTATTACGGGAAGGTTTGGATCTTCCTGAAGTATCCCTTGTGGCGATTCTGGATGCCGATAAGGAAGGTTTTCTGCGTAGCAATCGTTCGCTTACTCAAACCATTGGCCGGGCAGCCAGACACCTTGAAGGCCGTGCAATACTGTATGCAGATAAAATAACCAGAAGTATGCAGTTAACAATAGATCAAACCGAATATCGCCGGTCAAAGCAAATGGAGTTCAATAAAGAGCATAACATAACCCCTACTACACTTATAAAAGCTTTTAATGAAACGCTGGTAAAAAAGAAAGAAGCCTACAAAATAGAATCTGCCCCAACATTAAAAGCAGCAGAAAAAGAAACTGCTTATTTCAGCAAGGCACAACTGGAGAAGCGAATTAGGGAAAAAAGAAAAGAAATGGAAACAGCTGCCAAAGACCTTGATTTTATGACTGCAGCCCGGTTAAGAGATGAAATAAAAATGCTTCAGGAAAAAACGACCGCTCTTGCTGAATAAGTTTAAAGCCGAATTTTCTTAATTAATTTATAATATTTTACAAATAACTAATATTCAGAAGTTTAATCTTCTTATATTATAGTACCCTTTAATACTTTTTTTTACTGATGTGACGGTCTAAAACCGTAACACATGAAAAATTTTATTTTTATTTTATCAATTTTAACAGGTTTATGCTCTTTTTCGCAGGTTGGCATTGGAACCTCCAACCCACAAGCACAACTTGATATTATTTCAGATTCTCCCTCAAATCCGTCGGTGATTGATGGATTATTAATTCCGAGAATCGATAAATTTCCAACGACAAATCCAGGTTCAAATCAACATGCGATGTTGATTTATTTAACCAAAACCGTTAACGAATATCCCAAAGGCTTTTATTTCTGGAATAATTCAGAAATAAAATGGGAAACCATTAGCGGAACCGGTTTTGGTAATTTCTTTAAACCTGGAACAAGCAGCAATCCAAACAATATTTTAGATGCTATGTATAGATTAGGGAGTATTGGGATTGGCACACAGGATATCACTGCTAAACTTCAAATCGTTTTGAATTCGGTTAAAGATGCCACAGTTAAAAAAGGTTTGGAAGTAGACAATAATAATCCTACGGTGGACAATCTTACAACCTATGGTATTATAAGTGACAACAGGAGCGCTACTAATGGAAATAAATATGGGTTTAAAAACAATGTAGGAGGAGCAGGCACCGGGATTCATTATGGAATTTTTAATGAAACCTATCAAAACTCAGGCACTAATGATATTTATGGGATGTATAACCGGGTTGGAAAAACTTTTGGCGCTAACAGTAATAATTTTGGTATTTATTCTGTGATTGGAAGCAATGAGGGTATTGGTACTGTTATTGGAATTTACAGCAGTGCCATTGGAAGCAATACTGCCAAGGTTTTTGCAGGATATTTTGCAGGCCGTCTTGGGATTGGATTAACCCCGGCAGAAGAGTATATTTTCCCCGCTGCCAAAGGAAATCCAGGACAAATTTTGGTCCTGGATTCCAGCGGAAATATGAATTGGAAATACCCCAATGTCATGAATTATTCCTCTACCGGAACCGCAACAGGCGACTATGTTATTGCAGAAGAAGTTTACACTTTAAGAGTTAACAGTCAGGTTTCCAGTATTACAATCCCTGATGCTTCTTTAAACAAGGGAAGAATACTAATTCTAATCTCTTTTCAGGGAACGGGAAACAGGCCTTTTAACTTTTTGAACGGAGATACCCTTGAAGATATATCTACCGGAAATAATATTACTTCTATTTCATCCGGGAACAGGTTAATGATTCAAAGTATTGGGACGAGATGGATTGTGCTTTTTAAATAGAAAAGCATCGACATCGAAACTTTTTCAGCAAATACAGTAAAACATCTATAAAATCTTAATAAATCGTTTTGGGTGGTCTTCGGTTGCTTTTAATTTAGGAAGAATGATTTCAAAATTTTGATAAAATCCTGTCCGAACAAAATTGGTGGGCATCGGGGATTAAAACCTGCCAGTGAATTTAAAATTGTGTTATATAAGCAACTTATTTAGGCTCTTTTATTCTTAAATGTTTAATTTTAATCATTGAAATTTAAAAAAAAAAAACATCTCAAACGGCAATCGGTCAAATAGCAGGATAATTTGAGGGATGTTCGTACTCTAAACATTCAAATAAACAGATGAAATGAGCATAACGGGAATACGTTACAAACACCGATGAAAATATGCGAATTGCATATGCTCATTTAAAAGCAATAAATATCTACATATGAAACAATTATACAATCGCACCCTTGCATTTTTCAGCATTATCCAAAGCAAAATCGCCTTTTATCCTACAACTTTTGCCATTATAGGAGTTCTGTCAGCATTTTTACTATTTTATTTGGAAGAGCGCGGGATTTCCAGATACCTAGTGGATCATATTCCATTTTTGGTGGTAAATAATAGTACCACGGCCCTTACCATAATAAGTGCATTAATGACGGGACTGATATCCATGATGGTTTTCAGTTTTTCCATGGTGATGCTTCTGCTTAGTCAGGCTTCAAATAATTATTCTCCAAGACTTTTACCCGAATTGATTTCAGATAAAGTGCATCAAATAATTCTGGGGGTCTACCTGGCTACAATCCTGTATTTAATTTTTATATTATTTTCTATTCAGCCTACAGGTGATAAATACCAAACACCGGGATTTTCGGTATTAATTGGAATTCTAGGATCCGTAATTTGTATTTATGCTTTTATTTACTTTATCCATAATATATCACAAAGTATTCAGATAAATAATATCATGGATGGAATACATAACCTGGCAAAAATCAAGTTAAATGCCATGATAGAAGACGATTCAAAAAGCTCAAATGAATTTCCGTCTTCGGAGCATTGGTATGAATATAGTACTGAAGAAAGCGGATATCTTCAAAATATTTCCATTTCTAATTTGATGGATATTTGTGATAAAAAAAATACCCAGATTCATATTTTACCGATTACGGGCACTTTTGTGCTGAAGGGAATTCCTCTTTTTAAATCGAAAGAAGAGTTAGATGAAAAAACAATTAAAGTGATTTTAGCTAATTTCAATCTTGCCAGAGCAGAACTTGTAGCCGATAATTATCTCCTGGCATTTAAACAAATTACAGAAGTTATCGTAAAAGCAATGTCTCCAGGAATTAACGACCCAGGAACCGCCATAAACGGGATAGATTATCTTACAGAACTTTTTTCTTTAAGGCTGTTGAAAAAAGAAAATAATGTGATTGGAAGAGATGAGAAAGCATTTATAAAAATTAATTCCGTGAGCTTTTCAGAACTTATTTATAATGTAATGGCCTCTATTCGTACCTATTGCAAACATGATATCATCCTGGTACAAAAATTAGTGATCATGTTCAAATATTTGAAAATGCAAAAAATGGAAAATACAGGCAATTTAAAAAGTATAGATCTTGAAGCCAAAACACTTTTAAATGATGCGAGATCGAGCATTACCAATACAAGAGATTTACAAACAGTCGAAAAAATGGCAGTTGATTTCGGACTTAAAATAATTTAATTCACAGACACAACTTGTTCGCACAGTTCAGCCTTTATTTTGGGAAGTTTATATCCTTCTGAAACATAACTTTTAGAAAAAAGAGCTTCGAAACAACTAGCTTTTTTTGGAATCTGCCCATTCCTGGACCATCTCTTCCAGAATATTTAAAGGAACCGCCCCACTTAAAAGAACCACATCGTGAAACTCCCTCAAGTCAAAATCGTTTCCTAACTGGACTTTTGCTTCTTCCCTTAATTCCACAATTTTATTCATTCCAATTTTATAAGCGGTTGCCTGTCCGGGCATAACGATATGTCGTTCTACCATTTTAATGCAATCACTCTCTGCATTAGGGGTATTTTGCTTATAATAATCGATACCCTGCTCACGGGTCCATTTTTTTGAATGTATGCCCGTATCTACCACCAACCTGCAAGAGCGCCACAATTCCATAGCCAGGCGTCCAAAATCTGAATACGGATCTTTATAGAATCCTATTTCTTTTGGAACTAGTTCACTGTACAATCCCCATCCTTCCGTATAGGCTGTATAGCGACTAAATTTTCTGAACATTGGTACGCTATCCAATTCCTGTGCGATCGCTATTTGCATATGATGTCCGGGAATTCCTTCATGATATGCCAATGCTTCCATTTGATAAGTTGGCATCGCATTCATGTCATATAAATTCGCATAATAGGTTCCTGGTCTCGATCCATCAATGGCAGGCTGTTGATAAAAAGCTTTTCCGGCACTTTTTTCCCTAAAAGGTTCTACCGCCTTTACTATAATATCGGCTTTGGGTTTCGTTAAAAACAGTTCATCAAGGCGCCCTTTCATAGTATTGATAAGCGAAGTGGCTTCATTAAGATATTTTTCCTTTCCTTCAGGCGTATTGGCATAATAGAACTGTGGATCATTTCGCATAAATTCAAAGAAATCCTGAAGGGAACCTTTAAATCCAACCTTTTTCATGATTGCTTCCATTTCACCGTGAATCCTGGCAACCTCGACTAGTCCAATTTCGTGGATCTCATTTGCGGTAAGATCTGTAGTAGTAATTCGTTTTAACCTGTTCCTATAAAATGCTTCCCCTTTTGGAAATTTCCATGCACCATGGTCTGATGTAGCTCTTTGTTGTTGATCTTCCATCGTAGCAATCAACTTTTCATAAGCAGGTTTTACCGACTTTACAAGGGCTTTTTCTGCCTCTGCAATTAATTCCCGTTGTTGGCTTTGGGATAAGTCAAGTTTGGAAACCTTGGTTTTGAAATCATCCAAAAGTACACTTGCCTCCGTAGAATTGGTAAAAGGTTTTCCTTTTATCACATTTTGAGAATCGTCTAAAACTTTTTCAAAAACAAATTTAGGCGGAAGTATCCCGTTCTGTTCTCTAAGTTTTATGCCTTCTATTACATCATCAAAAGCTTTGGGAATTCCATTTAGCCTGGAAATGTAGGCTTTCGCATCTGCCTCAGAATCTATGCGATGCATATTAATTAGAAATGCAGGAAGCTGGGAATGAAACCCAAACATTTGATTTACAGGGTAATTATGGAACCTAAATTCAAAATCGGCGATTTCGTTTTCAACCTCCTGTTTAAATAAGCGGTAACTAAGCCTGGTTTCGTCATTTAAAACAATTTCCTCCACATTATCCTTAAGATATTTTTGTCGTTCCTTAGCCTGCTCAAGATCCTGAACTAATTTTTTATTTGAAAAGTCATCCCATTTCCCGTAATCGGTTTTTCTCCCGAGCTGGGTTTGCATCATGGGAGATTCTGCGACATCCTTTTCAAACTCTACTTCAAAATAATCGTTCAATGCTGCGGATGCTTCTGATATTTCCATTTCAGAATATTTCTCGTCCTCTACATCGTTTTTACATGCGAGCATTCCAAAAATGCTGAGGAATATTGCGAATAGTTTTAGATTCTTCATTACCAAATTCTTTTTTAGTTAAAATCTCTTTCTGAAAATAATCCAGAAAGAGATTTTTATTTAGAGTCAACGCTATTAAAATTCTATTGTTTTTACACCCAACACTGGTTGTAATTCACAAATACCAACCGCCCCGTTCGGGTTAGATTTCATCGAATTCCCGATAGTTCTTCCTTCGAAATACCTCGTGAGTTTACTCACGGGTAATCGATGCTTATTTAATTTTCTAAAACCGAAAAATTTATAAATGAATCTCCAAATACGGTATGGGTTTGTTTGGTGAAATCTTTCTCTTCAGCCATAAAAATATTGGGAACATAGGTTTGCGGATTGAGATCTATCAATGGAAACCAAGTACTTTGCACCTGAATTTGAAGTTTGTGTCCCTTTTTAAATGTATGGTTTATATCCTGCAAATTAAACGATACATCTGTTTTCTTGTTTGCTTCAAAAGGTTCTGGATTTTCAAAACTGTTTCTAAATCGTCCACGAATCACCTCGCTTCTTACCATCATATGGTAATTGCTCATCTTTAAATGATCCTGCATTTCTTCAGAATCTTCAGCATCTGGAGGATAAACATCGATAACTTTCACTACCCAGTCTGCAGCGGTTCCTGTGGTTGCAACCTTTAAATGGGCTTCAATTAGACCGGCCATGGTCATATCTTTCTCCAAAACAGGGGTTTCAAACACCAAAACATCCGGTCTTCTCGCTGCAAAACGTTGATCATCTGTCATATATTTCCGTGGTGTAAATACCATCTTTATATCTTCAGAATAAGGCACTGGTTTTTTGGGATCACTCACAAAAGAGATTTCCGCAGAAGATGCATTCTCAGTTAGTTTTTGATCATCTCCCAGGAAATAGGTTTTCTTCACTGCATTTTTTGGAGGCCAGGTTTCATAGGAATTCCATTCCATTTTTCCAGTGTCAAAAACATAAGCTTCAGGCAACCCACTATCCTTAGAACCACTTCCTTTTAAGAAATGATTGAAGAATTTGGTTTCAATATCCTTTTGATAACCTTCAGAAATATCATCTCCAAAATAAACATTCCCTACGGCCTGTCGTTTGGAGGTCCTGGCCCAGTCTCCGTGGCTCCAGGGTCCAAATACCATAGTGTTATAGTTATCACTGCTCTTTTCAATAGTTTTGTAAGTTTCGAAAGGGCCATAAAGATCTTCCGCATCAAATAATCCTCCCACAGTCATTACCGCTGGTTTGATATCATTTAAATGCTGGATAACCCCTCTGGACTTCCAGAATTCATTATAGTTGGGATTTTCCTTGAGCTGTTGCCAAAAGATATTATCTTCTTTATAATACTGGTCCAGGTTGCTCAATGGCCCTATGTCAAGAAAGAATTGATACTGATCCTGGCTTCCAAGATCTGGCATTTCATACCAGGCCTCCGTGGTAGGACCTTTTTTATCATATCCAAACAGGGCTGTTGCCCTCCAGTAGCTCAATAAATAAGCGCCGTTATGATGAAAATCATCAAAAAAGAAATCACCAATTCCCGCCTGCGGAGAAACAGCTTTTAATGCAGGATGAGCATCAATCAAAGACATTACAGCGTAGTGACCGGGATAGGAAATCCCCCAGGTACCCACTTTACCGTTATTATTCTTTACATTTTTGATCAACCATTCTATGCTGTCATAGGTATCACTTGTTTCATCTGACTGCTTTCTCTTTTTATTTGGAATATACGCCCGCATATTGTCGTAGGTTCCTTCACTCATCCAGCGACCGCGAACATCCTGATAAACTATAATATTGCCTTCCTGCATAAGAAACTCATTGGGCCCAATTTTAGATCTAAATTGATCTGCACCATAAGGTTGCGAACTGTAAGGAGTACGCTGCATGATCACAGGGTATCTCTTTGATGTATCTTTTGGTGAGTATATGGTGGTGTGTAGTTTTACACCGTCACGCATAGTAATATAAACTTCCTGCTTATTGTAGTTTTCTGAAACTTCAAATTTTTGAGTAGTTTGGGAAAAAAGCGGGATTGATAAGAATAAACTTATCAAGAACAATAGTGGGGTTTGTTTTAATGTCATTTAACTTATTTTTTTGAGGTTAAAAAGATCATTTTTTAAAGAAATTTAATAAATAATCCGAAAAAGGGAATTAAAGCCCTTAAAAATTTCATTCGAAGTCCTAAAGATAGAAATTAACTGTTAACTCGTAAAGAATATTATTCTGCAGAGGCAGTTTTAAATTTTGTAAGTCCATCCTTAAGCCAATCTAAATACTCTTCTTCATTTGGCGTATATCCAACCGGCTGATTAAGGATTTTCACGTTAGGATCCAAAAGAACATAAAACGGTTGGGAATTATTCCTGAAATTCACCGTTTGGAACGTTGCCCATTTGTCACCTACCGTTCGTATCTTCTTAATTCCACCATTCTCACGAACATAATTAAATTTATCCTGTTCCGATAATTCCATTTTATCATCCACATAAAGTGAAATTAGGATGTATTTATTATTGATCATATCATAAACCTCAGGGTTGCTCCATACCTGTTCTTCCATTTTTCGACAGTTCACACAAGCCCAACCTGTAAAATCCAGCATAATAGGTTTATTTTGGGCTTTAGATACTGCCAAACCTTCCTCCCAGGATTTGTACGCTTTTAATCCCAGTGGTCCTTCGGTTTCTTTTTCATAAACACTATAGAACAAAGGAGGCGGAAATCCACTCAATAACTTCAAATTGGCAAATGGGGTATTGGTTAATCCCGGGAATAAATATAGCACAAATAAAAAGCTAAGGCTTCCAAATGCAAACCGGGTTTTAGAAAGTTTCTTTTTGGGCCCATCGTGTGGGAAACGGATTAATCCGAATAAATACAGCGTCAACCCTATTCCAACAATAATCCAGATTCCAATAAAGATCTCTCTTTTTAACAAGCCCCAGTGCTGGACCAAATCTGCATTCGACAAAAATTTAAATGCAAGGCCAAGCTCAATAAAGCCAAGCACGACTTTAACCGTATTTAACCAACCGCCACTTTTTGGAAGAGAACTCAACCAGTTTGGAAAAAGTGCAAATAACGCAAATGGCAATGCGAGGGCCAGTCCAAAACCACCCATTCCAAAGGACAGCTGTATAGCTCCTCCATCACTGCTTAAAGAACCACCTAGTAATGATCCCAGGATAGGTCCCGTACATGAGAAGGAAACCAGCGCCAAAGTAAGCGCCATAAAAAAGATCCCTACTATTCCACCAACACTGGAAGCCTTATCATCCATTTTACTGCTCCAGGAAGTAGGTAGAGTGATCTCGTAATATCCAAAGAATGAAAACGCAAAAAATATAAAAATGACAAAAAACACAATATTCAGAGTGACATTTGTGGATATGTTATTAAGGATTTCCGGGGCAACACTATCCAATAAATGGAACGGAAGACTTAGCAAAAGATAGATTAGGAATATGAAAACCCCATACAAAATGGCATTTACAAGTCCTTTTTTACGTGTTCTCGCTCCTTTGGTGAAAAAGGAAACGGTAAGTGGGATCATTGGGAAAACACAAGGGGTTAGAAGAGCAATTAATCCTCCTATAAATCCTAAAAAGAAAATATTCCAGTAAGTACTTCCTTCCTCCTTTTCCGGTTGATAGTTTTCCCAACCCTGCATTTCAATATCTAGGGCTTTGGTTTTTTCTATATCAAGCGAAGTCACATCGGCATCTGCATAGCCTTTGATCGCTTTTTTTTCATTTACGGAAAACTGAAATGGAGCTATATCCGGCGGAAGGCACTGCTCATCATCACATACCATAAATTCCACTTCCACTTCAATGTTGGCATCTTTGTCAAAAACCTTTATTTCCTGAATAAAAACAGCTTCTTTGTCAAAGAATTTGATGTCCATTCCAAATACCTCATCATAAATAGCGGGAACATCGGGTTCCTTAGTGTTTCCTATAAGTTCGTAGGTATTTGCTGAAGAATTAAAGGTAAAGGTAGTAGGGATCGGCCCATCTTCATCCACTTCCTGAGAATATAAATGCCAACCTTTTTCCAGCCTGGCAGTAAATATAAGGTTGTAAATACTATCGTTTTTCTGTTCCAGTTTTGCATCCCAGGTTATGGGATCTGCGATTTGAGAATTGGGGGTACTAAAAACCTGAGCCTGAACAGAGAATAAAGCGATTATCAGAAAGGCCAGCGTCATTATGTATTTCATACGGAATAGGTAATTTTCAATATTTTATTTGAAGGATCTTTAATGGCAAAACGTGCATCTGCCCTATGATTAACAACCCAAAGGATCTTATCTTGAGAGCAAAGCAACCAACAATTTTCCTTCTCGGGCAAAGATAATTTTTTGTCTTTAAAAAAGTCGCTAATCTTCTTCTTTCCTTTCATTCCAAATGGATGGAAAATATCCCCTTCCTTCCATTTCCTTAAGGTTAGTGGATACTTAAGGGTTTCCTGTGCTACATAAATACAATGTGTCCCCTTTTCCAAAATCTCTGTAACCTCCTCAAAAACAAAGGTCCCAATTGGAAGCATTACAATATCATCTCCTTCTAGGATTTTATAAATTTTATTGTTTTTTTCTGAAGGAATCTCGGTAAGCAACAAAAAGTTTCGGTCTTTTATCAATCGGTGTGTAGCCGAAAATACCATTTTTCCCGGTTGTGCTTTTAAAAGACCATGAATATCATCCCATTCTGTAAAGCCGAAGGATCTCAGCAATTGATACAAAACAGCTTTTGTATTTGGGATCTTCTCTAAAATTTCAATATTTAGTTTATACCCGTGCGCATCTTTTGAAACGATTTCAGAATACAGCAAACCTATATAATCTTCAACCAAGTTTAAACTTTCATTCAAATGTGACTGAGTTTGAGCAAAGCCTTCCAGCAACTGCGAATTAATTTCTTCCATAATGGGAATCACCTCCAGCCTGATCTTATTCCGAAGGTATTTTGGAGAAGCATTGCTGCTGTCCTCACGCCAGGGGATATTTTTCTCACGGGCATAGGATTCAATTTCCTTTCTTGAAAATTTTATCAAAGGCCTGATAATCTTCTCATTTTCAGTTCTAATCCCTGTTAATCCATCCAATCCCGTTCCACGAATGAGATTGATTAGAAACGTTTCCAGATTATCATTGGCATGATGTGCGGTAAGTATATAATCAAAATTTAGGGCAGCGCTCAATTCATTAAACCAGTTATAACGCAAATCCCGGGCTGCCATTTGAATGGAAACCTTGGCATCCTGGGCGTAGGCTTCAGTATCAAAATTTTCAGTAAAAACCTCTACATCAAGCGCATCTCCAAGATCCATAACAAAAGATTCATCGGCATCGCTTTCCTCTCCACGTAAATTAAAATTACAATGGGCAATAGAAAACTCCATTTTAGCACTTTTACATAAATGTACCAGCACAACGCTATCCAAACCACCACTTACTGCGATCAATAATTTAGCGGTACTCAAATAGGGAAATTCTGATTTTATGAGGTTTTTGAAGGCTTTTTCCATAGTCTTCCAAAGATACAAAAGCCATAGGAAATCTTTCTAAAAGGCCAGAAATTTAAATTTCTCCCACTGTAGGAATTAAAGTTTCACAGCAATTCCATGAATTAAAAATCCTGAATAAAAAATTGAATATTATCCTTTTAATACCTCACGCATTGCTTCTGATTTTAAAAGGCACTCTTCATATTCCTTTTCAGGAATCGATTTTGAGGTTATGGCACCACCAACAGAAAAGGAAACATATTTTCTTTCAGAATTATAAAGGATACTGCGAATAACCACATTAAAATCAAAATCACCTTCCGGGGTAAAATAACCAACCGCGCCACTATATAAACCGCGTTTGGTTTCTTCCAGCTCCTCGATGATCTTCATTGCCGATATTTTTGGAGCTCCGGTCATACTTCCCATTGGAAAAGTTGCACGCAGAACCTCCACCGTTGGAATTCCATCTTCCAATTCTGCCGAAACGGTCGAGATCATTTGATGCACCTGTTTAAATGAATACACACGGCACAATTCATCAACCTGCACACTTCCTCTTTTTGCGACTTTGGAAAGATCATTCCTAACTAAATCAACTATCATTACATTTTCCGATCGTTCCTTTAGATCATTGGAAAGCTCTATGGCGATCTTTAAATCTTCCTCTAAATTTTCAGCTCTTTTAGCCGTTCCTTTGATAGGTTGCGAAAGAATTTCACTTCCAGATTTTTTCAAATAACGTTCCGGAGAAGCACACAGCAAATAATTACTCTCCAGTTTTAAAAATACCGCAAAGGGAGGAATGGAGATCTTATTCAAATTTTTGAAAATCTCAAAAGGTTCGATCGTACGGTTTTCAGCAAAAAATTCCTGACAGAAATTGGCTTCATAAATATCTCCACGATGAATATGGGAAAGCATGTCATTTACTTTCTTCAAATACTGCTCCCTGGAAATTCTGGATTGTATTTCGGTTTTTTGGATTCCTGAAACCTCACTGTTTTCTTCTCTTTTTACAAAATTTTCTCCTTGATCTATTTGTTCAAAATCAACCTTCATTTCATCATCTACCATTTTTAAGTACCGAAAAATGGCTGTTTCACCTTTAAGCTGAATAACCTTGGCCGGCTGAAAAAAGTACAAATCCGGAAAATGAAGATTGTCATAATTCCGGGAGGAAAGTTGCTCCACATCATTTTTCAGATCGTAGGAAAGATATCCAAAGATCCAATCTTTTGTAACTTCCTGATATTCCTGAAGTTTACTAAAACCCTTATGGAAATCTGTTTTTAAAACGGTAAAAGCCTGTACCGCTAAAACAGCGTCAAAATCACTGTGGGAGTGATCATATTCGTTGCTGTCCAGCCATGCGATCTCATCAAACTGCCTACTCCATTCCAGCAATTTTTCCTTAAACTCCAGCGGGTTTTTTAAAATATACTCCTTAGTTGTACGCACTTAGCTTTCAATTTCGTGTGCAAATGTAGTAAGCACATCTTCAATTCCCATATCCAAAACCTCGTTTTGAATGCTATTATTTCCAAAATTCTCATTAAAAGATGGAAAACTAAAGCTTTCTATTACATTTCCTCCAAACCTGGGGAAAATTCCTTTTGTATATTCCAATGCGGAAGCAGCTCCTCTGGCCCCGGGAGAAGTACTCATGAGCAAGATCTTTTTATTTGCCAGGAAATTCCGGTCTATCCGGGAAAGCCAATCGATATAATTTTTAAAAAATGCGGAAACCATTCCGTTGTGTTCATTTACCGAAATGATCAAGGCATCATTTTCAGAAATAAGATTTTTTAAGACCTGTACATTCACCGGGAAACCTTTTTCCTTTTCGTGATCTTTGCTAAATATTGGAACTTCGTACTCGGAAAGTTTAATGAGTTTTATTTCGTGCCCCTGAACTCTATTTACAACGTGAGTTAAAAATTGATGGTTGATAGAAGTACTGCTGTTGGAACCGGCAAATGCTAGGATGTTTTTCATTTATTTTTTTAGATTGTCATCAAAAATAATTAAAAATATAGCTGAACTGCTGAAAATCTCTTTTTTTATGAATAGTTTAAGCCTTAAAATCAGTTGATTTTTAACCAGACAGAGGTTCAAAAAACAGCAAATTCATCCCTCGTGATTTATTCCTCCCGATTTTTCTTAAAATCCTGAGATTCAAAAGGTATCTTTGCAAATCAAAAAAAAACATTCATCCGTGACTTTTCATGATTTAAATTTAAATACCCCGCTATTAAACGCTTTGGAAGATCTAAAATTCCAAACACCAACTCCCATTCAGGAGCAGGCTTTTTCATCCATTATGTCCGGGAAGGATGTGGTAGGGATTGCGCAAACCGGGACAGGAAAAACATTTGCCTATATGCTTCCCATTTTAAGGATGCTAAAATATTCTGAACAAAAAAATCCACGGGTGCTTGTCATGGTACCTACGAGGGAATTGGCGGTTCAGGTGGCGGAGGAAATTGAAAAATTAACCAAATACATCAACACCAGAGTTGTAGCCATCTACGGTGGTGTAAACATAAATACCCAACATCAGGATTTGCTGCAGGGACAGGATATCGTGGTTGCAACTCCGGGAAGATTATATGATTTGGTATTACGCCGCGCACTTCAGCTAAAATCAATACAAAAACTGGTAATAGATGAAGTAGATGTGATGCTGGATCTTGGCTTTAGATTTCAGATCATAAATATTTTGGAGCTTTTACCAGATAACAGGCAAAGCATCATGTTTTCAGCAACGATGACAGAGGCTGTGGAGGAATTAATCGACGAAAATTTTAAAACTCCTGAGAAAATATCGGTAGCGATAAGTGGTACCCCACTTGAAAACATTGAACAACGGGGCTATCTTATCCCAAATTTCCATACCAAAGTAAATTTTCTGCGGAAATTGCTGAAGGATAAAGAAACCTTTTCCCGTGTTTTGATCTTTGTAGCCTACAAAAGACTTGCCGACAGACTTTTTGAAATGTTGGCTGAAGAATTCTCAGAAGAATGTACGGTAATACATTCAAATAAAAGTCAGAATTACCGATTGAGAAGTATTCGCCAGTTTAGCGATGGATTTTGCAGGATTTTAGTGGCTACAGATGTTATGGCACGTGGGCTTGATATTGAAAGTGTATCCCACGTTATAAATTTTGATACGCCGGAATATCCTGAAAATTATATGCACAGGATTGGAAGAACCGGTCGAGCAGAAAAACAGGGGATTTCAATTGTTTTAAGCACCGAAAAAGAAACTGAAAACCTCGAAAAGATCGAAAATTTGATGGATATGAAAGTTCCACAATTCGATCTTCCGGAAGATGTTGAAGTTTCGACGGTATTAATCCCGGAGGAACAACCCAAAATTGTTGAGATCAATAATCCCGGAAATAGGAAAAATGAGGATGCCCCCGGTCCTGCTTTTCATGATAAGAGCGAAAAGAACCAAAAGGTAAACCTGGGAGGATCCTACAGAAGAGAGATCGCTAAAAAATACTCAAAACCTAAGACCAAAGGTGATAAGCATGCCAACCGCAGAAGGAAAAAATAAAACCGGTGTATCAAATTCAAAATGATTTTTTAAGTGTTGGGGTGCTCTCAAAAGGTGCAGAATTATGCAGCATAAAAAACCTTCAAACAGACAAAGAATATATTTGGCAGGCTAATCCTGAAATATGGAACAGTCATGCACCAAACCTGTTCCCTATCATTGGAGCTTTAAAAAATGGAGAATTCCATTATAATAACCGGAGATATCAATTGCCTAAACACGGTATTGTAAGGAACAACAGTGATATTAAGCTAAAGGAACAGAAACCCGACTTCTTAATTTTTAATCTGAAATATTCAGATGAAACTCTAAAAAATTATCCATTCAAATTCAATTTGGAAATAAAGTTTGAGTTAAAAGAGAAAACCCTTAGGGTTTCACATAAAATTTCGAATTTAGATGAAAAGCCCATGTATTTCTCAGTTGGTGGTCATCCGGCATTTAATGCTCCACTTTATGAAAGGGAAACCTATGAAGATTATTATTTGGAATTTGACCAAAACCAGGATTTGAACACCAACCTGTTGAATAAGGATGGTTTGATCTCTTCGGAAACTGTTGCAGTAATCCGGGACGATAACAAAATTCAACTGCACCGGAATTTATTCGACAAAGACGCTTTAATTTTTAAAAATATCGAATCCAAAGAAGTGGCATTAAAGAGTAAAAAATCGGGAACAGTTTTAACTGTGGAATATAATGATTTTAAGGATTTAGGTATCTGGGCCAAACCAGGAGCTCCTTATGTTTGTATTGAACCCTGGATAGGATATGCAGATGTTGAAGGAACTACGCAGGATCTAAAAACAAAAGAAGGCATTATGGAATTAATGCCTTCTAAAACTTTTGATGCCTCTTACGTTATTACAATAGCCTAAAGCAATTAGATGTATGAATTAACTTCTGTTTTTCTTCTTCGCTTCTTTAGCTGCACGCTTTTCTTTCAATGTCAAAACCGGCTCTTTCTTTGCCGAGTTCTTTGAAGGGGATTTTTCTTTTGCCATGATTTTTATTATTAGAATGAACTTCTAAATGTAGTGAAAGTTTTAATTTAATGAAATTAATTATTCACTGAAATTAATTTTTAATTCCGGCTTTATCCAGTTCTTCATCGCGTATCCAGTTCAATATAAAAGTTGAAATACGACCAATTATTAAAGTTAAACCTCCAAAAATTGGTGGTAACAAAGTGAGCTTTAGTCCACCTCCAAGCAAAACCGGGTTCACATTATCCAAAGATTCAAATGCATCAAATATCTCAATAATACCTATTAACTGACTGAACAGTCCGATTACCACTGCCAGTAAAGCTACTTGATTTACAAGGGAGACAGACTTTTTGAAAACATGAGATGGAGCTTTGAGTTTTATTGCTGCTCTTACAATAAAAAAAAGCATTAAAAAGAATAGTAGTAAAATAAAGGTCATCGATACTGGTCCGCCTTCCTGAATACGTGAATAGAGCGTTCCAAAAAATCCTCTTTGCTGTGCTAAGTAAAAAAATAATGAAATCATAAGTATGTTTTATTAGTTAATATGATCAAACCTAAAATATAATTCAAAATGGTCTAAAATGACTTTAAAACTTGATAAATGGGCTCATTCAGGTCACTTTAACTCCCTGGAGAAAACCTGCCTGCTTCAGGCAATTACAACTAACTCCGTTCAATTTAGAGTTTATTAAATATTATTGGTTGATCGTCCGTATTAAATTTTAGCACACCGGTTTCTGGATAGAAATCTAAAATAATTCCTAATGCATCCAATGTAAACTGATGTTGTTTTGAAGGTGTTAGTTCCTTAAAATCAATATTGTCTTGCGAACCTGATAAGGTAATTCCAGCAGCTTTAAAAAATAATTTAAATGGGGCATCTTTAGATTCATAGGTGCCTTCATATAACTTTAATTGCTCTGTTGTCAAACTGATCTTTTCAAAATTAGGAAGCACTATCGGTTTACCATTACTTGCTGCTAAAGCAGACAACATAATTCTCATTTTACTATAATCAAGAGCATTTGCAGTCAAGGCTATCGAGGTTTTATTTTTCGGTATATATAGGAGCATAGATTGAAATCCATCAATGCCTCCTTCGCTTGCATATAAATCAGTTCCGTCCATATTTGCATAAAACAACCCATGACAAACTTCAGAATTATTGGAAGTTTTCATAATTCTCAAACTAGAATCGGAAATCAAGTCCCCATTAAAAAGAACACTCATGAATTTTGTCAAATCAGATGAAGTTGAAATAATGGCACCTGCACCACCGGGATTAGACATGTCCGTTTCCTGACTAATTTTCCACAAACCATCTTCGTTGAAATAACCGCGACTTTCGTTGTTCTTCACCTCTATTGGTCCACAATATTTTGTATGATTCAAACCTATATTATAAATAATACGTTCCTTCAAAGAAGTTGCATACGATCCTTCGTCCAGAGCTTCGATAATATAACCTAAAAGTATATAATTGGTATTGCTATATTCGGTTCGATCACCTGGTTCAAAATCTACCTTATGACTGGAAATCCTTGAAACCATCAACTTTTGATCAGAAGGCTCAATCATCCAGTTTGAAAAATCAGCATCATTTGTAATATTGAATAAACCACTACTATGATTAAGAAGATTTGAAATTTTAATGTTGGAAGCATTCGGGATTTTTGGGAAAAAGCGGGATAAGGGAGTCTCCAATTTAAGTTTATTTTCATCCACCAATTGAAAAATCATAACTGCCGTGAAGGTTTTAGTAACTGAGCCAATTCTAAACCTGGTATCAGAATTGTTCCTCATTTTTTTAGAAATATCTAAATATCCAACAGATCTTGAGAAGATAACTTCATTATTCTTAGTGACATTTAGTGACCCCATTATTTTATCATTATTTGACAAAATTGTGAGAAACTCCTCAAGTTGGTCAAAATTAGGCTCCTGAGCTAAGCAGCTTAAAGTACCAACTAATATCAAGAAAAATGATAATACTTTCTTACTAATTAAAATCATAGTTATATTTTATTACTTGTTTCAAACATACCCATATAATTCATTCAATTTTAAATTTTGCGACCAACGGCGGAATCCAGTCTGGATTCGACGGAATTGAATACTATGATTTTCATTTATTATAATGCTAAAAAAAATTAATTTTCAAACAACCTATTTCAGAAGGATACAATCTAATATTTGTTGTTAAATGCGAAAACTGATAAGTATTCTACCAATTCTTAATTGCGCCGCCTTTTCAAATGTTTTTCACCCTACTTAACCTGTAATCTGCCGCATAAATTTTCAGCAATGGATAATTAATTGCACTTTTATAGTTTAATGAAATCAGTAAAAACAATTTCTGAACTTGGTAAACGCCTATTTATCCACATAGTTTTGTGGATAATCGTGCTGCTTTTTTTCAGTTTCTTTTTTGGTATAGAGGGCGCAGATTTTCGAACCTTGCTCATATTTTCGGCATTTTTCCTTCCCGTTACTGCAGCTACCACTTATGCTTTCATTTATAATCTTATCCCAAATTACCTGCTTCCGAAACGCTATTTGAAATTCGGGATCTATTCTGTTTATACTTTCATAATTTCGGCGGTTTTTATTATTTTATCGGCTTTCTATGCGTTGGTTATCGTGTTGGGTTTAGAACTGAATGATCAATTTCCTGTTTCCAAAAACCTGTTTTACATCACGATCACGATTTACCTGGTGGTTGTGATAGCTTCGGCCTTCAATTTGTTGAAAAACAACTACGCTTCTGTAGCCAAAAATGAGGAGCTTAAAAACAGGATTCTGGAAGCACAGTTAAAACTGAAAGAACAGGAATTTCAATACTTAAAAATGCAGATCCATCCTCATTTTCTATTTAATACGCTAAATACCATTTATGGTTTCAGTTTATCAAAAAATGAAAAAACACCTGAAATGATCCTCCAACTTTCAGATCTTCTGGATTACATTCTTTACCAAACCAAAAAACCACTGGTAAAACTGGAAGATGAGATCAACCATATTGGGAATTATATTGCACTGGAAAAAAAACGCTTTCAGGATGCTTTGGAAATAGAATTTAATTACGGCAACATTCCCGCTGCGGTTTATTTACCACCAATGCTCCTTCTTCCTTTTGTAGAGAACAGTTTTAAACACGGAAAAGGCAATGACGGAAAACTCAAAATATCGATCTGTATAAAATTAGAAGCCGAAAAACTTATTTTCAAAATTGTAAATTCGATCGAGAACAGTTCGGAAATTTCCCCAGGCAAAGGTATTGGTCTTCAGAATATTAAACGCAGATTGGATATTCTCTATGGCGATGATTACCAATTGAACATTGAGAATGATAAAGAATCCTTTCGTGTTTTGCTGAAAATTAAGAACCTCGGGGAAAATCTACGAGATATAGATTCAGAAATAATTTAAAAATTCGAGACAACCCGATGGCTCGGGACAGGAAACCTGCCCGACGGTCAGGCGGGTTGAACCCTAAATGCGGGATTAAACTTAGCAAAAACTCCAACTGATGTCAAATAAAATTAGATGTATTATAGTGGACGACGAACCGGTGGCTTTGGACATTCTGGGAAATCATCTTTCCAAGATCGATAAGATAGAAATCCTGGGCAGATGTAGAAATGCTACCGAGGCTTTTAATATGATAAATACAAACAAAACCGACCTCATTTTTCTGGATATCAATATGCCCGGCATTTCCGGAATTTCGTTTGCAAAGTCAATTGATAAGGATATCAAAATAATCTTTACCACTGCCTACAGGGAATATGCGATTGAAGGTTTCGATCTTCACGCTGTAGATTATCTTTTAAAACCAATATCTTTTAACCGTATATTGGACGCTGTGAATAATTTTCAGCAAAATCATTTTAAAACAGTTCAGAACGACTCCAAAAATGAATCATTTGCTGAATTTATTTTTGTGAAAATTGATCGAAAAATGCACAAGATTGATTTTGACAAAATTCTCTGGATAGAAAGCCTGAGCGATTATTTAAAGATTGAAACCACCGAAGACACCAAAGTTACCCGTGAAACCATCTCTGGCCTCGAGTCGAAATTACCGGAATCGGAGTTTATAAGGATTCATCGCTCTTATATCGTCGCAATCAATAAAATTGAATCTTACTCCAGTGAAGAAGTGATTATTCAGAAAAAATCGATTCCAATAAGCCGAACTTATAAAGAGGATGTTTTGAAAAGGCTGGAAAAATATCATTAAAAAAACCTCCGCTCTGGAGGTTTTTTATTATAAAGCAATCTAGGGGCCTGCCCACGAGGTATGTCCCTGCTATCGGGAGGATAATCCTTTTAAAAATTCAAGGCAACCCTAGAGCTATCGAGACGGGGAACCTGCCCGACGGTCAGGCGGGTTAAACCCTCAATGAGGGATTCATTTAAATATGCATTGCCCTGTCTCCTGTCGCTGCCAGCGCTGCTTCTTTAACAGCTTCAGCATAGGTTGGATGTGCGTGGCTCATTCTGGCGATATCTTCTGCAGAAGCTCTAAATTCCATCGCGGTAACTGCTTCGGTGATAAGATCGGCAACACGGGCTCCAATCATATGCACTCCCAAAACTTCATCTGTATCGGCATTGGTCAAAATTTTCACAAATCCGTCGGTATCGCCACTCGCTCTGGAGCGTCCTAACGCACGCATCGGGAATTTACCCTCTTTATAATTTACGCCGGCTTCTTTTAATTCTTCTTCAGTTTTCCCAACTGCAGAAACTTCCGGCCAGGTATAAACTACCCCGGGAATTAGATTATAATCGATATGTGGTTTTTGTCCTGCAATAACTTCAGCAACAAAGGTTCCTTCTTCTTCCGCTTTATGAGCAAGCATTGCACCGCGAACAACATCTCCAATAGCATAAATGTTCCTGACATTGGTTTGCAAATGCTCATTTACTGTGATCATTCCGCGCTCTCCAATCTCAACTCCGGCAGCATTGGCATTTAAACCATCGGTAAAAGGTCTTCTACCCACAGCTACCAAACAGTAATCTGCTTTAAATTCTACTTCATTGCCTTTCTTATCATCGGCTTTAATAATCACCTCATCTCCGCTTCTTTCAACAGATTTCACTTTGTGGCTCACATTTATGTTCATTCCCTGCTTTTTAAAGACCTTGTTAAGTTCTCTTGAAAGCGCTGCATCCATAGTAGGAATGATCCTGTCCATATATTCAATAACTGTAACTTCAGACCCTAAACGATTATAAACCTGTCCTAATTCCAGACCAATAACTCCTCCGCCTATCACTATCATATGTTTTGGAATCTCCTTCAGCTTTAAGGCTTCTGTAGAGGTAATTACACGTTCCTTATCCAGTTTTATAAATGGCAAACTTGCAGGTTTTGATCCGGTGGCAATAATGATATTTTTTGCTTCAATGGTTTCCGATTCGCCTTCGGTTTTATCGATAGTTACATGGGTTGAGTCTTTAAAAGAACCAACACCATAAATAACATCGATTTTATTTTTATTCATTAAAAACTTTACGCCATCACAGGTTTGACTAACCACAGAAGATTTTCTCTTCATCATTTGTTCCAGGTTCACTTTAACTTCCCCAGAAATATCTATCCCATGCTCTTCAAAGTGTTTTATGGCATCATCGTAGTGATGCGAAGAATCCAGTAAAGCCTTGCTAGGAATACATCCTACATTTAAACAGGTTCCTCCTAAAGTTGAATATTTTTCAATAATTGCTGTTTTTAATCCCAGTTGTGCGCAACGAATTGCAGCTACATACCCACCGGGGCCAGATCCAATTATTACTACATCATATGTGCTCATAAATATATTTTTTTGATATTTTTTTTCAAAGAGACACAAAAGTACGACTAAAATTGGCAATGACCAATCCATCCTCACCCGGTACTGCTGAAAAAGCAGTACCGACTCCTAAAGGAGAGGTATGTAAAAAACCCCGAGACAAGGCTCAGGATAATTTTATGAAAAAGATATAAGAAAAATCTATTCTTTCACGTAAACAACTTTCCTGTTCACGAACTCCATCATTCCGTCTTTTGCTAATTCCCGCCCATAACCGGAACGTTTGTTACCCCCAAAGGGTAATCTGGGATCAGATTTCACAAGTTCATTTACAAAATAGGCTCCATCACTAACCCTTTCGGCATATTCAATTGCTTTTGCAATGTCCTTGGTAAAAACACTCACGCCCAATCCATATTTAGACTGTTCCGCTAAAGAAAATGCTTGATCTATACCTTTCGCTTTAATTATTGCAGCCAAAGGCCCAAATGTCTCTTCTTCAAATGCTGTCATTCCCGGTCTTACATTTCCAAGAATAGTTGGCTCGTGAAAGCAGTTATCCTGATCTCCGCCAAGCAGCAAGATTGCGCCCTGAGAAATAGAATCCTGAACCTGGCGGTTAAGTTGATCTGCCAGATCTTTTCTTGCCAGCGGCCCTACCTGAGTATCGTCATCTTTCGTATCACCGACTTTTAATTTGCTCACAGCATCTGTAAATTTGGTGACAAACTCATCATGAATAGATTCCAGAAGGATAAAACGTTTTGCGGCGATACAACTTTGGCCACAGTTGAGCATTCTTGCTGAAACTGCAGTTTTTACCGCCTGGTTAATGTCTGCATCTTCCAAAACTATGAAAGCATTATTGCCTCCGAGTTCCAACAGGCTTTTCTTTAAATACTTTCCCGCGATTTGTCCCACCGCAGATCCTGCCATCTCGCTTCCCGTAAGGGTAACGGCCTGTACAGCATCATGGGCAATGATCTCTTCGGTTTGATCGTGATGTATTATTAAATTCTGGAAAACGCCTTCAGGATAACCGGCTTTGGTAAAAACATCTTCAATCATTTCAGCACAACCAAAAACATTGGGAGCATGTTTTAAAAGTCCCGTGTTTCCGGCGGTTAAAGTGGGAGCCGCAAATCTCATTACCTGCCAGAACGGAAAATTCCACGGCATAATGGCCAGTACAGTCCCAATGGGATCGTGCCTTACGAAACTTTGTGCCGCATCGGTTTTCACAATTTCAGGTGCAAGAAATGATTCGGCATTTTCTGCATAATAATCACACAGCCAGGCACACTTATTAACTTCAGCCCTGGATTCTGAAATAGGCTTTCCCATTTCAGAAGTGATCATCTGTGCATACTCCTCTACGTTGTCTCTTAGCACCTGCCCCGCTTTCCTTATCAATTGGGTGCGATGGGATAGCGGTTCTCTTTTCCAGCTTCTAAAAGCTTCTGCAGACTTTTCTAATTTTTCATTTAGTTCGTTAACGCTAAGAGCGGTATACTCCCCTACCTGTTTTCCATTGTAAGGGTTAACACTGTGAAATTTCATGATTTTTGTTATAAATTATAGGGAAATCTTCCCCTGTGAAATGAGGAGCACTGTAATGAAAACACACTACACAAATTCCTCATCATAAATTTTAAAATTCCTGTCTAATTCTTCCAGGAATCTGAATAGCCCGTACCCATTTTTGACCAGAAATCTGCAAGAACTTCCCAGGAGACTTCACCCCTGTTAAGCAGTTTTCCTCGTAAAGCCTCCAGTTGTTCTTTATTTGCTGAAGGATTTGCCTGGGCCATAGCGTTGACAAGTGTGTTGGTCACAGTCTCCTGCCAGTCAACCCGAGTATGGGTTCCTTTCTTCATTGGCTGATAAAATGCCTGAGCGGTTTCTAAAGGAACCTGTTCTTGTGTGCCGGTTACTTCCTGAACAACCTCAGCCTGATCATAGTTGATCAATTTGTATACTTCCTTAAAGTCTGCAAAAGTTTGCTTCACGCTTGCGTTTGGCCAGCGGGTCTCTACTGTTCCCTCTGCAGGGCGATAGACAGCTGTAAAAAGAGTTCCAAAACCTTCTTTGAACAAGGTGTTGTAAAGTGGCTTTTTAAGAAACGCATCTGCTACTGCCTGAGCCTTTATTCCCTTTTTAGTGAGCATCTTTTCAATGTACGCAGATCTTTCAATGGTTTTATTAAAAGCAGCATTCTCTGGCCAATCCACAGTTCCCTGGTGGTTAGTTGCAAATGCAGCATCTGTAACCACAGGTTCTCTATCTGGCGCCATGCGTACGGTTTTATAAGCCCCTGTTTTATCAACTACAGTAACGTTGTAGGACATATGGGAGGGAATTCTAATTAAGGCCTCAACAGCCTCTTCTGCATTGCTGCAGAATTCAAGAACATATCTCAAAATAAAAGGAATTCCGAAACCAACACCTACCTCTTTTCTTCCACCAAAAGTTAGGGAAATTGCAAGGCCGTCCTCGTTCATTCCGTCTACAGCACCAATAAGGCAATCACTGGTGGCGATAACTTTCTTTCCATTCCAGGCACTTAGCAGTTGTGTACCTTCCATAAGGTCTGGATGATAATCATAATTCCTTACCAGTTGTATCTCCTTTCCCGTAAGAACGGCCTGTGAACAGGCGCTAATGTAGGCCGGGGGTTGAAAACCCGTTAAAAAACGTGCAGCGACCTCATCTGCATTTACCAATTTGCATAGTCGCTGGTAGGTAGGCCACATTTCGGGCATATATTTTTTAAGAGCCTTTTGTGATGTCTTTAGGTCTGGAACATTTGCTGCTCCTTTTGAGTCAAACCAGGCTTTGTAGGCTGCCCAGTGGGTATTGTATAATTTTTGCCATTTTTTTCCCGGTTGGCCGGGTTCTGAAATTGCGTTGAAATGGAGTTGCATATATTTATTTCCTCTTTATATTATTGTTGGATTGTTTTTTTTCTGAAATAACAGAGCCGGAAAAGTAGACTGAATTTTCCGGCCGGGCTGTTAAAAAATCTATTTATTTCGTTAAACTACCAGAAAGTTTTGGCTTCTTTTTGTCCTCAACCATTTCAGCTTTGAACTGAGACCTTATAGCTTTGATCCAGTGCTTTGCACGGTTGTTCAGCCTGAAATCATCGGTCATCATCCTGCCCCGGGTCACCAGGATCCCCATATCTGCCCCTTCATAAAGATAATCTCCTTTGCGGGTAATCCTTAAAAAGAAAGCTTCATTCTCATTTTCAACGGCTCTTCTATGGGTGTCCATTCTGTCAAATTGTATATGCCCGGTATCATACATTCTCCATATCCCCGATTTTGGCGACTCGGTAACATATTCCACGGTATCTTCAGTATGCTTGATAATTAGCTGGCTCCAACCATCTATGTTATCCTGATGTGCCCATCTTTTGTTGATTGCTTCAATATCCAGTTCGTATTCAATATCCATCCATTCCAGGATATGGAACACAAATAAAGGAGCATCTGCAAGTGCAAATACCGCGTGATTGGTTATAGAACTGGCACCGGTTACCCTTGGGTTAAGTTCCCCCAAATAGATCTCTCCGTTATCCTGATCTATAAGGAAATCAAGTTCAAAATATCCTTTATAACCCTCTTCCCTCAATTGGTTTCCAAAAAGCTGGGTGTTTTCAATCGCTTTCTGCCTTAATTCTGGAGTAAAGGCGTTGGGATAGATCTCATTCCCACACCAGCCACCTTCATAAGGAGTAAGCTCCTTAAACCCTACAAGTTCTGTCATAAGGGGTGCGACAATAGTCCCGTGGCGTGTAACACAAGCCTCAATTGCAGAGCCTCTGCAACGAATACGCTTCATGATCTTCACCTCATCTTCAGCTTCGATCTCTTCTGCATATTTTTGATATTCTTCTTCGTTTGAAATAAAGAAGGTGGTATGTCCTGAATCCCCAAAAGGGGTCTGTATCACAAGTTGATTCCCCAAATGGCTGGAAACTTCCCGCATATGTTCGTAGTCATTAACCTTGGAAAGCACATAAGGCACACAGGCAACTCCAGCTTTTTCCGCAATTCTGTTGGTGTTCACTTTATTATCAAGAAAAGTTCGCATTTCGGCTTTGGGAAACATAATTTCCAAACCTAATTTTTTAGCAAGCTCTTCTGTTTTTTCGTTAAACATAAGAAACATTGCTTTTCCTGCCCTACCATCTAAAGATCTGGTTTTTAAATAATCCTGAACTTCCGGATGTTGAAGTAAATAGTTGTTTATATCCTCAATTCCTTCAAAATCATCGTGCGGAATTTCTTGTTTCGGAGAAAATACGTTGGGATGCAATCCGTCAAAACATTCTATATACGTGATGAACTTGAAGCCTTTTATCCACTCATCGGCTCCTAAAAGGTTAAAGTTTGTGGCACTTATAAAATATAAAGGTTCTTCATTTTTGTGAAAAGACCTTCTTATGTCTGAAACCCCGCTTAATTCATAATTAACGGTTTCTTTTTTATTTCCTGAAGAACCCTTAGCTGCCGTTTTTGCTTTTGCACTGGAGGGTGAAGCACTTTTACCATCAGATTTCATTATATTTTTTGCAATCTTTTTGGAAGAATTGTTCTCTTTGGCTTTGTTCTTACCCTTTCCTGCTCCAGAAGCTACTGTTTGATCAAACTCTTTAGCATTTAAAGTAGTAGACTCATCTTTCTTCTGACCCTTATTTCTCGGGGAAGATTGAGCTTTTCCCTTATCCTTAGCGGCAGTTGAAGCAGCCGGCCTCTTTTCTTTATTTCCTGATGAAACCGGAGTTTTGCCCCTTTGCGCGGTAGAATCTGCCGGTACAGATTCTTTTCCTTTTGGTTTCTTAACCTCCACGGTCTTAAAATCTTTATCCTTTTTGGTGCTGGTTTCAGGCTTTAAAGGTTCTTTAGCCGATTTTGTTTTAGTTTCTGCATTTTTATTTGAAGCTGCTCCCGATTTTGGAGTATTTGTTTTTTTAGTTGCCATAATTGTTGGTTTTAAATTATTGAATAAGCTTTTTCTTTGTGTTACCCATAGACCCCATGGAGGTGACGGTTTTTTGTCTGTTCAGTACATTTTCCTTAAACAGCCTTAAACCCAGATCTGCACGGTAGCCGTGAATCTCTGAAACATCCAGTGCAGTTAGAAACCTTATAATCTCTTCACTCACTACCTGCCCCGGGACCAGTACCGGAAATCCGGGCGGATACGGAATGATAAAGGATGATGCTACCAAGGTTCTGTTCTCCATAACTTTAAGACATTGATCTATAGGAACATATTCATAATTTTCCTCGTTGTAAGCCAAAAAGAATGCTTCCCTTATGTTCCCGCCGGGTACTCCTGGTACCGCCTGGAAAGAATGGTGGAAATAACTAAAATCTGGCAATGGCGGAAAATCCTTTGTAAGGGAATGTATCCTTTCCTTGCGAATCTTGCTTTCCTTTTCGCTAAGGGAAAGGAATTCCTGGTCCAGCTCATCTGCTATCTTTAGCAGGGCATTGGTAAGATAGGTAACACTTCCTCTGGTTGTCCCTATATTGGTCATAAATAACACCGTATTCCGCGAGGTTTTATTGATCTGGATATTGAATTTATCCATTAAATACTTGTTCTTGAAGGTATCTCCATCTACCCCTGTCCGGCCTATGTGAAGCGTAATCTTGGTGGGATCCAGGACAAATTCATCTTTTTCCCAAGCGGTTTCCATACGACTCCAGCCTTCATTCTTGTTGTAGTATTCAGATAAACCAGATTCACGGTGTTCCTTCGGAATAAAATGGCTTACCGTTAATACGTCAAAATATTTATTGAGCCGGGGATGGTCGTTAATCTTGGCACGTAAGACCATAGCCATTTCTATACTTTTTTCTACCAGTTCATAACCTTCAAACTGTACCTGCCTTCTTCCGGCGTCCAGGGAGGCTAGCATTTGATAATTTGGAGAAGTAGAAGTATGGGTCATGTAAGCTTCCATAAAGGTGTTCTCACTTTTTCTTCTGAAATCTTCATCCCAGATATGAATCATGGATCCCTGCCTAAAACTCGATAAAGTTTTATGGGTACTCTGCGTGGAATAAACCCTTATTCTTACTTTTTCCGGATCTGGAAGGCTTGAGATCTCATCCTTCTTTAAATTTTTAATATGGTCTGCATATTCTTCGCGGTAACTGTTACTCCTGTATTTATCATACAGCTTTTGAGCTACGAACATGCCTGTTCTTTGTTTATAATTATAAGTGAATCCTGCAAATGCAAACCAGGCCTCATCCCAAAGGAAGATCATATCGGGTTTGATGGCCAGGATCTCCTGCATTACTTTTTCAACGTTGTACACAAGTCCATCAAAGGTGCAATTGGTTAGCAGCAACATTTTTACCAGGTCCAGTCTGCCCGCTTCTTTTAGTTTTAACAGTTTTTCTTTTATTTGCTTCAATGGCACCGCCCCATACATGGAATACTCTTCAATAGGATAGGAATCCAGATATACGGGATAAGCCCCTGCCAGCACCAGCCCGTAATGGTGAGATTTATGGCAATCCCTGTCAATAAGAATCACATCCCCGGGTTTTACAAGTGCCTGCACCACGATCTTATTTGCGGTGGAAGTTCCGTTGGTTACAAAGAAGGTGTTCTTTGACCCATAGGCATCACTGGCCATTTTTTGCGCCTTCTTCAGTGTTCCTGTGGGCTGAAGTAGGGAATCCAAACCACCTGTTGTCGAGGAAGTTTCTGCCAGGAACATATTCCGTCCGTAGAAATTTCCAAAATCATTAATCCAGCGTGATTTGAAAATGGAATTACCTCTTGAGATAGGCATCGCGTGGAAAATTCCGGTTGGCTTTTTACTGTATTCTTTTAATGCTGAAAAAAACGGAGTCTCATACCGCTCACAAATCCCTCTTAGAATGGTGAGGTGCAGTTCCTGAAGATCTTCAGTTCGGTAAAATATCCTTCTGAAATTTTTGAGCGTACTGTCTTTAAGGTTGCTTAAGGAAGTATCTGTAACATAATAAGTATCCAGTTCTGGCCTGAATTTTTTGATGAGTGTACCCAGGATAGGTCCAAGATCTGCTTGTGACCGATTGGAAAAATCCAATTTCAGGACATTTTGAATAAAAGGTTTGACAAGCGGAGTGATCTTTTTTGAGTAATAAGGAGGTGCGTACCGCACTACTACCGCCTGAATATTTGCATTGAAAAGCAAAGCGATCATCGCATCTTCAAAAGAACGCTGTACCACAACACCATAGCCAAATTGCTCATTAGAATTTTGCATGGCCTTAAGATCCTGCCTTAATTTACTTTCCTCCAATGGAGAGATCTCCTCTATGAAAAGGACTTCAAAGTAATTTTTTTTAACTCCCTCTTGAGATTCTCTTTTTTCGGTTAGTTCTGCTACGGTTTCATCATCTTCAAGAAAATCTGGATTACTTCTATACCGGTCACTTACCAGGTTTTTGGTAATCTCGGTGATCTTGTGGGCCAGGGCGGTGTATTCCTGCCGGTCCAGCATTTGGGTGAGCGATAAAACCCGTGATACCCCGGGGAAAGCAAAATAACATTCAATACCTTCAATTTCCTTCAGCAGTTTCTGAAGATTCTGCTTATGGATTTTTTGTTCCGCAGAATTTCTGTTGCAGTTCGCTAGTTTGGTAGATTCGCTTTTTAACCGATTCCAAGATTCCACCCGAAGTTGAGCAATGTTATAATGTGTTGAAGAGGCTATTTTTTTATCTGGCATATATTATTTTTTTGAATGTAGGGCAAGTTTGTTTCCTTCAGAATCTATGAAAATAGCAAAATACCCGGATTCTTCATTAATAAGGGTTTTAGTCATTACTATCCTTCCGCCGGCAGATTCCACGCGTTCCAGAACAATATTTAGATCTTTACCGGCATTAAGATATAAAAGTGGACCGATAATTCCCGGAATGGAACCCGGACCTGCGACAATTGCTCCTCCAATTCCCTTTTCTGCGGGGAAGAACGCCATGGCATAATTATCATCAAAGTTTTTTTCCATGTCAATGTCATATATCTCATTATAGAAATCTACAGCTTGCTGAAAATTGATCGCAGGAATTTCAAACCAGCTTATATAATCCTTTAATTTTTCTTGTTTCTTTTTCTTTGATGACACTCCGCCCATAGTTATATTTTTAGTTTATATTTCTCCGAATCCTTTATATCCTGTGGGATTAACCGGAGGTTCATATTCGTGTTCCTGCATTTTTAATTTTGCCAGGGTATCAAGTTTGGTAGGCTTGATAAGAGGTCCCAGTGAATTAAGGTATGGCAAATGAGCACCGTGCTGGTAGATCCCAAATTGGCCTATATGGTCCCTGAAACTTTTTAAGGGTTGTCCTAATCTAAGCACTCCCAGTTCCCGGCTTCTTTTCACCCGGTCTATATTAAGTTCAAGCGGAAAGATCTCTTCATTTCCTTCGGCCTGATAAATCACCCGGCCATCTGGCCCGCAAACAAGTGATCTTCCATTACCTCCAGATTCGAGACCATTCACATCAAAAAAGTAACATTGGTTTACAGCGGCCATTGCGCGCACTATAGATAATTCAATATCCCTGTCTATGGTACCTGTCATTGTAGGATGGAGGATTACCTCGGCTCCCATCACAGCCAGCGTTCTAACCGTTTCTGGAAACCACATATCGTAACATATGGAAAGACCAAATCGGGCCACTCCCGGCACATCAAATACACAAAATTCAGATCCCGGGGTTACTCCAACTTCATAAGGATAGAACGGAAACATTTTTCGATACCTGGTAACTATTTCCCCTTCAGGATTAATTACGGTAGCCGTATTGTAGATATTTCCTTCACTTTTTTCAAATATGGATCCCGGTAATAACCAGATCCCGTGCCTTTTGGCCATGGCCTGCATTTCCCTTTCAAAGTTTCCGGGGATTTCCTCTGCGGTATGTGTAAGCGGGCCATAAGCGCACAACTCGCTAAAAACAATCATGTCTACCCATGGGTAGAGGCTCATTGTGATATTTATTTTCAGTTTCATCATTTCCACATTGGAAGCGACGGCTGAAACTTTCATTTGTATTCCTGCTATTGCAAATGGTGTCATTCTCTTTTGATATTATTTTTGTTTATAAATACTGCAGGGTTTCATTAATCAAGTTAATATTCCACCCACGGGGAATTCACGGCAGAATGAACCACCGCATCATAGTTCCTAATTATTATACATTTTTTCTAATCTGGTCTTCCAGGATATCGAGTCCCTTATTCAATTGTTCATCTGTGATTACAAGAGGAGAAAGAATCCGTATCACATTCTTAAAAGTTCCCGCGCTAAGAAGGATTAACCCCTCATCTGCACATCCTTTAACGATCTTGTCGCAAAGCTCTGTGTTTGGTTTCCCGGGATCATTATTTTTCACAAATTCAATCCCGATCATAGCTCCTATTCCGCGAACATCGCCTATATCTGAAATCTCCTTTTTAAGATTTTCCAATCGGTCTGTAACCACTTTTCCAATATGAAGTGCCCGTTCATTTAAATTGTTGTCCTTCATATATTGAATTGTAGCCAATGCCGCAGCACAGCACACGGGACTTCCTATATAAGTACCTCCAATAGTTCCAGGACCTGCAGCATCCATGATCTCTGCCCGCCCCAAAACCGCAGCAATAGGTAATCCAGATCCAAGGGATTTGGCGTAGGTGCTTATATCTGGCTGCACGTTGTAATGTTGCCAGCTCGCCCAATGGCCCGTACGACAAAATCCGCTTTGGATCTCATCCATGATCAGCAATACCCCGTGTTCATCACAAAAGGTACGCAGCCCTTCAAGATATTTTTGAGGCACAGGATTAAATCCACCTTCCCCTTGTATGGGTTCAATAATGATAGCAGCAACGCTGTTAATATCAACAATGCTATGAGCACTTTCCTTAAGCCTGTTTAGCTCATTTCCCACAAATTCTTCCATATCCTGGTTCCCGTGGAACTTGTAAAAATTGGGAAAAGGAATCCTGTAAACTTCCGGAGCAAAAGGCCCGGATGAAGTTTTATAATTCACTTTACTGGTAAGGCTCATTGCCATTAATGTACGGCCGTGGTATGCTTCGCTAAAACATAATACAGCAGGCCTTTTTGTAGCCTGACGGGCAATTTTGATGGCATTCTCAACAGCTTCTGCTCCTGTACTTATAAGCATGGCCTTGGTTTTCTCTCCATGGGGAAGGATCTCTGCGAGTTCCTCACAAAGTTTTATGTAGGGCTCATAGGTTACAACATTGAAACTGGTGTGCAGATATTTCCCTGCCTGTTCACGAATGGCTTCTACCACAGGTTCAGGACAATGCCCTGCATTTACGACGCCTATCCCCCCGGCAAAATCTATTAATTCCCGGCCATCTACATCTGTTATTATTGCTCCTTTTGCATGTTTTACGGTAGCAGTATTAAAAATACCTACACCATTGGCGACTATATTTTTCCTCCTGTCAAGGAGCGCTTGTGATTGGGTTTGTTGTTCTGTCATATAAAATTTAAGTTGTAGATAAAAAAAGGCTCGAAGGAATCCTAAAATTGCTGTTTAAAATGGAAAAGCCCGTGCTTTTTAGAACAGCAATCGAGGCTTAATATACAAAAAATACATATAAATTGCAACTAATCTTGCCATTGACAGGCATTTTAGAAGGATTGAAGAAAATTATGGCGTTAGAAAAATAAATATAAAAAAACTATGGATTGCTTCGGAAAGGTTTTCTAAAGTCTGAAAAACAAGTGTTCAATCAAATAAAAATATGGAACTTATAAAGGCAAGGCTGTTGTACTTTTTACCGAACTGATTATAAAAGTACTTTGGGTACTTCCTATATGTTCAAGATTTGTAAGCTTGGTAAGCATAAATTCCCGGTAGGCCTCCATATCCTTTACCCGCACTTTCAAAATATAATCATATTCCCCGCTTACATGGTAACATTCCAGTACTTCCGGTAGTTTTACAACTTCCGCTTCAAATTGAATAACATTGCTTTTAGTGTGTTGCACTAGCTTTATTTGGGTTAAAACCATAAAAGCTTTTTCTATTTTATCTGGTTTAACCAGTGCCACGTAGTCGGAAATCACTCCATTCCGCTCCAACCGCTTTATGCGTTCAAAAACAGCAGTAACCGAAAGACTTAAACCATTAGAAAGCTCTTTATTGGTGATCTTGCTATTCTTTTGTAATTTCTGAAGGATTTTTTTGTCGGTATTATCCAGGTGCATCTGAAGAAAATTTTTCACTTTATTCAAACGAAGATAGTCTTAATAAGAATATTAATCTAATTTTATTATTTTTTATAGATTAATAATCTGAAAATATAATAACCTATTGACTTTTGATCTTATTTTTCCGTATTTTGAGGATCAATCTAATCTAATTATTATGAAATACAAACCAGCAGACCACATCCAGGATCTTCAATATTTTGGAGAATTTGGAGGCGTAAACCCTTCTATATCCGACTCTTCCACTTACACATTCCTTTCTGCAAAAACCATGTTCGATACCTTTGAAGGGAATGCAGATGGATGTTATCTCTACTCAAGACATTCTTCTCCTTCCAATCTCTACCTGGGAGAAGCTCTTGCAGCGATGGAAGGAACAGAAACCGCCAATGTTGCTGCATCGGGAATGGGAGCAATCACAGGTGCCCTTTTACAACTTTGTATGGCAGGAGATCATGTTGTTTCCAGCCGGACTATATACGGAGGGACTTATGCCTTTTTAAAGAATTTTGCTCCACGTTTAAATATTGAAACCACCTTTGTGGATATCACAAAACTCGATCTTGTAGAAGCTGCGATTAATGAAGACACCAAAGTTTTGTATTGCGAATCTGTGAGCAACCCGTTGCTGGAAGTGGCCGATATTGAAGGCTTGTCTAAAATCGCAAAAAAACATAATATACCGCTGGTAGTTGACAATACATTTTCCCCTTTATCCATAACGCCTAGCCAACTGGGTGCCGATATTGTTATTCACAGCCTTACAAAATTCATTAACGGAAGCAGTGATACCGTAGGTGGTGTAACCTGTGGAACACAGGATTTCATCAACGCTCTTAGAAGTGTGAATGATGGAGCAAATATGTTGCTGGGTCCTACTATGGATAGTATGCGTTCTGCTTCTATTTTAAAGAATATGAGAACTTTGCATATCCGAATGAAGCAACATAGTAAAAATGCGATGTATCTGGCTCAAAAGTTTGAAGCAGATGGATTCCGTACCGTATATCCCGGTCTTCCCTCCCACCCAAGCCACGAGCTTTTCAAAAAGATGATGAATCCCGATTATGGTTTTGGCGGCATGTTGACCTTAGATGTTGGTAACATCGATAAAGCGAATGAATTGATGGAATTAATGCAGGAAGAAAACCTTGGATATTTAGCGGTAAGTTTAGGGTTTTACAAAACTCTTTTTAGCGCTCCCGGAAGTTCCACTTCTTCGGAAATTCCTGAAGAAGAACAAATCGAGATGGGATTGAGCAATGGATTGATTCGGTTTTCAATTGGTTTGGATAATGATATAGAAAGAACTTACCAAATGATGAAAAACTGTATGAGAAAGGTTGGTTTATTGGAAACTCAAAAAGTATAAGCACATTTACTTTTAATCAAGGAGGATAAAAAAGCGCATTTTTTGGAAAAGATATTTTCTGAAAATGCGCTTTCTTTTGTTTTTTAAATTTTCTGAATTGCAAAAAATATTCCTGACTAATTTATTTTTTCAGCCTGCTTATTGCCTTATTTAATGCCGCATTTAAGGTTTAAATCCACGCCACGGTAGCTTACGGGATTCCCGAAATGGATTTCATTCAACCGGGCTTGCCAAGGGGTTCTTAATTTAAAGAATTTTATTTTCACACTTGCTCAATTTCCTTTAAAATCGTAACATTACGACCCAAAACAAATAATTTAATGGACGGCCAGACCAATTCCCCTGAAAATGAACCAATAACAGAAAACAAAGAATTAAATATTTGGGAAGCATTGATCCCGGTAATCGCACTTATTGCAATGCTGGCTTTCAACGTTTTTGTTTTTGGGGATGATGCCCTTGGGGGATCAAATCAATTCATTTTATTATTGGGCGGCGCAGTCGCAGCTATTGTAGGATATTTTAATAAAGTAAAGTACAATAAGATGATCGATGAAGTTGCGAACAACGTACAAAGCACCACCGGGGCAATTTTGATCTTACTAATGGTTGGCTCACTTGCCGGAACCTGGATGATTAGCGGGATCATTCCAACAATGATCTATTATGGGTTACAAATCCTGAATCCCACTATTTTCCTGGCGGCCTGTGTTATTATTTGTTCTGTTATTTCTATCGCCACCGGAAGTAGCTGGACAACTTCTGCTACCGTAGGTATTGCACTTATAGGAATTGCGGAGGCTTTGGACATTTCTGTTGGAATGACTGCCGGCGCTATCCTTTCCGGAGCATATTTTGGAGATAAACTCTCACCTTTAAGCGACACCACTAACCTTGCTCCTGCAATGGCCGGAACCGATTTATTTACGCACATTCGTTATATGCTCCTTACAACCGTTCCTACCATTACAATCACTATTATTATTTTTATTATTATAGGTCTCAACCTTGACATTTCGGGAGATACAGACACTTCCGCTATTTTAAGTTCAATTGAGTCTTCCTTTACCATATCTCCCTGGTTATTTTTGGTTCCTTTGGTGGTAATTCTCTTAATTGTTAAAAAAACATCGCCTCTTATAGCACTTCTTATTGGGACGTTACTTGGGGCTGCTGCAGCATTGATCTTTCAACCAGATCTGGTTGCTCAAATTGCCGGTGTCACAAACTTGGATTTCATAAGTGGCTACAAAGGAGTAATGCAAGCTATTACCGTAGAAACTTCTGTTTTAACCGATAATGAAGACTTAAACGACCTTTTTTCCTCCGGAGGTATGGCGGGAATGCTTGGAACCATCTGGCTCATCATTTGTGCGATGGTTTTTGGCGGGATTATGGAAGCTATAGGAGCTTTGGCAACTATTAGCCGGGCTTTGTTAAATATGTTTCATACTACTTTTGGATTGTTTGCAAGTACGGTTTTTAGCTGCCTGGCTCTAAATGTAACCGCGTCAGATCAATATTTGGCCATTGTAGTTCCCGGGAAAATGTTTGCCAAAGCTTACAAGGATAAAGGTCTTGCTCCTGAAAATTTAAGTCGTACGCTGGAAGATTCCGGAACGGTTACTTCAGTATTGGTTCCCTGGAATACCTGTGGCGCATATCATAGCGGAGTACTTGGAGTTCCAACATTATCATATGCAGGTTATGCCTTTTTCAATTATTTAAGCCCATTTATGACCCTAATATTCGCAGCTTTCAGCATCAAAATAAAACAACTTACTACTAAAACCGCTTAAAATTTAAACTTCTTAAAATCTTCTCCGGTTTAAAAAAATATATTTCATTTCTTTAATTATTCACGATAGATACCCACTATTCTTGGATAAGAATTTAAAATTTTATAGGCATTAACAAGATCGATGATTTCATATATTTGCACGGAAAATAAACAAACAATTAAACATAAATTTAGTATGGCTTTAGTAGGAAGAAAATTTCCAAATTTAAGTGTGAATGCAATTGATGAAATGGGTGATACCTTTAAGTTAAATGTTCTTGAAGAAGCTCAAAAAAACAATAAAAAAGTATTATTATTTTGGTACCCAAAGGATTTTACATTCGTTTGTCCAACTGAACTACACGCTTTTCAGGAGGCTTCAAAAGAATTCGAAAAAAGAAACGTACTGGTTATTGGCGCATCCTGTGATACTGCCGAAGTTCACTTTGCCTGGTTAAATACTGCAAAGGATAATGGTGGGATTGAAGGTGTTAAATACCCAATACTTGCTGATTCTAACAGAAACCTTAGCTCTCAGCTTGGTATCCTTGATATTACCAATGAGCAATATGATGAAGAAACTGGAGCAGTTACTGTAGAAGGAGACAATGTAACCTACCGCGCCACCTACCTTATTGATGAAGAAGGAACTATTTTCCACGAAAGTGTAAATCATATGCCGCTTGGAAGAAATGTTAAGGAATTTATTAGATTGATCGATGCTTATACGCACGTTCAGGAAAAAGGAGAGGTTTGCCCGGCGAACTGGGAAGAAGGTAAAGAAGGAATGAACGCAGATCGTGAAGGAGTAGCTTCTTACCTTAGTTTAAACTAAAAAAACAAAAAATGGTTAAGGAATTAGAACAAGATAATTTAAAAGAAATAGTTGCAGAAAATGGAACTGTAGTTGTTCAATATATGGCTGGATGGTGTGGTAACTGCAGAGTTATGAAGCCGAAGTTCAAAAAACTGGCAGGGGAAAATGAGCAGTCAACTTTTTTGATGGTAGATGCTGAAAAATTTCCTGAATCCAGAAAAATGGCCAATGTAGATAATCTTCCAACTTTTGCAACATTTAAAAACGGAAGTTTAGTGAATCAGGTTCAAACCAATAAATTTGAACTATTAAAAGATCTAGTAAATGAAGTTGCCAGTAATTAGACATTTGCAGCGTAACAATGATGCAGAAAAACTGCAAAATACCATCGATGTTTTAGAGAGTTTTACAGAACACAGATCTGTTTCAGATGAAGAAATGGATGTTGTTGGAGAATTGATCACCAACTTGTGCGGTGCTATAGAAGTCCATAAAATGATTGAAGATGGAGATTCTGAAATGGACGCTGCCAATAATTTTGTAAAAAAGGTAATGGGATCTATCGATCGCTAAAACCTAAAGCTTAATAGCTTACAATGGCTGTTTTTAGAAATAAAAACGGCCATTGTTGTTTTTATGATAATTTTAATAAATCCCTGTAACATAAGCATTAAATTTAGATTCTAAATAAAAAAGCCTAATACAATGTCTCAAATAACATTAAAAGATAAAAAAGTAAACACATATGGGAGCTTACCTGTGGTTGGTGAAAAAGCACCTCACTTTGAATTGGTACGATCTGATCTTTCAGCGGCTACCCTAAAAGATTTTAAAGGAAAAAGGCTTATTTTAAATATTTTTCCAAGCATTGACACCAATGTTTGCGCCACTTCTGTTAGGAACTTTAATGAAAAAGCTTCCACCTTGAAGAATACTGACGTCTTATGTATTTCAAGAGACCTTCCTTTTGCACAAAAAAGATTTGTTGACGATTCGGGATTAAAAAATGTGACCAATCTTTCTGATTTTCGCCAAGGTGATTTCGGGAAGGATTATGGCGTCGAAATGATGGATGGACCAATGGCCGGACTTCTTTCCAGAGCTGTAATTGTTTTAGATGAAGAAGGAAAAGTGATTCATACACAACAAGTACCGGATATTTCTCAGGAACCTGATTACCTCGCAGCTCTTAAGCCGCTTTTATAATGCGGGATAGTTACCTTGGTAAAAGAATACGGGGAGGAGGATATGCTTTTAAAGGAGCCTGGATTTTAATTAAGAGCGAACACAGTATTCAGGTTCAGGTAGGTATTGCAGTTTTAATAACTGGTGTTGGATTTTATTTTGATATCTCAAAATTCGATTGGATGTTTCAGTTTTTCGCGATTGGCCTGGTTTTAAGTGCCGAAGGTCTTAACAGCGCAGTAGAAGGAATTGCAGATTTTGTGCATCCGGATTTTCATACAAAAATTGGATATATTAAAGATGTGGCAGCAGGGGCTGTCCTATTTGCAGCCCTTACTGCCGTTATCATCGCAGGGTTCATTTATCTCCCGTACCTTTTCCCAAATCTTTTCCTACAATAAAAAGCTTTTATTACTTATACAGTATACCTGCGGGACTTTTATTCTTCGTTTTTAAGCACATAATAGTCATGTTTTATATGGCACCATCCTAAATCTTGTAAGGCAAAATTTTAGTTAAGCGTTGATCAAGAATTCTATAGTTTTTAGTCCCTTGATATTCTTTTGAAGGATTATATTTTCGCGTCAAATGATTTTGTTGAATCGTTTACACTTCTCATTGAAAGATACTGAGCGATAGATCGCTCCTTTATATACTCCTAATTGGCCACAATATTGAAACCTTAATTTTACTGCTAAGACTTCCGGATATTAACTTTCCGCATATGGTTATAATCCAAAAAAAAGCCTATAACCTGTTAATTTTATGCTATTAATTTAATTTTAATTCACAGATCTTTTCCTTTAGTAAAATTGTATCTCCCACCTCCCAGAACAGTTTACTCTCAATTTTTTGCGAAGAATTAAATTTCATAAATATAATGACAGAAGGTATTCAATGAAAACGGCATTCTTAGTAAACCAAAAGTGTAAATAATGATTTTTAATCTGTACCTACTTTGGAGAAGTTTCCCGAAATATTGAAAAAACCTGGTTCTTTTTCAAAATCTATAAACCTAATATTCAATTTGATACGCAGAATAAACTACTGATAAATATCATTGTTAATAATCTTGAATTATCTTAATTTTATTCTGTACAATAGTTATTGGATAAAAATTGCTTCGAAACCCAATCTTGTATAATCTCCCCATTAAGAATTTATAGTAATTTATTAATAACTAAATATTTATAATCATGAAAAGGATCTTACTTGGTTTATTTATTTTTGGTTTGACCACCCAAGCCTACGCTCAGGTAACAGAGTTACCTGAGATTAAAATTGTAGCCGTAAACTACAAGTATCTTGATGCTGCTGGAGAAGAAGATGTGGCAGAACCGGTGAAATTATTACAACGGGAAGCAGCAACTTTCAATTTGAAAAATTCAGAATATTACCAGGATGATTATGACACTTATTTCATTTCGTTTTTCATTCCTCAAGGTAAAATCCTTGCCTCTTATGATAGAGATGGTAAATTATTAAGAACTGCCGAAAAATTTAAGGACATAGCACTCCCAAAAGCAGTTTCTACAGCCGTTGCAAAAAGATTTCCTGGATGGAGCGTTTCTAAGGATGTTTATTTGGTAAGTTATCATGAAGCCAAAGGAGCCTCTAAAACATACAAACTCTTACTGGAAAACGGAGATAAGCGAATGAGGATCAAAACAGACGAAAAAGGAAATTTCCTTTAGTCCTTTGTATACTTATAATTATTAAAAAAGGCCAAACTTTAAAATTTTGGTTGGTAAAGAGGCTGTCTAAAAAGGCGGTCTCTTTCTTGAATTCCAACAACTTACTACTTTTAAATTGTCTAAAAACATCATTGAAGATTTGGTTTCATTTTATGCAAAAAATAAAATTAAACCTCTGATATATATCATCTTATGATTTCCGGTTTTACACTAATTTCAGTATGTAATATAAAAATTATTAATTTTTAAAACCTAAAATCATGTCATTAGTTAAATCAAGCAAACGCCGTTCTCCTATTGCTGGGGAATCACTTATGTCTCAAGATCCTTTTTTTTCAGATCTGATGGATACCCGCAGAGGCATCTTTAATTTAAACCGGATCTTTAATGGAGATTTTGAAAATGATCTAAATTTGATCCCTGCGCTTAATGTAAAGGACAACAAAAAAAATTACGAGGTTCTATTAGCCGTGCCCGGACTAACCAAGAATGACTTTAATATCACCGTAGATGATGGTATTTTGACTATTTCTGCTGAAAAAGAGGCAAAAACAGAAGAAGAAAAAGAAGGATTTGTAAGGAAGGAATTTAGTTACAATTCATTTTCTAGGTCAATGATTCTACCAGATTCAGTTGACGAGGATAAAGATATTAAAGCCCAATATCAGGATGGTGTCCTAAAGTTGACCCTTCACAAAAAAGAAGGAGCTAAGCCAAAAAGTCCTAAAAAAGTGAATGTGTCTTAAATAAGAAAGGTGATTGAAAAGAAATAATTTCAATCACCTTTTTATTTTTTGTTGATTATATTTTATGAATCTCCCATTTTTTTTGGGGACTTTTTACAGCAATTAAATTCTCACTCACCCATCGCGCTTCAATTCGTGGTGCTTCCCTTAATTTCTCTCTGGAGACCGCTACCGGAAAAGGACCGGCTAGATATTGCTTCACTTCTCCTTCCCTGTCTATTAAAACAACATCGTACTTATAGGATTTAATTGTGATATCCAAAAGATCATTCCTTCCTAAAGATTTCTCTTCTATTTTTAAAGCCAATGCTTGTCCGTTTTTGAAGTTGGAAACATTTAGGAATTCCGGTTCAATAACTGTCTTCCCCGAAGAATCTATAAATCCATAATACGGAATTTCGTCGGTAACCTTTTTAATTATAATCCTGCCATCATACATGCCCGGGAATTGCTGAGAAGCCACCCCAACATCGGTTTTAGAAGAGGTCTTTTCATTATGAATTAAATCATTCCTGAAATTAACTGTTAATTCTCCCTGAGAATTTAAAAACCCCCATTTATTATTTTTTAAAACCGGGATGTGACCTTCATTTGCCGGACCAATAAATTCGAGATCCTGAATTACCTGTGAAAAAGTGAGTAACGGAATCATAAGAAAAACCGTTACCAGCAGTACTAATTTCATTTTTATTAAATTTTAATATTCATTAAGAAAATTACGGTTCTTTCTTTTAATAGAAAATGATAAACATCATACTTTCATACACGTGAAGTTTCGCGTTTGCCTTATTTAACTAGTTCAAAGCCCGCGCTAAACTGATATTGGTCATAGTTTTAAGGGTCATTTCGCAATAACTTTATTGTAAACAAATTTTATAATGATGAGAAAGATAGTGGTTCCAACAGATTTTTCGAAAAACGCATTCAATGCCCTCAAATATGCCGTAGAGTTATTTAAATATGAAAAATGTGAAATTTTCATATTACACGCTTTTGCCGATGAGGTTTACGACGACATGTCTATAAATAACCAGGCTTTATTAGAGGACTTAAAAGACAGCGTTCAGGTAAAATCGGAAAAAGAAATTGCCCAGATCATTTTAGATATCAAAGAATATTCTCCAAATCCTCACCATCATTTTAAATCAATTTCTGAATTTGGTTCGCTTGTAGATGAGATCAACGAAGTAGTGAACGAAGAAAATGCCGATATCATTATAATGGGAACCAGGGGTAAAACAAATTATCAGCATATAACCTTTGGAACCAATACCCTTCAGGTAATTAAATATGTGCATTGTCCGGTTCTTTCGATCCCGGAAAATTATGAATTTAAAACACCCAAAAACTTCCTCTTCCCTACAAATTATATGATCCCCTATCAAAAAAGGGAATTAAAACTGGTAGCTGATTTATCCAGCGCCTACCAGGCTATTATTCATCTATTATACATTTCTGAATTTCCTGTAGAGAGTTTCCGGCAAAAGGACAACCAATTATTCCTAAAGGAACAATTCTATGAAACCGGTTTTAAATTTCATAGGGGCGAAGAAACGGATAAGATAAAAGCCATTAATAAAAACATTGGCTCATTGAACATAGATCTTTTGATTATGGTCAATTCCCGATACACTTATTTAGAAACTATTTTATCAGGATCTACCATCGACATTATTGGCTTACAGCCCAAAATCCCATTTTTAATACTTCAGAATTTCTATCGGCAAATAACTTAAATCTCACAAAACCGTTGGATTGATTTTAAGATTTATTTAAAAAAATAAAAGATGAAAAAAATACTTTTACCTACCGATTTTTCCGATAATGCGTTTAATGCCATAAAATACGCTGTACAACTTTTTGAGAACGAAGCGTGCATTTTCTACCTTTTAAACACCTATACGCCGGTGCTTTACGACACCGAACATATTCTTTATAGCCCTTCTCAATTAAGTCTTGACGAAATTTATAAGAATAATTCCCTAAAAGGATTGAAGAGAGTTGAAAAAAAGTTGAAGCGAGAATTTCATAATCCCAAACATACTATAGAGAAGGTTTCGTCCTTTAATCTACTTAATGAAGAGATTCTGGAACAGGTGAAAGAAAAAGAAATAGACCTTGTAATAATGGGTACTCAAGGCGCAACTGGTGCCGAAGAAATCTTGTTTGGAACCCACACCGTTCATGCCATAAAAAAAACCAAAGTGCCTCTTCTGGCTATCCCTTCCGATTTTGAGTTCGTTCAGCCAAAAAACATTCTTTTCCCTACAGATTATGATATTAATTATACCACTAAACATTTACAACTTCTGAAAGAGCTGGCTTATACTTATAACTTCGAGATACATATTCTACATGTGATTTTTGGGCGACAGCTTGAAGAGAAGCAGGAATACTCTAAAAAAATACTGGTTGACTATTTTAAAGAAACACGCAATCAATTTTATAGTATTGAAAAAAATACCGTTACAGAAGGGATCTACGATTTTCAGAAAGAGAATTCCATCGATCTGTTAGCAATGATTAGCAACAAACATTCATTTTTTGAAAACCTGCTTTTCAGGCCGGTAATAAATGACATTGGATTTCACGTAAAGATTCCGTTTTTGGTAATTCCTTCTGGAAAATATAATTCTTAACCATGAAAAACATCCTTCTTCCTACAGATTTTTCAGAAAACGCCTGGAATTCGACGCTTTACGCGATAAATTTGTATAAAGAGGAATCTTGCCGTTTTTTTTTAATGACTTCATATAATGTAAATGGTTATTATGAAAACAGTATGATGGATCCCGTTCCGGCAAAAGAGGAATCGATAAAAGTTAAAGCAAATTCAGAAGAAAAGCTAAACCGACTTTGTGAAATTATTAAAGAACGCTCTTCAAATCCTAAGCATACATTCAAATGTGTTGCCTTAAATAAAACCTTAATAGATTCTATAAAACATGAGCTCAACCAGCATGCATTTGATATTATTCTCATAGGCACACAGGGATCCACGGGAGCTTATGAAGTAATTTTTGGCAGTAATACGATTCAAATATTGAATGAGATAAAAAACTGCCCTATTCTTGCAGTTCCATCCAATGTATATTTTAAGGTCCTAAAAGAGATCGTATTGGCCACTAGTTATAAAATCGAACATTCCAGTGATGATCTTAAATACCTTATTCAACTTGCCAAACAAAATAATTCTGCGATTCGGATACTTCACATAGAAGAATCCGGGGGGATTAGTATCTCTCAAAAACATAACAAAAACCATCTGGAGTCTTGTTTAAAAGAGATTGAACATAGCGCTCATTCTTTGGCTCACGTAAGTATTCCTATAGGAATTTATTGTTTTACCGAAAGCAGAGGAAGTGATATGATCGTATTTATTAATAAAAAGCACAATTTTTTAGAAAACTTACTTTTTAAGCCTCTCTATAAAGATTTAGGGAATTATTCCAGGATTCCCTTACTCGTTTTACACCGTTCCAATGAATAAGCTTTAAAAACATTAAAGAGATGTGACTGTTGTCATATTCCCCGTAAGATCAACAAATTACCTTTATACTACTAAACTAATAAAGTGATGAGAAAGAATATATTAATACCAACCGATTTTTCCAAAAATTCGTGGAACGCTTTAAATTATGCTTTGAGTTTATTTAAAGATGACAAATGTACGTTCTACCTGTTAAATGCATTTCAACTATATTATTTCACAACAGACAGCCTTATTGTTCCTGAGCCGGGAGAACCTAATTATGAAAAAGCCAAAGAAGCATCTGAGATTGGGCTTGAAAAAACAATAGATGGAATCACATCCAGAGGAGGTACCGAAGAACATAGATTTGAAATTATTTCTACCTATAATTCTGTTTTGGAAGCCGTAAGGACTGTTATCGATAAAAATGATATAGAATTAGTGATAATGGGTACCAAAGGTGAAAATGACCCTACAAGTAAACTGTATGGTAGTAGTGCAGTGGATGTTATGGAGAAAGTATATGATTGTCCAGTTATCGTCATTCCGGAAAACGTGAGCTATCAGGAGGAAAAGAGAAAAGAAGTTGTATTTGCTACCAATTTTAAAACTGCTTACAAGCGTCGAGAATTAGAGAACCTGGTTGATATCGCAAAAAAAATGAAGGCAGCAATTAGGGTGCTACATATTCAGGAAGTAGATAAATTAAGCAAGGAGCAGGGGAAAAATAAAGAGGACCTGCAGGAATATTTGGGTGATGTGGTTCACACATTTCATACATTAACCGATATTAAAGTAGCCCCCGGGATTCATTCCTTTATAGAAAGCAGAGATAGTGATCTCCTGGCACTTATCAATAAAAAGCATAGTTTTTTAAACAGCATATTTACAAAATCCCTGGTAAAAGAAATTGGATATAAACCTCAGGTCCCTGTTCTGGTGATGCATAATATAAAAGATTAGAGTAACCAACTAAGTAAATCCCTCAATCAGGTTTGCACGGGACCATTCCTCAATCTATTAAACATGAAGAAATAAAAATATTATTCAGGCATTTTGAGGATAAATTAAAAATTCAAATTAGCAGAATTCAAATATTATAAAATATGACCGTCCGGAATCTCCATATTATAAAAGCTTCAGGGGAAAAAGATGTTTTTTCTGTTGAAAAAGTCAAGGCTTCCCTAAGAAAGTCTGGAGCAGATGAGGAAGTTATAAGTGATATACTTAGCAATTTGGAGGATGAATTATATGACGGGATTTCTACAAAGGAGATCTATAACCGGGCTTTCAATCTTTTGAAGAAAAGGAACCGGTCATTTGCCTCCCGGTATAAGTTGAAAAATGCTATTTATGAACTGGGTCCCACAGGATTTCCTTTTGAAAAATTCATTGCTTCAATTTTAAAACACAGCGGATTTAAAGTTGAGGTTGGAAAAATTGTACAGGGAATTTGTGTTACCCATGAACTGGATGTTATCGCCAGAAAAGATAAGGAGAAAAATTTATTTGAATGTAAGTTTCATACCGAACCAGGCAAAGCCTGTGATGTAAAAATTCCACTATATATTCACAGCAGATTTCGGGACATTCAAAATTTTTTGGATAAAAACCATCCTGGCACCCCGGCCTTTAAAGGCTGGCTGGTCACAAATACAAGATTTACTGAAGATGCCCGGAAATATGGAAAATGTGTAGGCCTGAATTTGTTGAGCTGGGATTTCCCCAAAGGAAATGCTTTGAAAGACAGGATAGATCATACGGGCTTGTATCCTATTACAGTTTCTACCTTGCTTTCTGCCAGAGAGAAGCAATTCCTCTTGAGCAGAGATGTAGTATTGTGTAAAGAATTGATAGATGATAAATTTTACCTGGATCATTTAGGTATATCCGAAGGAAGAAAATCCAGGATTTTAAAAGAGATGGAGATGCTTTGTAAGGTATCCTAAAACCAATTCGGAGCCAAGTTCTCCTGGAGAATAAAAACAAGACATCTCGTTAATTATTTTGCAGAAAGTGGGTAAATCGACCCCTCTTGTGAGATTAAAATATTCAGTTATGAGTTTAGAAATAAAAATTCACTTTTTAGGAGCCTCAGGCACGGTTACAGGGTCCAAATTTATTTTGGAAACGCCCGGATTCAACATTATGGTAGACTGTGGAATGTTCCAGGGATTAAAGGAATTGAGAAACCTAAACTGGGAACCATTCCCATTCCCACCAGATAAAATTGATATAATCCTGCTCACTCATGGACATTTAGACCACTCCGGTTATTTACCAAGGTTGGTAGCACAAGGTTTCAAGGGAAAAATAATGGGGACTGCCCCTAGTCTGGCTATCGCTTCAATTATTCTTTTAGACAGCGCCAAAATCCAGGAAGAACAGGCCCAACAAGCAAATGAAGAAGGCTATTCTATCCACACACCGGCTTTACCGCTTTATTCCTTAGAGGATGCAGAAAATGCGATTCGACTATTTAAATCTGTAGAGCCAGGTAAATGGTCTAACATTCATCCTGATATTAAATTCAGACTGGAAAAAAACGGACATATTATTGGAGCAACCTATATAGAGTTAGATATCCTTGGAAAAATCTTTCTGTTCTCGGGAGATATAGGACAGGAAAAAGATCAATTACTGGATCCTCCAAAACCTCCTGAATGGGGCGATTATATATTCCTGGAAAGCACGTATGGCAATAGATTACATCCTGAAGATAATTCTGATGAAATTCTAACAAATGCTATTAATGAGACCATAAATAATAACTCAATTTTAATAATCCCAAGTTTTGCGGTAGAAAGGCTTCAAACCTTAATGCATAAATTGTGGCAACTTTACAATAAAAATAAAATTCCAAAGATTCCCATTTTTATCGATAGCCCAATGGGAAACAAAGTATTTGAGGTGTTTGAACGTTTTCCTTCCTGGCATAAACTCAATAAGGATGACCTGGCAGCAATGAAAAATCATTTTAACGTTATAACATCCTATAAAGATACCTGGAAAACAATAGACGATAAAAGAGCTAAAGCTGTAATTGCAGGAAGCGGAATGGTTAGTGGCGGAAGGGTTCTTACGTATCTAAGGTATTTTATAGATAAACCTGAAACAACCGTTTTACTGGTGGGATTTCAGGCAGAAGGAACCCGGGGAAGGCAACTTCTTGAAGGAAACCAGGAGATCAAAATATTTGGAAAATACTGTGAGGTGAATGCTAAAATAAAAACGATTGAAAGTCTCTCTGCCCATGCAGATCAGAAAGGTCTAATCGATTGGTTGGGAAAAATAAAAAACATCCCGGAAAAGGTGTTTTTGATCCATGGAGAGCCCACTTCCCTGGATGCTTTAAGAGTGAAAATCAAAGATACCTACCATTGGCAGGTACATATTCCACATTTAAAAGAAATCATAAACATTAAGCTTTAAAATTTTTTTAAATCCTGATAATTATCATTTAAATTTTCGCTTTAAAAATTTAATTTTAGAAGGAAAAACAAATTTTAGCGCCATGGTTGTATCAGAAAAAGATAATTCATTTTATAGTGAAAAGCGGCTCAAAAAAAACCAATTGGAACTATTACATTGGAAAAATCTGTTAACATATAATTCTGAAGAAATAAGTTTCCTCATGCTCTTTTTAAATGTAGAAATTTTCAAACCCGGTATTCCCAATTTATTTGAAAATTTAAAGAAATACTTAAACAGCGTGGAAAATATAAAATCCCAGAATTTCCGATTTTTTAAACCGGTAGAAAAAAAATTGAAAATGCTGAAGGACGCCATAGAGAATGATAAGGATTCCGAAGAAAATTTCATTTCAGATTTTGAGAACTTAAGAAACGATATTGAGAATTATTTTGAAAAATTCTACGATCTCAAGCTTGAAATTTTCCATTATACCGGGAATCTTTTAAAACAAAACGAATAATATGTATCAATGCAAAATACCTGAGACAACTTAAATGAAAAACATTATGGATACACCAAAACAAAATTTTAGGTACGTGGAATGGAAAAGTTCTGACGAAATGCATTATTCCTGTTTGCAATGGATATCCGAGTTAAACTTTATAAAAGATGAACAGATCTTCTTTCAGGATATGTTAAAAGAATACACCGTGCCTATTCTGGAATCTCACTTGCTGGAAGAAGCAAAAACTCTGATTTTCAAATTAACCGATTCTGAAAAGCAAGTTGAAAATTTAATGAAAGAAACAACAAAACATCGAAACGGTTTACAAGTATTGGTAGATGGTATTGACCAACCGAACCAGGAAAAGGAATATAGGGAAGAGCACAGGAGTTTATTAAAACAAGTAAATAATTTTTCCATTCAGTATCAATCTCTAAAAAAGGATATTTTTAATACGGTTTCCAGGGCTTTGAAACAGCAAAAACAAAAAAAACTATTGAGTTGAGCTAAGAACCGATTTTTAGCATTAATATTATCCACAAAATCTGTACATAATTTAGTTTGAACAGTTAATATTTCTAATCATGGCAACAATGAGCTTTTCCCAAAAATCTGCGAATGAAAAAGACGTTGAAGAACTCGAAAACGACACCCTAAATTGGGATAAAACTCTGCAAACCCTTACGGATGAACTGTTGTTTTTAAAACATCTCCTAGCCTCAGAAGTTTTTCAACCCATTAACCCGGATACTTCCGAGAAGGTAAAATCTTACACCGAAGATCTTGAAGATCTAAAAACCGAAAAGATTGAAGTACAACTCGCATTAAGAAATCATAAAAATGACCTCAATGGAATGTTGGAATGTGAAGATATAAGTTGTGAAATTTTTTATAAAACCCAGCATCAGGAACTTCTTAACAGCTTAAAGGAACTTTTGGCGAACTTCAAAGACTTAAAACTTAAGATTTTTAACTTTAGCATTCCATTTCTTAAAAAAAATTGAAGCACTCAGGGGAGGTTCACGAAAAATAAAAAATGAAGAAACATCTAAAACCTCAACGAAATTCTGCCCAAAAGTGAAGAGTTAAACGCTCTCCTTTTTACACGTACCATAATATTCTCTAGCCTCTTTCCACTGTCCAATTTTAGACCTAAGAAAAATTTCTCCGGGCAAGCCCGCGGAGCATTTTAATGGAACATGTTTTAAACTTTAAATTTCACTAGTTAGGCAAGCCCGTCTGAATGAAATTGATTTCGGGCAAGCCTCAAGTATTTACCCATTTAGAATAAAAAAGGCCCCTAGACCCCTTCAAATTAGACAACCTGCTGTTTAACGAAAGATTATAAATAAATTTATTCTATTATTTTATTTTCTTCGCCAGAAGTAATATTTACCAACTCTTCCACAGGATCTCATTCAATTACTTCCTCTTTTATAACGGGAGATTGCATAATTTCTGTTTGAGTAACTTCAGTAGTTTCTTCACAGGTAGTAAAAAACTAAAAGCTTAAAATTATTTCAGGACATTCTCCTTTAGCAAAAAAAAGAGACTGCCTTTTTAGACAGCCTCTGATTAAAATTAGTATTCCTTTGAAATTATAATTTACAGCTCAAATCCAAGATCCTGTAATGCCTCAATAATTAAATCAAGATAATATTGAGGAGTACTTCCATCAAGCACATCATATTCGTACCCTATTTCGGTACGGTCTGAAAGTCCAAAAGCCCCTGCATAATTTCCTGAACCATTTTGTATATACTCTATAAACTTTTTAAAATTAAGCCCGGCCTGATTCTCATTCTCTACCTGAAAGACCACACCGCTGTATGAATTAACCGCAAAGGATGCAAGCCTGCTCCTAAACGCCGTGATATCGGCATCAAAGGCGCCAGTCCTGTTGGAAGTCTCATCCCAGCTAGAGAAACCAGCGTGATAAACAGATTGAGCTTCATCTTGGAATACCAGGGAGATGACATTACCTGTAGGTGTATCACCTTCAATATTAAGGAACTGGAAGGTTCTTTCTGAACCATTCGAGACCACCTGGACTTTTTCGTCATAAAGAACCTCATCATTATCATACAAAGGAAGTAAAGCCGCTTTTAATAGATTACTTCGCATGTCCTGTAACGGAGAAAGGGTGGAATTCATTGAACCCGAAGAATCAAAATAAATATAAATCTCAGTATCCCTATCTATTACAGGCGGTTGTGTATTTGGTTCTCCAAATAAATTTGGAGAATCTGAGGTTCCACAGCCATATCTTAGGTGGTAATATTCTGAATCATCATCCCCAATGTGCAGGCTCCTTACATCTCCATCTGTAATTACCCCTTCTCTAATAATGCTTTCTGTAACTTCACCATAGGCATCTGAGTTTAAAAGAGTGATCTGGAAATAATACTCATCATCTCCGGCAGAATCTGGTAAAGCAAAACAAACAGGACTGGAAGCATATTCTCCAAGGTCATTGAGTTCTACTGTACTGGTTACATCGCTGTAAAGAACAGCGCCCATTTGCCCATCACTGTAATTCCATACGTCCACGCTGTAAGCAGCAGGATAATGCCTGCCAGATTCATCGCAGTAATTTCCGAAAATACAAAACTGAATGGCCTGGGTTGGATCAAGCTGGAAGAAAAGATAACCATACTCATTTACCATTCTATCATCAAGACAAAGCACGCTTACATCAACATATTTCTTAACACCGGCCCCAAGGCTAATATCAAGTGGCAGTGGATTGTCAACTAAGGATGCCAATTCACTTCCGGCTAAAGGGGCTACCCAAATAACCGTACCATCCATTGAATGAACAGTGAAATAATCCAGAGAATAATCTCCCGCGGAAAGTTGCAACTCTGTAACTTCCTTGGTGAATAGTTGCCCTGCTACCAGGTCAATCCTGAAAGGGGTACCTTCTGCACCTACCACGTCTACTCCCCCGCTGCTAAGTATAATTTCAACGTATACCACAGCATCCTCAGAACAAGCCGGGATATCTCCAATTGCTTGTTTAAGGGAATTGCGGTTGATGTTAAGATCATCAAGCATGGCTCCAAATGAAAGTGTTGCTTTCTCATTTTCTAAAGAAGCCAAACCATCCTCCTCTCTACTACAAGAAGAAAAGATTAAAGCAAACATTACTAAAAAAATTGTGTAAAATTTTAAATTTCTCATAATTAAAATATTTAGATTAGTTAATTTATTTAAAATTAAACTTTTAGAAGTCAAAGTTTAATAGGTGAAAACCCTCAGTTTTGCTAAAATTTTAAGATTAACAGGGAAAACACTTTAAGATTTCTTTTAAAAACCAGTTTTATTTTGTTAAAATTTAGTTTTAAGAGTAGTTAGAAACCAGTTATAAATTTAACATCTTACTACCAGGTAGTAAAATTTTGTTGCTTACTAAGATTCCGTCCATAATCATTGTAAAAAGGATTGAATTTCAACTTCATTCTCGCCTCCCAGTGCAACATACTCCCTCGAAAACTGACATAATTACAGGATACCGCCATGGAGTCACTAAATTGTCTTATATTATAAGATTAAATAGATGCTACAATTTTCTTATTACAATTTTCAACTTGTTTAAGTGCAATTTATTCAATCTTGAATTTTCTGAATTCGCTCTTGTATAGCAATAACAGTAGTTCACAGTGTTTATTTATCATATATTCATCTCCCCTTTTTAAGCAAACATTCATTCTATTCCAATTTTTTCAGAATAAAATGTATCAGATAACCAGTTTTTCCGTCCCTTTCAAGGATTTCTTTTACAAAAACAGCGGGATAGTATGGTCTTTGGAGATATAGAACAAAAGAAACTAGGTTTAAAACCCAGTTATTTGTAATTAATCAAAAAATAGATAATGAGAGTATTAGTAATTGGAGCAGGAAACATGGGATTAACATATGCGGAAGGCATGTCAAAATCTACATTATTAAACCGGCACAATTTGATGATATATGATAAGTCTCCGGAATTGATAGAGTCGTTAAGCAAAATAGACTACTTTGATGTTTATGAAGATATTGAAAAGTGTTTGCCAACGGCAGATGTAGTTTTTCTTGCCGTAAAACCTTATCACTGTGAAGGATTGTTTAGTGACATAAAATCATTGGTAAATAAAGAGCAGGTTATTGTTTCCATAATGGCAGGAGTTACCATTAAAACGATTCAGGAAGGTCTTGATCTAAAAAAGGTAGTTCGAGCAATGCCAAATTTGCCTGCACAGGTCGGGAAAGGGGTAACATCCTATACCGCCACCGATGAAGTTTCGAGAATTGAATTATTAACGATTAGGAACCTTTTGGATACCACAGGAGATTCGATCAAAGTGGAAAATGAAAATTTTATTGATGCATCTACCGGGATTTCAGGAAGTGGACCGGCTTATGTTTTTTATTTTATGCAATCTATGTTGGAAGCTGCCCTAAAAATGGGATTCTCTAAAAATGATTCCAAAATTTTGGTTAGCAAAACATTTGAAGGAGCGGTAGAATTATTCAACCAATCTGATCTTTCCCCGGAATCCTGGATGGACCGGGTTGCCTCCAAAGGTGGAACTACAAGGGCTGCACTGGATTCCATGGATGATAATAATGTAAAGGAATTGATAAAAGAAGCAGCATACGCAGCGTTTGACAGAGCCGTAGAACTTGGAAAAGATAAGTAATGGAAGAGCTTTTTAGAAAAGAAAGACAAATGGAAAAAAGGAGAATAGTTGTGAAAGTTGGAACCAATGTAATGACCAACAAGGACAATAGAATTTTAGGACCAGTATTAAACAATCTGGTAGAACAAATAGCCACTTTATATGAAGAGGATATCATGGTGGTGCTGGTTTCCTCGGGATCGGCAATAGCAGGAAAAGAGATCCTTGGCGAAATAAGCATAACAGATCCCGCCAAAAGAAGACAGGTGTACTCTGCCGTTGGACAACCAAGAATGATGCGGCATTACTACAGCATTTTCCATAATTTTGGAATGCGCTGTGCCCAGGTTTTGGCTACAAAAAGAGATTTCACACCAGGAATACACCGGGAAAATATGATAAATTGTTATGAATCTTTGTTAGCTGAAGGGATAATTCCAATTGCCAATGAAGATGATGCGGTTTCTGTAACCATGTCCATGTTTTCTGACAATGATGAACTGGCAAGCCTGGTAGCTGAGCTTATAAATGCCGATGCGCTTATTATTTTAAGCGATACCGATGGGCTGTTTACCGGTCATCCAGATGACGATAAATCAGAAAAACTGAACAAGGTTCAAATAGATGAAAATGTTGAAAAATATATTCAGGAATCAGGCAAAGGTGAAGGTGAAGGCCGAGGAGGCATGGAGTCCAAAATTAAAATAGCAAAAAGTACAGCGGCAAAAAATATTCCTACCTACATCGCTAATGGAAAACAAAAAAATGTGATCCTTGACATCGTTGCAGGAAAACCTGTAGGAACAAAATTTACAGCCTGATTGAAAAATCAAAATATTTAAATTTTAAAAACATCAAAATGAAGTTATTAAAGACAAAAGTTAAGAATAGCGTTTTAAAATCTATGATGAAAATCCTTGATGTAAGGCGCGAAGAAATAATCAAGGCAAATAAAGCCGACCTGGAGGCTTTCGGTGAAACCGAAGGTGCTATGTTTGATAGGTTGATCTTAAATGATAAGAAAGTTGATGGGATGATTTTGTCTATTAAAGAAGTGATGGATCAGGATGATCCTGTTGGGCAAACTATTTCACACAGAATTTTAGACAGTGGTCTTGATATCACCAATAAAACCGCACCTTTCGGGAATATAATGATCATTTATGAGTCCCGACCGGATGTTACAATAGAAGCTGCCGTACTTGCTTTTAAAGCTAATAATAAGATCTTTCTTAAGGGAGGGAAAGAAGCGATAAGAAGCAATGAACTTCTGGTAGCTTGTTGGCATGAAGCTTTAAAAGAAAACGGACTGGACACTAACTGGGTCGAGTTATTGAATTTGAACCGAAAAGAAACTCAGGAATTTTTAAAAAATCCTCCAGTTCAATTGGATTTAATCGTTCCCCGTGGAGGCGAAAGATTGATTGCATTCGTAAAAGAACATGCTACCGGAGCAGTATTGGTTAGCGGAAGAGGCAATAATTTCCTGTATGTATCACCCGAAGCAGATTTTGAAATTGCCAAAAAAGTGATTTTAAACGCTAAAACCGATAAAATCTCCGGTTGTAATGCTTTAGATAAAGTCTTAATAGATAATAAACTTCCTGATTATGAAAATAAACTGAAGGAACTTCAGCTTATGATGAAGGAACATAAGGTTGAAATTCTGGTAGATGATGAAGTAAGCAACGTACTAAAAGATGAATCTAAAATTCCGGGAGAAGACACCTGGCACGAAGAATTCCTTTCTATGAAAATAGCCCTTGGTGCTGTAGATGGCTTGGATGATGCCATTGACAAAATAAATCATTTTTCTGGAGGACATTCCGCAGTTATTATTACAAAAAATAAGGAAGAAGCTCTTGAATTTATGCAACAGGTAGATAGTGCCGCTGTTTATCATAATGCCTCTACCCGCTTTACCGATGGCGGACAAATGGGCGTGGGAGCAGAACTTGCCATAAGCACAGATAAATTACACCATCGTGGTCCTTTGGGGCTTAAACAACTAGTTACCAATAAATATTTTGTACTGGGAGATGGTCACATTAGAGAATAATATGTGCATTTTATTATAAGGAAAAATGGCTGCCGATTGGCAGCCATTTTTTTGATTAATATGAACTTGTTCTAATATTTGATGATTTTTAAAGGCTCACTTTCAAAACCATTGCCCTCAATAACGACCAAATAAATACCTGGCATAATTCTACCAAGGTTTATTGGAAAATCTGTAGATCCTTTTTGTAAAGAAATATTTTGTTCAGATATTCTATTTCCGCTTAAGTTATATACTGTAAGAGATGCTTTGTGTTTACCTGCACTTTTCACTCGTACAACAGAATATCCCGCAGTTGGATTTGGAGAAACGGCTATTTCTTCCACGATTATTTCATTTGCACTTTCACAAGATCCTAATACGGCTCCGTTTCTAAGTAGCGCTGTAACTGCATTTGGAGAAACACACATAGCTTTTCCCTTAAAACAAAGGGAAATTTTTTGATTTCCTCTTCCATTCCCACATGAAATATTTTCAACTTCTATAGTAGTTTCAGCAGATATCCTGCATCCGTTAACATCTGTTACTTCCAGTGTATAAACATCTGTATTACCAGGGCAAACTGATATGCTTTCTGAAATTTCCCCGGTACTCCATAAATAGGTATATGGCGCTACACCCCCGGAAATTTCAATAGGTTGTAGTGTTGTACAAGTGGTGTCATACCCTGAATATACCTTTTGGTCTTCCATTAGTAAAACAAGGGTTTCCGCCTCATTTACAGTAACTTCTGTGGTTACAATTGTTCCTAGATAATCTGTAACAGTAACATTGTAATTCCCAGCTGACAAAGCTTTAGCGGTTTGAGTATCCTGTCCATCACTCCAGTTATAGGTATATGGTGCAATCCCTCCACTCACCTCTACTTTGGCGGTACCTGTTGCACTACCATTGCAAGTAGCATCTTTTGAAGTCACCGTACCTAACGTAAATGCTTTGTGCTTAAGTCTTACAGATACCGGAAAATGGTCTGATGCAGTGTACACATATTCGCTGTTATAAAATTCGTAATGTACCCGAGCAGATCTGTCAATATAATTATTTGTCAACTCACTAGTTACTATAACATGATCTATCATATCATCATAGTTTCCAACCGCATATGACCTGTAACCTTCTTCGCTCAAAATAGCGGTAAGAACAGAATAATTCTCTGTGTCACTGGTATAATTTATATAGCTGGAAACTGTGGTATTAACATTAGATACGGTGAAATCTACATCATCGTTATAATCACCCAATATCATTACCTTCTCATTGGGGAAATATAGATCCAAAGAATCCTTAAGGACCTCAACATCATATTTCCTCATATCATATCTTCCCTGTGCACCGGTACTTCCGTTTGCCCTGGCGTGAAGTGCAACAAACTTCATTTCCTCAGTATGTCCATCTATAGTAACAATGGCTTCCATTAAAAACGGCAACCTTCCGCTCGCGTAAAATCTATCGGCACTTTCGGGATAATCCTGCAGTAAGGAACCATCACCATCATAGAAAGGATGAACAGATTTAAACATAGCTCTGGAATTGGTAACCGAAACAGTTTCGGCATTATAAATAAATCCAACCTTTTGACCTCCCGGACTATCAGGATACGAGGTAGCTTCAGAAAGAATAAAATCATATCCTTCCATTTCAGAAACCATTTGTGCAAAAAGAACCTCATCGGAAATTTCCTGCACGGCAATTACATCAGCATCAAGTTCAAGTAAAATAGCTTTCACGGCTTCTTTTTGAATCTCGTCTGAATTTTCCTTTCCGGCAGAAGGTGCATTCTTTTCATCTCCAAACCATTCAATATTCCAGGTTACCGCATCAAAAGTAACCTCTTTTGAAATTTCAGATCCCGGAAAAGTAGGATCATAATCATCGGCACAGGGAAGGTCTTCTCCATTGCGGGGTTGTAACTGGTTGATCATTCTAAATCTACCAACCACACCAATAACCTCTGCACAAACATTGGGCTGAAGTTTTCCAACAAGGTCATTTACAGATGCGTTGATCCTTAATTCCCCTTCCCCACTTGCATCTTTTACCAGGTAATTTGAATTACCGAAGAAAAGCTGTCCCGGGCCTGGGAAAACCATATCTGTGATCTTCACCAACTGCCCGCGATGTTCTTCCATTTGTGCCAGAGTGATGCTTTTAGGCTCGATAGGCTCATTGGAAACACCCAGATATTCTACGGCTTCAACATCTGATATTTGTACAAGATCATTAAAAACTGCTCTTGTTCCTGTAACCTTTAAACGATCACCAATTTTATAAAGTCCCTGCTCTGTAACAAGATTTCCAAAAACTGCGATTCCGCCGGTTTCATCCTGAATATATGCTGTATTGCCAAATTCAGAAGCAACAGTTAAAGTACCCGAAATACTTACTTTGGTTCCAACTGCCGATGCTCTTACTTCAGCAATATTTTCAGGATTGATAATTTCCGGTTCCGGTTCAAGCTCCACAATAGAGGCTCCCAGCGTCTGGTTGGTATTTACTGCGCCAAATGTATTGGTCATAGCTACCTGCCAGGTAAAATCTTCATAGTTAAATCCGGCACCACCTAATTGAAGGGAATAACCCACCGGCACTCCATTTTCTTCAACTCCAACGTCCACACTTTCCATTCCGGCAGCCGGACCATTGGTAGCAGTAAATACTCCCTCATAGCTTAAAAACTGTAAGACCTCATCACCTTTCACAAGAGCAAAGCCATCTGGTGCCCCGTTTTGGATACCTGAGTAGTAGAATTCTTTTGTTCCGTAACCGGATTGCTGATTTTCCAGAATACCTTCTAGATTGATAGTTCCATAAGATCCCCCACCATTTCCATTGTAGAAAATAATGCTGTATTCTGAAAGATCTAACCCTGCAGTTCCTGCTACTTCAATTCCTTCACCTGTATCTGAACCTGCTGTATCATAGTGAAATTCATTTATGAACAATATCGGCTCAGGTGAAAGAAAAGTTTGAGCGGTATTTACAGCTCCAAAAGTACTTTGAGCTTCCGGGGCCCAGGTGAAATCTTCATAATAAGACCCTTCGCCTGTTAACTGAAGCGAATATCCCACCGGGGTTGAACTTCCCTCTTCCACTCCGATATCTTTACTTGTCATTCCTGATGCAGCACCGGAAGTAGCAACCATCTCTCCTTCATAGCTCAAAAACTGGATTACCTCATCTCCTTTTACCAGGGCCAATCCATCCGGTGCTCCATTTTGTAAACCAGAAGCAGAAAAATTCAATGTTCCGTAACCATTTTGTTGATCAGGAAAGATTCCTTCAAGTTCGATCGTACCATAAACTGTTCCACCGTTTCCATTATATAAAAGCACACTATAACCAGAAAGGTCTGTTCCTGCGGTTCCTGCTATTTCAAAGCCTTCATCTACATCTGCTCCTGCATTATCATAATGCATTTCATTGATGAAAACCACATCTACTGCAGGTGCAGGAGGCAGTTCCGGTTCGGGTTCCGGTTCAGGCTCCGGCTCTGGTTCTACAGGATCTCCACCAAAACTCTGGTTATTATTTAAAGTACCAAATGTATTTTGTGCTTCAGGCTGCCAGGTGAATTGAGAATATTCCTGACCTTCCCCGACAAGTTGCAGGGAATAGCCTATTGGAGTGCTTGCTCCTTCTTCTACTCCAACATCTACACTGGTCATTCCTGCTGCGGGACCGTTTGCGGCGGTCATCACACCTTCATAACTCAGGAACTGTATCACGTCCTCTCCTTTCACAAGAGCAAAGCCATCTGGTGCCCCGTTTTGAAGTCCGTTAACAGCAAAATTCAGTACATTGGTTCCAAATCCGTTTTGTTGATCCGGGATTATTCCGGAAAGTTGGTTGGTTCCATAAGTACTGTTGTTACTTCCGTTATATAGAATAATACTATACGCCGAAAGATCTGTGCCGGCAGGACCGGCAATTTCAATCGCTTCACCTTCATCTGTACCTACATTATCATAATGAAATTCATTGATAAAGACAGATTGGGCAGCAAGTAAGTTGGTAAAAAATAAAAAGGCGAGTACGCCTAAAAAGTGTAGTTTTTGTTTCATTTGTTAGGGTTTTTTTACAGGCGCTAAGAAAGTGCTTTTTTATAAAAAACTCTTTAAGAATTCATTAAGGGAGTGTTAACAATGTAGGAGCTAAATTTTTTATTTTTAGAAACTCTTATAGAGCCTTTAAAATAGATTTCTTTAACTTTTAGGAATATTTAAGAAAGAGGTCCGGTATAATTATCTGCAAAAATGTAACTTCCCGCCTCAAAGAATATTAAGAGTTTGATATGAAAAAATTAATTTATTTCATGGCAGTACTTACTGTCACTTATAGTTGTAAAACCACTCAGGATCTCGAAAAAATCACACCCCAACCTGTAGTTGTAAATCTCGATTTGGTAAATGTAAAAAATGATAAAGTAAAGGTTACCGTAGATCCTGGTAAATTAACAGGTGCTCAAACCACGTTTTATATTCCAAGGACCGTTCCCGGTACTTATTCTGTAGATAATTACGGCAAATTTATTGAAAATATGAAGGCCTTTGATTACCTGGGAAAAGAGCTTTTGGTTGCACAAAAGGATGACAGTTCATGGTTGATCGATAATGCTGAAAATCTGGATAAGATAACCTATTGGGTAAACGATTCTTTTGATGTGGAAGGAGAGGAAGGAATATTTTCCCCGGCCGGAACAAACATTGAAAAAGATAAAAACTTCATGCTTAACCTCCACGGTTTTGTTGGTTATTTTGAAAATTTGACAGAACAACCCTATAAATTAGTTATCAACAGGCCAACCGGGCTTATTGCGGGAAGCAGCTTAAAGGTTTCCAATACGACTTCCCAACAGGGTTCTCCGGCAGCTACAATAGATTCCTACAACACCAAAAGATATTTTGAAGTTGTGGACAATCCAATAATGTATTCCAAACCTGATACAACTTCTATAAGTGTGGAGGGGATGAAGGTTTTATTGAATGTGTATTCCCCTAATGAAGTATATTCTACAAAGGACATTAAAGCCGGAGTTGAGGAAATGATATCGGCTCAAAAAGAATTTTTGGGCGAGATCGATAACACTTCCAACTATGCCATTTTATTATACCTTTCAGATCCGGAGGAAATGGATGCCCGAGGCTTTGGCGCATTAGAACACCATACTTCAACCGTTGTGGTTCTCCCGGAGACAATGCCTTTAGACGCCTTAAAAACTACCATGACAGATGTTGTTTCTCATGAATTCTTTCATATCCTAACCCCTTTAAATATTCATTCGAACGAGATTCACTATTTCGATTACAACGAGCCAAAAATGTCTAAGCATTTGTGGATGTATGAAGGAGTTACAGAATATTTCGCAAATCTTTTTCAGGTAAACCAAGATTTAATCAGCAATGATGATTTTTATGATCGTATGTCTGATAAGATTGAAAGTTCGAAAAATTTCGACGATAGCATTCCGTTTACCATAATGAGCGAAAACATCTTGGAAGGACCCTATAAAAGTGATTATTACAATGTGTACCTTAAAGGAGCTCTTATTGGGATGGCTCTGGACATAAGGTTAAGGGAACTCAGCAATGGCGATATGGGTATTTTGGATATGATGAAAAAATTATCTGAAAAATATGGAAAGAACAAGCCCTTTGAGGACGATGCGTTAATTCCTGTAATTGTTTCCCTAACCTATCCTGAAATACAGGAATTTTTTGATACCTACGTTAGTGGCGCTACTCCTATTCCATATGCTGAATTTTTAGAAAAGGTTGGAGTTAATTATGAAAACACTGAAGTTAACACCTCATATTTCATCAAAGGACAAGTTCCATATATAGATGGCGATCCGGAAACAGGTGTTCTTTTCTTCAGAAAAAATATCACCTTAAATTCATTCCTTAAGCAATTGGGGGTAGAGAATGGAGATGTTATTAAATCTGTAAATGATGCTGACTATAACATTGAAAATGTTTATGAATTGGTAATGAAATCCCAATCCTGGGCAGAAGGTGAGGATATAAAAATGACTCTTAAAAGAGATGGTGAAGAAATAATTCTCAACGGAAAGATTACTCAACCCACAGACAGCCAAATCAAACTTAGAGAAGTAAACCTTCCTGAAAACGACCCAAAAGTTCAATTGAGGAAAGCCTGGTTAAAAAATTAAGAAGAGTGAATTCCTTAATTGGAATTCACTCTTCTTAATTGATTTTAATAAATAATAGCTGGTGTATTTCAGGGGCTATTATTTATTTCACCGAATTCCCCCGGGGTAGAAACAAAAAATCTATTTCTATCCCTTATAAAAATTGAATAAACCAATATTTTTAGTTTTTAAATAAAGATCCTATTCGTAACTTAACAGGCCTATCAATAAAAGTCCACGGAAACACTTCATAAATGGAAATACCTATTCTTAAAGACATTGTAATAATTTTAGGATTATCTATTTTTATTATTTTATTATTTCAAAAAATCAAGGTCCCTTCTCTTCTGGGATTTTTACTAGCGGGAATTATTGCAGGCCCGTATGCTTTTAATTTAATAAGTTCCCAACACGAGGTGGAACTGCTTTCTGAAATAGGAATTATATTCCTGTTGTTCATTATTGGGATAGAACTATCCTTAAAAGGATTGGCTGCAATTAAGAAAACAATTCTTTTAGGTGGTGGAATGCAGGTGGGAGGAACTATTTTAATCACTGCCGTAGTGTCTTATTTTCTTGGTATACCCATCAATTCTGGGGTCTTTATAGGTTTCCTGTTTGCTTTAAGCAGTACTGCGATCGTACTGAAGATCCTCCAGGAAAAAGGAGAAGTAACCTCCCCACATGGGCGTGTAGCTGTTGCAATCCTGATATTCCAGGATATTATAGTGGTTCCAATGATGTTGCTCACTCCCCTATTGGCCGGAAAATCTGATAATATTTGGGAAACGGTTGGAATTCTTCTTATAAAAATAGTGGGAGTTGGAATTGTAATTTTTCTACTGGCAATTTATATAGTGCCACGAATTTTTAAAATGGTGGTAAAAACCAAGAACCGTGAACTATTTATCCTCACTACAATTGTATTCTGCTTTGCGGTGGCCTGGCTAACCTCCTCTGTTGGTCTATCGCTGGCATTAGGAGCCTTTTTCGCGGGGCTCATAATTTCTGAATCAGATTACAGTCACCAGGCAACAGCGAATGTGTTACCCTTTAGGGAAATCTTTATAAGTTTCTTTTTCATTTCTGTAGGTTCCCTGCTTAATCTAAACTTTTTCATCAATAACATCCTGTATATACTATTGCTGGTAATAGGTGTGATCATTTTGAAAATGTTAATAATTGCCATTACAGTACTTAGTTTAAAATACCCGGCCAGAACCGTATTTATGACTGTGTTTGCCCTCTTTCAGGTAGGGGAATTTTCTTTGCTTTTATCTACGGTGGGAGTTCAAAATGATCTGTTACCGGAAAATATATATCAATACTTTTTAGCAATCTCGATAATTACGATGGGCCTTACTCCCTTTTTGATGAATCTTGCCCCGAAGATCACGTATTTCCTCGTAAAATTACCAATTCCTACCAATGTTAGAAAACGACTGAACAATGTTAAAAGAGTTCACCAAAATCAGCAAACCCCTGAAGAAGAACTTTCAGACCACCTGGTAATCATAGGATATGGGATCAATGGAAAGAATATTTCTAAAGCCGCCAAAAATGCTAAAATCCCTTATATCATCATAGATCTTGAACCGGATTCTTTCCACGATGCCAAAAACGCCGGAGAACCAATTGTATTTGGAGATGCCACGAATCCCGTTATTTTGAAACATGTACACGTTCAGGAAGCCAGAGTTGTTGTAATCGCTATTTCAGATCCCGATGCCACGAAGAAAATAATCAACGGAATAAGGGAATTGAGTCAAACTGCCTGTGTTATTGTGCGAACCAGGTACGTAAAAGAAATTGAAGAAAATATTCGGTTGGGTGCCGATGAAGTAATTCCGGAGGAATTTGAAACTTCCATAGAGATCTTTAGTCGGGTACTACGAAAATACCTTATCCCCCATAATGAAATCCAGGATTTTATTAACCACGTGCGCTCTTCAGATTATGAAATGCTAACTACCATCAAAGGAGGCGCGCATACACCTGCCTATCAACATCTCCATATTCCCAATAAAGAAATTGTCACTTTAAGTGTGCAACGGGGAAATAATAATATTGTTGGAAAAACAATAGAACAATCTGGCATTGGCAAGAATTATGGGGTAACTGTTCTTACCATAAAGAGAGGAACTCATTACATTACCAATATTACCAATACTACTGTAATTGAACAGGGAGATCTTCTTTATCTCTTCGGAAATCCTGTAAACATCAATCAACTTAACCAATTAATTTCTTTGTAAATAACCATTTTAATTTACAACTGCTGTATTGAAATTGGTTACATTTATATAGCCTTTGGGCCTTGAATAAAATTTTCAATTTAAATTTTAAATTATGAAATTAAAACCTTTAGCAGCATTTTTAATGATCGCAATTTTCTTCTCTTCGTGTGGAGAAAAAACCGATGTAGTTGAATCTGGAACATACAGCGGTATTGTAGACAAGGTTGAACCCTCAAAAACGGAGATCTATGTGAAAACTTCAGACGATAAAACCCTGGAGCTCTATTTCACAGATAACACCCGCCTTACCCGTAATGGAGAAAGCGTTGAGTTCTCACAATTAGAAGAGGGCCAACAGGTTGAGGTTGATGTTGAAAAAACAGGAAAACGCCTTGACCCCTTAGCAGTACGAATTCTGGATTAACATGGAACAATTACCGGATTTTTGGCGAACAGAGGTCTTACATCCTCTGTTCGTCCATTTCCCTATTGCACTGCTTATTATCGCTACGTTTTTTAAAATTGCTTCAGTTTGGGGTATAGGTAAATTTCTGGAATTACCTGGAACTATTTTATTGATTATTGGAACAATAGGTGGCTGGCTCGCAATCTATACCGGTAACCTGGCTGATGGAATTGTTTCAAGGACACTATGCGATCCTACAGTCTTAAAAGCTCATGAAAACAATGGGTATACCATGATCTGGCTTTTTACAGCCGCTCTTGTTTTAGATTTATTTTACCAGAATAATCGCTTTAAATTTAAGCGGGTAGAGTTAAAAGGTTTTGTGATACTCTTAATGATCATTGGTTCCGGATATTTAGGTTATGTGGGGCATTTAGGTGCTAAACTAGTATACCAGCAGGCTGCCGGGGTTTATATACCTTCCGGTAACTGTGCAGAATTTAATTGATTTTTTTATTCTAAAAATCAAAACCTCCTGGACTAATCAATAAGATAGATAAAACGAAAAATAGCGCTGGTGAGATTTAAGCACAGAAGTCAATAAATCTATACTGAGTTTAATCTTGGAAGGATACTTTTGTAGGTACTGAATAGAGTTCAGAAAAGGTGATTTTTCCGGTTTGACGGTTAAAAAAAGCAGAAGCCATGCCTATCCTTCCTTGCCCGATCTCGGTTTTTAAATAATTGTTTTCAGAAACAATCCTTCTTTTAGATTCTTCCAGATTCCATTGCGTTATAGTGTCGGCAACTTCAAAGATTTTTTCCATCACAATATCCTGTGCAGAAATATTCAGCGCTTTAACTGCATCTTCAATCAACGGACTTATGTAGGATATCCTCCCTTGCATAAAATCCTTCAAAGCTTCAGCATAAATTTTGTTTGCCGAATTTCCCATTAAAAGAATGAATTTTGCGCCTTGTTTTTTACAGGCTACTTCAATACTTCTTATAACTTCCTGATCTGCCAAATTCCCTGCTGTCCTAATGGGAATCAAATCTCCAATCCCGGTATTCATTAGAACGTTCAATGGCTCCCGCATGTCTATACAGTTTAAAACTGTTGCCAGCGGAGGTGCATTTATGAAGTCCATAAGTTCCTTATTCCTGAGTCTTCTGGAAACCAATTTCCCATCTATATAGCGCTGATTCCCTTCTTTCATGTACTCAAAGATCTCCTCTGGAGTAGATTTTTCCTTGGATTCCTGAATTTCCCCTTTTACAAACTCCAGTTCTTTTCCTACCGAATATTTCTCTTTTAATCCAATAATACTCAAATTGATGTCGTGTTCTTTAGCAAAAGTATCTTCAAAATCTTCAAAGATTTCCAGCACGTCATGATCTATATAACTTGCAAATGTGGCATCAATGATCACGGTAGATTTTGGAGGTACATTCCAAAGAGTGTTTTTAATAGAAGCTTTATTAAAAAAGGATACTTCATTTGCCAATTCCAAACGGATAGTTTCTCCTTTAAAAATCTTGGTGTTCTCTATAAAAAAGGCATTGTGATAATTGCTACGCAGCAAAAAGAAAATACTTACAAGGGATCCTATAAATATTCCAATAAGAAGATCGGTTAAAATAATAGCGACTACCGTAACCACAAAAGGAATGAATTGATTCCATCCTTTTTTAAACATAGTCAAAACTACATCCCAGGAAGCTAATTTATAACCTATAACCAGTAAAATAGCTGCTAAGCTTGAGAGCGGAATAAGATTCAAAATAGAACTAAGGAACAAAACACTAAGCAAAAGAAAAACGCCATGTAAAATTGTAGATAACTTGGTTTCATTCCCCGCGTTTATATTCACGGAACTTCTTACTATAACAGATGTTATAGGAATACCTCCAACAAGACCTGTTATGGTATTTCCTATCCCCTGCGCCACCAATTCTCTATTGGGAGGAGTTTTTCGCTTGTGTGGGTCAATCTCATCTGCGGCTTCAATAGCAAGCAAACTGGCAATAGAAGCGATTAAAGTAATGGTTATAGCCACTCCCCATACCTCGGGATTTGTTATGGCTGAAAAATCAGGAAAAGTTAGAAGCTCGGAAAAATGATCAATTTTTGGAATATTAACCAAATGTGCCGAATTAAGATGTAAAGACGGCATGATATATTCAAAAATAAAATTGAGCAATACCCCTAAAATTACTACCACTAAGGCAGGTGGAAGTAATTTGAAATTTTTCAACGGGGATCTATCCCAGAATATCATAATCGCAAGTGATAGTCCGGATATTAGAAGAGCTCCTGCCGTGAGAGAATCTATAAAATTCCAAAATGCAGGTTGCACTTGACTTAAAAATCCAATGTCTGGATCCAGGTAACTCTCTACGGTTGCTTCTATTCCAAGGGCGTAAGGAATTTGGGCGATAATTAGGATAATTCCTATGGCTGCAAGTAATCCTTTAATAATATTAGAAGGCATATAATCTGCGATAAGACCAGCCTTAAGAATCCCTAAAACAAACTGAAAGATTCCCCCCAAAACCACCGCCATTAAAAAAACTTCAAAACTTCCCAGTGAGGCTATTGAAGCCAGCACCACCGCCGTTAGACTGGCAGCAGGACCACTTACGCTTACCGAGGACATGCTAACACTTCCTATCACAAGACCTCCAACTATTCCGGAGATCAATCCAGAAAGAAGCGGCGCGCCACTTGCTAGTGCTATTCCAAGACAAAGCGGAAGCGCAACTAAAAACACTACGATACTGGCAGGGATGTCCTTATTCAGACTTGAAAAGAGAGGTTTCCGAGGGTTGAGTTCAACCTTACTAACTATGTTATTAAAACTAGGAATCTTTTTCAAAAGAAGGGGATGATTAGTTGCCGGAAACCTGAGCTCCTGTCAACAAGTTAAAAAATAAGCTATAAAAATAATAAATTAAATACTAAGAACCATCCCAATCCCATTTTGACCCAGAAATATTAATTTTTTTTTTTGATATCCCGGATTAGCGTTTGTATTCTTTTTATTGTGGCAATTGGAGCAACACTGCTTAGTTATATTAAAATCTTCATAGATGAAGGCTTCAATCAAAAAAAATAACTTATTTTTCAATCCTTAAAATCATCTTAAACGTACTTATGAAATTTTTATCCCTCCTAATTTTCAGTATAGCATCCATTGGTCTTTATGCCCAAAAAATAGAACTCCCGGTAGATACTATGGTTGTTACAAATCATTCGGTTACCATCAATGGAAAAAACATCAATTACACAGCACAAACCGGGACTCAACCTGTTTGGGATGAAGCCGGAAAACCAGTGGCGAGTTTATTTTACACATACTATAAGCGCAGCGATATCAAAAACACAGAAAACCGTCCTCTGGTAATTTCTTTTAATGGAGGGCCTGGATCGGCTTCTGTTTGGATGCATATTGCCTACACAGGCCCCCGGGTTTTAAAGATCGATGATGAAGGTTTCCCTGTGCAACCCTATGGTTTAAAGGAAAATCCCTATTCTATTTTGGATGTAGCGGATATTGTTTATGTAAATCCTGTAAATACAGGATATTCCAGATTGATAGAAAAGGAAGATGAAAAAGCGGATAGAAAAGATTTCTTTGGAGTCCAGGCAGATATTAAATACCTGGCCGGATGGTTAAACACCTTTGTAACCCGGAAAAACAGATGGTTATCCCCAAAATATTTAATTGGTGAAAGTTATGGAACCACCAGAGTGTCAGGTTTAGCACTGGAATTGCAAAACAGCCAGTGGATGTATTTAAATGGAGTGATCCTGGTTTCCCCTACCGAAATGGGAGTTAACCGGGAAGGTCCTGTAGAAATCGCGAACAGGCTTCCTTATTTTGCTGCCGCTGCATGGTATCATAAAAAATTACCTTCGGCTTTGCAAAATAAGGACCTGGAAGAATTACTAGCTGAAGCTGAAGAATTTACCATTAATACAGTATTACCTGCTTTAATTAAAGGTGGATTTACTTCAGAAGAAAAAAAGCAGGAGATCGCTTCAAAAATGGCTTATTACTCTGGCATAGAGGAAAAAGTTTTCCTGCAAAACAATCTTGATGTTCCATTCCGGTATTTCTGGAAAGAACTGATGAGGGAAAGCGGTGGTTATACCATAGGACGTCTTGATTCCAGATACCTGGGGATAGATGCGAAAGTCGCCGGAGATTCCCCAGATTATAATGCTGAACTCACTTCCTGGCTGCATTCCTTCACCCCTGCCATCAATTATTACCTACAGGAAGAATTGAAGTTTAAAACCGATATTAAATACAATATGTTCGGACCAGTTCATCCCTGGGATAGAAGCGGTGACAACACCGGTGAAAATCTAAGGCAGGCTATGGCTCAAAACCCAAATTTAGATGTATTGGTACAATCCGGTTATTTTGACGGCGCTACCACCTATTTTAATGCAAAATATACCATGTGGCAACTGGATCCCAGTGGTAAAATGCGGGATAGATTGAGTTTTAAAGGCTACAGGAGTGGACATATGATGTACTTAAGAAGTGAAGATCTTAAAAATGCCAATGAGGATATACGGGACTTTATAGAAAATTCTCTTCCCAAAGCAGGGGATTCAGCTAAATATTAAATAATTTCAGTTTCCTGAATAAATAAAACCCTGCAGGTTAAGTAGCCAGCAGGGTTTTATATTTTAACTTAATAAGTAGGCTTTCAGTTCCTCATAGGTTTTAATTTCAAAAGACTTTTTCTCTTCTTTCATTTGTGAACGAATCACGGCAGGAATCTCTATTTTTTCCTGAATAGCTGCTTCTACCGTGTCCAGAAATTTAACCGGGTGAGCAGTTTCCAAAAAAGTACCGTGAAATCCATTATTTTCCTTTAAAAAGGACTTTAATCCCAAATATCCCACGGCACCATGGGGATCCATGACATAGCCGGTTTTTTTAAACATTTCTGCGATTGCCTCACTGGTAGCAGTATCATCAAAACTATAACCGGATAAAACCTCCTGTAGATTCCCGAATTTATTCTGAAAAAGCTCCAGTATCCTTACAAAATTACTTGGATTTCCAACATCCATGGCATTGGACAGGGTTTGAATACTGGATCTGGGTTCAAATTTTTCTGTTTGAAGAAAGCGTTCTACTACATTATTTACATTATTGGCTGCAATGAAATGATCTATTGGAAGCCCCATTTCCCTCGCTAAAAGTCCGGCACAAATATTTCCGAAATTCCCACTTGGGACAGAAAACACCAGTTTTTCATCTTTTTCCATCAATTGCTGATATGCCAAAAAGTAGTAAAACATCTGCGGTAACCAACGGGCTACATTTATGGAATTTGCCGAAGTCAACCTTCTTTTTTCCTGAATTTCCTCATCTAAAAATGCCAGTTTTACCATCTCCTGGCAATCATCAAAAACCCCGTCCACTTCGAGAGCGGTAATATTCCTGCCTAAGGTAGTGAGCTGTTTTTCCTGGATTAGACTTACTTTCCCTTTAGGATAAAGGATCACTACCTCTATCCCTTCAACATCAAAAAATCCATTGGCTACAGCTCCTCCTGTATCTCCGGAGGTAGCAACCAATACGGTGATCTTCCCCAAATTATCCCTTTTTATGAAATAACCAAGACATCCGGCCATAAACCGGGCGCCCACATCCTTAAAAGCCAACGTAGGCCCGTGAAATAACTCCAGAACACTTGTGTCTTCTGTAAGTTCTACCACCGGAAATTCAAAATCCAACGTGGTGTCTATGATCTGTTTTAATTCAGCTTCCGGGATCTCATCTCCCACATATCCTTTAATCACTTCAAACGCAATCTCATATTTTGACTTAGATTTAAAGTTTTCAAAGAAAGATGGTGGAAGCTTATTTATTTCCTGCGGAAAGTACAAACCTCTGTCCGGAGCCAGACCTTTCAGGACGGCATTTTCAAAATTTGAATTCTGACTTTTATCGTTTAAACTGAAATAGTTCATCTGTTTATTTTATTGTTTTAGAGGACACCCGAGCTATCGGGAGCAACATCCTTATAAACATTCCCTGTGTGAGAAAATATTCCAATGGATGTTTATCAAATTATTTTTATTCCTGTTGTGTTTATCTTTGAAAGATGAAGATCAAAATCGATTGCCTTCTGCTGGTAAAATTCCTGAAGGCCGATTTTTACTTTTTCAGCCGATTCCTCGCCCCTGCACATGGCATAAACCGAAGGTCCAGATCCGGAAATCCCGAAGCCCAATGCTCCCTTCTCCAGTGCGATTTGTTTTAATTCGTGAAAAAACGGGATTAGAATAGATCTCACTGGTTCAACGATTTCATCTACCAAACTCCGACCAAAAAGATCGTAATCCTTTTCATATAGAGCACTTACCAAAGCACCTAAATTCCCCCACTGACTAATAGCACTTTTAAGGGAAACTTGTTGCCTTATCACGGCTCTTGAATCTTTGGTCTTAAGTTCAATTAACGGATGCAGCACAACCACCCGCAATTCCGGAAGGCTTGGTAAGCTCAAAACTTCCAGAGGCTCATAACTTTTAACAAGGGTAAAACCACCCAGCAATGCAGGAGCTACATTATCCGCATGTGGATTTCCACTTGCCAGCCGTTCCCCTTCCATTGCAAAAGGGATTAGCTGGTGTGGGGTAAAGGGTTCATCCAGCAACTTGTTAATCGCAAACACAACTCCTGCAGAGCTTGCAGCACTGCTGCCAATACCACTTCCTGCCTTGATATTCTTGGTGATCTCAATATCGAAACCCTGACTGCTTTTTAATTGCTGAAGTAAAGCCATTGCAGAAACCCCGGCCACATTCATTTCTGTTTCCATTGGAAGCTCCTGCCCAAGAATCTTTGTTATCCTTATCGTATTCAGTTCGTTTTTCCGAATGATCATTTCATCTCCTACATTCTCCAGACAACAACCCAAAACATCAAAACCACAGGATAGGTTAGCCACCGTTGCAGGGGCAAATATTTTTAGTTCTTCCATCCCTATTTTTTTCCAATTCTTATGATGTCTGCAAATATCCCCGAAGCGGTAACATCTGCCCCGGCTCCGGCTCCTTTTACAATAAGCGGTTGAACACTATACCTATCAGTGAAAAACAGGACAATATTATCGCTGCCGTTCAAATTATAGAATGGATGCTCTGGCCCCACCTGCTGCAATCCAACTTTTGCTTTCCCATTTTCAAGTTGGGCCACATATTTTAACTGGGCCTTATTTTGCGCTGCACTTTGATACAATTCCCTGAACTGGTATTCATCTTTCTCAAGGAAATCAAAAAATTCCTCGTTGGTTTTTGTATTGAGACTTTCTTCAGAAAGGAAATTATCCTTCTCAATTTCATCCAGTTCCATCTCTAATCCGCTCACTCTGGAAAGGATCAAAATTTTTCGGGCCACATCGATTCCACTTAGATCAATTTTTGGGTCCGGCTCGGTATAGCCTTCCTTCATGGCCTCTTCCACTATTTTATAGAAAGGTTCTTCTCCCTTATAATTATTGAATACAAAGTTAAGACTTCCCGAAAGCACAGCCTGTATTTTTTGGATTCTGTCCCCGGAATCCACAAGGTTTTTCAAGGTGTCAATTATAGGCAAGCCTGCTCCCACGTTGGTTTCGTATAAAAATGTAGCACCGTATTCCCTGGAAAGATCAATCAATTTCTCATAGTTTGAAAAATCATCAGCACAGGCAATTTTGTTACAGGTAACTACAGAAATAGAATTTGCCAGATAATTTTTATACGTAGATGCAATTACTGGACTTGCCGTATTATCTACAAAAATGCTATTTCGAAAATTCAACTCCTTTACCTTTTCAAAAAATGCATCCTGACTTGTTTCCTCCCCTTGCTCTAAAAGGTTCTTCCAGTTTTCCAGGTCTATCCCGTTTTCATCAAAGATCATTTTCCGGGAATTTGAAAGTCCAAGGATTCTTACTTTTAAACGGAGTTTCTCCAGCAGGTAAATTTCCTGCCGTTTCAATTGTTCAATTAATTTTCCACCTACATTCCCCACCCCGGTGATAAAAAGGTTGAGTTCTTTTGATGGAACCTCAAAAAAGGTTTCATGAAGTGTATTCAGTGCTTTTGTAACATCCTTCTTAGCGATCACGGCAGAAATATTTCTTTCTGAAGATCCCTGTGCAATTGCCCTTATGTTGATGTTGTTGTTCCCCAACGCACTAAAAAGTTTTCCGCTTAAGCCGTGATGACTCTTCATCCGGTCTCCTACCAGGGCTATAATTGCCACATCATCTTCAATTTGGATAGGGTTTATCCTTTTGTTCCGGATCTCCGCTTCAAAGGCTTCATCCAATGCCAATTTTGCAGCCGGAGCCTCGTCATCTTTCACGGCGATGCAAATACTGTGTTCAGAAGAGGCTTGTGTTATTAAAACCACATTGATATTTTCCTGGTGCATAACTTCAAAAAATCTTTTTGAGAACCCCGGGATGCCAATCATTCCGCTACCCTCAATATTTACAAGACTTATATTGTCAATATGAGTAATTCCGGTAACCCATCTAAAATTATGTTTTCCAGATTTTGAGATCAGAGTTCCTTCCTCCTCAGGGCTGAAGGTGTTTTTTACTAGAATTTCTATTTGCTTTTCCAGCAGTGGCTGCAGCGTTGGTGGATAAATTACTTTAGCTCCAAAATGAGATAATTCCATAGCTTCCTCATAAGACACATTTTTAAGAGGATATGCCTGCGGAACGATCCGTGGGTTTGCAGTGTACATTCCGTTAACATCGGTATAAATGTATAGACGGGGAACATTAAGAGCTGCAGCGAGAATAGCAGCAGTAAAATCGGATCCTCCGCGTCCTAAAGTACTGGGTACTCCCTCATCATTTTTGGCAATAAATCCCGGAACCACATATAATTTCGATCGGTTGTCAGCAAAGAAACTTTCTATATTTTTATTGGTTTTGGGATAGTTAACCTGGATCTTATCATTGGTGTTCTTACAAACGATCAATTCCCTTGAATCTACCGATAAAGCGGCTATTCCCAGGCTTTTAAAATACTCGGCGATAATTAGGGAAGAAAGGATCTCTCCAAATCCCGCGACCATATTTCTGGTCCTGTTGGAAAGCTCATTTAAGAGATAAACCCCTTCATATAAAGTTTCAAGACGATTAAATTCCGTTTTAATCCTACTCAAAATTCCGCTTTGTGCATTCACGGGAATCAATTCTTTAATAGCTTCCAAATGTCTTGTTTCATTTTTCTGAAGAATTTCCTTGTAGCTAAGATCTTCCCTGGAAGCCATAAGGGCCATTAAGATAAGGTCATCTGTTACACCGCCAAAAGCAGAAAATACCGTGATGGTAGTATCGTCTTTTAAGTGTTTTTGAATACAGGCTGCTACTAATTTTATTCTTTCCGGAGTGGCTACAGAAGAACCACCAAATTTTAAAATATTCATGCGAATGTTGTTAAATGTTAAAAAAAAGAAATGGAAATCCATTAAAGTAATTGCGGGACGGAGAAACTATAGCTTTTTACCCCAAAGGGGTAATAGTAGTGAAGGTAGAAATAGACATGCCCATAACAGCCACCGGAGAGATGCTTATGTTATAATATGTAATTTCCTTAAGTGGCATAGGTTTTAATCTGAAGCTAAAAGTATACAAATTAATAGAAGAAAAAAATAAATAGATGAAAAAATGGAATAAAAACATTAGTGTCCGGTTAAGATATAAGACCGCTGCGCTTTGAGAAAAAAGAACAGAGACTTGATTTTAACTCAATTACAACCAGTTTAAGTTATTTGACAAACGCTCTTATTACGACGAAATAGGTGCAAATCCGAAAAGCAGGTTATCTAAGTTTAAAAGTCTTACAAGCACCTGCTATTTCTAGCACTGCAACTGAAATTTTTACCGGACAACAATGGACCAAAATGAAAAACCTATCCATTTTTAACAATGGATAGGTTTTTCATTTAAATTATTATTACAGGCCTTTGCGCTTGTTATGCATAAATATCAAACCTGGCTAAATTCTTCAACCTTGCCTAAAGGGAATAATTTAAAATTCAAAGACTTGAAGAAGTCCCCTTCCGGGGATTTAGGGGCCTTTTTCTATTCCTGAATTATTTAAGATGTAACCGGTTTAACTCCAAGTTGTTTGAGGATTCCCAATTCATCTGAACTACCATATCGCTCAACAAGTTTTCCGTTTTCAAAACGTCCTATCTGAACTCCGCGGGCACTAAAGGTCTTCCCGGTAGGAGAAACTCCCATAAAATCTCCTTTATGTGTTCCGCTGATGGTATAAGCAAGAGCTACATTTTCTTGATCTGTGACCATATGTTCTACTTCTACATTTAGATCAGGAAAAGCATTTCTCATCATTGTGAAAAAGTCTATAAATCCTTGTGGTCCGGGTCCCTGCATTGGAGCAGGATCATGATCCTTTACATTTTCTGCAACCAGCTCACGAATCATTTCAAGATTCCCTGTATTAATAGCTTCACCAAATTTCTTCTGTGCATCTACATTCTTTTCTTTGCCCATCATCTTTAATTTTTAGTTAATATATTAACTTTTTTATTTTAATACTTTAAAATTACAATCCACTTATATAACTCCCGTAAAGATCCTTAAACTGAACTCCTCCTGCAGACCGGTATTTATTTAATTTTTTATGCTCTACAAGTCCCCACAATAAAAATTCCTTCAAAAAATAGCTGTCTTCTTTAGAAACATCAGATTGATATTTCTTAATCAGGTCATTTAACGGAGGCACAGAATCCAGTTTCTTTTTGTATTCTTTTTCGGTAAGATCATCTAATAGTTCAAAACCGCTTTCGGCAAAGAACCATTCCACCAAATCGTTGTAGGGATTATCTTCACTGGATTTTTCCAGTTTTTCAATCTTTGGAAAATAATTCGTGAAGAGGGTTTTAACAGCGTCTCCAATTAATTGCTCTGCAACAAATGCGCTTCCCTCCTGTTCGCCTTCATAAACCAGCTCGATTTTACCGGTTATCGCCGGTATTACGCCCAGAAAATCTCCAAACCTCAACAAGGTTTTTTCCTCTTTGTTCTTAACAGCCCTTCTTTCTGCCGTGCTCAAAAGGTTTTCAAATGCTGAAATACTCAACCTGGCACTTATTCCGCTTCGGGAATCGATGAACTCGTTATCCCGTGCTTCAAAACTTATTTGCTCCAGAAGATCCTTCGCAAGATCCGGAACATGGATCATTTCAGTTTGCCGACTGTCCAGTCTGGCTTCCTGCTGAGTAATGGTTTTTGCGATTTCTATGGTATGCGGATAATGGGTTAATATTTGCGACCCTATCCGGTCCTTTAACGGAGTTACAATACTTCCTCTATTGGTATAATCCTCTGGATTTGCAGTAAATACAAATTGCATATCCAGGGGCAATCTCAATTTAAAACCTCGTATTTGTATATCCCCTTCCTGCAGGATATTAAAAAGTGCCACCTGAATTCGTGCCTGAAGATCGGGAAGTTCATTGATCACAAAAATGCTCCTGTTGGCTCGTGGTATCATTCCAAAGTGGATCACACGGTCATCGGCATAGCTCAGTTTTAAATTGGCAGCTTTTATAGGATCTACATCCCCAATAATATCTGCGACAGTTACATCTGGCGTGGCCAGCTTTTCAAAAAATCGCTCTTCCCTATGAACCCAGGCAATAGGCGTTTTATCGCCCTTTTCTTCCATTAAGGATTTTGCATACCTGGAAATTGGATGAAAAGGATCGTCATTAATCTCCGATCCCTCAACGATAGGCATCCATTCATCCAATAAATTCACCATCAAACGGGCCAATCTTGTTTTTGCCTGACCTCTTAAACCTAGTAAATTAATATTATGTTTAGATAGAATTGCCCGCTCCAGTTCCGGAATTACTGAATTTTCATACCCATGAATTCCTTCAAATGCAGGGTCGTCATTCCTTATTTTTTCAAGTAAATTCTGCCTTAATTCTTCTTTTATACTTCTACTTCTATAGCCTGATTTTTTCAGCGCTTCAAAGGTTTTTATATTTTCTGTTTTCATTTTATATTATTTTTTTAGCGGAAATATCTAATATCCATAGAACCCTCTTTTTGTTGGAATACATGGTTTTAAAAAGGATATTTTATCTCTAATTTATAAATTTTCATTTTCGGTATTTCCGAAGGTTTACTTTATTTTGAATACTAAACAGCTGGTCCTACTGCTTTATTGATTTAAAGTTGCAGCATTAGAGCTGCTATTCCTTTAGGTTTTATATCAATCCTGAATTATTACCTTATCCTTTAATTCTTCTCTTTCTATTGCTTTCATAATCTTCAAAGATCATTTCACCCAATCCCTTTAATCCGGTGAAAAAAGCTTTTCCCTGATTTGCCTGCGTAAATTCACGAACAAATCGTTCCAGATAAGGATCCTGTGCGATCATAAACGTCGTTATAGGAATATGGAGCTTTCTGGCCTTTTGTGCCATATTATAACATTTATCGATAATGTATGGATCAAGCCCTACACTGTTTTTATAATAGGTTCCATCCCGCTCTCTTATGCAGCTGGGTTTTCCGTCTGTAATCATAAAGATTTGTTTGTTGGTATTTCGTTTTCTTCGAAGCAGGTCCATAGCCAGTTCCAATCCTGCCACCGTATTTGTGTGGTAGGGCCCAACTGTAAGATAGGGCAAATCGCCAATGGAAATCGCCCAGGCATCATTTCCAAAAACAAGGATATCCAACGTGTCTTTGGGATATCGAGTAGTGATAAGTTCTGCCAGCGCCATCGCAACTTTCTTAGCCGGAGTGATCCTGTCTTCTCCATAAAGGATCATGCTATGACTTATATCTATCATTAACACTGTACTCATTTGAGATTTATGATGGGTTTCCTCCACCACCAGGTCATCTTCAGTCATTTTAAAATCTCCCGGACCATGATTGATTTGGGCATTTTTTAAACTCTCGGTCATGGAAATTTTATCCAGGGAATCCCCATAATGGAATTCCTTGAATTCCCCGGTATGTTCATCTCCCAGTCCCTGCTGTTTTGTGCTGTGATTTCCGGATTTGCTGCGTTTTAATTTTCCGAAGATTTGATTTAAGGCTTGTTGACGAATCGCTCTTTCGGTTTTTGCAGTAATCGCCATTCCACCCTTTCCATTGGGATCAATTTCCTCACGGATGTATCCCTTTTTCTTCAAATCTTCAATAAAATCATCTATGGTATAATACTTATCTGTGAGTTTGTACTCAACATCAAGCTGACGCAACCAATCTATCGCTTCATCAAAATCTCCTGAAGTATGGGTGATCAATTCTTTAAAAATTTCAAAAAGCTTTTCAAAAGGTGATTTTTCGGGCTCTTCAAATTTCTTGAATACAAAACCTTTTCTTATGGTAGCATCCTTCTTCTTCATTTGTAGGTTTATTTATTTAGGACTCTCAGGAAATAAAAAAATTCCATGTATAGTTGGTTGCAATAACTTCAGAAATAATTTTATTTCGTAGTAAGAACACCTGGCGTATATTAAATCTATAAAGTTAAAACAATTAAACGCAACCTAAAAAATGATCTTTATAAACACAGACTAAATATTTGTTAATAAAATGCTGCGGATTAATGTTTGCCAGAAATCAAATTTATGATGTAATTTTACAGTTAACAGCAGTTTGATGAATATTCCGGAAATAATAATTACCTTTTTTAGTTTATTGATGTTGATACCAACTCTGGCCTCGCTTACCAAGTTTGATCAATGGTGGATTAGGGGATTTGATTTCCCCCGACTTCAAATAAGTTTCCTTATTCTTCTTATGATCTCCCTCTCGCTAATATTTTATACGTTTGGGGCAGTCTATCATTATATAATAGTGATTTTATTGCTTTCAAGTTTCATCTATCAGGCAGTAAAAATATTTCCATATACAATTCTTTCAAAAAAAGTAGTACTTAAATTCAAAGGGAGTGATCCTAGAGGGGTGATCTCAATTTTAATAAGCAATGTGTTAACCACAAATAAGAGATCGGATAAATTACTTGATCTTGTTCAAGCTAATAAACCCGATATACTATTAACATTGGAAAGCGACCAGCGTTGGGAAAATGAACTTTCAGTTATTGAAGATGAATATATTTATACTGTGAAAATTCCGATGGATAATTTCTATGGAATGCACCTTTATTCAAAATTAAAGCTGGAGCATATAGAAATAAAATATCTCATTAGCGATGAGATTCCGTCAATTCATGGATATGTACGGTTGCGAAATGGGGAAAGGATAAAGTTCCACTGTTTACATCCTAAACCTCCAAGTCCAAGTGAAGATGATACTTCGACAAACCGGGATGCCGAGCTATTACTGGTAGGAAGAGAAATTAATACAGAGAAGGATTCCATCCTGGTATTTGGAGATCTAAACGATGTGGCCTGGTCCAGGACAACTAAATTATTCCAAAAATTAAGCGGCTTACTGGACCCAAGGATAGGAAGAGGATTTTACAATACTTTTCACGTGGATTATGCTCTTTTACGCTGGCCGTTAGACCATGTTTTTCACACAAAAGATTTCACCTTAATAGAAATTAAGCGTTTAAAAAGTATTAATTCTGATCATTTCCCTATGTATATTAAACTAAATTATGAGCCAAAGGGAAGATCTTTTCAGGAAGAACCCGAAAAAGCAGATGGAGATGAAAAAGAATGGGCAAACGAAAAGATAGAAAATGGAAGTCCCCAGGAAACCGATTTATAATTAATCCAAAAGATATGGCTTTAGTTCAGGATGCTCTTTTATTTTTATACAATTATCGACAGAAATTGGTTTTTCTATAAAACTAATAACATTTTTATAATTTTTCGCCTTTTCCTTGTCGTAATTATCTATTGAAGAAGTTACCATAAACACAAAAACTTTTTCCGAAATTTCCATTTCCCTTATAACATCTAAAACATCCCATCCATTCATCCCGGGCATGTTGATATCCAGCAAAATCAAAAATATATCCCCGGATTTCTGAATTTTCAAAAAATCAATTGCTTTCCTGGCATCCTGAAAAGAGATTGGGGCATCTGTAATCCCATATTTTTTAAGCATCTTTTCCTGAATAAAAAGCACAATGGAATCATCATCAATTATCAATACTTTTAACATTCCGGAAAGTTTTGTGTTACCTGTTCGGTTTGATTTGTGATCTTGCGAATAATTCCATCTAGTTCTGTAGCAGAATGCAGGATATGTTTCAATAATTCTTCCTGGTTTACAATATCATCGTGAGTTTGCATTAAATCTATAATTCCCATTATTCTTGCAAGCGGAGCGCGAACCACATGGGATTGCGTCCAGGCAATGTCCTTTAGGCGCTCATTGTGATCTTCAATGGTTTGTATATGATTTTGTATCTCTGTAATATCCTGCATAGAGCCAATTATTCGCAAAGGATTACCCTTTGAATCTTTCACCAAAAAACTCCTGTCTAAAACATAACGGTAGCTGCCATCGGCACAACGAAACCTATATTCAATTTGCAAGGTAGATTTGTTGAACTTATAAACTTCATCTGTGTTTTTATAGAGCCGTTCCCTGTCTTCCGGATGGATCCTTTCCCTCCACCATGCTCTCCCTACTTTAATTTCGGCAATTTTGTAACCAAACATGGTAAAAATCCCTTCGTTAAATTTTAAGATATCCTTTTGTACATCGTAATCTGAAATGGTATCACTGGTGGCCTTTGCAACTATATCATAGCGTTGCAAACTATCCATGAGTTTTCGCTCCTGATTCACAAATTCAGTAACATCCCGGGAATTAGCTACCAAGCCGTTAACGGCAGGATCCATTATAAGATTTGTAAAAACGGTTTCAATCCACCTCCATTCATTTGAGGAAGTTTTAATACGATAAGAAGGAATCTGGATTCGCTTATTATTTTTAAGCTTTAAAATATTTTTCTTAACCTGGTTTATATCTTCCCGATGGATAAGATCGAAGAAATTCATTTCAAGCATTTGATCTGCAGGAATGCCCATCACCAGATCGGAAGAGGGACTCACATGAGAAAAATTTCCATTAAAATCCAGTATCATTACGAGATCTGAAGCTTCCTGGACCAAAGCTTTAAATCGTTTATCACTCCTCGCTAGTTGATCTTCCGCTTTTATTCTGGCTGTTACATTATTCACTAAAGTTACACGTGCCTCATGCCCATCAAAGCTTATTGGATTGCTTTGTATTTCCAGATGCATAATTTCCCCATCCTTTTTTTTATGGGAAATACTAAAACCAAAAAAATCATGACGTTTTCTTTGAACAAATATCTCAATTTTTGGCTCAGGATTAACCCAAAGGTCCCTAACAGTAAAATTCATAAATTCTTCCCGTGTATACTGGTATAATTCTAAAGCAGCATCATTCACACTTAAAAATTTGAGGCTATTTCTATCTAAAACCCACATAGGCATAGGGCTGTGGTTAAACAGGGCTTTGTAATTCTTCTCAGATTCTGAAAGCTGTTTTTGGGATTTTTTGCGTTCGATACTATAAAATATACTTTTTGAAAGTTGAGAAACATTGAGTTCATCTTTCAGTAGATAATCTGAAATCCCTAAAGACAAGGTTTTAACACCAAAGTCTCTATCCCCAAAACCGGTAAGTACAATTACAGCACATCTGTTTGAAAATTCAACAACATCTTTAACTAAAATCTCCCTATCATCAACATCTGGCAGGGAGAGATCAAGTAAGATAGCATCCAGCTCAATATCGGATTTTAAAATAGTTTTGGCTTCCTCAAAAGTGCAGGCCCGTTTAATATCCACATCCGATTGAATTTCATTTAAATAGTCCTCTATTAGAATGAAATCCCCTAGATGGTCTTCAATTACCAAAATTTTTAAAACAGGGGGAATGTAGGACATAGAGCGACTTAATCTTTTTTAGGTAATTGAACAACCGAAATCCAAAAATCTTCAATGGAGGAAACAACTTTTAAAAAATCGTTGGCATCCACGGGTTTGGTAATATAACAGTTGGCATAATTTTTATAGGAATTCATCACGTCCTCCTGAGAAGAAGAAGTACTAAGAATAATGACCGGGAGATGCCTAAGGTGGTCTATAGTTTTAATTTTTGTTAAAACCTCATGACCATTCATTTTTGGTAAATTTATATCTAGTAAGATCAAATCCGGAGTTATTGCATCCTTATAATCACCTTTTTTCTCCAGAAACTCCAAAGCTTCCATTCCATCTTTGACCACTGAAATTCTATTGGCTATTTTACCCTCCTTAAGGGCTTCAGTAGTTAATACGATATCTCCTTCATTATCTTCTACTAATAGAATATCAATTAATTTCATAGGTAGGTATGATTGGGGGTTATAAATATACTAAAATTATTTTTGGATAGTAAAATGAAAAGTACTCCCTTTGCCTTCTTCAGAAGTTAACCAGATTTCACCACCGTGATTTTCCACAATTTTTTTACAGATTGCCAGACCAATACCGGTTCCTGAATATTCATCCCGGGCATGCAAACGTTGAAAAATAGTAAAAATTTTATCGAAAAACTGGGTGCGTATGCCTATTCCGTTGTCGGCTATTATAAATTCCCAGGAACTTTTGTGTTCAAGGACTTTTATATCGATAACGGGAGGAACATTTTTTCGGTGATATTTAAAAGCATTGCTAATCAAATTTGAAAGCACCCGTTGTAAAGGGGTTTTTGCAGCCTCAATAGTGGGAAGTTCCCCGTAATTAATAACAGCATTGGTTTCTTCTATTAAGGTTTTGTACAATCCGGTAATCCCTGAAATAAGCTCATTTAAGTCTATTTCCTCAAGCCGGTAATCCATTCTTCCAACCCTGGAATATTCAAGAAGATCCAGAATAATTTGTCGCATTCTCACGGCACCATCTGTAGCAAAATGAATGTATTGCTGTGCCTTATCGTCTAATTGACCTTCATATTTTTTCTGAAGTTGGGATAGAAAACTTGTTACCATTCGCAATGGTTCCTGAAGGTCATGTGAGGCAATATATGCAAACTGTTCCAGTTCTGCATTGGAAACGGCCAGCTCATTTGCCCTGTTCTTTAGTTTAAAGTTTAGCTCTTCTAAGGCTCTTTCATTTTGTTTGAGTCCTGTAATATCCTGAAGGGATCCAATCATTCTAACAGCTTTACCGGTGGTATCCCTTATAATATAACCGCGTTCTAAAACAACCGCCTGAGTTTTATCCCCCTTAATTACTCTGTACTCTATTTGCCACTGTGATTGAGAAGCATTCTTTAAAACGGTATTTAAGTTATCTATCAAAGCCTGCCTATCTTCCGGATGAATGATATTTTCCCAATTTTCAACGGTTTCAGCAGCAGTTTGTCTTAGGTATCCAAAAAGCGAATAATAAGCATCACTCCATTCAATAGCATTTTCAATTATATTCCAATCATATACCGCTTCTTGTGTAACTTTGGAAACCAAATCATAGCGTTCTTTAGCAATCCTTATCTGCTCATTGAAATTTTTCCTATCTGAGATATCCTTAAAATAAATAGATAATCCATCCTTTCCAGGATATGCATTCACTTCGAACCATTTTTGCAACGGTTCAAAATGCTCTTCAAAAGAAACTTTTTGTGCTGTGTCTAACGCTTCCTTATATTTAGAATAAAAAAGTGACTTTTTTGCTTCAGGAAAATAATCCCATAAATTTTTATGTAAAATGGTACTTCTTTTTATCCCCAGCAAATTTTCAGCCTCTTTGTTCCAATAAGTAACCTCCCAGTCCTTAGAGATTGAAAAGAAACCATCTGTTATGCTTTCTAAAATATTATTGATCCGGTTTCCATATTGTTGAAGGGCCGCTTCGTTTGCAATACGTTCACTAATATCTGTATGCAAACCAAAAATAGCTATGAGCTCTCCGGATTCATTAAAAACTGGTCCCGCACTTAAGTGAAAATTGAAAATTTTACCATTTCTATTTTTCAGCTTAATATCCCCTTCCCAGTATTTTCCTGAAAGAAGGCTTGAAAATACAGTATCTGCAATAATCTCATCTGCATATAAATCTTTAACAGAAGCGACTCCTTTTAATTCAGATTCAGAAACACCAAGGATTTCTCTCAAAGAACTATTGAGAAATACCGCATCGTTCTCAAAAGAGATAAGACCAATTCCATCTTTTGTGCTCTCTATGATGTTCTTATATTTTAAAAGTTCAAGGTTTGCGGTTTTTATAGGAGTAATATCTATTCCAAATAAATGTACAATCCCATCTTCTTCAATAAACTCTGAAGGTGTCCAGGAAATCCATTTCCAATCCCCATTTTTTGCCAAACAGCGGTTTTGAAAAGATTGGGGTTTCCGGCCCGACGCCACTTCTTTTAAGCGTTCCACTACTACAGTACCTTCATCGGGATGTAAAAATTTTATAAATGCCTGGGTTAAAAGTTCTTGTTCCGTGTATCCAAAAACATCAAAGAACGCTGGGTTTACCCGCTTTAAATATCCATCCAATCCTATAACCGCGATAAGATTTGGAGTATGGCGGAACATATTATTTAGCTGATTTTCGGTAACCTTTCTTTTGATCGCTGTGGATATTTGAATGGACAAGCGTTGCAATAATTGTACGATTCCAGTATAGGGCTCAACTTTATTTCCGTAAAAAGTAAGAACTGCAATAACTTCGTTCTTAAATATAAGGGGAACTCCTATCCCAAAAGTTATATCGGTTTTCAGCAATGATTTTCTTCTCATAAATCGCTTGTCCTCTTGTAAATTACCCCAAATTTCTACCGACTTTGACTCCCAAATAATTCCTGGAAAGCCCTCACCTTTTTTACAAAACTTCAAAGAATTACGCATAATCAAATTTTCTTCGCCCTGAATAAAATCTGTTATTTTTCTTATAACAGAACTATCGTAACCCACTTCCCAGGCTTCAGCAACCTGTAAGTTTAAAAATTCAGCGATCTTCTTAATTATTTTATTTAGCCCTGAAGTTAAATTTGAAGCTTTGCTTAGGGAGGTAAGAATCTCATAGATCAATTTTTGTTCTTGCTCAAAATAATAGGTAGCAGTGATATTCCTGCCTATTCCAACCATTCCTTCTACCTTTCCACTTTCTGTCCTCAATGGGACTTTAGACAATAAAATTACATCCTTTCTCCCTTTGTAATCATAAATGATATCCTGACGATTGATTATGGGTTTCCCACTTTCCATTATGCGTTCATTGTCTTGCATAATTTCCTTAGCCTCTTCTTCAGGAAAATAATCGGAAGGCTTAAGGTTTAGAGTGATATTTTCATTTGTTCCTCCAAGGTAATCCGCATAAAATTTCTTATTGGAAAGTAATGTTTTGTGATCCTTGTCAATTACAAAAATATAATCGGGAATATTATTGATAATTGCCTTTAATAAATTACGCTCCCGTGTTAAAAGTCTTTCAGCCTCTAAAATTTCTGATGCATCTTTTGCGATACAATACATTAATTTCTCGTCCTCATTCCATTGCACCGCCCAAATATTAGAGACTATACCACCATCCTTTTTTATGGATCTGTTCAAGAAATTATTCACATTGGAACCGCTGCTTATTTCAGCGGCTACTGTTTTTGTAGCCGCTCTATCATCAGGATGAACCAGCTCCATATAATCCATCCCTATAAGTTCTTCCGGGGTATAACCCCAGTTTATAAAACTCACGGCACTCACTTCTATAAACTTACCTTCTTCATTTATTGTACAAATCACATCCAGGGACTGATCTAAAATTTTCCTGAGACGATCCCCACTTTGTTTTGCTTTGCTTTTATTTCTTTCAACCTCTGTTATATCGCGTGCAACACCAAAGACGCCTGTTATCTTATCGCCGGAAATAATTGGGAAATTGGTAATATGGAGCCTTCTTTTATTTCCTTTTAAACTAATAAAACCGGTGTTATAACTTTGGGTTTCTCCCTGGCAGGCTTTTTCAAAATGTTTGTAAACCCTTGGAAGATCTACTTCCGGAATCAAGCTTGCAAAGCTCATATTTAGAAGTTGATCTGTTGATCCTTCACTCAAACTTAGCGCACTGGGGTTTACACTTATAAAATTCCCTTCCAGATCAAACGAGTACACAGAATCCGGATGACCTTTAAAAAGGGATTCAAAAATTTGGTTGGTTTTAGAAAGTTCAATTTTTTGAAGGCGTTGCCTGGATATATCAAATAAAATGCTAGTTGCATATTCCTGTCCGGAACTATCCTTATAAATAGAAGAAAACATCTCAACCGGGAATTTGGATCCATCCTTTTTGATCGCTGTGAGTTCCCCTTTCACAAAGCCTTTTATTTTCCTGATTTTTAACATCTTCGTCAATTTTCCATCACTGGAATCAAAGAGTACATCTCTTTCATTCTTTCGAAATTCCTCGATATTATAATCAAACATCAGACTAGCCGCAGTATTGACATCCAGAATTTCTCCCGTGGGTCTAGTCAAGAAAACACCTATATTGGAATCATCTAACAGTCCTTTTAAATCATCTTCAATTATTGCCTTGTTTTCTACTGGGTTTTCTTCATAATTGATTAGGATCTGAATATATTTAACTGCATCAAATTCATCAAAAACGGGAGAAAATAAAAAGCTAACAGATTCCCGGGCTTCTGTGGACGGGACCCGGTATTTATTAAACACACCGGAACAGGCAGTTTTCAAATATTTTCCAAAAGATTCAAGATTTGCTGTGGGAACAATTGTTAATATCGAATCACCCTGGGAAAGTTTTGTATTAAATTGATCGCTTATAATTTTTGCTGCCGGAGCATTTATTGACTCCAAATCCCCGTTTAAACGGAGATTGATTAAAGCATTTATAGATTTCTGTGAAGATGGAAAGCCCGCAAGTATTTCCTGAATGATCGTATTGCGGGAAGCACTTTCTTTAGGTTTATTTCGCATTTACGTAGGTTTTGGGGTACGTATTACTGATAAAAAAAGATCAAAATACAAAAACTTTAAGGATAACAAAATTATCAGAAGAAACTTTTACTAATCTGCAAACCAATACCCAGATTTGTTGAAGATTCTGAAATCATATCTGCCCCCAGCTGTATATTCACATCCAATAGATTCTGCCAAACCTTGAGTTCCAGATAAGTGGATAAAATATTGTTCTTATTAGAAGAAGTACCCTTACCCCCGTAATTTCTCCTGTAACTGCTAAGAAGTTTATAGGGGAGTTTTTCAAAAGCAATTCCTGAAATCCCTATATGTTGTGCAACAATTTTATTGTTGTTCACTCTAAACCTGTTTTCATCAAGAGTTATAAAAGGAACCCCTAAAATTCTGCTTTCATACGTCCACCCGGAACGGTATAGATTGTTATTAAAATAATTGTCTTCACCGTCTGTGGTAATATCAGTATCGCTCTGATCCTTGGTATAATAAAATTCATAGATAAAAGCATCGATCCATTTACCGGGGTTTGGATCTTCAATATATACACCATAACGCCCGTCTGGGGTATTCCTTAAAACTCTCCCCGATCCATCCTCAAACAAATGATTGTATATAAATTGAACATTGTAATTGGCTATCCTGGTATCTATATATACTTCATAGCTTCCAAGATGATTTCCAAGAGCATTAGCTTCTTGCCCACCTACCGTATCATCCCCTTCTTTTCCGGTAAACACATCGATATAATCACTGAAACTGCCCGGTAATTTTCCAAAATCAGGTGAAGTACCTGCCCACTGAACAAAATGTTGCAATCCTGCAGTGATCTGAAAATTTTCGGACCCTTTGTAGACCAGGTGAAAACTTTTATGATGCAGTCTGGTATTATCTACATAGCGCTCATCGTCCATAAGATATTCCTCCAGGGAAGCTTTAAAACCAATCCCCTGATTGTTCTTGAAAAAGATAGGTCTGGTAGTTGAAATTTGAACTCCCGGAAGTGGTCTTGCATTGAGGGACCATAAGATGTTTTGATTGGATGCGCTAAGTCCATTATAAAGTTCGGCACGTTGTTTTCTACCTGCTACAATGGAAAGCCATGAATTTTGAAATGCTAAATACGATTCATCCAGCTGAAGTTTATCTGTATATCCATCCTGATACAAACCGCCAAGTCCCAGTTCTAAACCGGCATTTTCACCAATCTGATATTTTGCCTGCCCATTAATCCATCCGGAGAAATTGGAAAGTTCGTCAACTCTCCCCCGCTGATTGCTATGCATCCAGAAAGGGGATTCGTCTTCAGAATAAAATAAACCTTTTGTGCTAAAAGAGCCTGAAAATTCTACTTCCTGCGCATTTAGAAAGCCAAAAAACACAAAAAACAAGGGAGCTAATAATTTTATTTTCATATCGGGGAAAAATACAGTAATGATTAAATGGAGCTAATAACTTTAAATGGAGTTAAAAATATGTAATTTTACAAGATAAAATGATGTTTTATGTTATCAATTTTTGAAAGGAAAAGGTTTCTAATAGATCAACTGCAAGGTATAACCGATGTTCACAACCATATACTTCCAGGAATAGATGATGGTGCTGCCAATATCGAGGAGTCTATGAATTTGCTTTTAAAATTTAAGGAGATAGGAATTACAAATTTTATAGCTACTCCGCACATCATGAATGATTATTACCCGAACACGCCCCAAATTATAAACGCCGCACTTGAAACAGTACAGAAAGCTATTTCTAAGAATGAACTACTGAAAAACACTACTATTAAGGCCGCTGCCGAATATATGATGGACCAGAATTTTTTAGAGCTTTTAGAAAATGAAAAGTTGCTGGTTTTGAAGGATAAGCTTGTATTGGTAGAAATGTCCTATTTCCAGGCACCTATAAATCTAAAAGAGATATTATTCAAAATCCAAACTCACGGCTACAAACCTGTTTTAGCTCATCCTGAAAGATATTCCTATTACCATACAAAGGATCTTAGAAAGTATGAAGAACTAAAAAACCGTGGATGTTATTTTCAACTAAATATACTTTCTCTTACTCCGCATTACGGGACGAATATGCAAAAAACCGCCCTTCTATTATTGGAAAAAGGAATGATCGATTTTATAGGAAGCGATGCCCACAGAGATCAGCATTTACAAAAACTAGCCTCCATCAAACTCAATAAAAAAACAGAAGCTTTGGTTAAAAAAGTGATTGAAAAAACAAAGCAATATTTTTAAACCTTAGTTTTCCCGAAGGGTTTTTTCAAAACCCTCTTGATTCTTGATTGCTTATCCACTCCGTAACCATATCCATATCCATAAGAATAACCATATTGGGCACCATAAGAGAATTTAGAATAATCTACATCGTTTAAAATCACTGCCAGCCCTTTTAGTTTTCCCTGTTGTTTCAAATCTTTTGGGAAATCAAGTAATTTCTTTTCGGTGTAACCAGATCTGGTTACATAAAGCGTGGTATCTGCCAGCGGACTAATAAGCAAGGTATCTGTAACGATCATTGTTGGCGCAGTATCTACAATTATGAAATCATAGGATTGGGCAAGTTCCTTTAAAAGAAGCTCCATCCTGTCATTCATAAAAAGTTCAGCAGGATTAGGTGGTATAGTCCCAGATAAAATTAGATCAACCTGAATTTCCCTGTCTTCTGAAGAAGCAATAATATCTTTAGGATTGATATCCAGATCATATAAATAATCGGATAAACCTTTAGTATCCATGGGCGCTTGAACATATCGGTGTAATTTCGGATTCCTGATATCTGCCCCAATAATAATTACCTTCTTTTTGGTTGTAGCTAATGTTCGTGCGAGATTATAGGATATAAAAGTTTTCCCCTCACCTTTGATCGTAGAAGTTACAAAAATGATTTCCCCTCGGTTTTCCTTTTTGGCCTTTACCAAATAAGCCAGGTTGGTTCTTAATATCCTAAAAGACTCCGCCAAAGGAGAACGGTCATTTAACTGAATGACTACTTCACTTTCGTTAGCGATTTTGGGAACCTCTCCTAAAAATGGAATATTTTTAATTAGCGTTGCCAGATCTCCTTTATGATGCACTTTTGTGTCCAGCATAAATTTGGCAAACAAAATAAGCAAAGGCAGAATCAACCCGATAAGAAAACCTCCCACTAATATAAGCCAGGGTTTAGGATCTACGGGGGATGACATTGTATATGCAGGGTCTATGATCTTTGAAACCGGGGAGGTTACCGCAAAGGCTATAGCGGCCTCCTCCCTTCTTTGTAAAAGAAATAAATACAGCTGCTCCTTTATTTGCTGTTGACGTTCAATTCCCCGCATTCCTTTTTCTAAACCGGGAAAAGTACTGAATTGGCTTTGAGAACTTCTATCCAATTGATTTAATACGCCAAGTTGTATATTCAGGGAACTAACAGCACTCCGGATATTATCCCTTAAGTTTTCCCTTAGCGAATCCAATTGGGCAGTTATAGTTGCCACAACAGGGTTTTGAGGGGTGGAAGTTCTTAAATAGGCGTTTCGCTCCAGGACAAGGGAATTATAGGTCGATATTAAACCCGAAATCTCACCATCTTGAATTCCCAGACTTGCAGGCAGCAATTGATACCCTTCCCGTTTATTCAAAAGTTCCTCAATAGATCTAATAATCATCAACTGGGTTTCTATTTCAAAGGCCTGTTGTTCTGCCTGGGTAGATTTAGAAAGGTATTCACTTGCCCCGCTACCGACATCCATAAACTGATTTTCCCTTTTGAAATCTGCCATTCCACCTTCCACAGAATCGAGTTCTGAAGTGATCAATTCCAGCCTGTCCTGAATAAATTCAGTAGTACTTAAGGCAACCTGTCTTTTGTCGGTAACACCATCAGCATTGAACTGCTGCATCAAATTATTAAGAAAATCTTCCGACTTAGTACTTTCTTCCTGCACGATTCCCAGAGAGAGGATGTCCGCCGCTTTTCCTTTTGGTCCAATTACCAATTTCGATATATAATCCCCTGCTACCCTATCAACGGGGTTAATATTTATTTGGACTGTTTTTGAATTTTTAAAGGAAGAATCTGGTCCGGACCTGGGAACTATGGAGAATTTTAGTCCATCGAGTTCAATAATTTCACCAATCTCGTGGGATTTATTATAACCCTGAGATTCATCGACCAGGTTAAAACTGGTGTCGGATTTTGGAGTAACCAAAAAGGCTTTTGAAGCTTTATTTACAATTGAATCGGCAGTGATAAACTGGATAATAACTGGGCTGCTTTTATACGCCTCTATAGTAATTACATTCCCTTCTATAAAATAAGAAATATTATGATTTAGTTCATCTACCACCTTTTCTACCAGACGTTTGGATTTCAGGGTGACAATTTGATTATCAAGACTATTATCTCCAAAGGTCAAAATAGACCCACCACCGGAAGGCAAAGCACTAGCGATATTATTTTCGTTATCCTTTAGCACCATTAAAGATGCTTGCGTATAATATTGAGGGATCGTATAACGATTATAAAGATAGGCGATCAATCCACCCAATAAAAGTCCAAAAAGCAACCATTTCCAATACGCGAGATACTTAAATATTTCTGCTTTTAAGTCAAAGTTTGATTCCTTCTCCTCTGTGAAATCCTGTAATTCCTCCATGAATATCTATCTCGTAAAAAGTATAATTAAACTAAAAATTGTAGTACCAAGAGAAAGCAGGCCTGTATAGCTGGTTATAAATCCGGCTGATTTCACCTTTCTTAAAGTGGGTTCTACGTAAACTATATCGTTTTGTTTTAAATAATAAAAGGGATTTGAAAAAACATCGGTACTTGTCATATCTACCCTGCCAATGGTTTTAACCCCATCTACCTCTCTTATTATTAAAATATTATCGCGCATTCCGTCATAAGTTATCCCACCTACAGTAGCTAATAATTCCGGTACGCTTATTCGTTCATTTTCTACCTGCACCACGGACTCACCTGTTTCTCCAAGCACAACAACCCTAAAATTTAATAATCTTACTGCCACTACAGGATCGGTAACGTATGTTTTTATCTCTTCTGTTAAATAAGACTCCAGCTCGCTCCTGCTTCTTCCCGCTGCCGGAACTTTACCCAATACCGGGAATTGAATATTTCCATCAACATCAACCATATAGCCCATCAAAGAAGGGTTTTGCTGTCCTCCACCACCCTGACTCTGCCCGCCGGTTGTCATTTGAAAAGGTGCTACAACTTCTTCGTTTAAAGAAGAAACTTTAACGTGAAGAATATCATTAACCTCAAATACAGGTTCAAATTCCATCAGGCTTTTCATGTTTTCAAGCTTTTCAGACCCCTGAAAGTATACGATCTCCTTCCGGGTTGAGCAACTTGTTAAAATCAAAAAGCCAATTAAAACAACTATTAAATTATATTTCATAAAATTTTGGTAAAGTGCAAATATAGGTGGATAAAATTAAGTCGCTAGATCACAGATATAAAAATGTGTTAAATAACTAGTAGACAAATCATTTAGAAACGCTTACGGGTTTGTCAAGACTTTCGTAAGTAGAATTATTACTTATAAATTCGGGTATAAGGGCTTTCAATTTCGCAACAACCTTGTCATTTTTCAGTTTATGAGCAGACTTTATAATTTTTAAAATCTTTTCATTTATTTGGTCATAATCCTGAACCTTATCAATTCCTATCATTATTTTCTTGTGATGGGTTGGGAGCGTTTTACATTCTTCGGTTAGCAATTCTTCATATAATTTCTCACCGGGTCTTAATCCGGTGATCTTTATTTTTATATGTTTATTAGGAATATACCCTGCCAGTTTGATCATTTTAATAGCAAGATCCATAATTTTTACAGGCTCTCCCATATCAAAAACGAAAATCTCACCACCTTTTCCCATAGTACCGGCTTCCAAAACCAGTTGGCAGGCCTCTGGAATTGTCATGAAATAACGAATAATATCAGGATGGGTAATTGTTACCGGCCCACCTTTTTCAATTTGTTTTCTAAATAAAGGAACCACCGAACCATTAGAGCCTAATACATTTCCAAATCTGGTAGTTATAAATTTAGTAGTCCTAAATCCATTTCCAACCTGGCTGTGATATAAAGACTGAACATACATTTCGGCAGCTCTTTTTGATGCTCCCATCACGTTGCTGGGATTTACAGCTTTATCTGTTGATACCATCACGAAATGACCAACATTATATTTCACAGAAAGATCGGCTAAATTTTTGGTCCCACTTACGTTCACAAACACAGCCTCGTGTGGATTTTCCTCCATCAAAGGCACATGCTTGTATGCAGCCGCATGATATACCACATCTATTTGATGGTTTTGAAACATAATTTCAAGACGTCTTAAATTCCCAACATCACAAATTATACATTTATAATGCAGTTCTGGAAATTTGGCTTCTACCTCCAGTTGTAAATTATGCAGGGGAGTTTCGGCCTGGTCAAGTATAATAAGTTTTTTGGGATTATATTTAGCAACCTGCCTTACAATTTCACTTCCAATGGATCCAGCACCTCCGGTGACAAGAATGGTTTTTCCCGTTAATTGCTCCACCTTGTTTTCCCTGTCCAAAGTTATAGGTTCCCTTTCCAGCAAATCTTCAATTCTTAGGGATTGAACTTTTTGGGCAATAGGCTTGTCTTTATCTTCCCAATCGGAAATAAGAGGAGCGTTAAAAATCTTGATATCATTTTCCAGACAATCCTCTATAATCGCGAATTTTTCTTCAGAAGTAAAACTATTTTCAGATAAGATCACGGCAGAAGCATTTAAGCTTTTTACCTGGATATTTATTGAATCAATAAATTTCATCACAGGTTTATCCAGAATACGGATGCTGCGATTGTGTTTTGTTTTAGTTAAAAAACCAACTATTTTAAACCTTCTTGGGTGTTCAATATCAAGTGCCCCGGCTATAGAAATCGCATTTTCATCGGCACCCAAAATTACAGTCCTTATGATATCATCCCCTCGTCGGGCCATTTTAAAATATTCATATACCTGTTTAACTCCCAGTCGAAATAAGAACAACAGGGAAAAAGATATCCATAAATTAATTAGTAAACCACCTATTAAATAGATCTTTTCGCCTACAACGAAAAAAGTGATATAGTTGATTATAACTAAGGTTAAAAATGTACAGGTTGTTGCCAGAATAAGTTTTAAGGCATCGATATTAGAAGAATACCGAATGATCCCGGCATAGGTCTTAAATACAAAAAAGAAGAAAATATTTACCAGGATCCCTAAAACTGCTTTCATAGGAAAATCTAGCAGAGTATAGTAGCTGGGGGTTAGATCCAGAATTATTAAAATGGTTAACAAAAAGGACAGCGATACTAAAAAGATATCGATTAGAAACACCACCCACCTGGGTAAATATTTAATATTGCGCAACCCCAAAGCAGTATCTTCTTTGGATAAACTAAATTTAAGGGCACTTTTTAATCGGTTTCCCATATTTTTATAACTAAATCTTAAAACATCCACAAATAGCATTTGCTATTCGTTCTCTTTCTTCATCATTCAAATTTGATCCGGATGGAAGACATAATCCATTCGTAAATAAATCCTCTGCCACTCCACTTCCATAAAAAGGCATTTTCTCAAAAATCGGTTGTAAGTGCATTGGTTTCCATAAAGGCCTGCTTTCAATATTTTCTTTTTCAAGGCATAAGCGCAAATCTTCACGGGTTATCCCATTTGTTTTGGAACTATTTATAGAAATCACACTAAGCCAATGATTCGAAAAATAATCTTCTGTTGGCTCCGAAAAAACGTCTACACCTTTTATAGATTTGAATAAATTTTTATAAAATTCGTGCATTTTTCTTCGTAATGCAACATGTTTATCTAAAATTTCCATTTGACCACGACCAATTCCTGCAGATATGTTACTTAGCCGGTAATTATATCCTATTTCACTATGTTGATAATGAGGTGCATTATCCCTGGCCTGGGTAGCAAGAAAAACTGCCTTTTGCTTTTTTTCTTCCGTATGAGAAACCAAAGCTCCTCCTCCCGATGTAGTGATAATTTTATTTCCATTAAAAGATAGCACTCCAAAATCTCCAAAAGTACCGCATTTTTGACGTTTAAAGGAACTTCCCAAAGCTTCTGCGCTGTCTTCTATCACGGGAATACTATATTTTTTTGATAGTTCTTGAATTTCTTCGACTTTGTAGGGCATTCCATACAAATGTACAGCAATGATAGCTTTTGGAGTTTTCCCTTTTGAAATCCTGTCTTTTATAGCTTCTTCAAGATGATTTGGACAAAGATTAAATGTATCTCTTTCGCTGTCTATAAAAATAGGGGTTGCTCCTAAATAGGCTATCGGGTTTGCAGATGCTGCAAATGTCATACTTTGACAAAGTACCTCATCTCCTGGTTTTACGCCTAATAATATTAAAGCGAGATGAAGCGCAGCAGTTCCGGAACTTAAAGCTGCAACCTCCGCTGTGCCGCGATAAGGAGAAGATATTGGGGTCAAATAATTTTGAATAGCTTCTTCAAAAGCATTTAAATTGGGTCCTAAAGGAGCTATCCAGTTTTTTTCGAAAGCTTCATGGATATAGTTGATTTCTGTTCCTCCCATATGTGGGGAAGAGAGCCAAATTTTACTTTTTTGCATAAATATTATTCTGTATATTTTATAATCTTACCAGGATTACCAACAACTGTGGCAAAATCGGGAATATTTTTAATTATAACTGCTCCTGCACCAATGGTAACCCATCTTCCAATTTTTATACCCGGAATTACAACAGCTCCAATCCCAATATGTGAACCTTCACCTATTATCACACCACCTGCAAGAGCAGCATTGGGGGAAATGTGTACAAAATCCCCGATTTCACAATCGTGTTCAACAGTTGAACCTGTATTTAAAATACAATGTTCTCCTATTATAGTTTCTGCGTTTATAGAGGCATTTGCCATTACAACCGTTCCTCTCCCTAATTTCACCGATTCCGAGACCGAAGCAGCACTATGAATAAGAACTTTCTCTATTTTACCTTTAAATACCTTGGCGACACTTTTTCTAATCCTGTTATTTCCTATTGCGATTACTGTACCTGAATTTAGAGCGACTTCAGGAAACGAATGAATTACGGAATGATTCAAAACTTCGGAAATATTTTCATCATCATCAAAAATGGTTTGAACTGAGCCTCCAATGGAATTCACAATCTCAATTATCACTTTTGAATGTCCGCTTGCGCCGTAAATGTTCATCTTTAATTTCTCCCATTAAAAGGCTCTGTAGTAGCCATATTAGCAGTATTGATTCCTTCTGAAACAAGTACTTTTTTGACGGTTTTCAAAAGTATTTTCAAATCCAGTCCAAAAGATAGGTGTTCAACATACCAGACGTCATACTCAAATTTTTGATTCCAGCTTATCGCATTCCTGCCATTCACCTGGGCCCAACCTGTAATTCCTGGCCTTACCAAATGACGTTTTTCCTGACGTTCATTATAAATCCCAAGATATTCCGGCAGTAAAGGACGGGGGCCTACAATACTCATTTCGCCTTTTAATACATTCCATAATTGAGGGATCTCATCGATGGAAGTTTTTCTTACAAATTTCCCTACCGCAGTCAACCTATTTGAATCCGGCAGTAAATTTCCATTACTATCCTTTTCATCTGTCATTGTTTTAAACTTAACAATCCTGAAAATTCTACCATTTTCACCCGGTCTTTTTTGGAAGAAAAATGGTTTTCCGTTATTTGCTAAAGCTAGTAGGAAGGTTATTACAAATAATAGAGGACTTATAATAAGTAATGCCATAAAAGCGACTAAAAAATCTATTAAAGGTTTTATATAAGTTTTGTACATAAAAAATACTGCTTTGAAATTTTGAAATGACCATCCCGCCTATTTCAATATTCATTGCTGAATTTTAATCAGCTGCCAAAATTACAAAATTCAATCTAAACATTATCTTAATCTTTCTGAAAGCAATTTTAATTTGTTTTCCCAACAAATTTATTTGTCCCAAGCCCCTTTTTAAGCCAGGTTTTCATCGAAGTTTTGAATGTTTTACCTTTTACATACTCAGTGAGTTTTCTTTGGAGCAATTGATTTCTTCCAGGGTTTTATTTATTTTTAGAAAAACCTTCTAAAATGCCTGCCGTTCATAATTAGAAGCGATTTTATCTCTGGCCTGTAGTGTCAATGATCAACAATCGAAGAATAAGAAAGTTTGGCTACATTAGCCCAATGGAAAAAATCAAGAACCTCGGGGAATTAAACCCTCAATGGGGGATTAAAAATTCGCCAAAGAATTGATTTTATTTCAATCAATTACCTCGCAGCAAGCCAAGGAAGTAAACAAAACGGAAGCTACATGTAGCTATTAGATAAATTATAGACCAAAGGGCGTGCATCGAAGACTTGCTAGGAGAAAACGTTAAGAATACTACCATTTTTCTATGCTTGTGAAAAGCTTTTGTAACTTACAACTTCAAAATTACAAAATATGAAACGTACGCTCCTTAGTTTATTGATAATGGTCGTTTTTAGTTGCAATCAAAATGAAAAAAAAGAACCGCTGGCAGATGAGAAGATAATGACAGAACCGGATGAAGGAATAGGAGACGGGGCTGTTTCACCTGCCGTGGCCTTTGCACAAAATATAGAAAGTGCCCATAATAAGGAAACCTGGAACACCTATAAAGCGGTAGCATTTGATATCGATTTAACTTTTGGAGGTAATCCCCGGTTTTCGGGTAAAATAACAAGTTTAACGAACTCCTCAAAGATCCGGATTGATAAAGAAGATGGTGCTAAATTGATCTATGATGGTAAGGAAGTATTTTTGTGTCCTAAGATAGCCGAAGAAAAAGGAGCCAGATTTGATATGTTTACCTGGCAGTATTTTTTTGCTTTACCTTTTAAACTAACCGATCCCGGAACAAATTGGGAAGTTTTGGGCTCTCAAAAAATTGCCGGAGATTCCTTTAATCGAGGTAAACTAGCCTTTGAAAACCAAATAGGAGACTCTTCCAAAGACTGGTATATAATCTACCAGGAACCAGAAACAGGACTTTTACACTCCGCGGTTTATATCGTTACTTTTGGAACAGCGATAGAAAAGGCTGAAGAAAATCCTCATGTGATAGTTTACAAGGATTATATTGTACTAGATGGAGTTCCTTTTGCAACCACCTGGACTTTCCACAACTGGGATGAAAAAGACGGTATTGGAAAACAAATTGGTGAGGCAAAAATAAGCAATATTAATTTTTTTAAACCAAAAGATGATCTTTTTGAGAAACCGGAAGACTCTAAATTGATCCCACCTATGGGTTAAAATCCTTAATTTGCTCCCGTACCTTTCCGGCGGGATTCAATCCAGATTTTGGATGTTCACATTTACATTTCCTGGAGTTTGTCCAGTTACAATTGATTTGATAAATAGAAATGCTATTGAGCAACAACCTCTTTGGAAATATTTCTATAAATCACCTGGAAAAAAGTTGCATTATCATAGGGTTTAATGATAATATCGTTCATTCCTGCGTCATGAATCTCCTGACGTACCTCCTCTATTTCAACGGCAGTAAGCGCAATCACAGGGAGGATTTTGTTAAATTTCCGGATTTGGCGTGTAGCCTCCAAACCACTAATTCCAGGCATATTAAGATCCATTAGTACCAGATCGTAGTTTTTATTTTTAATTTTTTCTATGGAATCAAGGCCATTATCACTTATATCACAACTAAAGGATTTTTGTTCGAGTATTCGCTGAGTGACTACCTGATTGATCCTGTTATCATCCACAATCAAAATATGCTTCCCAACTCCTTCTGTTTCTGAAAGGGTTGAACTGGTCTCAATAGATCCTGCAATTTCAGGTTCAGATTTACTTAACCCGCCTTTTTTAAATTCTATTTCAAAACTAAAAACCGAACCTTCGCCTTCCGAACTATCAAGATATATTTCAGATTCAAATAGATTTAATAGTTTTTTCACGATTGGAAGCCCAAGGCCTGTGCCTTGATAATTATAATTCTCATATTTTAGCTGCGAGAATTCCTCGAAAATAATTTCCTGTTTGCTTTTGGGTATTCCAAGACCGTCATCCTTTATTTCGAAATAAACTTTTACAGAATCAATCCCTTCCTCTACCAATCTTGAAGTTATCCAGATCCCACCCCTTTCAGTAAATTTCATAGCATTTCCTACCAGATTCATAAGAATTTGAGAGAGTCTTACCGGATCGCCAATCAAATTATAGGTAATATTTGAATCAATATCCAGGTGAATGCTGTTTTTATTTTGAAGCCTGGTAAACTCAAAGGACTTCACAATACTTTTCATGAGATCCTTTAAATTAAATGGAAGCTTTTCCAATTTGAGTAAATTAGAATCCATTTTATTCATTTGAAGCACATCATTGATAAGAGCCAACAAATAATCTGCAGAAAATTTGAGAGATTTAAGGTCGCTCTCGTGTTTAATCAGCGATTTATCTTCCATTAAAATAGAAGTCAAACCAATTACTCCGTACAAAGGGGTTCGCAATTCATGACTAATGGTAGAAAAAAACTGAGTCTTTAAAATAGAAAGCCGTTCTGCCTCTTCCTTAGCAAGCTGAAGTTCCTTATTTTTTTCACTTAATTCCAGGATTAACTTTCTTCGTGAAAGTATTATCCTAAAAAGGATGATTAATACTATGAACATTACAATAGCCGAAATGACCAAAACCAACATCTTCTCTCTGGATTTTGCAATCACTTCATCCTTATAAAGCTGCTCATCTTTTGCGATTTCCAGGTCTTCCTGATATTGACTAACCTCAAATTTTATATTTGCGTCTCGTATTTGTTTTAACTTTTCCTCTTGAAATATTTGATCTTTAAACCCATTGTATTCTTCCAGGGCAATAAAGGCAGCCTCAAAATTCCCTTCCTCAAACAGCACGGCTGCATATTCCTTATATGCCAAAGAAGCCTCCAGAATAAGGGTGTCTTTTTCTGTTTTTTGAATAGCTTGTTCAAAATGTCCCCTTGCATTTTCCAGTTCATTTATCCCCATATGATAACGGCCCATTAAAGTGAGGAGTTGGGCCTTAATTAAATTATTATCCCTGTCGCCCAACAATTTCCAGCTATCTTTTAAATACGGCAGGGCTTTGTCATATTTCCCGTTATCTATGTAGGTCCAGGCAATGTTTGCAGTGGGTGCCAACAGTTTGCTTTCATAGTTCATTTTTGTGGCCAGCTCAATTGTCTTATTATAATAATCGATCCCAATTTGAGTAGTATTTATATCTTCGGAATATACATTTCCTAAATTGTTATAGGAGGAAAGCAACAAAGTGTCATTATCTAGTTCTAATGCAATTTTCAGGGCATCCTTGTAATGCTGCCTGGAGTAAAGCGTATCATTTATATCGGAAAAAGCCGCCCCTAAATTACTGTGGGCCTGGTAATGATAATATTCATTGTTAATTGTTTTCGTTTCTTCCAACAGCCTTAGCGCCGTCTCAATAGATTCTTTATACTCATATTTGCTTAAATACCTTGAAGATAATTTATAAATAGAATCCAGGTAAACGTTATCCTGCGCAAAAGAATTTGCACAAATAATACCTATAAGAAAAATTAGATAGTAATTTTTTTTCAATAACTTGGAGGTTAGGTTAAGATTTTAAGGGGGTTAAAAGTAGTCAATTTCAAATGATTATAAAATTTTTTGGTTAAAATCTCAATTTTTCACCATTTTTACTTAAAATAAATTAATAATGATGAGGGAAACGTGATTTCTTAAATTTCTTATATCTTTAAAAATAAAATTTTAAATATGATTTACCCCTGGCATCTGTATTTAATGGCTGGAATATATATCCTTGCTGGATTTTTCCATTTTTTAAAACCAAAAATCTATTTACGGATCATGCCCCGCTATCTTCCGGCACATAAATCGCTGGTTTTTCTTAGCGGTGCTATAGAAATACTCCTTGGAATAGGATTGATGTTTGCAGAAACAAAAAATCTTGCTATCTATGGAATTATCCTAATGCTAAGCTTTTTTCTTTTGGTTCACTTTTATATGCTATCTTCAAAAAAAGCCGGTGCAGGATTTCCGGTATGGGCTCTTTGGCTAAGAATTCCGTTACAGTTTGGTTTAATGTGGTGGGCCTATTATTATCTCCAATTCTAGAGGAATATGGATTTATTCAGTTTTGAAGAATTCAATCTAAATCTCCCGAATGCCAATGTCACGTATTGTGCGGGTTTTTTAGAACCCAATACTGCCGATCGATATTTTCAAATCTTTCTGAAAGAACTGAACTGGCAGCATCACGATATTACAATCTTCGGAAAAAAGATCCCTCAACCAAGATTAACAGCCCTTTATGCCATTAATGAACTGCCATACAGCTATTCCAATCTGACTTTAATTCCGAAAAAATTTACTTTGGAACTTTTAGAAATACAACAAAAAGTTAATGCACATACCGGAAAAGATTTCACACATTGCCTGGTGAACCTTTACCGGGATGGAAACGATAGTATGGGGTGGCATTCGGACGATGAAAAAGAACTTGGAATAGACCCGGTAATTGCTTCCGTTAGTTTGGGAGGTGTTCGAAGTTTTCAGTTAAAACATAAAAATATCAAAGATCAAAGATTTAAACTGGACCTCGAACACGGCAGCTTATTTTTGATGGCCGGTAGTACTCAACATTTTTGGAAACACCAGCTTCCAAAAACAAAAAAGCAGGTGGCTCCAAGGATCAATCTAACTTTTAGGACCATTTTATAAGTCGTTTAAAAACTTCTGAAATATTTTTGTAGGATGAATGAATTTATAAACAAACATAATTTTAATGAAAGAGAACTCGACAGGATCATAGAAATGGCCTGGGAAGATCGAACTACCTTTGAAGCAATCGAATATCAATTTAAAATAACTGAAGCAGAGGTCATAGAAATTATGAGGCTTCAACTGAAACCAGGTAGTTTCAGACTTTGGAGAAAAAGGGTTCAGGGAAGAAAAACCAAACATCAAAAATTACGTGAAAAAGAAATCGGCCGCTTTAAATGCAGCCGACAACGTTCCATCTCAAATAACAAAGTATCTAAGCGTTAGTTATTTGTAAATCTCGTTTAAAACATAGGCCAGCCTAATTCCGCCTTTTTGAAGTTGTTCCCTCACTACAGGAAACCAATCGTACATGTAGCGATACCCAAGTTTTTCACCAATTTCAGCCGAAGCGTATACTTTCTTGCTTAACTCATTAGATTCATACATCCAGTCCTCAAAAGTTCCCGAAGCGATTTGTTGTTTTTCTTCTTTGGTGAGATCCGTGGTATTTTCGGCTAATTCGGTATAGCTCATATTAAAGGATTCAATCATTTTGGTATCCCAAACACTGTGAATGTTCGTACCGTCATTATACCATCTTACCTGGATGTCGTTTCCTCCTTTATCTTCTCCCCTTCCCGCGTGGAGTGGTTGATGAAGATCCCCTACAAAATGAACAAGCATTTTTAAATAGAATTCCTTTTCCTCTCTGGAAGCAGATTCATCCTGTAATACGGCTTTGCATTTTTTTAAGGCCGCCAGAAGGTCACCATCCGGATTTGCAGTTTCCAAATTGTATTTTGTTTCTCCGGGTGGCATATTCACATAATGCCATGGACCATATTCCCGGTATTTTGAGTCACTCTTAATTTCATCGGCATAAGTAGAAACGAGTGCAAGGCTCTTGCCTTGTAATAGTTTATAAATCTCTTTTTTTGCTTTCTTACTAAGATAATTTTGAGCTATTTCTCCGGTAGCACGATGTCCATTTTGTCCCCAGTCATATTCTGAAGCAAAGGAAATACTCAACCCCAGAAAAAAAACAGTTATTAGTAACAGGTTTTTCATGAGCTATTTATTGTTTTAAATCGGATAAATGAAATTTATAAGTGTACTCCTATCGATTGAGATGTCTATAAAAAAATTAATCCTGTTGTTAGGAATTGTGCAAATATAAAGAAGGATATCTTATCTTAACGTTAAGTTATGATTTTGTACTTAAAATTTATTTTGATATATTTACGATATTAAAATAATATCACATTAAAAACCACTCGAAAAATGGCTTCAAACGAAAAAACCACAAGTCCCTCCAACGGCTATTTAATGCTGTTTTTTATTTTCCTTCTATTCATAGCTAGTATAGCGGGATTTATTATGTTTAAATCTCCCTGGTTTATTCTGGTTATATTTTTGTCCTTTTTTCTGGCAGCCGGATTGATTCTTGTAAATCCAAATGAATCCAGGGTTTTACTTCTTTTTGGGAAATATAAAGGAACTGTAAAACAAAATGGATTATTTTGGGTTAACCCGCTATTTGTGAAAAAGAAGATCTCTCTCCGGGCGAGGAATTTTGACAGTGAGCGTTTAAAGGTGAACGATAAAATGGGAAATCCTATAATGATAAGCACTATTTTAGTATGGCGGGTTCAAAACACCTATAAAGCAGCTTTTGAAGTGGATAATTTTGAAAACTTTGTAGTAGTGCAAACAGATGCTGCAGTACGAAAACTAGCCAGCCTATATCCTTATGACAATTTTGCAGATGAAGGCCTTGATGAAGATATCACTCTTCGCTCCAGTTTAAATGAAGTAAGTGAAGCCCTGGAAAAGGAGGTTCAGGAACGGCTGGAAATAGCGGGAATTGAAGTGCTGGAAGCTCGTATTGGATACCTGGCCTACGCCAATGAAATAGCAAATGCCATG
>NZ_JH594606.1:0-247894 GCF_000243235.1 Gillisia limnaea DSM 15749
ATAATAATTTCACTTTCTCTAATTAATTCTAACTGCACTCTTTGCCTCTTGCTGTCTCCAATGAATCTACCGACAAACTCAGTAGCACTTCTTGGCTTTTTAGTTTAGAGCATTCTTAAAGGTATCTAAAAAATACTCATATTTCTTTTTGCTTGAGTAGGTCAAATGGTGTAGAACGTCTGCGTATAAGCGCCGTTTTTTTTCAAATGGCGCTTATGCGCCGTTGCGTGCAGTAATTTAGCATTATTTGGTTAATAATGCGAATCAAAAATTACGAAGTCAGACGGGTGCTACAATAATTTCTTTTAAAATGGATTTTATTTTTACTTATGTGTCTTTATCCTCTCGCGCTGGATAAAGCATCGTTGGTAAAAAATTCGGGCTACGAGTCCAACTCCTGGAATTAAACTGCAAAATTACCGGAAATCCTCCATAGAAAATATGGTTTCTTTCCGCTACCTTTCCTCAGACTTTGGTACGTGTCAACGTTCTGATAGTAAAACTCTCAACGATTTCAATCGCACAAGTCTGAAAAAGGGAGCCTTCCTTTGTCCGCTCCCTTGATTTAATTCCAGGAGTTGTCCACATTTTAGTAACCTTTCCGCAAAATCCATTTTAATTTCCAGAAGCCCGTTTTATTGCATGCAACGTGCTATATCGAGAGCAATTTACTCTTTTATCCCAAATTGTTGCGGGATAAACGCATGTTTTCACCCTCTTTATCGTTTTTCGCAAGTTCTCCAAGGGTAACATCCAAAGGACTCCTTATTTTTAAAAGATCTTTTTGCGCCACATGGGTATAAATCATCGTGGTCTCCGGCCTGGAATGCCCTAAGATTTCCTGTATATAGCGTATGTCGGTTCCGTTCTCCAGCATATGGGTGGCAAAAGAATGTCGCAGGCAGTGGGGGGAAACCTTCTTCAGTATCTTAGCACGCTGGCAAGAGACTTTCAAAAATGCCCTTACTGAAGATGAACTGTATGCCACTCCTTCCAATCCTTCAACAAAATAAATCGCTGGTTTATAGGTGTTCAAATAATTGAATAACAACGGAATAATGCTCTCTGCCATCACCACATTCCGGTCCTTCCTGCCTTTGCCCTGGTGCACATGAACCTGTCGCCGGTCCACATCAAGATCGGCTATTTTTAAATTCAACAGTTCCCCAATCCGTAATCCCGAAGAATATATCAGGGCAAGCACTGCACGATGTTTTAAATTGCGGGTAGCTCTCAAAAGGTCAATAATTTCTTCTTTGGAAAGTACAGTGGGAGTATAGCTGCTTTTTTTGGGCGAACTTATAACCTTAGGATCAATATTAGATTGTGTGTACAATCTGGCAAAATGTTTCAGCCCGCTAATACATTGGCGATGCGTGCTTACTGCATACCTCCTTTTAACGATCACCTTCTCAATAAATAGCTCCACATCCCTGTTTGTTAACTCCGAAGGATCTTTTTTCTGAAACTCCAAAAATAGGAATACAAAATTATAATAGGTTCTTACCGTGCTTTCCGAAAATCGTTTTCCGCGCAAATAGGAAACAAACTCCCATAAAATTTGTCGGGTTTCTTTTGAAATCTCCGGTTTTACAAAACCTTCCTTTTGTGCTACTGGGTCTTTTATATCTTTTAATGCTGAATAATCTACGTACCAACCCTTATCATTAAAATGCTGAAAAAGCCGTTGTTTGTTTTCTGAAGTTAATTCCAGGTAAAAGACCCTGTGAGTCTGACTCCAGGAGATCCCTTTTAATTTTTTAAGATGCGATTTGATCGATTCATCAAAATCAAAACCTATAGCAATCTGAAACCTATTACGGTGCCACAAAGGATTTAGAACAATTTTTTTCATAATAGAAGCATTAATACTCTAATATACAGAATGTTATTACTTCTTTCAGAAAAAAATTTAGCTATCTTTTAAAGTGATTTCCTTTCAAATCCAACCCCGAAATAGACTGCGTATCATGCAATCCAAAACTTCTTTGTTTTGACTGATAAATGGTTTTGGCAAGAGTTATAGTCTATGTATATGACACATAAACCTGCACATAAAAAAACCGGGCATTATTCCGAAATTTCGAAATACTGCCCGGATCTTAAAATTTTAAACTGTTGCTATTTATTTCTACACAGAAACAAGGCCTTTTCTTTACTCTTTGCTCTTGGTTCTTTTTTATCCACATTTAGAAGAACCACAATCCTTACAGGTTAAACAACCTTCCTGGTAAATTAAATTTGTAGAGTTACAATTGGTACATTTTTGTCCTTTTGCTTCTGTACCGTCGGCCACAAAACGCTTTAAAGCTCTGGCAACACCGTTTTTCCAGGTGTTGATGGATTCATTATCCAATTGCAAACTGTTTATAAGATCTACCGCTTTTTCAATTGGCATTCCGTGGCGTAAAGTACTGGAAATCAGTTTTGCGTAATTCCAGAATTCCGGGTCAAATTTATGAGACAAGCCCTCGATCGTGGTTTTATATCCACGCTGATTTTTGTACTGAAAATCATACCTGGAATTCCCGTCTTCATCCTTATTTTTAATAATAAGCCCCTCATTTACCCAACGCGGAATCAAAATTCCATCTTCATCATCGGAAAAACCAGTAAAAATCTCATAAGGACGTTCGTCTATACGCCCTATAAAAGCTATCCATTTTTCCTTGTTGTTTTGAAAACGAACTACATCTGCCTCCAAAGTTTGTGGACGTTTGGTAGGGAAGTTCGAGAGGCTGTCTTTTTCGTCCTTTTTTTCCTCATTGGAGATTAAAACTCCGGATCGCGAACCATCACGGTACACGGTAACCCCTTTGCATCCTTCTTCCCAGGCCTGCAGGTATAAGTTTCCTACCAATTCCTCGGTAGCATCATTTGGCAGGTTAATGGTCACACTTATGGAATGATCTACCCATTTTTGAACAGCTCCCTGCATTTTAACTTTGCTAAGCCAGTCAATATCATTGGAAGTTGCTTTGTAGTACGGGGATTTTTTCACCAATTTGTCAAGATCCTTCTGCGTGTAGTTCTTGTCTATTTCATATCCATTCGCTTCCATCCATTGCTTGAACCTGTGATGGAAAACCACGTATTCTTCCCAGGAATCCCCGGTTTCATCTACAAAATCTACCCTGGCTTCCTTATCGTTTGGGTTTACCTTTCTTCTCCTTTTGTAAACCGGCATAAATACAGGCTCAATTCCAGAGGTGGTTTGCGTCATTAAACTCGTAGTCCCGGTAGGGGCGATGGTTAAAAGTGCAATATTTCTTCTTCCGTATTCCGTCATTTCGAAGTAGAGTTTTTCATCTTCCTCCTTGATTCGCTGAATAAACGGATTGTTCTTTTCTTTTTCTGAATCATAGAACTCAAAAGCACCGCGTTCTTTAGCCATTTCAACAGAACTTCGGTACGCCTCGATAGCAAGGGTTTTATGTATTTTTACTGAAAATTCTATCCCTTTCTCGCTTCCGTACTTTATTCCAAGTCCGGCAAGCATATCGCCTTCAGCAGTAATTCCAACCCCGGTACGTCGCCCTTCCCGTGCTTTTTTACGAATCTCCAGCCAAAGATTTCGTTCTACTCTTTTAATCTCATCATTTTCAGGATCGGCAGCTATCTTGGCTAAAATTGCATCAATTTTCTCAAGTTCCAGGTCGATGATATCATCCATGATTCGTTGTGCAATAGCAACATGTTTTTTAAACAGGTCAAAATTGAAACCTGCCTCAGCTGTAAACGGATTTTCAACATAAGAAAACAAATTGATGGCCAGCAACCTGCAGGAATCGTATGGGCATAACGGAATTTCCCCACAAGGATTGGTAGAAACCGTTTTATAGCCAAGATCTGCATAACAATCTGGCACCGACTCCCGGGTGATGGTATCCCAAAAAAGGATTCCAGGCTCTGCAGATTTCCATGCGTTGTTTACAATCTTATTCCAAATTGCTCCGGCTTCTATCTCATGGGTATATTTTGGGTTATCGCTGTGAATCGGGAATTTCTGAATATATTTGGAATTGGATTTAACCGCTTTCATGAAGTCATCATCAATCCTTACCGAAACATTGGCTCCGGTAACTTTTCCCTGCTCCATTTTTGCATCTATAAAATCTTCTGCATCCGGGTGATTTATAGAAACTGAAAGCATTAAAGCGCCTCTTCGTCCATCCTGCGCTACTTCACGGGTAGAATTGGAGTAGCGTTCCATAAAAGGCACCAGCCCGGTAGAAGTAAGGGCCGAGTTTTTTACCGGGGAACCTTTTGGCCGAATGTGCGAAAGGTCATGTCCCACTCCGCCACGTCGCTTCATAAGCTGCACCTGCTCCTGGTCTATCTTCATGATGCTTCCATAGGAATCACTGTCACCCTCATTCCCAATTACAAAACAATTGGATAAAGACCCGGTTTGGTATTTATTGCCAATTCCCGCCATTGGACTTCCCTGCGGTACGATGTATTTAAAATTCTCGATAAGTCCCAAAACTTCGCTCTCTGCCATTGGATTGGCATAATTCGCTTCAATTCTTGCTATTTCCTTTGCCAATCTCACGTGCATAGCCTGTGGATCCTTTTCGTAAATGTTGCCGTAAGAATCTTTTAAAGCGTATTTATTGATCCAAACCCTGGCCGCAAGCTCATCGCCTTTAAAATATGCTACAGAAGCTTTAAATGCTTGATCCTGTGTGTACGTTTTTGCCGGGGTTTGGGTAGTTTCGATTTTCATTTTGATTGTAAAATTTGATTAGAAGTCGCTTATTTCAGCGGGATAAATGTATGAAAAAATATGCATCAACTGTTATTTTCATTATTAAAAAGTTTACAGATAAATTTAATCAAATACCTGATAATCAATAAATTAACGTTTTATAAACAATTGATTGTTTACAAATAATTTAATTTTCTGAAAATCAAGGGGGTGGAGATTAGCCTGTATTTTAATACTGAATTAATTTTTAATCAAGGTGAAAAAGGGCCTGAAATTTTAATGTAACCGCGTTAATTAATTAAACCTTTGCGGTTTTATTGAATTACAAGTTTATACAAAACACGTCAATGGTAGACTGTCACACTGAGCCCGTCGAAGTGAGCCTGTCAACCTAAGCCTGTCACACTGAGCTTGCCGAAGTGCCGAAGTGTCGAAGTGTCCAAGTGTCCAAGTGCCGAAGTGAGCCTGTCACACTGAGCCTGTCGAAGTGTCGAAGTGTCGAAGCGCCGAAGCGCCGAAGTGATGAGTAAATTAATCCCTATTTTTAAATATGAAATTATTTTATGTTTACATCGTAGAATGCTCCGATAAATCTTTTTACATAGGATTTACCTCAAATCTTGATAAAAGATTGAACGAACATAATTCCGGACTGCATAGAGATTCCTATACTTATAAAAGGAGACCAGTTGTTTTAAAATGGTTTCAACAGTTTACAGATCCTTCTCAGGCAATCAAGGTTGAAAAACAATTGAAAGGATGGAGCAGAAGAAAAAAGATAGCCTTAATTGAAGAAAATTGGGAAAAACTGGTAGAGTATTCAAAAAATTACAGGCAAAACGGGTCTTCGGATACATCCTGAGTTTAGCGAGGTCTTCGACAGGCTCAGACTGACGTGATTGTGGTTTGTCACACTGAGCTTGTCGAAGTGAGCTTGTCGAAGTGAGCCTGTTACACTGAGCTTGTCGACCTACACGTGTCACACTGAGCTTGCCGAAGTGTCGAAGTGCCGAAGTGTCGAAGTGTCGAAGTGCTGTCACACTGAGCTTGTCGAAGTGGAAGTGAGTGAAAAAACCTGTTTTGCTATTTCCAACTCTTCATTGGTTGGGATTACCAAAACATTCACTTTAGAAGCGTTCGTGCTTATCTTCCGGATCTCTTTAGACCGAATGGCATTCTCGTTTTCATCGAGTTCAATCCCCAGGAATTCCATATCCCTGCAAACCAACGCTCTTATAGTATTGCTGTTTTCGCCAATCCCGGCAGTAAAAATAATGGCATCCAGGCCGTTCATAGCAGCAGAATATGCTCCAATGTATTTTTTTATACGGTAGGCATTCATTTCAAGGGCAAGTTTGCAGTTGCGATTGCCTTTTTCAGCTTCCGCCTCAATATCGCGAAGATCGCTGTAGCCTGTAAGTCCCAACATTCCGCTTTTATGATGCAGGAGATCACTCACTTCCTGAGCGGTATACCCCAGTTGATTGATCATATAAAAGATCACCGATTGGTCGATGTCTCCGCTGCGGGTTCCCATGATAAGCCCGTTAACAGGTGCAAATCCCAAAGAATGATCGATGCTTTTACCATCCTCAATGGCGGTAATGCTGCATCCGTTCCCAAGGTGTATGCTTATAATCTTAGACTTTTTGTCAACTATATGTTCCATAGCTTTTTCTGAAACATATTTATGGCTCGTTCCATGAAACCCATATACCTGGATGTTATGTTCTTCATAAAATGAATTCGGGATTGCATAACGGTTTGCACGTGGGGGAATACTCCGGTGAAACGCAGTGTCAAAAACAGCGATTTGCCTTGAGTTGGGAAAAATCGATTCGGCTACTTCAATTCCGGTTAAATTAGGAGGATTGTGAAGTGGTGCCAGGGAAAACAACGTTTTTATAGTGGTTTTTACCTTTTCATCAATAAGGATGGTTTCTGAAAATTTATCGCCCCCATGAACCACACGGTGTCCAATCGCGGGAATTTCTGATGCATTTTTAATCACTCCGTTTTTAGAGTCCATCAATAGCATGGTAACCGATTTTAATGCTTCAGAATGATTTGAAACTTGCCGCTCTTCTGAAGTTGAAAACTTTTCAGAAGAATAACTCAGTTTCCCCGATTCCTGCCCAATTCGCTCTACAAGCCCAAAAGCTAATACGTGCTCCTCCGGCATTTGGATAAGTTGAAATTTTAAGGAAGAACTTCCTGAATTGATCACTAAGATATTTTTCATCTGTTTATTTTATTGTTTTTATAATCCAGGCGGCTTCAGTAGATTAAACCTGCCGTTGAGCTTAAATTCCCTGTGCCTGGATCGCGGTTAAAATCACGGTGTTAAAGACATCATCAACGGTACAACCTCTGCTTAAATCGTTCACCGGTTTGTTTAATCCCTGTAGCATAGGCCCAATAGCAACTGCGCCTGTTTCCCGTTGCACTGCTTTATAGGTGTTGTTTCCGGTATTTAGATCGGGAAATATCAATACACTGGCTTGTCCTGCCACTTCCGAATCTGGAAGTTTGCTTTTCCCAATGCCCGGATCTACCGCTGCATCATATTGAATAGGTCCTTCTATCTTTAGATCCGGACGTAATCGTTTTACAATTTCGGTGGCGGCACGCACTTTATCCACATCTTCCCCTTTTCCCGAACTTCCGGAAGAGTAGGAGAGCATCGCTATCTTAGGTTCAATACCAAAGGCACTGCTGCTTTCTGCCGAGGAAATAGTGATCTCGGCCAACTCCTCTGCAGTAGGGTTGGGGTTGATAGCACAATCGCCAAATACCGAAACCCTATCTTCCAGGCACATAAAGAAAACGGAGGAAACCAGGGAAACTCCGGGTTTGGTCTTTATAAACTGAAGTGCCGGTATTATTGTGTGTTGTGTGGTATGTGCAGCTCCAGAAACCATTCCGTCTGCCAAACCTTTATAGATCATCATGGTTCCAAAATAAGAAACATCATTCATCCTGTCCTTTGCTATGTCCAGGTTGATGTTTTTATGTTTTCGCAATTCATAATAGGTGTTGGCGAAATCCTTAAAATATTCATTTTTTGCCGGGTTGATGATCTTTACTTTATCAAAATTCATAGTGATCCCCAGGTTTCCAACTTTTGTTTTAATTGTTTCTTTATCGCCCAGTAGGGTAATATCCACAAGGTCCATTGCTATGAGTCTGGAAGCTGCTATTAGGATCCGGTCGTCCGTTCCTTCAGGTAAAACGATGTGCTTTTTGGCCATTCTGGCTCGTTGTACGAGGCTGTATTGAAACATTCGCGGGGTAATCCCACTTGGTTCAAAATTTATAAGCCGTTCCAGCAAAGGATCAAAGGATACATATTTTTCAAAAATGCTGATGGAAGTTTCTATTTTCTGAATACTGTCTGCATAAATATTGGATTTTATCATTCCTATTTTATTGGCCACATTAAAAGTGCCTTGCTCCACAGAAATAATGGGTACCACCTGGGATAATCCTTCAATAAGTTTTAATATAGTGTCTTCGGGAATCAATCCTCCCGTGAGAATAATTCCGGATATTTTAGGGTAATTTGTGGAAATATTAGCCTGTAACGCACCTAAAATAATATCGGCTCTATCTCCGGGAGTTATTACAAGACTTTCATCTTTAAGGTGATTCAGGTAATTTCTAAGCTGCATCGCTCCAACTCCAAAATTCCCGGTTTGATTGTCAAGAAATTCTTCTCCAAACAGAACCTTTCCGTCCAATTCTTTTAAAATTTCCTTGAGTGTAGGATTTCCAAGTGTGTCTATTAATGGAATCGCAAAATTTCCAACTTCTGCCGGTAAAAATTCGTTCATCGCAGAAGTTGCGATCTCGAGATTTTGAAGCTCTATTTTATTGCTCACCATCGCCAAAACCCGAACATCTTTATTTACAAATGCGTGATAGGCCATTTGAAGATTTCCCTTTAGCATCTCCCGCGTTTTGTTTTTTCCGCTGGCAACAATAATTACCGGAATTCCCAAATTCTTGGCGATTAGCACATTTACATCAAATTCAAATACGCTGCCTTCTCCAGAAAAATCACTCCCTTCAACTAAAACAATGTCAAACCGGTCTTCCAGGTGCTTGTATTTTCGAATGATGGTGTCTATAATCTCTCCGGATTTTCCATCATTTCGTTTTTGAATGATCTCCCTGCGAGTGAATGCATAGGCATCTTCATAATTTAATTTGAGATCGAAATAGCTTAAAATCGTGTCGATGTGATTATCCTTTTCCCCGGCTTCAAGATCATCTATAATTGGCCGGAAATAGCCAACCTTTACAGTTTTTCCCAGCAGGGTACGCATTAAACCTAAAGAGATAAGCGATTTTCCGCTATTTGATTCCAGGGTTGCAATATATATACCTTTGTTCATGATGTTGTTTTTTCTACGACTGCAAAAATAGGACTATTTGGAATTTAAGGCCTTTAATAACTTATAAATTCCTGTGAAAATAGGGGTAAAAATGATTCTCGTCAGTTTTGAACAGAGATGAAAATTAGGATTCAAAATGCATATAAAAAATAGCGGGATACATTTCTGTAACCCGCTATTTCGAATTATGTGGAAAGTTTTTTAAAAATTAAGATTCAATTTCGCATAGTAATAAGCACCGCTAATTCCCATTTGAACAGAATCCCAGTATCCTCCGCCTTCGCTCCAGTCATCTTGTTGATCCGGATAAACGTTAAACAGGTTATTGCTTCCTACATTCAATTTTATAGCATCACTTAGTTTGAAACCTAAATTTAAGTCGGTTACAAATTTTGAACCGTACGTATCTGTTGCTGTAGCTACCTGGTTTTCAAAACTACCGTAATCGGCTACATCTTCAAACATTTGGAAATCCACAAGTTCTACTTCGCTAAATCTTGTTAATCCCAGGGCGACATCGAACCAATTTATATCATATTTCAAATTAAGGGTCAATTTGCTGTCCGGTGCGGAAGCCAGCAGAAAACCCTGATCCCTTACACCGAAAAATGTTTCCTTATCAAGATTTCCATTTTTAACATCAGTTATTGTCATATTGTTGAAATTCCCTATAAAACTGGAAGACAAAGAGCCATCACCAATTGAGGCTCTATGAGATATAACGATATCTAAACCGAGAGTTTCTGTATCTGCTCCGTTGGCAAAAAATTGTGCGGCCTCAACATTGGGAATCTGAGGAGCGTCAAAATTTCCTGTAAGCACAATCCTGTCTTTTACATTAATATAATACCCGTCTACGGTGGCTGTAAGTTGTCCGAAAGTAGAGGTGAATCCAAGGGAACCGTTTAATGCGGTTTCTTCCTTCAATGCGCCAATACCAAATGAAGCAGTCACAGGGCTATTGTTTGGAGACAACTGGGTCTCCAATGCCTCACCGCCCACAAAATTTGTAAATCGCAGGTTGTAGTATATTTGTGCCAGTGAAGGTGCTCTAAAACCTGTACTTACAGATCCTCTAATATTCACGTTATCTGTGGCCTTATATCTGGCCGCCAATTTTCCATTAATAGTACTTCCAAAATCGCTGAAATCTTCAAATCTTGCGGCCGCCGCCACTAAAAATTTATCGGTAAATTCCATCTCTGTATCTACATAAAGTGAGATATTGGAACGGTTCCTGTCTACAACGTTGGCTGGGCCGTAACCTGGAAATCCTTGAGAACCACCCGGTCTTAAAGCGGTCGTTACAGGATCTGTAGGTTGAATCTGGGTGCCGGGATCTACAATGATTCTGCCGTCCACATCAAATGTTCCGTAAGATCCTTCTTCTCCTTCAAAAATCACAAAATTTTCAGTTCTGTATTCAGCCCCCATCGCCAAATTGAATCCTGCCAATATATCATCATAATATTTTGAAAAATCAAGATTTATAGTGTTTTGACTTAAGCTGTGTCCACCGGCATCAAAATCGGTTGGGGATAATTCCTCCAGGGATGCATTTAGGGTTCCTTTGATAAAGTAATGAAAATTGTTTTTTCCGAAGGTATTGCTAATGTCTACCAACCAACCACTATCGGTTTTTGTCCTAAACCCTGTAACAGCAGAAACATCTGTGATAATTGATGTGATACGAGGGGTAAAGCCATCGGGATAAATACTCACAACATTTCTCGCGGTAGGATTGTTTCGTGTAAATGCAAAAGCATCCGTATCCCTGTAGTTACGGCCGCCAAAAGCATAAAATTGAGATTTTTCTGAAACGGGAACCATAATATTTCCGAAGAAATTGAATCCGTCTATCGCTGCTTCTCCAAAACCACGTCTAAAATCGAATCCTGGTCTTAATGTTTTATTTTTACTGATATACTCTGTGGTAAAGTTTGCAAAACCTTCTTCCCCAATTGCAACACCGTAATTTGCGGTTACTTTTACGGAACCTCCATCAAAATTCTTATCATCACCTATTTGGTTTCCATCTCTTTCGGTATCTAGTCTGTTTCCATCGGTATTTGGAGTTCCTTCCGGAAAATCGCCATCGGCATTCGTATTATAAAAACCGTAATTCACATTGGCGGTAAATTTTTCCACCTCATCATTCAAAACAAGATTGATAACTCCGGCAATCGCATCAGATCCATATTGGGCTGAAGCACCATCCCTCAAAATTTCGATTCTTTTAATAGCACCGGCAGGAATAGCATTTAAATCGGTTCCTGTATTACCTCGTCCCCGGGTGCCAAAAAGATTAACCAATGAGGATTGATGTCTTCTTTTCCCATTGATCAAAACCAGGGTTTGATCTGGTCCCAACCCTCTTAAGGAAGCAGGATCAATATGATCTGCCCCATCAGAACCCGATTGTTTGTTCGCGTTAAAAGAGGGAGCTGCATATTGTAGCAATTCATTTATTTCAATGCGCCCGGTTTGCGTGGCTACCTGCTGAACATCGATAACATCTATCGCAACGGGTGTATCTGTAGCAGTTCTTTTTGGACTTCTGGAGCCTACAATTTGTACTTCACTCAATGCTAAACCATCGGCAAGACTCACATTTAGAGTAGTTTCTCCGTTTACGCTTTTTTCAAGGGTTTCATATCCAATAAAACTAAAAACCAAAATGGCATTCTCACTTACATTTATGGAATATTTCCCATCAAAATCAGTAATAGTACCGTTATTGGTGCCCTTTTCCAGAATATTCACTCCAGGTAAAGTCACTCCTGAATTGTCGGTTACCGTACCACTAACTTCCTGCGCAAAAAGGATTGTGGAGCTGAACAGTAAAATTAATACCATTAAAATTCTTTTCATAAATAAATTGTTTTTAGGTGAAATTAAAATTTTCTCAAGGTAGTTAATTGTTTCATAAAATGCAGGAATAAATTATAAATGTGCTAAAATATCACCATCAATGACAGAAAAAAAGTTAATATCCGGGTTATAATATCATAGAAAAAGGGTATAAGCTGCAAAAACTAGTTTAGACTTTCTTCTTTTATAGTAATCTGTATTTAAATCGAATAGGTTTAAAAGAGAAAAATAAAGATTTGAGCAACTCCCGGAATACCATCTTCAGAATAAAAAATCAGAAATGGTAATTTTTTAGCCAATTCATGGGTGTTATCTCTAAATCATTACTTACTTCAATCTTCCAATTTTCAAGATTAATAGCTATATTTGCAGCCGCTTAGAAATGGGCATTAAAAATTTAAATTTTAAATATGAAAGCCGGAATTGTTGGATTACCAAACGTAGGAAAATCTACCTTATTTAATTGTTTATCAAATGCCAAAGCGCAAAGTGCAAATTTCCCGTTTTGTACCATAGAACCCAATGTTGGCGTGGTGAATGTACCGGACAGCCGTCTTGAAAAACTGGAATCTCTGGTGAACCCGGAGCGGGTGCAGCCCGCTGTGGTAGAGATTGTGGATATTGCAGGTTTAGTAAAAGGAGCCAGCAAAGGCGAAGGTCTTGGAAATCAATTCCTTGGAAATATTCGCGAAACCGATGCTATCTTGCATGTATTGCGTTGTTTTGAAGATGATAATATCGTGCATGTAGATGGTTCTGTAGATCCGGTAAGAGATAAGGAAACCATCGATATGGAGCTTCAGCTTAAAGATCTGGAAACAGTAGATAAGAAACTGGAAAAGGTAAAACGTGCTGCCAAAATTGGGAATAAGGAAGCTCAAAAAGAAGAAGCTGCTTTGCTAAAGGTAAAAAAAGGACTCGAAGCTGGAAAATCTGTACGAGCCTTAACTGAGCTTACTGCTGAAGAGCGGGATGAATTTATAGCAAACCTGCAATTGATCACAGATAAACCGGTAATGTATATATGTAATGTAGACGAAAAATCTGCAACCAGCGGAAATGGCTACGTAGATAAGGTAAAGGAAGCCGTAAAAGATGAAAACGCTGAAGTTATATTCCTTGCCGTGGGAACGGAAGCCGATATTACCGAACTTGATGACTACGAGGAGCGCAAGATGTTTTTACTAGACATAGGTTTGGATGAACCTGGATCGGCTAAACTAATTCGTTCTGCCTACCGCCTGCTAAATCTTCAAACCTACTTTACTGCGGGTGTTAAGGAAGTGAGAGCCTGGACAATCCCAACAGGATCCAGTGCGCCACAAGCCGCCGGAGTAATCCATACCGATTTTGAAAAAGGTTTTATACGTGCAGAAGTGATCGCCTACGATGATTTTGCAAGTTTTGGAAGCGAAGCAAAAGTGAAAGAAGCCGGGAAAATGAGAGTAGAAGGGAAGGAATACATAGTAAAAGATGGAGATGTGATGCATTTTAGGTTCAACGTGTAGATTTGAGATATTAGTATTGAGATTTGAGAGAAAAAAGTTAGTATTGAGATGTGAGTATTGAGTATTGAGAAAAAAGAAAATATAGAAAAGAAAATAGAGCCAGGAGACAAGATTGGGAAAAGGTAAAAAGAATAGCTGCGTTATCTTCAAGAAAAATATTAGTTCCGTTTTTAAAAAAATCTCAATACTCAATACTCATTTCTGAATTCTCACATCTCACATCTAACCTCTCAAATCTAACCCTTAACATCTTTGTTAATTACTTTGTGAGTAGGCTGTTTTAACTTTTTCCCGTAAACCTTATATTAGCGACAAACGTTTACAATCCACTTATGACCGAGGAAACCAAATATACCGAAGACAATATACGATCCCTTGATTGGAAGGAGCATATACGTATGCGTCCCGGGATGTATATTGGAAAACTTGGGGATGGTTCCACCGCCGATGACGGGATCTATATACTTTTAAAAGAAGTACTGGATAACAGTATTGATGAATTTGTAATGGGATCTGGTAAAACCATTGAGGTTTCTGTACAAAATCAAAAAGTGATTGTTCGTGATTATGGCCGTGGAATTCCGCTTGGGAAAGTAGTGGACGTGGTTTCAAAAATGAATACCGGGGGAAAATATGATACCCGGGCATTTAAAAAATCGGTAGGATTAAATGGGGTTGGAACCAAAGCGGTTAATGCGCTTTCTTCCAGTTTTAGGGTGGAATCCACCAGGGATGGGAAATCTAAATCGGTAGATTTTGAACAGGGAAATCTTGTAAATGAAGAGATCCTGGATGAAACTTCCCGCCGTCGTGGTACAAAAGTTACCTTCATCCCGGATGAAGCTATCTTTAAAAACTTCAAATACCGGAATGAGTACATTGAGAAAATGCTCAAAAATTATGTCTACCTCAATCCGGGATTGACAATAATGTTTAACGGAGAAAAATTTTATTCTGAAAATGGCTTAAAAGATCTCCTGGGGGATAGCATCACAAAAGATGACCAGTTATATCCTATCATACATTTAAGGGGAAATGATATAGAGGTTGCATTAACGCACAGTAAATCTCAATATTCTGAAGAATATCACTCGTTCGTAAACGGACAAAACACTTCCCAGGGAGGTACGCATCTCCTTGCTTTTAGAGAAGCATTGGTGAAAACTATCAGGGAATATTACGGAAAAAATTATGAAGCAGCAGATATTCGAAAATCTGTTGTTGCAGCCATCAGCATAAAAGTGATGGAACCCATTTTTGAAAGTCAAACCAAAACAAAACTCGGGTCTACCGATATGGGCGGAGATTTGCCAACGGTACGAACCTATATCAATGATTTTTTAAAAACCCAGCTGGATAATTTCCTTCATAAAAATCAGGAAACCGCTGAAAAGCTGCACCGTAAAATATTGCAGGCAGAACGGGAACGAAAAGAACTTTCGGGAATTAGAAAACTCGCTAAAGACAGGGCGAAAAAATCCAGTTTACACAATAAAAAACTTCGGGATTGCCGTATTCATCTTGGGGATAGCAAAAAGGAGCGCTACCTGGAATCCACACTTTTTATTACAGAAGGGGATTCGGCCAGTGGTTCTATTACAAAATCCAGGGATGTGAATACCCAGGCGGTTTTCAGTTTAAAGGGGAAACCTTTGAACAGTTACGGACTTTCAAAAAAGATCGTGTACGAGAATGAAGAATTCAACTTGCTTCAGGCAGCCCTCAACATAGAGGAATCCATTGCCGATCTTCGGTATAACAATATCGTGATCGCTACAGATGCCGATGTGGATGGAATGCATATCCGGTTGTTATTGATCACTTTCTTTTTGCAATTCTTTCCGGAGTTGATCAAAGAAAATCATTTGTATATTCTCCAAACCCCTTTATTCAGGGTTCGGAATAAAAAAGAAACCATTTATTGCTATAGCGAAACTGAAAGAAAGCAGGCAGTTACTAAACTTACGGGAAAAGCAGAAATCACCCGATTTAAAGGATTGGGGGAAATTTCTCCCGATGAATTTAAACATTTTATTGGGGAAGATATTCGGCTGGATCCTGTGATGCTGGATAAAGAAATGTCTATTGAAGAATTGCTGAGCTTTTATATGGGAAAAAATACTCCCGACAGACAGGAATTTATTATTGATAACCTGAAAGTTGAATTGGACTTGATCGAAGAGAGCAGCTTATGAGGTTTAAAAATACCACTGAAACCAGAATTGTCCCTTCCATTTATATGATCCTGGTAGCCGCATTTGTCACCAATATCTTCGTAAATATTGAACTAATGAATACCGATCCTGAAAACCCGGTAAAACTGAGCAACTTTTTTCCAAACTTGATTTTACTGGCTCTTGGGATTTATTTCCACCGTATTGGTCAGCTGTTTGAATTTGATAGCGATGGGGAGACGCTTAATTTCAAAAATAACGGACTGTTTTTTTCAAAATTTATGGAATACCGCGTGAAACGTGCCGAATTCCCTAAAACAAAACTCATAGACTTTAAAGTGAGTGATTATGGATTTTACTCCACACTTAAAATTTATATCACCAGTCGCAGAAAAAAAGGACCAAGGTCTTACCGTTTTAATATTACCTTCCTTGCAGGAAAGAAAAAGAAAGGAATGATAGCGTCCTTAAACAAGGTGTTGGAAAAGAATAAATCAATTTCTTAAATGGATATAGAAAATCAGGAGAATACCCCGGAAGAAATTCAGGAGCAACCAAAAGAACAACTTATTCGTGTTACAGGAATGTACAAGGATTGGTTTCTTGATTATGCTTCTTATGTGATCCTGGAAAGGGCAGTGCCGGCTGTAGAAGATGGGTTTAAACCTGTACAACGCCGTATCATGCACTCCATGAAGGATCTTGATGATGGTCGTTATAACAAAGTTGCAAATATAGTTGGGCACACCATGCAGTATCATCCTCACGGAGATGCGAGTATTGGTGATGCCATGGTTCAAATTGGTCAAAAAGACCTTTTAATAGATGCTCAGGGAAACTGGGGAAATGTGCTTACCGGAGATAGAGCCGCTGCACCACGATATATTGAAGCCAGGCTGTCAAAATTTGCTTTGGAAGTATTATTCAATCAAAAACTTACAGATTGGCAACTTTCCTATGATGGGAGAAAAAAAGAACCGGTAAACCTGCCGGTAAGATTTCCATTATTGCTGGCCCAGGGAGCCGAAGGGATTGCCGTGGGACTTAGCACCCGTATTCTTCCGCATAATTTCAACGAACTTATAGATGCGTCTATAAAACATTTGAAAGGAAAAAAATTCGTGATCTATCCCGATTTTCCAACTTCCGGAGAGGCGGATATCACCGATTATAATGATGGAAAAAGGGGAGGGAAAGTTCGTATAAGGGCTAAGATCTCGCAATATGACAAAACCACCCTGGCTATAACCGAAATCCCTTATGGAACAACTACCACCACCCTGATTGAATCTATACTTAAGGCCAATGATAAGGGGAAGATCAAGATCAAGAAAATAGAGGATAATACCGCAGAAAATGTTGAAATCTTAATCTATCTCCCACCAAACATTTCTCCCGATAAAACCATAGATGCTTTATATGCATTTACCAGTTGTGAGAATTCCATCTCCCCGCTGGGTTGTGTTATTATTAATAACAAGCCTATTTTTCTTGGTGTAACAGAAATGTTGATGCGTTCTACAGATCATACCCTTGGTTTACTAAAGGCAGATTTGGAGATAAAACTGGATGAATTTGAAGAACAATGGCATTTCGCTTCCCTGGAACGAATATTCATTGAAAAACGAATTTACCGCGATATTGAAGATGAAGAAACCTGGCAGGGAGTGATCCATGCGATTGATGAAGGATTAAAACCGCATGTAAAACATTTAAAACGCGCTATTACTGAAGAAGATATCGTACGATTAACCGAGATTCGAATAAAAAGGATTTCAAAATTTGATATAGATAAAGCCCAGCAAAAAATTGATGCTCTTGAAGATGAAATCGCAAAAGTAAAGCACCACCTGGAGCATTTAACCGAGTATGCCATCGCATACTTCACCAGATTGAAAAAGGAATATGGCGAAGGAAAAGGGCGTAAAACAGATCTGCGCCTTTTTGATGATATAGAAGCCACCAAGGTAGCGATGCGAAATACAAAACTTTACGTAAACCGAAAAGAAGGTTTTATAGGTACCTCTCTAAAAAAGGACGAATTCGTTACAGATTGTTCGGATATTGATGATATAATTTGCTTTACCGGAGATGGAAAAATGATGGTGACCAAAGTAGATGCAAAAACTTTCGTAGGTAAGGATATTATTCACGTTGCAGTTTTTAAGAAAAAGGATAAAAGAACCATTTACAACCTTATTTACCGGGATGGCAAAAATGGAGCTTCTTATACGAAACGTCATGCGGTTACCTCTATAACCCGTGACAGGGAGTATGATATGACACAAGGGAAAAAGGAATCCAGGATCCATTACTTTTCTGCAAACCCAAACGGGGAAGCAGAAGTGGTTACCGTATACCTGCGTCAGGTGGGCAGCATAAAAAAGTTGAAATTTGAACTGGATTTTGCCGATATGCTCATCAAAGGTCGCAATGTAAAAGGGAACATAGTTACCAAATATGCAATTAAAAAGATCGAATTAAAAGAGGAAGGGGTCTCTACCCTGAAACCACGAAGAATCTGGTTTGATGAAAGCGTAAAACGCCTTAATGTAGATGAGCGCGGAGAATTGCTTGGAGAGTTTCGTGGAGAAGACAGACTTTTAATAATTACTCAGGATGCTGTGGTAAAAACCATTAAACCTGAATTAACTACACGATTTGACGAGGAAATAATTATCCTCGAGAAATGGATTCCAAAAAAGCCAATCTCGGCAATCTATTGGGAAGCAGAAAAAGAACGCTATTATGTTAAACGTTTTCTTATAGAGAATCCGGATAAGGAAGAGAATTTCATTGGCGATCACGAAAAATCCTTTCTGGAACTTGTTTCTACAGATTATATCCCCAGGGTAGAACTTGTTTTTAACAAATTGAAAGGGAAAGAGCAGCGGACTAATGAAGAGGTTAATGTTGAAGAATTCATTTCGGTTAAAGGCATTAAGGCTCTTGGAAATCAATTAACTGCAGAAAAATTAAAACAATTAAACCTGCTGGATCCTATCCCGTTTACACCTGAAGAGATTGCGACAGAAGACATCGAGGTTAATGATGAGGAAACCTTAGAGGATGAAAGCGGAACAGTGGATCATATAGGTGAAATTAAAGGTAGGAAACCTAAAAATGATGATAGCCAAATTAACTTATTTGATGAATGATGGGTATTCTAAAGGAATTTAAGGAATTTGCCATTAAAGGCAATATGATTGATATGGCGGTAGGTATTATTATTGGTACCGCCTTTAATAAAGTCATAGATGTTCTCGTGAAACAGGTGGTTTTGCCTCCATTATCACTTTTAACGGAAGGAGTCAATTTTGCCGACAGGAAGATCATTCTTAGAGAAGGACTTGTGTCTGCAAGCGATAGTATGGCTGAAATTCAGGAAATTTCTATAGGCTATGGAGCTTTTGTGGAAGCGATGCTCGATTTTCTTATAGTCGGGTTTACGATATTTATGGTCGTCAAATTTATGAACCGGTTTAGAAGGAAATCCCAGGATCCTAAAAACAAAACCGTTGAAACCCCTAAGGATATTCAGTTGCTTTCAGATCTCACCGAACTTATTCAGGAGCAAAATGAATTGCTTCGAAAAGGAAGCGCTAACCCTTAGTCAATTTTAGTGACAGAGCCTTTTTGCTTTTTAGTTTGCCCCACCAATCCGTATTCAAAGGTATAAGAGTTCCTGTCTGTAGTAAGGATTTTTATATGCAATGGTTTTTCCTCTGCCATATTCTTCGGATTCAAATTCTTTACGATATACTCGCAGTCGTTGATCCATCGCACCGAGGAGGTATCTGTTTTCCCCTGAAATCGATCAATTTCTATAGAATCATTCCGCACAAAAGTAGAAGTTACAAGCTCTCCGTTTAAATAAGACTCAAATTGGAAGCTTCCGGTTTTAAACTGAACACAATCTCTTTGAGGGGAATAACAGGCTGTAAATAGAAGCAGGATGGGAATTAAAAGCACTATTTTTTTCATTGTAGAATTCTTGTCGCGTTTTATGAACTTCCTTTGTCTAAAAGAAGTAATTCGTGTGCAATTCAAATAAATGATACGGAATCATTTTCTCACGTATCTCACACTGCAAATAACGGTATTTTAAGGTTGAAATTCAATTTTCAAAGGCCTCAAAAGTCCCATCCTGGTAAAAAATCACGATTTTCCTGATCTTTCTTTCTGCTGAAGATTTTTCCAGGTTTTCAGAAACTAACGCTTTGGCAGGAAGATCCCTCGAAACTGGCTGCGCCGGAGAATCTGAAGATGCCTGTTTCATTTGTTTTTCAGGATATGGGGTGCTCCCGGTTGTATTTGGGAAAGAGCCTTTCCCGTTTAACAACCAATACAGTTCCACTTCCGGATAGGTTTGAACCACTTTTAACACAAAATCCAGGCTTGGTTTATTTCTTCCGGAGAGAATATGGGAGATGGAAGAGCGCCCAACATCAATCGCATCTGAAAAAGCAGCAGCAGAGAGGTCGTGGTATTCTAGAATTTTTTGCAGTCTTTTGGAGAAATCATCGCTGTTTACCATTGTGAATTTACTTTAATTAAAAGTGCGTTTACAAATGTAACCAATAGAATTAAACTAAGCAAATTACATTTGTAAATTGCTGTAATAGACCCAAATAAAAGCTTTAATCAAAATACTTTAAAAGCTTAAAATACAATATTTTATATACTATTTAATAGCTTCATGGAAATTTTCCGACAAAGTCTAAGTTGAATTGGGGTTTTGTGTTTACTGATGTAAACAATTCCATCACTTAATCAGGTTTACAAATGTGAATATTTGATTATTTACTTTTGTAAACATGGAAAATAAAAATTCGGCTTATAAAACGATGCTTCAGTTATATCCTTTGGTAAAAGTTGGGGAGGTTAAAGGGAGATATCTTACCTATTCTCATATCGATAAAATTCTAGAAAATCTTGGCGGCAAATTTCAGCTTAAAAAGATTGGAGAATCTACCTTGGGGGTGCCTGTTGATAAACTCACTTTAGGAAGTGGAAAGATTAGGATCCTGGCCTGGTCACAAATGCACGGAAATGAATCTACCACAACCAAAGCTGTTATAGATGTACTAAATGCATTTTATACTCACGAAGACAATCCTGTTTTAATGCAAATCCTGGCGAATTGTACTATTTGCATCATCCCAATGTTAAATCCGGATGGAGCCACTGCATATACCCGCGTAAACGCGCGTAATGTAGATTTAAATAGAGATGCAAAGGACCTCAAAGAAAAAGAAAGCAGGTTATTGCGATTGGTTTTCGATAATTTTGAGCCAGATTTTTGTTTTAATCTGCACGATCAACGTACTATATTTAGTGCGGGAAATACACCTAATCCCGCCAGCATATCATTTCTTACACCTGCAATGGACCCTGAAAGGAGCGTAACTCCATCCCGAATAAAATCCATGCAGGTAATTGCTGCAATAGCAGAGGAGCTTAATACAAATTTGAATGGCCAAATTGGTCGATATGATGATTCCTTCAATATAAACTGTACCGGCGATAGTTTTCAAAGCCGGGGAGTGCCCACGATTCTCTTTGAGGCGGGACATTTTCCAATGGATTATGAGCGCGAAAAAATCCGGGAATATATGGCGGCAGCTATTTTAACCGGATTATATGCTATTGCATCTGGATCCTATAAAAAAATGGATTTTCTGCGGTATTTTGACATTCCGGAAAATGAGAAACTGTTTTATGATGTTATTTTAAGGGATGTTTTATTTAAATCGGAATTAGTGGATGTTGCTATTCAGTTTAAAGAAGTGCTGTCTAACAATGCCATTGAATTTTTACCGGTTATTGAGAAAATATGTCCAAAGCTGGCTTTTCATGGCCACCGCGAAATACAATGCTATAATTCCGCTATACGATTGGGGGATAATCAGGAACTTTCCGAAAACGTTATAGTTAATAAAATCTATGTAAATAATGAAGTTTTCACGATTAATTATGAAAATAGTTATAAATAATTGTCAATTATTTAATTAGATGTATTAATTTTGTCTTTTTAATTAAAGACATTAAGATTATGGCAAAGTATAAACTAGATGAAACAGATCATCAAATTCTTGATATGCTCATCGAGAATACCCGGACTCCATTTACCGATATCGCTAAAAAATTAAATATTTCTGCCGGAACGGTGCATGTTAGGGTGAAAAAGATGGAAGAGGCTCAAATAATTTTAGGCTCAACCTTAACCCTTAATTATGAAAAGTTGGGATATGCTTTTATTGCATACGTAGGAATTTTTCTTAAAAATACTTCTCAGACAAAATTTGTATTAGAACGCATAAATGATATTCCTTATGTTACTGTAGCACACGTCACTACTGGCAAATTTAATGTTTTCTGTAAAATACGTGCCCGTGACACTCAACATGCAAAGGAAATAATTTTTCAATTGGATGATATTGAAGGCGTTTACAGGACAGAGACTATGATCTCTCTTGAGGAAAGCATGAACGATAAAAAGCGATTGATGCATTCTATCTTTAAAAACCTCTAGGTTTTTATTAAATTTATACTAAAACCCCTTTAAAACAGCGTGTTTAAAGGGGTTTTTTTTATCTTGTCAAAAGACCCAATTAGTCAAATAAATCAATTTTTTAGATGAAATATCCATTATAAAATTTTCTAACACAGAATGTTTATTTGGATGTTACTCCTGATAGCTACCGGGGGTACGCTAAAACAATAAATAAAAAAAACAGATGAAAATCAACGAGTTGAAAAAAAGCGACTATCCGGAATATTATCAGCAATATACAAGTCTTCTCCCGGACCTTGAGTTAATGGAATTGTTGCAATCGCAAAAAGAAACCATGGTGAGTTTATTTAATTCTACAGAAGATTTGGATCTTCATTTTACTTATGCAGAGGGTAAATGGACCATTGCAGAGGTGCTTCAACACATGCTGGATACAGAAAGGATTTTTCAATATCGTGCACTTTGTATTTCCAGAAAAGATCTGGCATCCTTGCCGGGATTTGACCAAGATAAGTATGTTTCTGTTTCAAAAGGCAACGAAAGGAGTTTGTCCGGGTTTATTGATGAATATAAAGCGGTTAGGGATTCAACAATTTTCATGTTTAAAAGTTTTTCTGAAGAAATGATGAAATCCGTTGGTCTCTCAAATGGCCAGGATTTAAGTACTGCTGCTGCGGGATTTATTATTGCAGGTCACGAGAAACATCATTTAAAATTATTCAATTTGAAGTATAAATTATGAATCGTTTAAAAACATTTTTTAAGCTTCTTAAAAGAACCTATAGCAGTTGGATAAGCAATGATCCCTGGGCGGAAAGTGCGATTATAGCTTATTATACTATTTTTTCCCTGCCATCTCTTTTGATTATTGTTGTTTCCATTGCCGGATATTTTTTTGGAAGAGACGCGGTTCAGGGTAGAATTAATAACCAGATAAGTGGCTTTATAGGCAATGATGCAGCTTTAGCTATAGAAAAGATGATTAGCAGTGCTGCCGTCACCGAAAACTCAATCTGGGCAATTGTTTTTGGGGTTTCCATTCTTTTATTTGGTGCTACCGGAGTGTTTTTCAGGTTAAAAATCGCAATGAATAACATTTGGAATGTCGTTTCCAGAAAGGAAAATTTCACGAGGATGATCATGGACCGGCTCATATCCTTCGGGATGATCCTGGTGATAGGATTTCTATTATTGCTTTCTTTGTTGGTGTCTGCCCTGGTTAAAATAATGGGAGATTATATAGAAGAAATTGCTCCTGTTATTACTGCGGTAGGGCTTGAGATCATTAATTATGCACTCTCTTTTATCTTTATTACCTTTCTGTTTGGAGCTATTTTTAAGTTATTGCCCGATATTATAATAAAATGGAAAATAACGCTTTACGGAGCTGCTTTAACAACCGTTTTGTTCCTGATAGGCGAATTTTTGATCGGTTTTTATTTTGGGCAAAGTAATCCGGGATCGGTATATGGAGGGGCTTCTTCCATAATCCTCATTTTGCTTTGGGTGAATTACACCTGCTTGATCCTGTTTTTTGGTGCCGAATTTACCGTGCAGTACGCTCTTCATAAAAATGAAACTATAAGGCCTAACCGGTATAGTCAGCCGGCTATTTACAGGGAACTCGAAAAGCTTAACAATAAAAGGGTGAAACTTCCTGGTGATCAAAAGATTTTAAATAAATTAAGAGAGAGTCTTGGTGATATTAAAGATCAACCAGATTCTAAGGTTTAGCAAAGCTTTAACGATCTCTTCCAAAACTTTACAACCTTCTTAATAGCATTTTTTTCCGTTTTCCATTACTTTTAAATAAGTAAAATATTTAATTAAAGAAGAATTATTATGACGAAGAGAATTGCCATTTTGGCTACAGATGGATTTGAAGAAATAGAATTGACCTCTCCTAAAGAGGCTATGGAGAAGGAGGGATTTCAGGTGGATATAATTAGTACGAAACCTGGAAAAATTAAAGCCTGGGATAAAACAGACTGGTCCAAAGAGTATGAAGTGAATTACACATTAGATCAGGTAAAACCAAGCGATTATAATGCGTTAATGCTACCCGGAGGAGTATTAAATCCAGATAAATTGAGACGCAGTGAAAAAGCGCTTGAATTTGTACGTGAATTTTTTAAACAACACAAACCTGTGGCTGCAATTTGTCATGCGCCCTGGATCTTGATAGATGCCGAGGTTGTTAAAGGCAGAAAAATGACTTCCTTTTCTTCCCTTAGGAAAGATCTTGAAAATGCAGGCGCAAATTGGGTAGACCAGGAAGTAGTGGTGGATGAAGGGTTCATTACCAGCCGAAATCCGGATGATCTACCAGCTTTTAATGCAAAATTAATAGAGGAAATAAAAGAAGGTAAGCACGAAGATCAACACGCTTAAGTCTTTTAAAACGACAAAAAAAAACCGTTTGAAAATATATTCAGACGGTTTTTTTTGTTTTTTCCCTACGATTAATTCTAATAGTACCGGTATAGAATAGTGCTGAAAATGCTTTTTAGAGAAGCTCCGGAGAATATAGAAATTTTTGGTTAATCCCATCAATGGATTTAATTCCCAGATGCCCACCCGTAGCGTTCTGTCCCGGTTTTATCAAGATTTTGAATCTATCTCTAATGTTCACGAACCACGAGCCTTCTCCGATGTAATTGATTTAGTCTTCGTTTTCTTCTTCATCTTCTTCGGTAGCTTTTTCCGGCATTTCTACTATAGGTTCGTTAAAATCGGCATCATCGTAATCCTCCTCATCATAATTGGCCATAGTGTTTTCCAGCCTGGTACTTACCTTAACAAGGTAAATAGAGTCTGAAGTTCGTACTTCAACGGCTTCAACAGTTTCATTTTTTGCATTTTTAAAGGAGATGATTTGATCATCATCATAACCATCAGGATATTTCTCCACCAGGAGACTTAAAATCTCCGGGGTTAATTTTTTGTAATCTACAATGACTCTTTTCATAGCTAATATTTGATGGTGCAATTATAACAAAATTCACAATATTTACAATCTGAGAAATAATTAAAAAAGTACTATTTCAATTCAATATTTTCAGAGTTGAATATAAATAAATAACATGTTCAAAATCAAACAAAAAGAGAATTATTTTAAAAAATAATTGAAGGAAAAATATTCAGAATTTTAAAAACAACCATCGGTTTTTCTGAAATTGAGGTTTAAGAAACTTCTTGAAGCCTAAGAGATCAATTTCTGGTTAAGCATTCTTATAATATTCCAAAGCCTCCAAAATAATACTATTAGGGACTTCACAGTCAATTACAGGGTCACCAATTTCTTTTAAAAGGACAAAATTTACCCGGCCATGGGTGTTCTTCTTATCAAATTTTAAAAGTTCAATAATCTTTTCAAAGTCTTTTCCGGTGATTTTTACCTTTTGAAATAATTCCAGGATCTTTTTTGTAATTTCCATCAAATTAGATTCAGGGAAGTTTGATATTTTAGTGGAAATATAAAGTGCCATGATCATTCCAATAGCAACGGCCTCCCCATGCAACAGTTTTTCCTTTTTGGGATGTGATAAATAATAGGATTCGATGGCATGCCCCAGAGTATGTCCAAAATTCAGGGTTTTTCTTATATTTTGTTCTGTTGGATCCTTTTCAACAATCCGGGTTTTTATTTCAATAGATTCAGCTATTAATTTTTCCAGATCTTCCAGCGTAAGCTTTTGCAAATCAGTGGCTTTCTCCCAGTATTTTTTATCGGCAATAAGTCCGTGCTTTAAAATCTCTGCTAGTCCGCTGCGAATCTCAATTGCCGGTAAACTCGAAAGATATTCGGTATCGATAAGAACCATTTCCGGTTGAGTAATTATTCCGATCTGATTTTTAAGATTTCCGAGGTCTACCCCGGTTTTTCCGCCTACAGAGGCATCTACCATGGATAAAAGGCTTGTAGGAACGTTGATGAATGCAATCCCACGTTTAAAACTGCCAGCTACAAATCCTCCAAGATCTGTAACCACACCACCTCCAAGATTGATCATCAGGGCTTTCCTGTCGGCCCCAAGTTCAGACAATGCATTCCATATACCGGTACAGGTTTCAATGTTTTTGTTTTCCTCCCCTGCATCCATTTCTATCACCTCGATGGTTTTTGAAGTTTCAAGCTTTTGTAAAAATGATGAAAGACAATGATTATGTGTGTTGGTGTCTACTAAAACATACACCGCAGAATGGTTTGAACGATCCAAAAAATCGTTTAATTGAAGGTAGGCATTTTCAGAGTAAAAGACCGGGGCCTGATTGGAGGTAGAGGTCATATTTTATAATGTTTTATCCTTTATTTAAATATGTCGAAAATAAGGAGAATTTTAATAAATATTCATCACTCAATAATTATATTTGTCTATTAATTCAATTGCAATGATTACTGAAAAAATTTTCAACGATACCGAGACAGCTTTTAAGTTAAAGTCTGATGAGGAACTCAATAGGGCGTTATTTCTTTTTGGAATGATAAACCGTCCCGCTTTGGTGAAAATAGGAACTACACTCACCAAATGGTCTTTAAAACTGCATCTTCCGGTGGAAGGACTTATTAAAGCCACTATTTTTAATCAATTCAGCGGAGGGGAGACCATGGAGAATTGCCTGCCCACCATTAGAAAAATGTACACGAAAAAACTGCATAGTATCCTGGATTATTCAGTAGAAGGTAAGGAGCAGGAGGAGGAATTTGATGCTGCTATGAAAAAGAAGATCAGCATTATTAAATTCGCTGCTGAGAACAAAGAACTGGCTTTTGCCGTATTTAAACCTACCGGAATTGGAAGGTTTGAGATTTGGGAGAAAGTAACATCGAAAGTTACCCTTTCTAAAGAAGAAGAGGAGGAATGGAAGCGTGTCCAACAGCGGGTGGAAAATATTTGTGAGGCTGCGCACCAAAATGATATCAGCGTTTTGGCTGATGGCGAAGAAACCTGGATGCAGGATGCTGCAGACGAGTTAATGGAACGCATGATGAGAAAATATAATAGGGAGAAAGCAATTGTGTTCAATACCCTTCAATGTTATAGATGGGACCGGCAGCAATATCTTGAAGATCTTCACCAAAAAGCCCAAAAGGAAGGTTTTAAAATTGGTGCTAAGATCGTTCGGGGTGCCTATATGGAAAAGGAAAATGAAAGGGCGAAAAAAATGGGGTATGATACTCCAATATGCGAAAGTAAAGAAGCTACAGACGTTAGTTTTAACGGTGTGATGTCTTACTGCCTGGATAATATTGATGATATCTCTACCTTTATAGGAACCCATAATGAAGTGAGTAATTATCTTGCTATGCAAATTATGGAAAACAAGGATATTTCAAAAAATGACAGGCGGGTTTGGTTCAGTCAATTATTTGGAATGAGTGATCATATTAGTTATAACCTTGCAAGAAAGGGTTACAATGCAGCCAAGCTTATGCCATTTGGTCCTGTGAGGGAAGTTGTGCCTTATTTAATAAGAAGAGCTCAGGAAAACACTTCGGTGCGCGGGCAAACCGGAAGAGAATTGTCGCTGCTAATAGAAGAGCGCAGACGTCGTAAGGGAGAAATAACTAAAGCCACCAGAGAAAAAAGAACTACCAGGTCTACGGAAAAGGTAGAATAAATTGATGAGAGCATTTTCACATTTTCTTTTTTCTACAATATCCGGTTGGAAACTGGAGGGAAAAATAGACTCTTCTATAAAAAAATGTATTATCATAGTTGCACCTCATACCAGCTGGTATGATTTTTATATCGCGATTCTGGTGCGCAAGATCATTGGTTTGCAAATTGATTTTGTTGCTAAAAAAGAATTGTTTCAACCTCCTTTTGGCTGGTATTTTAAATGGGTGGGAGGAACTTCACTAGATCGTACTCCAAATCAGAACAAAGTGGAGGCTATTGCCGGAATTTTTAAATCCAAAGATGTTTTTAGACTGGCGCTCTCTCCTGAGGGAACCAGGAAAAAGGTAAAAACTTGGAAGACCGGTTTTTATTATATAGCAAAAGAAGCAGAAGTTCCAATTATTATGGTCTCTTTTGACTACGGAAAAAAGATCGTTAGGTTTTCAGATCCCTTTTATACCTCCAGTGATAAAGAGAAAGACTTCTCTAAAATCTATAAATTCTACCAGGGTGTTCAAGGAAAAAACCCTGCAAAATTCGAACTCCCTTTAGTTTGAAATTATCCTGTTAAGCTTCATTTAGATTTTGAAACAGGAATTCTTAAAAATTGATTACCCCATTAAAGTAAAACTTCCAGTGATTACCGTAATTATTTCTATATCTGATTATTATAAGTTTTTATGAATTGATTTATTCTTCGTGTACAACTTCTTCCATAGTGTGATAAACGTTTTGCACATCATCATCTTCTTCCAGCCGTTCCAGTAGTTTTTCTACATCTGCAGCTTCTTCTTCAGAAAGTTTTTTTGTAACCTGAGGAATTCTTTCAAATCCGGAGGAAAGAATTTCAATGTTTCGATGTTCCAGTTCCTTCTGAATAGATCCAAAACTTTCAAAAGGAGCATAGATAAGAATATCATCTTCATCCTGAAATACCTCTTCTGCACCAAAATCGATCAACTCCAGTTCCAGTTCTTCAGGATCCAAACCTTCTGCGGGTATCCTGAAATTACAGGTATGGTCAAACATAAATTCTACAGATCCTGAAGTACCCAGATTCCCGTCTGCTTTGCTAAAGTGCATCCTAACATTGGCCACGGTCCTGTTATTATTATCGGTTGCAGTTTCTACCAGCACGGCGATTCCATGTGGAGCATAGCCTTCAAAAAGCACGATCTTATAATCCCCCTGGCTTTTATCGCTGGCGCGCTTTATTGCACGTTCCACATTTTCCTTTGGCATGTTGATACTTTTGGCATTCTGGATCACTGCCCGTAACCTGGAATTGGCATCGGGATCCGGTCCGCCTTCCTTTACCGCCATCACAATATCCTTTCCAATCCTGGTAAATGCTTTGGCCATTGCAGACCAGCGTTTCATTTTTCGTGCTTTTCTAAATTCGAATGCTCTTCCCATAAAAAATTTAAATCTGGTGTAAAAATAAAAAAAACGTTCCATTTTTTAACTAAAAAATGGAACGTAGGTTTGTTTTAATTTTAGTATTAGTCGGCGTTTACAATTCCTTCTATGGCATTTGCCATTTTAAAATCTTTTTCGGTAACTCCACCGGCATCATGGGTAGATAATTTTATTTCCAACTGGTTATAAACGTTAGACCAATCCGGATGATGTTGTTGCGCTTCAGCTTCAAAAGCAATACGCGTCATCAGGGTAAAAGCTTCTTTAAAGTTCTCAAATTCAAAAGAAGTATGGATCGTATTTTCAGAATATTCCCATCCTTCGAAATTTTCCAGTCTATCGTTGATCTCCTGTTCGGTTAGTTTTTTCATTTTGTATTATTTTTAATTAGTAAAGGCTTTTTGAATCTTAGATTCCAAATTTTTTAAAGTTAAGAATAATACCAATAAAAAGCGAAGTTCTTCTTTGGTTAATTATGTATTACGTGTTGGGGTTTTTAGATGATAATGGAAGATTGTATCACTTGATGTATAGAAACCTGGAGATTTTTTGGCAACAGATTATCTTTGGGTAAGACTGCTAAAAACCGGTCATAATTGGAGTCGTAAACCTGTTTGAGAAGCGGATTCTTATAACCCAGTACCTCGGCTATATCGGTTATCAAATCGTGTTGGTGCGTAAGATCATTGCTTCCCAAATGAAAAACCCCTTGTTTCTTCCTGTTTATGAGGTAATGCACCTGTTGGGTTAATTTAGAAATTTCGGTAGCATTTATTACCACGTTGGGAAAAACCTCAAGCGGTACTCCAAATTCTATTTTGTTTTTAATCTCCAGAACACGTGGAGAGTTTGCTCCAAAAACCATTGGCAATCGCAAAATAGTGTATTTGTTATTGGGAAGTCTTAAAAGGGCATTTTCAATTTTTATCTTAAACCTTCCGTAGATACTCAAAGACAGGGTTTTGTCATATTCATAAGAAGGGTAATTGGTAAACCCGTCAAAAACATTGGCCGATGAGATAAAGATTAGCTTGCAATCATTCTTCAGAATGTGATTAATAATAGAAAAATGGGTGCTAACCTGAGCATTAAAATTCCCGCGTAACGCCGAAATAATTATGGTAGGCTTTAGGTTTTCCAGTAAAATTTCAATGTTTTCCAATTCCATATCATACTCAAAAAACTTTTGATTTTTGCTGAATGACTTAGCGTTGGAATAATAGGTTCCGTAGGTATCAAAATAGGAGCAAAGTTCTTTATATAAGGCATTGCCTATAAAGCCACTTGCTCCTAAGATCAAAATTTTTTTCAATAGATTTATCCTTTATAAAAGGGCAACTTCACCTGTTTGGCAGCGATCGCTTTCTTCCGGATTTGAATAAATATTTTTTCTCCGGTTTTTGCAATTTCCAATGGAACATAGCCCATTCCTATACCTTTATCTAAAGATGGTGACATGGTGCCCGAGGTTACCACGCCAATAATCTTGCCATTTTCATCTACAATATCGTAGTCGTGACGTGGGATTCCTCTTTCTTCCATTTCAAAAGCAATCAATTTTCGGGTAGGACCTTCTTCCTTTTCTTTTTTGAGATTTTCAGAATTGACAAAATCCTTGGTGAATTTTGTTATCCATCCTAAACCTGCTTCAATAGGAGACGTGGAATCATCGATATCATTTCCATAAAGACAAAATCCCATTTCTAAACGCAAGGTGTCACGGGCAGCCAGACCTATTGGTTTAATACCAAAATCGGCTCCGGCTTCCATTACTTTTTCCCAGATTTGAACGGCATCTTCATTTTTGAAATAAATCTCAAAACCACCGCTTCCGGTATATCCGGTTGCCGATATTATCACATTCTTAACTCCAGCAAACTCTTCCACTTCAAAAGTGTAAAACTTCATGTTGGCCAGATCTACCTGGGTTAATGATTGCATGGCTTCAGCTGCTTTTGGTCCCTGAATTGCCAGCAATGAATACTCATCAGATAGATCCCGCATAGTAGCATCCATGGAATTATGCTGGGCAATCCAGTTCCAATCTTTTTCAATATTGGAAGCATTTACAACCAGTAAATATTTTTCTTCATCAATCCTGTAAACTATTAAATCGTCTACAATCCCGCCATTTTCATTGGGCATACAGGTATATTGAGCTTTGCCGTCTATAAGCTTTGAGGCATCATTGCTGCATACTTTTTGAATAAGCTCAAGCGCATTTGCTCCTGTAATAAGAAATTCTCCCATATGGGAAACATCAAAAACACCCAGGGCTTTACGAACCGTTTCATGTTCTATAGTTACTCCTTCGTATGAAACAGGCATCATGTAACCTGCAAAAGGAACCATCTTCGCGTTTAAAGATGTATGTATGGCATTAAGAGCGACTTCTTTCATGTGTTTATTTTATTATTTTTAGTGGACTCCCGATAGCTATCCGGAGTAAAATCTATAGAATTATTCCCCTGAGTGAGAAAATTTTTCTAATGGATGTTCTATATGTTTAAAATTTGGGCAAATTTATTTAATTAAGGCTGAATATAGACCGATTTAAACAGTTTTTATTAAGAATTTGTTATGTAAGAGCATTTGGGGGTAGGAAGTTTTATATTTGTATTGCCTATTTAAAAACATATTTATGAAGATTTTTGATGTTTCACAACTCGCAGAAGCAGATAAAGTAACCATTGAAAAGGAAGGGATAACTTCTGAAATGCTCATGGAACGAGCTGCTAATCTCGTTTTTAATGAAATTCATTCCAGGTTGCAGGGTGCTAAAATTCCAATAAAGATATTTTGCGGTATTGGGAATAATGGGGGAGATGGACTTGTGATAGGCAGGTTGTTGATAGAATATGGATATAAAGTTACCGTATATGTGGTTAATTACAGCAATAAACGCTCTGAAGATTTTTTAGCTAATTACGAAAAAATTAAAAAGGTGGCTCCATCGTGGCCAATCCTGTTGACAAAAAAGGACGATCTTCCGGATTTAAAGGAAACTGATTTTATTATCGATGCAATTTTTGGAATTGGACTGAACAGATCTTTGGATGAATGGGTAGGAACATTGGTGAAACACATAAATTCTATAGGAGCATTTGTGCTTTCAGTGGATATGCCTTCTGGTCTTTTTTCAGATAAGATTCCTTCGGAAAATGACGCAGTAATTGAGGCAAATTTTACGATCTCTTTTCAAGCTCCAAAACTAATTTTTTTCCTGCCACAAACTGCCGGATTTGTTGGGGATTTACAGATATTAGATATTGGTTTGGACAGGGAATTCCTGCATAAAGCGCCGGCCAAAGCACGGCTTATCGATAAAAATGAAGCAATAAGGTTATATATACCTAGGAAAAAAAATTCCCATAAAGGAGATTATGGACATTCATTAATAGTTGGTGGAAGCTATGGAAAGATTGGCAGTATCGTTTTAACTGGTACTGCAGCATTGCGAACCGGAGCTGGACTGGTTACATTTTTTTCTCCAAAATGCGGCTACCAGATACTTCAAAGCGTTTTGCCGGAAGCCATGGTGATTACAGATCTTAATGAAAATGAACTTAGCACTATTAAATTTGATATAGAACCGGATGTTATCTGTTTTGGAATGGGAGCAGGAACATCATCAGTTCCTTTAAATGCCTTTAGTCTATTGCTGAAACAAACTTCGAATCCTATGGTAATTGACGCCGATGGTTTGAACATGCTTTCTAAAGAAAAGGAATTACTGAAGTTTCTACCCGAAAATTCTGTTTTGACTCCACACCCAAAAGAACTGGAACGACTTATAGGAAAATGGAAAGATGATTTTGAAAAATTGGAAAAAGCAAAGAAATTCACCAAAAAACATAAGGTGATCCTGGTTATTAAAGGGGCTTATACCTTTACTATTTCAGGAGATGATTTGTATATTAATAATACAGGAAATCCCGGAATGGCTACTGCAGGATCCGGAGATGTGCTTTCCGGAGTGATTACCGGGCTTATTTCCCAAAAATACGATCCTTTGAATGCAGCAGTATTCGGAGTATATTTACACGGAAGGGCAGGGGATATTATGGCAGAGGAAAAGAGTTATCAGGGAATGATCTCCGGCGACATTGCGGCAAATATTGGCCTTGCATTTTTAGATTTATTTAAAAATGATTCGCAAATGGAATAAATTGAAAAATATTAAATTAATTTAGCAATTGTGTAACGGTAGACACGTCAGTATTCCCATTTTTTTGAAAAGAACATCGGGAAATTTCTGCTGATTTAAAACCTAAACCAAAATCAATCGAATATTTATGGATTCCAATCACTATATAAGCTCTGCGGTACTTGACCTACATGTACTTCAGGATATTATCGCCCATAAAAGGAAACTGGAGTTGAGCGAAGAATCCAGATTGAACATTGAAAAATCGAGAAAGTACCTGGACGATAAGATTAAACAAAGTGATGTGCCCATTTATGGAATAAATACAGGATTTGGATCCCTTTGCAATGTAAAAATATCCTCAGAACATCTTACACGCCTGCAGGAAAACCTGGTTATGTCCCACGCATGTGGTACCGGGAGCCTGGTTTCCAAGCCAATCATACGATTGATGCTTTTATTGAAAATCCAATCTTTGAGTTATGGACATTCAGGAATTGCATTGGGAACAGTTGAGCGGTTGATAGATTTTTACAATAACGATGTGCTTCCTGTAATTTATGAACAAGGTTCTCTTGGAGCTTCAGGCGATTTGGCTCCTTTAGCACATCTGGCTTTGCCGCTCATAGGAAAGGGAGAGGTGTATTTTGAAGGGGAAAAGGTCCAGGCCGCAAAGGTTTTAGATAAATTTGGCTGGATCCCCATAGAATTGCAATCCAAAGAAGGTTTAGCATTATTGAATGGTACCCAGTTTATGAGTGCGCATGGGGTATTTGCCTTAACGGAATCTTATAAATTATGTTATCTGGCCGATGTAATTTCCGCGATTTCCATTGATGCATTTGATTGCAATATGTCTCCGTTTGACGAACTGGTTCATATGGTGCGTCCTCATAGAGGCCAAATTAAAACTGCAGAGAGATTAAGGGAGATTTTGACCGGTAGCGAACTGGCAGCGCAGGAAAAGGCAAGTGTACAGGATCCATATTCTTTTCGATGTATTCCACAGGTTCATGGAGCTTCAAAGGATACCTTGTCCTTTGTTAGAAAGACTTTCAAAACCGAAATTAATTCGGTTACAGATAATCCCAATATTTTTATTGAAGCGGATAAAATCATTTCCGGGGGGAATTTTCACGGACAACCTTTGGCTTTAGGCTTTGATTATCTTGCGATCGCTATGGCTGAAATGGGTAATATTTCAGAAAGAAGGACGTATCAATTGGTTTCGGGTTCAAGAGGACTTCCTGCGTTTCTGGTTGAAAACCCGGGCTTAAACAGCGGCTTCATGATCCCGCAATATACGGCTGCAAGTATCGTGAGCCAGAATAAGCAATATGCTACTCCCTCAAGTATTGATTCAATTGTCTCCTCAAATGGACAGGAGGATCACGTGAGTATGGGTGCAAACGGAGCAACAAAAGTCCTCAAAGTGATTGAGAATGTATCTACCATACTTGCGATTGAATTATTTAATGCTTCCCAGGCGTTGCACTTCAGGGAACCTGCAAAAACATCTCCTTATCTGCTGGGGATCCTGGAAAATTTTAGATCCAAAGTGCCGGTTTTAAAAGAGGACCAGGTAATGGCAGATCATATTGGGAATGCCAAAGAATTTCTTGCCAACTTCCCTTTTGAAAATGAATTAATGTTTGACTGATCTAAATTTTGATTCTAATCCAATTGATAGCCGATTCCAGGGTATCAAAGACTTCGAAAGAATCTTCCTCTTTATAGAATTGCTTTTCCAGAAGGGTGTTTTTTTGGCAAACGGTATTCCTGCTAACCACTGCTATCGCCTTTAAATTCATAGTACTGGAAGAGTCAAGGTAAATCATCGGGTTTACAGCATAGGAATGAACCCTGTTAGAAATATAGCCATAGGGCATTCCTTTAAAAATTTTATTGCCTAAATTTAATAGTTTTCGGTTATCCTCAACATCAAATAAAATTCCTTCGTCAAGTTCAGCGATTAGAATATTATCAATAATTGTGATTTTTCCAAAGTCAAGTTTTATTGCAGATTCAATCATATTTTGATAGGGAAAAAATGATTCTTAAATGTAAGAAATTTAATAATAAAACAGCAGAAAATCCTACAAAATCTAGGTTGGTTTTAAGTTCCTAACATTTAAGAGATATAGGTGTGCATTTTTTATTCTAGATGACAAGAAAAATGCTTTGAAGTAAATTTAATCACCTCAAAGCATTAAGTATAGTATTGATCTTTTTTAAGATTCAGTTTCTTTTGCAGCCTTTTCTATTTTCACAGTCAGGGCACCCTTTTCTTCATCCAGATCCATAAAGATCTTATCACCTTCTGAAAGATTAGAGGTAACGATTTCTTCGGCTAAGGTATCTTCAATATATTTCTGGATCGCCCGATTTAAAGGTCTTGCTCCATAATCCCTATCAAATCCTTTTTCTGCTATAAAGTTCTTTGCTTTATCGGTTAAAGTCAAATTGTAACCAATCAGGTTGATACGGTCATATAATTTCTCAAGTTCAATATCAATGATTTTACTGATATCATCTTTTTCAAGAGAATTAAAAATAACCACATCATCTATTCGATTCAAAAATTCAGGAGCAAAAGCTTTTTTAAGCGCATTTTCAATAACACTTCTGGTATTATCATCAATTTGCGACCTTTGAGCTGCTGTTCCAAAACCTACCCCTTGCCCAAAATCTTTGAGCTTTCGGGAACCGATGTTGGAGGTCATAATAATAATGGTATTCCTGAAATCGATCTTTCGACCTAAACTATCTGTAAGGAATCCGTCATCAAGAACCTGTAATAACATATTAAAAACATCGGGATGCGCTTTTTCCACCTCATCCAAAAGAATTACCGCATATGGTTTACGGCGCACTTTTTCGGTTAGCTGTCCACCTTCTTCATAGCCAATATATCCCGGAGGTGCGCCTATCAATCTTGAAACGGCAAATTTCTCCATATACTCACTCATATCTATTCGAATGAGGGTGTCTTCATTATCAAACAATTCCTTTGCGAGGATTTTTGCAAGTTGTGTTTTACCTACTCCTGTTTGTCCAAGGAATATAAAGGAACCAATTGGTTTATTTGGATCTTTTAATCCTGCGCGATTTCGCTGAATTGCTTTTACAACCTTATTCACTGCATCATCCTGCCCAATTATTTTACCTTTAATTCGCACAGGTAATTCAGCAAGTTTTTTAATCTCGGTTTGCGCGATCCTGTTTACAGGCACACCGGTCATCATAGAAACCACATCGGCAACATTGTCTTCTGTAACAACTTCCTTATGTTTTTTGGATTCTTCTTCCCATTTTTCCTGAGCTATCGCAAGATTTTTTTCGAGATTTTTTTCATCATCCCTTAGTTTTGCGGCTTCTTCATATTTCTGTTTCTTAACAACAGCGTTTTTGCTTTCACGTACTTCTTCAAGTTTCTTCTCCAATTCAAGGATTTGCTTAGGAACATCAATATTGGTGATATGTACCCGCGCACCCGATTCATCAAGAGCATCTATTGCCTTGTCTGGAAGAAACCTGTCCGTCATATACCTATTGGTTAATTTAACACAGGCTTCAATGGCTTCCGGTGTATAGGTAACGTTATGGTGATCTTCATATTTATCCTTGATATTGTTCAATATCTCCAATGTTTCTTCTACAGTAGTAGGTTCAACAATCACTTTTTGGAATCTACGCTCCAGAGCACCATCTTTTTCAATATACTGTCTGTACTCATCCAGAGTAGTGGCTCCAATACATTGTATTTCTCCACGAGCCAAAGCGGGCTTGAACATATTGCTGGCATCCAAACTTCCGGTGGCACCACCGGCACCTACAATCGTATGGATTTCATCGATGAATAAAATAATATCATCATTTTTTTCCAGTTCGTTCATCACGGCTTTCATGCGTTCCTCAAATTGACCACGGTACTTGGTACCTGCAACCAGGCTTGCCAAATCAAGTGTTACCACGCGTTTGTCAAATAATATTCTGGATACTTTTCGTTTTACAATACGCAAAGCTAAACCTTCTGCAATAGCAGATTTCCCCACTCCCGGTTCCCCGATGAGTAGTGGGTTATTTTTCTTACGCCTGCTTAATATCTGGCTTACCCGTTCAATCTCTTTTTCTCTACCTACAACAGGATCCAGTTTATCCAATTCAGCCATAGCGGTTAAATCCCTTCCAAAATTATCTAATACCGGAGTTTTAGACTTTTTATTGGGTTTTCCTGTGCTACTGCTAAAAGGGTTATCCTTAGAAGCATCATCTGAAGAACTGTCTTCATCAGAAAATGATTCAGCTTTAGGTCCTTCCATATAATCATCTTCATTCGTTATCATATATTTAAACTGGTCTTTAACCCCATCATAATCTATCTTAAGTTTATTAAGAAGTTTTGTGGTAGGATCGTTTTCATTCCGAAGAATACATAATAACAAATGGGCAGTATTTATAGAAGAACTTTGAAAAAGTTTAGCTTCTAAAAAAGTTGTTTTTAACGCTCTTTCTGCCTGCCTTGTTAAATGTAGGTTCTTTTTTTCGTTTGAAGTTATTGTTTCGGTTGAAGTGGCCGGGCTTAATATTTCTACTTTTCGTCTTAAATGGCTTAAATCAATATCCATCGCGTTCAATATATTTATAGCTTTACCATCTCCATCACGCAGAAGGCCAAGCATTAAATGCTCCGTTCCAATGAAGTCATGACCCAGCCTTAGAGCTTCCTCTTTACTGAAGGCAATGACATCTTTTACTTTGGGTGAAAAATTATCATCCATCTTTTTTCCTTTCTCTTTAATTTATTTTCTCAAAAACGTTCAAAAATTATACCCCGTTTATGAGTCGTTAGCTAATAGACAAAATTACTTTTAATAAACAAAATTTAAAATAAGCAACTTATCAACGAAGTGCGCTTAAATATTTGTTAATAAAAATAATCAAAATATAAGCACTTAGGCCTTATAACATTGGGAAAATGCTTAAATTGGCACGTTAGATTTTTGAACTAAAATAAACTGAAATAAAATAATAAATATGGCTGAAGGAGAAAGATTAATTCCTATCAACATTGAAGATGAAATGAAATCGGCTTACATCGATTATTCGATGTCGGTCATTGTGTCACGTGCGCTGCCTGATGTACGTGATGGTCTAAAACCCGTTCACAGAAGGGTGTTATTTGGGATGCATGAACTAGGTATACGATCCAATACCGCTCATAAAAAATCTGCCAGGATTGTTGGGGAGGTTTTAGGTAAGTATCACCCGCACGGTGATACTTCAGTTTATGATACTATGGTACGTATGGCGCAGGAATGGAGTTTGCGGTATATGTTGGTAGATGGCCAGGGAAATTTTGGTTCTGTTGATGGTGATAGTCCGGCTGCAATGAGATATACCGAAGCAAGAATGCGCAAGATCGCAGAGGATATGCTTGGAGATATCGACAAAGAGACAGTAGATTTCCGACTGAATTTTGATGATACCTTAGAGGAACCAACGGTCTTACCAACAAGAGTTCCCAATCTTTTGATCAATGGGGCCAGTGGGATCGCTGTGGGAATGGCTACAAATATGCCACCTCATAACCTTACAGAAGTTATAGATGGAACTATAGCTTATATTGAAAATAACGATATTGAAATCGATGAACTTATCACTCATATCAAAGCTCCGGATTTTCCAACAGGGGGAACCATCTACGGGTATGACGGGGTGCGGGAAGCTTTTAAAACAGGACGTGGTAGAATTGTTGTTCGTGCTAAATCTTCCCTAGAGGAAGTTCAAGGTAAGGAATGCATCATTGTTACCGAAATCCCTTACCAGGTGAACAAGGCAGATATGATCAAGAAAACTGCCGATCTTGTAAATGAGAAGAAAATAGAAGGTATTTCCTCCATCCGGGATGAATCAGACAGGAATGGAATGCGAATCGTTTATATCCTTAAAAGGGATGCGATTCCAAATATCGTTCTTAATACCTTATATAAACATACCGCTTTACAACAGAGTTTTAGTGTAAACAATATTGCATTGGTAAAAGGTCGTCCTGAGATGCTGAATCTAAAGGATATGATCTTTCATTTTGTGGAACATCGACACGAAGTAGTTGTAAGAAGAACAAAATATGAACTTCGGAAAGCCGAAGAAAGAGCTCATATTTTAGAAGGATTGATCATTGCTTCTGATAATATTGATGAAGTAATCGCATTGATACGCTCTTCCAGTAATGCAGAAGAAGCTCGGGGTAAATTGATCGAGCGTTTTAAATTATCCGAAATTCAGGCAAAAGCTATCGTAGAAATGCGATTGAGACAACTTACAGGTCTTGAACAGGATAAACTTCGATCCGAGTATGATGAGATCATGAAAACAATTGAAGACCTAAAAGACATCCTTGAACGTAAGGATAGAAGAATGCAAGTAATCAAGGATGAATTGCTGGAAATAAAGGCAAAATATGGTGATGAAAGAAGATCTGTTATTGAATATGCCGGTGGAGATCTAAGTATCGAAGATATGATTCCGGATGAGCAGGTAGTTATTACTATTTCTCATGCAGGATATATCAAAAGAACTTCGCTTACCGAATATAAAACCCAAAACAGGGGAGGAGTAGGACAAAAAGGTTCTACCACAAGAAATGAAGACTTCCTGGAGTACTTGTTTTCAGGGACTAATCACCAATATATGATATTTTTCACCCAAAATGGAAAATGTTACTGGATGCGGGTTTATGAAATTCCTGAAGGGAGTAAGACCTCAAAAGGACGGGCTATTCAAAATTTGATCAACATTGAGCCAAACGATAAGGTAAAGGCTTTTATATGTACTCAGGATCTTAAAAATGAGGAATATATCAATAGCCATTATGTAATTATGGCTACAAAAAAGGGTCAGGTAAAGAAAACTTCTTTAGAGCAATATTCACGACCTCGGGTAAACGGAATTAATGCCATAACAATTCGGGAGGATGATGAGCTTATTGAAGCAAAACTTACCAATGGTGAAAGTCAGGTAATGTTGGCTTTAAAAAGCGGAAAAGCTATTAGATTTGAGGAAGGTAAAACCAGGCCAATGGGGCGTAATGCTTCCGGGGTGAGAGGTATAACTCTTGCAGATGATAAGGACGAAGTAGTAGGCATGATCGCGGTAAATGATATGGAGGCCAATGTTTTGGTGGTTTCCGAAAATGGGTATGGTAAACGTTCTAAATTAGAGGATTACAGGATTACAAACCGTGGAGGAAAAGGGGTGAAAACCATTTCTGTAACCGAAAAAACCGGAGAACTGGTCACTATTAAAAATGTAACCGATAAAGATGATCTCATGATCATCAATAAATCCGGACTTGCCATAAGAATGAGTATTGAAAATTTAAGAGTAATGGGAAGAGCTACGCAAGGAGTGAAACTAATTAACCTTAAAGGGAATGATGCCATAGCTGCCGTTGCAAAAGTGATGAAAGATGAAGATGAAATTGAAGAATTGGATGAAGCGAATTCTACTGATACCAGTGACGACATTTCAGATGGCACAACAATTGTAGACGATAGTGAAGAGTAAATAATAATCAAAACCAAAATCAAATGAAAACCAATATTCTAAGTTTAGCATTATCTTTTTTATCGGTAGTTGCTATAGCACAAAAGAAAGAAATCAGGGATGCCGGAAAAGCAGTTGAAAAAGGAAGTTTTGCGGAAGCTAAAACTCTTTTAAATCAGGCAGAACCTTTGTTGTCTGAAGCAAACGATAGTTATAAAGAAGACTATTACCTTTTTAAAGGTAAGGCCTATGTTGGAACCGGTGAAAATACATCCATTGAAGACCTTATGATCGCCGCAGAAGCTTTCAAAAAGGCTCGTGAAATGGGAAATGAGTCCGCAGCGGAGGGATTAGCCACTGTAACCAACAGTTTGGTTCAAGGTGCAATCAATGATCAAAATAATCAGGCATTTAGCAAAGCTGCAGATAAACTTTATACAGGATATCAGTTAAATAACCAAGACACACTATACCTTTATTACGCTGCTTCTAACGAAGTAAGTGCCGGTAATTATGAAAAAGCCTTAAAATATTATGAGGAATTAAAAGACCTTGGATTTACGGGAATCGAAACTCAGTATGTCGCTATAAATAAGGAAACCGGAGAAGAAGAGGCTATGAACAAAACCCAAAGGGACCTTATGGTTAAAACAGGTGAGTACATTAAACCCGAAGATCGTATTACAGAACCAAAGACTGGAGAAATCGCCAAGAATATCGCTTTGATCTATATCCAGCAAGGTGAAGATGATAAGGCTATCGCGGCAATTGATGCTGCAAAAGCTGCTAATCCCGGTGATATTAGCCTCTTGCAATCTGAAGCTGATATGTATTACAGAATGGGTGATAAGGCAAAATATAAAGAATTAATGGAAGGAATTATTGAAAGTGATCCTAACAATCCAACCTTGTATTATAACCTGGGAGTTACTTCTTTTGAAATAGGAGATATCGACACTGCCATATCTTACTATAAGAAAGCACTTGAACTTGATCCGGAATTGGCAGACGCCCGCTTAAATATAGCTGCTGCCATTCTTTCAAGAGAAGGTTCAATCGTTGAAGAAATGAATTCTTTGGGAATGAGTAAGGCCGATACTCAAAAATATGATGAATTATCAGAAAAACGTAGTCAAATATATATAGATGCTTTGCCATATTTAGAAAAGGTAATTGAAAATGATTCATCAAATATTGAGGCTATGCGTACCGCTATGAATATTTATTATCAAATTGGGGAAGATGCAAAAGCAGACGCCCTTCAGGAAAAAATAAATCAGGCCCAGAATTAATAATTTTCTCTGTTCAGGAATTAAAAAGAGGTTGCCATTTTGGCAACCTCTTTTTATTATATCTTGACTGATTATTCTAAAATATCTACGATCAGATGATCTTTTTGATAACCCTTAATTGATGGGTATGTCTCCTGGAATCAAGATTGAAAATTCCTGAATGGTCGATGCGGTCTATTCTTACTTTACCATCTACATGAATAATATAGTTATCTGTCATCATGATCCCAACGTGCGTAATCTTACCCTCCGGATTATCAAAAAAGGCAAGATCACCGGGCTCACTTTCTTCTATAAAACTTAAAGCTTCCCCTTGCGAGGCTTGTTGTTTTGAATCTCGTAGCAGGGAATATCCATTCAACTTATAAACCATTTGAGTCAAACCACTGCAGTCTATTCCAAAAGGTGTTTTTCCCCCCCATAAAAAGGGAGCATTAAGATACATTGATGCCGTTTCTACTAAATTCGATTTCTCCCTGGAACCACTTAAAGTTTGTCCGTCATAGGTTTGCTTTAATACCGGAGCTGCATTTAATATAGATCCTATTGGGATAAGAGTAAACCGGTTTTGATCATCTATAAGATGTTCTATCAAATCTGCAGAATACTTTGGAGTTGTCTTATTCAGTTCCAGATAGAGGTCTTCTTCGATCTTTAGGAACTGCCTGTTATCTATCCAGCCCTCATAAGAATCGAAAGCAATACGGATACGGCTCCATTTCCCGCGTTCTTCAAGAATTTTAAAATGTTCCCCAAATAATAACTGGTTTACCATTTCAGAAGCATTAGCCGGTTCCATACGAACAGGCACAATGCTAAGGTTACATATTCCGTATTGCATCAATTAAACATTGGAAATTGGACTTAATCTCTTTCAATTATTATGGCCGAAGCACCACCACCGCCATTACAAATAGCTGCTGCACCGGTTTTGGCATTATTCTGTTCCAAAACGTTCAAAAGAGTAATAATTATACGTGCTCCTGAACATCCAAGAGGGTGGCCCAGAGAAACGGCACCTCCATTAACATTGGTGTTCTTATCTGTTAAGCCCAATAGTTTCATATTGGCTAAACCTACAACGGCAAAGGCTTCATTAAATTCAAAATAATCTACATCACCTTGTGTTATTCCAGCTTTTGCTAGAGCTTTAGGCAAGGCCTTGGCAGGAGAAGTGGTGAACCATTTTGGTTCCTGAGCAGCATCTGCAAAGCCTTTAATGCTTGCTAATACTTTTAATCCCAATTCATTTGCCTTTTCCCGACTCATCAATACAATGGCAGCAGCCCCATCATTAATCGTTGAAGCATTTGCGGCGGTTACAGTTCCATCTTTGGAAAATGCAGGTCGTAAAGAGGCAATTTTATCTATTCGTACGTTTTTGAACTCTTCGTCTTCCTTTACAATAACAGGATCTCCTTTCCTTTGAGGTACTTCTACCGGCACAACTTCATTATCAAATTTACCTTCTTTCCATGCCTTGGCAGAGCGGTTATAGGATTGGATCGCAAAAGCATCCTGATCTTCTCTTGAAAAATGGTGTTCACTGGCACATAGGTCGGCGCAGGTTCCCATGGCATTATGATCATAGGCATCTACAAGTCCATCTTTTTGCATTCCGTCGATCATGGAGGCAGGACCAAATTTTTGTCCGGTTCTAAGGTATAAATAATGAGGAATAAGGCTCATGTTTTCCATTCCTCCGGCCACTATAATATCGGCGTCTCCAAGCATTATCGACTGGGCACCTTGCATCACAGCTTTCATTCCACTTGCACAAACTTTGTTCACTGTTGTACAAGGTACCGTATCCGGAATTCCTGCACCAAGAGCAGCTTGTCTTGCTGGAGCCTGACCAACACCTGCTTGTACTACATTTCCCATCAAAACTTCATTTACAAGTTCCGGGTTTAAATTTATTTTATTTAAAGCTCCCTGGATGGCTATAGATCCTAACCTTGTGGCTGGAACTGTAGATAATCCTCCAAGAAAACTTCCTATTGGTGTCCTTGCGGCACTCACTATTACAACTTCTTTCATAACGATAGTATTAAAATTTCTCTTGTTGCGAATTTAGTGATTTTATAAAGAAGAAACCAAGGCTTCTCACCTCAGATGATTTTTTAGTACATTTGAAAAATAGTAATAGATATAATGACCAATTTCATCAATAATTTATATAAAAACCAGGCCTTATTTTACAAGGTTTTTCTTTTTATTCTTACCGCTGTGGTTATTGTATATCTGCTTCCCAAGGGTGGAAAATTTAAATATGAGATCACAAAAGGAAAGCCATGGCAATATGAAAACTTATATGCACCATTTGATTTTGCTATTCTAAAGACCGATGATGAAATTGTAAAGGAAAAGGATCAAATCATTTCCAATAATATCCCTTATTATTCCTTTAATGAAGAAGTTGTAACACAGATAAAATCCGAAATTGAACCTCAAATTAAGGAGGTTTTTACAGATAGCATACTCAACAGAAGAAGAGCCGAAATCACCACTTTTGTTGACAAAGCATTGGAAGACCTTTATCAATACGGGATCCTTGAAGAAAAAAAACGCACGAATCCCGAGCAACTTGTATATTTAAGAAAAGGTACCGAGGCCTTTGAAATTAATTATGATCGGCTTTTTTCACAAGAGGAGATACAGGCTTTTTTAACTTCGGCTATTTCCCGTTCTAATTTGGCTTCAATTCAACCGGAATTGCTGGAATTATTTTATACCATTATAGAGCCTAATGTTATTTTTGATGCGGCACTTACACAAAAAGAGCTGGATAGCAAACTTAACAATATCTCCTATACCCGTGGTAGTATAGAAAGAGGAACAATCATTATTTCCAGAGGGGAAGTAGTGGAAGGAGAAAAACTCGATATTTTAAATTCCCTTAAGCAGGAATTTGAGGCACAAATATGGAGTGATTCCAGTTATAACTGGATCCTGTTTGGATATAGTTTGTTGGTTTGCATGGCCTTATTGATGCTGTTATTGTTTATTAGAAAATACCGAAGGGATATCTATGAAAATAATGTCAAGGTTTCCTTCATCTTTTTTAATATTTTATTGATGGTTTTTCTTACTTCTTTGGTGGTAAACTTTGAATCCAGATATGTTTATATAGTTCCTTTATGTATCCTTCCGTTAACGCTTAAGGCCTTTTTCGATTCAAGGTTAGGTTTGTTTTCACACGTTATTACCGTCCTTATTTTAGGCTTTATAGTCCCCAATAGTTATGAATATATGTTTCTTCAAATAATTGCCGGGATCGTTACTATTTTAACCGTATCAGAACTATATAAACGCGCTAATTTATTTATTTCAGTAGGGCAGATAACCTTTATTTATATCCTGGTATATTTTGCCTTCACCATTATTCAGGAAGGGAATATCCAGAATCTGGATTACGAGATATTTCTCACATTTATTTTGGGGGGATTGGCTACCTTATTTGTACAGCCCCTTATTTATATTTATGAAAAGTTGTTTGGATTGGTTTCAGATATGTCATTGCTGGAATTGTCAGATACCAACACTAAATTATTAAAGGAACTTTCAGACAAGGCTCCCGGGACCTTTCACCATTCTCTTAATGTTGCCAACCTAGCTGAAGCTGCAGCAAATGAAATTGGAGCAAATGCTATGTTGGTTAGGGTAGGAGCACTTTATCATGATATTGGGAAAATGGAAAATCCTACTTATTTTTCTGAAAATCAATCGAGTTCCGTGAATTCCCATGATGAACTTTCCCCAAGGGAAAGTGCCGAAATAATAATTGGGCACGTGATTCGTGGAATTGAAATTGCCAAGAAAAATAATATACCCGATAGAGTAATTGATTTTATAAGAACACACCACGGGACTACGACGGTATATTTCTTTTATATGAAGGAAAAAGAAATGAATGAGGCCGTTGCCACGGACGATTTCAGGTATCCAGGCCCCATTCCTTTTAGCAGGGAAACCGCGATCCTAATGATGTGTGACAGCGTAGAGGCTGCAAGCAAAAGCCTGAAAGAACCTACCACCGCCAAGATCGATTCCTTTATAGAAAAAATCATCAGCAAACAAATGGAAGAAGCACAGTTCCTTAATGCTGATATCACCTTTAAGGAAATCCAACTCATTAAAAAAGTCCTCAAGCAAAAGCTTAAGAACATCTTTCACCTAAGGGTGGAATATCCTGAATAATTAATTTAATTAGATCTTCCTCTTAATTTTTCAGATTGAATTCAAGGTTATCTACTATATCACCATATTGATCAACCAGGATCTCAAAAGAAGTGTTTTTAGATGTTACTGAATAGCCCAGATTGGAAAGCTGCTCCTGGTCGATTTCTGCGGTATATGTTCCCGGTTTTAATCCCAGGTACGTGAAATATCCGTCACCTTCACTTAGAATACGCGCAGCAATATTCCCGTTAGTATCTAAAATATTCACAATAATCCTTCCCTGACCTCTTATTCCGGAACTATCTTCCAAATAAACCATTCCCGCAACTTCTCCCAAAACTTCCACTGGAACATGGATTTCCTGAAACTGATTAGGGATGGTATGTATTTTGATTTTGGGGTTACTAATTCTCCAGGCGATATTGTCAAGACTTACAGGGTCTATTTCCAGCAGCATATCTACATAAGGTTGGAGTTCAGTAATTCTAAGAATGGTTTTATCTTCATTATAGGTTAGCTTTCCAAAAGTATTCTTTAGTTTCATTCCGGGAACAGAGGGCTCCATTGGATCCTTAACTCCATTGTTGTTATAATCCAGGAACGGAATAATAGTTAGTGCAGCTCTGGACATCGCTGTCCGATTGTTGGTCATTACATAACCAGTATTGCTATCCAGCATTAAACTTCCCCTGGCAGATTGAACAAAAGAGGTGTTTCTATTCCCTATCCTGGATGTTACAGAGGTTTGTGCGAAATTGAACATATACCGGAGACCAACCTCAAAGATATGCGCATTTCTTAAAATATTATTTTCATAAGCAATGTTCAGAAATCCTCTTTCAAAAACAGGTCGTTCCAGTTCAAAAATTAAATTATTGAATTGATTCCGACTAAAATCATATTGTACCTGTGGTGAAAAAAGGAACTTATTGGGCAATCTGTAGGTTTGTGAAAGGGAGCTGTATATTGTAGGTTTTTTAACCCGGTCATTATAAATCCCATAGGTGGTAAAGTTGGTGCTAATTCCCATAATTGCTCCGGAAAGTAATAATTGGGCCGTGGTAAATTCAGTATTTGGCATAATGATCTGGTTAATACTGAAACGGCTGAACATGGAGAAATCCTTTCCCCTAATTGGAGTTGATACGCTTATTTTTCGTTCTTCGAGGTAATTGAAATTTATGGCTGTTTGGTTCTCATCATATTTTATATAATTCAGGTCCACCTGAAAATTTCTGGGAGTGCGGTAACTTAAAATTCCTTCTCCCTTTACGCCATAAGTATATTCACCCGAAAATAAAAAATTGGAAGCAAAGCGAACCGAGGTATTAACAAAAGGCATCACCTCACCGCTGCTCACATCTGTAAGATATTCGGCACCACCACCAATGCTTATAGAATTGCTTAGTCCGTAATTGAAATTAAGTCGTGAAAATCTATTCATTTCATCGTTTTCAACAATTCCGGCACTTAAGGTATATTCAAGTTCGTTCTTCGGGACAAAATTATAGGGAATGTTGATATTTCGTTCTTCAATTCGCTCTTCTCCATAAGGACCATAAAACCTAAGACTTACAGCCGTGTTTCCATACATAAGGGGCACATCGAAGGTGTAAAAGCCAGACGCATCTGCCTGGACAAAATCTACAAGAATATTATTGACGTAAAGTTCTACTGTCCATCTGGGTTCGGTAAAATCATTGAGGGTATAACTCCCAAAAGAACGACGGTTTTGAAAAGGGCTGTTACTAATTTGCACACCACTAACCGGAGCAAATAAGGAAGAGGTTGCACGGGTAAAAATTCGTCCTGCCGTAACCTGTTTGAACAATTTACTTTCGTTATTCACATATCGCCATTGATAAAACTGATTTCTGGAATCGAAAGGAACCCGTGTGGAGTAATTCAGCATTAAGTTGGTTTCCCCACCAAGAAACATTGTTCCAAGCCCTAAAGATAAGCGGTTGTCATTCTCAAAATCACTTTGTTGGGTGGTGACCACGCCCCAGTCTAAAGCGCCACCATTAAATAGAGGATACCGCCTGTTAATGCTGGTATCTGGTTCTACAATTCCTCTTACGCGATTTAGATTTTCCCTTACTTTTCTAAGTCGCATTTCCTTGATCACCGGCAAGTCTTTTTCGGTTTTCATAGTTACCGAAAGACTTCTAAAGGAAAAATTGGTATTTAGGCCGAAGATCTCACCGAAAAGATTCGATTTCAAATAGAGATTAAGCGGTGTTTGTATGTAATCTTCGTTGGTAAGCGTATATTCTTCATTTTTATAAAGAATCCTGTTGTCTGAAGGAGTTATCCGATACGTGGAATCCGGGTTTATAATAAAACCTTCTACGCCATTTGTGGTTTTTTCATTTTTGATCTTTAAATAATCAAAAAGCTCTTTTACGGGAATATAAGCATCCTGACCTTTAATAGCGATAGGAATCTCAATAGTGCCCAAATCTGGCACATTCATTTCTACACTCAACTCGTCGTATTCTGGTAAATTTTCCTGCGCGTAAGTTGAAAAACCGAAAAGGATTATACATAATAATCCCAGATAAAATTTTTTAGAAACCTCAGTTGAAAAAGAGCAAAATTTAATGTGCATTAATGGGGGAGTGCTTGCTATTGATGAATAAAATTGAGGGTAAATGTTCCGAAATAAGTTCCCGGCAAATTTCCTGAATTATCTGAAGGAATTCGCAAAGTGCCACCAACAAAAATCTCATTAGGCATTTGCGCATTTGGCGTCTGGGTTACAAAAGTTCGCTGTCCTGTACTAAAACTATTTAAAGTGAGGTAAATAGCTCCTCCGTTTCCATTGGTTAAAACGGTTTCCCCAAAATCCTGAATTTGAATTATGGTTCCCGGATTTGCATAAACATCAAAAAGGGCAGCGGAAACGGGTTGTCCGGCACTTAGTTCAACAATATCTCCAGTGCTGGTGCGCAGGCCATCCCAGCTCACACTCACATTACCACCGGAAGTACCTGCGGTAAAAGAACCAAAATTAAGGTTTCTGGAAGTCCTTACTTCAACTTCTATTGGGATAGGAGGATTTTCCTGAGCACTAATTTGTACCACTGAAAAGATAAATAGCAATAGCCAAAAAGATGTTTTATAAAAACCAAAACTATGCATAATGTTTTATTATTTTTTGATTACAACTTTTTTGGCGTGTTGAGCTTTACCAACTTGTAGATTTATAATATAAACCCCGCTGCTGGTTATTCCGTCGAATATAACTTCATCTTTACCGACACCTGATTTAATTTGAAGTATTTGCCCGGTTATTGTGCTCGCACGTAAAATTCCTTCTTGGTTTTCTTCCAAATTCAATTTCACAATTACGTCTCCGTTTCGAACTTCTACGTGAAAAGGCTCATTAAAAGCAATTGCTGGATTCGTTATTTTTTCCTCAGAAAACATCAATTCAAAACGTGCATTGTGAATTCCCTCTTCAATATTGAAAGTATATTCAGGTTTCCTGCTCAGGTTTTGTCCAATACTTTTAGAGTGATCTATTAAGTAGATATTGAAATTTGGACTCAAATTTTCCATTGAAGCCAGGTGTATCTTCATTGTACCACTTTTATCGGCTTTAATACCTAAAGGGATTTTTTTGTAGCTTCTGCTTTCAGGAAAAGGGATAGCGTTAATAGCCAATTCCTTTTTATCTTCTGTGATATTATAAAAACTGGGTATGGCGGGATCGGTATTCATCAATTTATGCGCATCCATTTCTTTTTCAAAATTTTGAGTGGCATAAGGTGAAAAATAGATAACGAGGGCATCATTTTTGGTTTCAGTCTTAAAGCCGGCCTCAAGTCTAATCAGCGGTTTTAAATCGCGCTCGCTGGCTCTAAAAAACTCCTGATTAAAATCGGCTATTCTTATCTGGTTATTCATTCCCAGGGTTCCGGTGACATCATTTTCTGTTTCTGAATCGCTTACTTTTACAAAAAAGCCCTGCATAGAAGGAACAATATTTGGAGATGAATTTGTGGCGTTATTTCCGGTAGAAACATCGTTTACATAAGAAGTATAACTCCCGGTGTATTGATCGGTATCACTGGCGTTAAAAAAATAAATAGCATCATCTATATTAGTTCTGGTCCAGCCATTCACGGCATTCCAATCAATAGGTGAAGGGTAAGGGTTTCCAATTAGGTGGAAACCTTTTGTGTAAGTTCTGTGGTGGTTGAGAAGGCTTTTTGCAGCTATTGGCCCATTGTTGACTTCCCCAAATAATTCTATCGTGACAGGAGTTGATGTTGTACCAAAATTAAGGGCGTAGCCTTCGGCAATATTTAGATTCCCTGTATGAACTTCCCAACCGGTAGCATCTCGAAGAGTATCATTTATAGTAATATTTCTGTTTTCATTATATCGATAAAAATGTGGAAAACCAGTAGTTGGATCAGCAAAATCCATATATGGAGCAAAATCGTCAACTACAGAATTTTGAAATGGAGAACTAAAGTATTTATACCCAAAAGCTTTATCGAGATAGCGTTGGATATTTACCCGGCCAGTCACTTCTCCATTTCCGCTGCCATCTATAAGCGCAGTTTGCTCTTCATTTGAAATTAAGCTAAGCTCATTGCCTGTATCAAAGTTACCCGCTTCAACTTTAAGTGTTCCCGTAACTTCAATAATCGCTTCTGAAGTTACTCCTGAAGTATTATAGATTCTTAAATTCTGAATTCGATTATTTTTAAAGGCGGAAGTAGGAATTGTTTGAGCATTGACGCCTTCAAAAGAAACACTTCCTGTTTCAGCATCTAAAAACCCGGAATTACTCAAAATACCTGCAATGCGTAACCAATTCTCATTAACTTTAACCGAAGCACCGTTTTCAATGCTAAGATTTTTAGTAAGAGCATTGGTTCCTGCATTTATTACCGGAAAATTATTAGAAGTCAAATTCTCTGGAATCACTACGTTGGTTTCTATGGTAGGCAAGGAATTGCAACTCCAGTTGGCGGTGTTGTTCCAGTTGGTATCTGTTGTACCGGTCCAGGTATTTACATTAGTGATAGACAGGCTTACATTACGGGAAATAGAGATTTTACAAGTTGATTGAGAGGGATCTAAAGGTTTTACAATTACCCGGTAATTATAGTCCTCCATTTCAGCTGATACCTCGGAAATACTATATTCTATATTAGTTTCCCCTGGAATATTGGTCCAGATTGCACTATTTGAAACTTTTTGCTGCCATCTGAAAGTTACTTCATCTTCAGAAACATTTAAGGAACCTGAAACACTGAAAGTGGCAGACCCACCCAGGCATGCATTTTGATTGTCAATAGCACTTAGATCATAACAATTAATGAGATCTACCAAATCATCAGGGAATTTATCCCGATTATTTTCAAAGTCCTCTTCGGTACCATAGTCACAATCTTCCTGCTGAATAGTATTAGTGTTACCCTCGTACCCACCATCGCATGTAGTAAAATCATCACCCCAATTCTCTACTTTACCATAGATATAAATATTTCCATTTTCTACATCTAAATCGCCTTGGTTATCAGAGCCTCCCTTTATGAAATTCCCATGAATTATTAAAAAACTTGAAATTGCTATTTCAACCTGATTGGAAGCCTCGAAATTACCAAAAATGATAACCCTCGCATTTGGCCCCATTTTGAATTGAGATTTGTTGCCAGCCATAATAAGATCCCCGTCAACGATTAAAGTACCGTTGACAGTTAAAATTGAATTGTTCGTGCCTAGCTCTACGTAGTCATAACGCTCAAGACTGTCAGCAGGAACAGTATGATTTCCATTTACAATTAGATCGCCCTGAGCTGAAGTAAAAAGTGAAAAAAATAAAAAAACAACCAATGCTAAGCCTGGTCTAAAGAAAAAAGAAAGTTCCGGGTAATTTTTTTTCATAGGCTAGAATCCTTACAGATCTATTTCTGTAGTAGCTAAAGTATCTCCCTTATCTTCTGCATAACTTACTTTTAAAGTCCCGGAGTTCAAATCTACCTCTCTGGCATTTCTTAGTTCAAAACTGAAAATTCTTTTGGAATTAGGTGTATAAACTGAAACACCTTTTACCATCCCTACTTCGGTTTCGGTGCCGTTAGGGGCGATATGCGTAGCAGTCAAATTTCCATAGACAGACATATTTCCGGAGCGATTGATTACCAAAGATAGTTTTGGCATTTCTCCTTCGGTATCCAGAGAAACATCGGTTAAGTTAATAGCTGTTGTAGACTGCCCTTCGCGGATAATCACAGGAATACTAATCCCGAAAACAGTTTTGATATTGATGGAAATTCCTTCGCTATCTTCGGTTTCTTCAGCACCAAGTGCTGTTTGTTCTTCCACTGCCCTAAAATAAACGTGGGAGCGGTATTCTCCCGGTTCCAGGTTTCCAGATCGGGCTAACTGAACACGAACGGTTTGCGCTTCATTGGGGGCTAGTACGACTCTTCTTGGAAAATATCTTAGAAAATCGGTAGCAAATCGCTGACCTTCTTCCGGCTCTTCCACCTGTTCGAAGTTTCCGCTCTCTGTCATTTTATAATTTATAAAAGAGATTGCGTACACTGCAGTATCGCTGCCGGTATTGGCAAGGTTGATCTCCTGGGAACGTTCATTCCCCTCAAACACCAATCGCTTTGGCATGATCATTAGATCACCCTGTGCGTAGGCTGCAATTCCGGAAAAAATAAAGATGAAAAATAAGAGAAGGGGACTAAGTAGTTTTTTTATCATATCCGTGGGGCTGGATTTTTATGTTATCTCGTTGGTTTCAAAGTTAACGATTAAGAATTAACTTGTTAAAGAAAACTTAATTTAATTATAGGACACCGTAACATTGAACCCGGAAGAATTGGTATAGAAACCCGATAATTGATTGGCTTCCAGATTTAGTGTTCCGCCAATCCTTATAATATCCATTACAGCGCCTTCCTGCGGTGCTACGGTAAATTGATCTATTCGAAGCACCTGGTTTGGGTTTTCCTGGTTGTATAAAAGAAAACTTTCCGGTAATGTAATCGAATAGTTGTTATTTCCATGAGTTACAACGGCTTCAGCAGGTGTTACGTTTCCGGGTACAGAATTGGAAATTTGCACTCCGAAAGCCACCCTTGAACCATCCGGGGAAAGGATCACTTGTCCTGGGTTATAGGCGGTGATAATATTTCCAAAATCAAGATCTACCGTTTTATCTATTTGAATGGGATCTATTACCGTTGCCCTGCTATTTACCGAGGCAGAAGCCGATGCCTGGGCCATTGCAACCAGGGAGCTCAAACTCAGCAAAAGGAAAATTAAACAATTTCGCATTGGTTTTTTTTAAGAAAGCAATTTAGACTCATTTAAACTAAAAAACGCCGCCACAGGGGCGGCGTTTTTTATATTTTTAGTAGGTAATTTTAATTATTCGTAAGCTACAGTTACAGTAACCTCTCCTTCATAGGTACCGGCAGTTTGTTCTGAAGAAACTGTAAGAAGACCTCCAACTTTTAAGGTTTGTGCATCGCCAGAACCTGTTGCTGTACCATCTGTTTCTCCTTCTAAATCCTGAGTAAAACTAACTGGCATTTCAGTTCCCTCTTCCTCGCCAGTTAATACTATAGATGGAATAGAAATACTATATGAATATTGATCTGCTGCGGTTACTTCAAAAGAAGCAGCTGTAATAGCATCAACAGTAATAACTTCCATATTAGTGTTAGAAAAAGTTCTGGTTCCTTCAGTATTAACTCTTACTTTACCACCTTCAGCAGCTACTATACTTCCAAAATTTAAAGCGGTTCCATTATTAATTTTTATTGGAGTTACAATTTCAGCAGAAACATCTGCTGTACCTTTGGCAGTTCCATCTTGCGCCAAAGCAGTTCCTGAAATAAGAGCAAATAAGATAAAAGTAATTTTTTTCATTTTAAATAGGATTTTAAGTTTTGGGGTTTGTTTTTAATAACAAGGCAAATATGCATGTAATAAGACATGTCCTCAAAATTTATTCGATAAACTCTCTAAATATTCGTTAAAGTGCGTAAAATGGGTGAAAACACCCATAGGAAATCCCATTACAGATAAAAATTCTAGACAAATTAAAGGGGTTTTTAAAGATTTTGGAAGTACTAGTTATAATTAACGGTAACATTTAGTGGGGCAGGTGTGGAATAAAAACCCGGAGTTTGATTTGCATTTACATTAAGAGTTGCGCCAACGCGAATTATTTGAGATTCATCAGCAATCAGGTTCCCATTGCTTATACTACTAGTGAAATTATTAATCACCATATTTTCAATTCCATTACTTAGCGTATAGATATCCTCTGGCAGGGAAATATCGTAGGTATAACCGGATTGTCCGGTAACTATAAAAGTAGCCGCCGAAAGATTTTCTTCCCCGGCCAAAACAACTCCTCCGGAACTCGTACGGATATTATCAGGTGTAAGAATTATCTGACCTCCGGTTTTCGCGTCGATATTTGCAAAATTCATATCGGAAGTGGTGGTTATAGTTATGGGTTGTATGATTGTAGCCGACGCGGTAAAGTTGGCAGTAGCGGATGTTTGAGCCAGAATGCCGTAAGTAGCGTTTAGCATACATATTCCGAAAATCATAATTAAATTTCTCATTCTTTGTCTATAACCATCAATAATATCAAATCTAATTAAACTTATCCTAATATTCGTCTAAAAGCATTTTTAATCGATGAAATACACTAAAATTTATGAGCAATTTGGTAAAAAAAAATGAATTCATATTATTTAAGTGTAGTAATGATTTTAATATCAAATACTTATCATCCTCTAAAATAAAAGATTCCTATATTTTTCCTATCTGGATCTATAATTTGTAAGAAAAATTATAGAATTGGTTTTTGTCTTAAAACAATTCAATTTTCAGAATAATCTTATATTGGCATCAGGGAAAAATTGACAAGAAGATGATTTTTATAATAGCAGGCGTATCCGGAGCAGGGAAAACAACTATAGGAAAACTACTTTCCGAAAAACTTGAACTTCCCTTTTATGACGCCGATGATTTCCATCCGCCTGAAAATGTAGCTAAAATGGCTAGTGGAATTCCATTAAAGGATGAAGACCGGGAATCCTGGCTCCAGACTTTATCCAACAACATAACTAATTGGAACTCTGCAAATGGGGCAGTACTGGCCTGTTCTGCACTTAAGGAAAAATACAGAGAAAAATTACAAGGGAATCCTAAGCAGGCTATAACCTGGATCTTGTTAAATTCAGAGTATGAAGTTATTCTTAACAGGCTTTCTTCCAGAAAAGGTCATTATTTTAAACCTTCTTTGCTGCAGTCTCAGTTTGAAGCTTTAGAAATCCCCAGCTACGGACTTTATATCGACATAAATAAATCTGAAGATCAAATCATCGAAGAGATTATGAACAAGTTAGAACATCCAAAATCTAAAATCGGGCTTTTAGGTCTTGGCGTTATGGGAAAAAGCCTTACCCTTAACCTCGCCTCAAAGGAATTTAAGGTTTCTGTTTATAACAGGCATGTAGATCGACTTGAAGTCGATATCGCTAAAAATTTTGCTGAGGCCAATAAAAAAGACTATAATTTCCCCTGGTTTGATGAATTGAAGGATTTTGTGGATTCCCTTGAAAAACCAAGGAATATTTTGTTGATGGTGAATGCCGGGAAAACTGTAGATGTGGTGATTAAAGATCTACTGCCCTTGCTGGATATCGGGGATCTAATTATAGATGGTGGTAATTCCCATTATAAGGATACCAGAAGAAGGGAGCAGGATCTTAAGGAAAAAGGACTTTTGTTCATGGGAATGGGAGTATCCGGAGGGGAAGAAGGCGCTTTAAAAGGTCCTTCCATTATGCCGGGAGGATCCCACGAATCTTATAAAAGGGTTGGAGGAATTTTTGAAAAGATTGCGGCCAAAGATCCCGGGGGGAAACCTTGTTGCATTCACGTAGGACCAGATGGTGCCGGACATTTTGTGAAAATGCTTCATAATGGTATTGAATATGGCGAAATGCAGCTTATTGCTGAGATTTATCATTATCTGCGGTTTTCGATAGGGATTGGACCAAAGGAAATAGCATCGCTATTTAAAAGATGGAATCTGGAAATGAAAAGCTATTTACTGGAAATTTCTGCAGATATATTGGAAACAAAAGAAGGAGACGAGTTTTTAATCGATAAAATACTGGATGCTGCAAAACAGAAAGGTACCGGAGGCTGGTCTACCAACGCCGCCCTGGAACTGGGTGTTCCTTTTGATACGATTACCGCTGCGGTCCTGGCGCGAAATATTTCAGCTAAAAAGGAGGAAAGACAAAAGGCTATGGATCTTTATAATATGTCTTCTACCAAAGAAGATAGAATTGATAACTTTAATTCTTCAGAATTATTCTCGGCATATAAAACAGTCAGTATCATAAATCATGCGATTGGATTTGATCTTTTATCAGAAGCTTCCAGGGAATATGATTGGGATCTCAATTTATCTGAAATAGCAAGAATATGGACGAATGGTTGTATTATCCGTTCGGCTTTTATGGAAGATTTAATTTGGATTTTCAAGGAACAACCTGGGGAAAATATTTTGATCCACCCTAAAATTGTCACATATATAAAGAGTACAAAGAATACTCTTACCAAAATAACCAGCGAAGCCTTGGTTTCAGGAATTCCGGTTCCGGTCTTATCTGCCGGGGCAAATTGCCTGCTTGGCTATATTTCCGGGCAAACTTCGGCAAATATGATTCAGGCGCAACGGGATTATTTTGGGGCACATACCTATGAAAGAACCGATAAACCCCGCGGAGAATTTTTTCATACTCAATGGAAATCTGCTAATTAATGGATATACAACTACTATCGGCCGTCTTATTTGGCATTGTATTATTGCTTTTTCTTATTCTAAGGTTGAAAATCCAGGCATTTCTTGCATTGTTAATTGTTTGTATTGCGGTGGGAATGATGGCTGGTATGCCAGCTAAAGAGATCCTTGACACTATGAAGGATGGAATGGGAAGCACCCTGGGCTTTGTGGCAACCGTTGTGGGGCTTGGAGCTTTATTTGGAGGAATCCTTGAACAATCCGGCGGAGCTCAACGGCTGGCTTCATTTATGCTAAAAAAAACCGGCGAAAAAAATGCTCCATGGGCAATGATGATCACGGGTTTTGTTGTGGCCATTCCTGTTTTTTTTGATGTTGCTTTTATAATCCTGGTGCCAATTACCTATGCGCTTAGCAAACGAATAGGAAAATCCCTCTTATTATATGCAATTCCTTTACTTGCAGGTTTAGCGATTACCCATGCTTTTATTCCACCAACCCCGGGGCCTATTGCCGTTGCCGATATACTGGGAGCCGATCTTGGGTGGGTTATCGTATATGGATTTTTTGCAGGACTTCCGGCTGCCATTATCGCCGGACCTGTTTTTGCCAAATTTCTGGCTAAAAAGATCCATGTTGAACCAAAAGTTTTTGAAGAAAATAAAAGTTATGATGAAAAAACGGCACCGTCAGCAGCGCTTATAATCTCTATTATTTTGATCCCAATATTTTTAATTGTGGTTAATACCCTGATAACAAGTCCGTTATTTTCAAAGTATGAAATCCCTTCAGGAGTGTTATATACCATTGAATTGGTGGGGCATCCATTTACGGCGCTTATAATAGCAAATCTTATTGCCTGGTATTTTTTGGGGGTGAGAAGGGGGATGCAAAAGGAATATTTATTAAAAGTAGCCACCAAATCCTTTCAGGCTGCAGGAATTATTATTTTACTTACCGGTGCAGGAGGAGCCTTTAAGCAAATACTAATCAATACAGGGGCAGGTGAAATGATCGCGGAAGGATTGAATAACAGCTTTTTTAATCCTCTGGTATTCGGATTTATAGTAGCAGCATTGGTGCGGATTTTACAGGGTTCTTCTACCGTGGCAATGATTACTGCTGCGGGAATTACAGCTCCTGTGCTTGCTCAGGGAATGTATTCTGTACAGCAGGTTTCACTTATTGTAATCGCTATAGCATCTGGAGCAACGATTTTATCTCATGTAAACGACAGTGGGTTTTGGCTGGTAGGCCAATATTTGGGCCTCACCGAAAAACAAACCTTCAAGTCCTGGACCATGATGACCACTATTATAGCCGTTGTAGGATTGTTAATGTCCTTGCTAATGTGGTTCATATTATAATCCAAAAACTACCTAAAATTTTATATCTTTCAATTTGAAGAATAAAACTATTTAGAATGACCATTAGTATAATCAATGAAAACATTGATTTATTGGAACTTCAAGTCATTTTTAAAAACTAAAACCAGCTATTTATGAAAAACACGTACTCTACAAATTTAAATCTTCGGAATGTTGATCTTGGATTATTGATTTTCCGCTTAGGAATTTCTGGCCTGATGCTTACTCATGGAATCCCTAAACTTGTCAAATTTTTTGGAAGTGAGGAAATAGTTTTTGCAGATCCTTTGGGTTTTGGAGCAGTCACAACTTTTACTTTAGCAGTTTTTGCTGAATTTGTTTGTTCTGTTTTAGTGATCCTGGGGCTTGGAACAAGACTGGCTGTTATTCCACTTATTGCTACTATGGCTGTTGCAGCTTTAATAGTTCATGTGCCAGATGGGTTTGGGAGTCAGGAACTACCATTGCTTTTTTTAACCGGATGGGTCTTATTGTTTTTCACCGGGGCTGGAAAATACTCGTTGGATTGGTATTTATTATCCTTGAAAAAGGACAAATAAACGTAAACTTAATTGCATAAAAAAGAGGCCTTCTAAAAACAATTTTAGAAGGCCTCTTTTTTGTTATTGTTGGATTATTTTTAATTTTTTTTGGGAACTTCCCTGTCAGGATCCGGATGATCTCTATTTTTATCTGCATCACTGCGAACTCCGCGCTCATTGAACTGATAATTCGCTTCATCGGGAATATCGGCACCATCGTGAGTAGTATCTGCTTCATTACGTCCCGGAATGTCAAGGTCTTTTCCTGCAAAATCTACGGGCCTTTTTCTTTCTGATAGAGGTTTGTCTTGTCCCTGGTCCATGCTCAAGCCTTTGTCTTGTAGCGCCTGCATATCATCCTTGTTTATATTTGGATCATAGGGCATTTCATTTTTTTCAATTTTATCGTCTTCTCGCTTAGGCTTATTGGCCTTTGGCTTATTTTTCTTTTCACTCATAATATTTTACTTTATACTTAAAGTTAAAAAATAGAAAAGGTAAAAGTGTGAATGCAGGGTTAAAGTGTAGTTAAGATTAAGTTATAGCAGAAATAGTAAGATGAAAATCTTATAAAATCACAACCAGAGGTAAACATCAAAAAAAAAGGGTAAAACTTAAAAGCTTTACCCTCCTATAAAAAATGTTTACTATTTAATTTTCAACAGTTTCAGTTGATTCAACTTGTTGATTTTGTTTAACCTGTGCGGTTTGTTCGCTTTCAAGTAAGGCAAAGAATTTATCGAGATTTGGAATGATTACAATTCTTGTTCTTCTGTTCTTAGACATATTGTCTTTTGAAGAGTTTTCTACCAAAGGTGAATAACTGCTTCTTCCGGCTGCGATCAATTTCTCTGGAGCAACGTTATATTTATTCTGAAGTAACCTAACTATAGAAGTTGCACGTCTAACACTTAAATCCCAGTTATCTTGTAAATGCGATCCTTCCACAATGGTTCTGTCATCCGTATGCCCTTCTATCATCACTTCCATACTTGGTTCAGAATTGATAACATCAGCCAAATTCTGCATTAAGTTAGATGCTTTATTGCTCACACGGTAACTTCCGCTGTTAAACAATAATTTATCAGAAACATTTATCATTACTACTGTTTTATCAATAGTGATATTCACATCATCACTTTCAGAATCACCAGAAATCGATTGTTTCAAATTATAGGAAACAGCAAGGTTAATAGAATCTTCAAGGGTTTTTGCATTTCTAAGTGCTTCCTGATCTACCTTCTTAAGGGTTTCTCTCATTTTTGCCTTATTGTTATTTGACATAACAGTAAGGTCATTCATTTCCATTTTACCGTCATTAGATTCCTGCAAGGAATTTATTTTGGCATTATAATCTGCAACCCTGGCTTCAATGGCATCCAGTTTACGCTGAGCTTCTTCCTTTTCCATTGCAGTTCTTTGCAAATTGGACTGGGTATTGGATAATTCTGTTTCAAGTTCAACATATTTTTTCTTGGAAACACAAGAGCTTAACATCGCTACCGATAATACGGCTACTAAAAGAGTTCTTTTCATAGTATAAATTTTAAAATTATGGCCCGGTTAATTATTGGTTGGGTTAATCAAGGCCTATTACGTGGTTGCCATAACAATGCCAGTGCACTTTATACTTACTTCAAGTTAAAGGATAACTGGGTTTATGTAAGGCGCTAATTCCGGGAATATTCTACAAACCAACGGTATAGAAAGATTTATTTTAAAATATTGGCGCTATACCTTCTTTTGAAGATTCAGTAAAAAGTGTAGAAATTTTAATAGAAAGTGTATAAAATTACCCCACATTTATCGCATTTAACAAATAATTGATCATTTATACCGGAAAAGGATCACGAATATCGATTAATACCACTCAAATGGGAAGTGGAGGTATCAGGTAATTAATCCCAAACGGGGCATAAAGGATACAATCTTGGGATATACCCAATAATTTTTCAGAAAGTGATGTTGATTATTTAGCTGAATTTGCCTTTCGTCAAAACTTGCTTTTTCGCCGTGATAATATCGGTGATAAAATCGATTTAGAGCTGAATCTTTTTAACAATGTGCCTATTCCAGAATCATCCTCCGAACCAGAAGACACAATCCCACCTGCCACTATTCCCGTAATTGAATTAAGTCCGGCAGGATAATTTAAAATTTTATTTATTACGGTTTTAATTAACTTAAAATTATATGTTTGAGCTTCATATTACAAGCATAATGCGATAAATTTGAAGCTAAGATGCCAAAATTGAAAAAAGAAGAACCAAAAAAGAAAAATAAGTTACTAAAAATCCTCGCGAAAATTCTTGCAGGATTCGTTCTTTTTATGATTCTTTTAATCCTATTTATCCGAAGCCCCTGGGGACAAAGTATTATTGTTGATAAGGTCACTAATTCCATCTCAAATAACACCAATACCAAAATTGAAATAGAAAAACTCTTCATCAGTTTTGCCGGAAATATCAATCTTGAGGGACTTTATCTTGAGGATCAAAAAGGGGATACCCTTATCTATTCGAAATCCCTGGAAGCTGATGTGCCGCTTTGGCCAATAATAAAGGGAGATGGGATCTCCGTGAATTTTATAGATTGGGAAGGGCTTCGCGCCAATGTTATTCGAAAAGATTCAGCTGGTGGATTTAATTATCAATTTCTTTTAGATGCGTATGCTAATCCCAATGCTACTTCAACGCAGGATACTACAACCACAAATATCAATATTGGAAACCTCAATTTCAGAAATTTTCACCTCACTTTTAAAGATGATGTCAGCGGAATAGATAGCAAATTAAAAATGGATCGGTTAGATCTTGAAATGGAAGAAACCGACCTGGAAAACATGAAATTCCACATTTCAAATGCTCAATTAGTCAATACTTCAGTTTATTACAATCAGACCAAACCCTTTCCAGAATCTGAAGTCAGCGATGCGCCCTTGCCATTTTTGATCGTTGACAGAATTCAACTCGAAAATGTTAATGTAAATTACGCTTCTACACCCGATGGAATCCTAAGCGTTCTTGATGTGGGTGAATTTTTAGCGGGATCTGCTGAAATAAATCTGGACAATAATCTCATTGCTATTGACGAAATTCTGCTCAATAATTCTGAAGTATTAGTTGAAACTACCACAATAGAAAAAGACATTGAGCCAATAGAAGATTCAGCAGAAAATCAGGAATTTGAATGGCCGAAATGGTCTGTAAATGTAAATACGATCTCACTGGAAAATAATAATTTCAGCTATTTTTCCGATGGGGCCAAAGTTGAGAAGGGGGTTTTAAACCCTGATGCGATTGTGCTTAAGGATCTTAATTTTAATGCGGAAGGTCTCTTTCTTGTGGAAGAAACTGCCGGGATACGTTTAAGTAAATTCAATTTTATTGAAGCTTCAGGATATGTATTAAAAGAGTTCACACTGGATCTTGAACTTAACGAGAACTCGCTCGATCTTGAAGGTTTAAACGTTTATTTAAATGAAAATAAGTTAGAGGGCTATTTGGCTTTGGAATATAATTCTGTTGATGAACTCATTAATAATCCCGAAAATGCACAGATAAAAGCAGAATTAAATGAGATTAATTTCTGGTTAAGAGATTTGTTCCCTTTTCAGCCAGAATTAAAAAAGAACGAATATCTGCTTGAATTGAGCAACAAAGTGCTTACTGGAAATTTAAAAATAGATGGATCTCTTTCATCCCTGGAAATTCCTTCAGCAAATTTTAAATGGGGAAAAAATACATCTTTAACTGCAACTGGAACTGTTGAAAATCCTATGGATCCTGAAAAGCTCTTGTTTAATTTTCCTTCATTCAGATTTTCATCTACAAGATTGGATGTAGTAAGGTTTATTCAGGAAGAGGATCTGGGAATAAAGGTTCCTGCAAAATTAAGCGTACACGGATCTCTTGAAGGTAGTCCGGAAAATATTAAAACTGTTGCAAAACTGGAAACGTCTCAAGGTGCGATCGCATTTAACGGAAGCTTTTCCGGAGCCGAAACCATTAGCTATAGCGCAAAGGTGGATGTAATTGAGCTAAATCTTGGAGAACTTTTGCAAAATGAGAATTTGGGTACTTTGAATATGGAGTTGAGTTCCCAAGGTTCCGGCGCAAATATAAATGTTTTAAATGCTACTTTAGAATCTACGATAAGCAGTTTAGGGTACAATGAATATAGCATTAAAGACTGGAGGATCCAGGGGGAGATAGAAAATGGGGAAGGCAACATCACTTCAGCCTATAAAGATGAAAATCTCGATGCAGCGCTCCAGGCATTTGTTGAGCTCGATTCCATCGCTCCAAAAGTAACTGCAAACCTTGAAGTAACGGGAGCTGATCTTCAGGCTCTTGGTTTAACCTCAAGAAATATTAAAGGTGCCTTCCAATTAAATGCAACTTTTCAGGGCAATGCTGAAGATTATGAATTTTCATCCAATATCACCGATGGGGTTGTGGTTTATGATGATCAAACTTATTTACTGGGAGATTTAGACTTGTCTGCATACGTGCGTGCCGATACTACTTCGCTGAATATCAAAAATAAAATGATAGATCTGCAGCTTCAGTCCAATGCCAGCCCGGAAAATTTCACCAATGCCATTTACCGTCATTATGAAAGTTACCTCACAGATGAAATACGAACCGACACGGTGAAAAATCCAGTGGAATTAAAGTTACGGGGCCATATTAATCAGTCTCCAATTATTAATGACGTTTTTATTGCCAATCTAACCGAATTGGATACGGTGGATATCAATGTAGATTTCAGTGAAAAAGACAGGACGCTTGTTGCAGCCGTGGAACTCCCGTATATTAATTATAACGGAAATATAATAGACAGTTTGTCCTTCAACCTGAATTCAGATAAAGAAAATTTCAAATTCAATTTTGGATTTAATGCTTTGGATGCAGGTCCCCTTGCAATTAAAAAGACCTTTCTTGAGGGAAGTATAGAAAACAAAATGTTAAATCTGGATTTCAATTCCTATTATGAGGATAAAAAGCTTGTTCATGTTGCATCGGAGATCTCAAAGGAAGATGATATCTTCAGGGTTCACCTGGTTCCGGAAGAATTGATCCTCAATTATGCCGAATGGAAGATTCCGGAATCGAATGAGATTCTAATCGATGAAAAATCCATTCAATTTAACGATTTCCGAATGAGTCGGAAAAATCAGGAGATAGAAATAAGCAATTCTATGCCTGAAGCTCAGAAAGAACATATTGGAATCAGCTTCAAAAACTTTAATCTGGAAGCGGTTTTTAGTTATCTAAATCCTGAAAAATCCCTTGCCTCAGGAAACCTGAACGGAAATTTCATTATTGAAGAACCTTTTTCCAATACCGGGCTTCTGGCGAATTTGGAAATCCAGGATTTAAAGGTGATGGATGTTCCCTTAGGAGTATTAAACCTTGAAGCAGTGGCTGAAGGAGCCCAGAATTACAATTTGGATCTCTCCATAAAAGGAGGAAATGCAGATCTTGATCTTACCGGAACCTATGTTGCGGCCGAAGCCGGTGCGCAAATAGATATGGACCTTCAAATCAATGAGCTAAAAATGGAAGCCATTGCAGGATTTTCAGATGGTGCTATCAATAGCAGCAGCGGAAGTATTTCCGGACAAATGAACGTAAACGGTACTATTGCAGAACCTAATTATGTAGGGAATTTCCAATTCAACAATGCAGCTTTTACAGTGGCCACTCTCAATGCCCCATTTAGAATTGAGGACGAGATCCTAAAGCTTGATACGGATGGATTATATTTTGATGATTTCAAAATAGAGGACACCAAAAATAATTCCTTCGTGGTAAACGGGGAAGTTTTAACCGAAACCTTATTAAATCCTAAATTCAATCTGCAGTTTGAAGCCTCCAATTTTAATGTGCTTAATTCTACTGCAGAAGATAATGAGCTTTACTATGGAACAGCAAGCTTTGACGGAACAGCCCGTTTAACCGGAGATCTTAATTTGCCAAAACTGGACGTGAATATTACGGTTGGTTCAAATACGGATGTAACGTATGTCATTCCGGAAGAATCTCTGGCAATTCAGGACCGGGATGGAGTCGTTATTTTTGTAAATCGCGAAAATCCGGATGACATATTAACTAAAACCTCTGAAGAGGAATCGGCAATAATCTCCGGTGTGGATATCCGTGCATTGATTTCCATAGGAGACGGAGCTATATTCACCATAGTGTTAGATGAACAAACCGAAGATAATTTTCAGGTAAAAGGGGAAGGAGATCTTAATTTTAACGTGTACCCTAATGGCAGAACTACATTATCCGGCAGGTATGAAATGAGTGGAGGACATTACGAAATGAGCCTCTATGGTCTTGTAAAAAGGCGCTTCGATATCGCACCCGGAAGTACGATTACCTGGGCAGGGGATCCTTTTGATGCCAATCTTGATATACGTGCGATTTATAAGGTAGAGACGTCTGCCTCAGCATTAATGGCAACGCAAACCGCAGGAGCCGATGCTTCTACAAGGGGAAGGTTTCGACAACAATTACCTTTTCTGGTTTATTTAAATGTCGATGGAGAATTGATGCAACCTAAAATCTCCTTTAACCTTGATATGCCGGAGAACGATCAGGGAGCAATTGGAGGCCAGGTTTATGGGAGAATACAGCAACTCAACAACCAGGAACAGGAATTGAACAAACAGGTGTTTTCCCTTTTAGTTCTTAACAGGTTTTTTCCTGAGACTATGTCTGATGGTAGTGGCGGTGGAACCGTAACAGTGGCCCGTGATAATCTAAATCAAGCCCTTTCTGATCAATTAAATATATTTTCAGAGAAATTATTGGGTGATACCGGAGTAGAACTGGATTTTGGTGTAGACAGTTTTACAGATTATCAGGGAGAAAGTCCTCAGGAAAGGACCCAGGTGGAGATCACTGCTCAAAAAAAGCTTTTAGATGACCGTTTAATAGTACGGGTAGGAAGTGACGTGGATATTCAGGGCAGTAGCCAGGTTCAGGGAGAAGCAAGTCCAATAATAGGAAATGTGAGCATTGAATACCTGCTTACAGAAGATGGAATTTTCCGTTTAAAAGGTTTCAGAAAAAATCAATTTGAAAATGTTATAGACGGCCAACTTATCATTAGCGGAATAGCCTTTATTTTTACCAGAGAGTTCAATGAATTCACTGAATTGTGGAAAAATTTTCTGAAAGAAGAAACTGAAAATACAGAAGAATAATTTTTAAGATATATGCCAAAAAAAATACACATATACCTAATTACCGGCTTGATAAGTTTTCTTATGCTGCAATCCTGCAGCGTTAAAAAATTTATTCCGGAAGGAGAACTGCTATACAGGGGTGCAAATCTTGAAGTAGATACCGTTTCAAATATTAAGGAATTCGACCAACTGCGTACGCAGCTTGAAGCGGTAATCCAACCGGAGCCAAACAATAAAATTCTGGGAATGCATCCAGGGCTTTACTTCCATTATAAAGCACAAAAAGACAAACCAGGTTTTATAAATAAATTTTTAAACGACAAAATAGGGGAGGAACCCGTTTATCTCTCAAATGTAGAAACTATCCTAACCGAGGATTTGCTTTTAAACAGGCTCGAAAACAGGGGGTTTTTCTATAGTACTGCAACTTCTTCTGTTCAGGAAAATGAAGCTAAAAAAACAGCCAGGGTATCGTATAAAGTGAGTTTGACAGAACCCTACAGACTTGAAAATTACAAACTAGATTCTGATTCTCTTTTGATCTATAAGGAGATTGGAAAACTCCTTCCAGATACCCCACTCGAAAAAGGAATGCGATTTGACCTGCCATTACTAAAATTTGAAAGGGAACGATTAGATCGAAAACTGAAAGAAACAGGATACTATAATTTTAACTCAGGTTTTTTGATCTTTGAAGCAGATACCAACCAATACAGCAATAAACGATTTGATTTATTTTTAAGGTTAAAAAAGGAAGTTCCTGTAAAATCCATTATCCCTTATAAAATTTCAAAGGTGAACATTTATCCCAATTACGTGATTGGAAATGATAGTATAAAGCAGGACACGCTGCGTTTTGAAGGGAAAAGCTTTATACAGGCAGAGGAATTCTTTAAACCTAAACATCTCGATCCTTATGTTCTTATTGATGAAGGAGCGTTATACAGCCCGTCTAACTCACGAAATACCAGCAGGCGGCTGGCATCCATTGGCGCCTATAAATTTGTGAACATACGTTATGATGAAATTGACACTTTAGCAACCGATAGTCTGGGGATACTGGAGGCTAACATATTTCTTTCGCCCTTAAATAAGCGGGCAATCCGGGCAGAACTGCAGGCCATTACAAAATCAAATAATTTTGCAGGTCCTAATCTTGCGGTTACATTATCCAACCGGAATCTTTTTCATGGTGGTGAAACCTTAAATATTTCGGCTAAATTTGGATATGAAGTCCAGATTGCTGGCGGAGACCGAAAAGGATTAAGCAGTATTCAGCTTGGTTTGGGTGCCGATCTTATCTTTCCGCGCTTGCTTTTTCCAATTTCTTTTGATGAAAATTGGTTTGAATATTCCATTCCAAAAACGAAGATTAGTCTGGAAGGGGATTATTTAAGCCGAAGTGAACTGTTCAGCTTGGGTTCTGTTTCGGCAAGATTTGGATATTTATGGAATGCAAACAGGTATGTTAGTCACGAATTAAACCCAATTTCTCTAAACTATGTTAGTCTAACCAATACAACCCCTGAATTTGAAACTATTCTGGATGAAAATTCGTTTTTAAGAAATAGTTTCGATCAACAATTCATCTCCGGGCTTACCTATTCTTTTACCTATAATGGCATGGTAGACCAAAATAAAAAACATCAGTTTTTTCTAAATTCAACGTTGGATATCGCCGGAAATACCATTGACCTTATAAGCGGAAATGCAGAGGAAGATCCACAGACCTTTTTTGGATTAGAATATGCACAATATGCGAAAGCAGATGCCGATTTTAGATATCATTTTAATTTTGGGAAAGAGCAAAAGATTGCAACCCGATTATTTGCGGGATATGGAATTCCATACGGGAATTCAAATGTGATGCCTTTTAGCAAACAGTATTTTTCCGGAGGTCCTTATAGCGTTAGAGCCTTCCGCATTCGTTCCCTGGGTCCGGGAACCTATGATCCTGCCGAATCTGGAGATGCCGGTTTTTTTGACCAATCCGGAAATATTCGGTTAGAAGCCAATGTAGAATACAGGTTTCCTATAATTTCATTTCTGAAAGGTGCTGCATTTGTGGATGCCGGAAATGTCTGGAATACAAATGAGTCCCTTCCCGGTGGAAAATTTAGTTCAAATTTCATCGATGAGTTTGGAATAGGTGGAGGGGTTGGATTACGTGTGGATATTCAAAACTTTGTAATAAGGTTTGATTTGGCTGCTCCATTTAGAACTCCCTATTTACCCGAAGGAGATCGATGGAACTTTGATTTTGGGAAACCGGTTTTTAATTTTGCAATTGGATATCCGTTCTAATGCTGAAGCTTTGTCCCGAAACAAAGATCTCCGGCATCCCCAAGTCCCGGAACAATATATCCGTGTTCGTCAAGATCATTATCTACAGTAGCTATCCATAATTTTACGTGATCCGGAAGCTCCTTTTGCAAAGTTTCGATGCCTTGTTTCGAGCCGATTACAGAAACTAAATGAATATTTTTAGGGGTTCCCATCGCCTTTAAAGCATTAAAAACGTTGATGAAAGAAAGTCCCGTTGCCAACATAGGATCTGCAAGGATTAGCGTTTTTCCTTCCAGGGAAGGAGAAGCCAGGTATTCCACCTTAATTTCAAATTCAGTCTTAGAGCTATGATGTCTATATGCGGAAATAAAAGAGTTTTCTGCATTGTCAAAATAATTCAATAAACCGTTGTGAAGTGGCAGGCCTGCACGCAAAATAGAACAGATAACCAGTTCTTCATCCAGTAAGGAAATTTTGGATACTCCAAGGGGCGAAATGACGGAAGTTTCCTTGTAAATCAAGGTTTTACTGAGTTCATATCCCAGTATTTCGCCAATCCGTTCAATATTCCTTCGAAATCTCATTTTATCCGATTGCATTTTCACATCCCGGACCTCCGCAATAAATTTATTTAAAATCGAATTTTTTTCTTCAAGATTAAAAACTTGCATATATCTTTTTTATAAAGTTAATCAGAAATTTGAGGAATGGAACTACCAGATCAAAATTCATTTTCTAAAAACTCCAAAAACAGAAAAATTGAAACGGGCTTATTTAAAATTCCTTATTTTTGGCTGAGTTATTGTATTAGTAAGCCGGGAATTAATTTAAAATCACCGATCCTATGAAAACGTTGCTATCAGCATTATTTCTTATATCATTTTCCATAGTTTCCTTTGCTCAGGTAGAAATTCCTGCTACATCAAATAAGCCGGTATTTGAAGGACCTAAATCCAATTCCGGAGGATTACCTTCAATCCTATTGCGTGAAGCCCCACGACCCGACTATAAGTTGAAGGATGATCCTACCAAACCTAAACCCATTGAAATGAGGACGAAAAATGACCTACTTAGCGCAGGTGATTTTATTGAAAATAAATGGGCCGAAGATGAAAAGCCGGAAAAAGGTTTTGGAGAGGATCAATATTTAGGTGATTTTAAAACCACCGGAAAATTTGTAGAGCTATATTGTAGGGACGATCAATATGTGGATGGGGATAAGATTCGGGTACGGGTGAATGGCGTAGTAATTCAAAATAGCATTACTCTTGGAAGCAATTGGACCCCTATTCTTGTTACCCTCGAAAAAGGTTTTAATACCATTGAATTTGAAGCGCTTAATCAGGGATCTTCAGGCCCTAATACAGCAGCTTTTTCTGTAATTAATGAAATGGGAGAAACTATCAATTCCAATCGTTGGAACTTGCTTACAGGATCCAAAGCCAGTATGATTATTGTAAAAGAATAATTCTTTATTCCGGTCAATCTGTTCGGGATGATCCAACTGCGGCAAATTGAAGAAATTATAACAAGTTGTTAAGGGATCATTACTGTTTTAAAGATTAACTTTAAAAAGTTCTTATTTACAATTTAATCAGAATCAATTATGAAAAAAGTACTTATAGCAGTTGATTACAGTCCCAGTTCAGAAAAAATAGCAGAGGCAGGATATAAATTGGCTAAAGATATGAATGCCCAGGTTTGTATCATGCACGTGATTACTGAAATCAAATATTACGGAATGGAATATCCTACATTTATGGGGTACACCGGATACAACATGGAGATTGACGTCAATATGGCCGATGAATTGCACAAAGTGGCACAGGATTTTATGGGAAAAACCAAAGAGCATTTTAATGATCCTGAATTATCCACCTATATTGGGCAAGGGGATACCGCGGATACAATTTTAAACTATGCTTCTGAATGGAATGCAGATGTTTTGGTTTTGGGAACGCACAGCCATAGCACTTTGGAAAAAATTTTCGTAGGAGATGTAGCTTCTGAAATTTTAAAATCTGCCAAAATTCCATTATATATTATCCCGATAAAAAAGGAGTAGAGGTTTAAAATAAAAGTCCTGAGGATGTGCTGCCTCAGGACTTCTTTCAATGTATTACGAAAATCTATTTTTCTTCGAGATCTTCCAACTTTTTAATTTGTTCTACAGTAGTGCTAATCTCACTCAGCTGTCTTTTTAAAGTTTCAGAAATAGAAGGTGGAAATTTATATTTTTTTAACTTCTCTTCGTATTCTTTTTTACTGGCCTTCTCACCACGGATACATTCTTCCAAAAGTGCCTCATTTTTATTTGCGCTAAGCATAGTTTTTATGTTCATCCAGGTTCTATGTAAATCCCCTGTTGCGCTACCTTTTTCCTTTGGATGTTCATTCAAGGAACGGATGATCTTATCAAGTTCTGTAGCAAAATGATTTCTTTGAACGGCCTGTTTTTTCAAAAACCTTCTTAAATTCTCATCTTTGGTGTCTTCCAGGGCTTTTTTATATCCTTTCTCAGCATCATAATTTTTTTCAAGCAATTCCTGTAAGTTATTTACAAGTTGATTGTGACTTTCTTGTTTGGCAGATTCTCTTGTGGTTTCCATAATAATACGATTTAGTTGCAATTAAGGCTAAATATAGAATATAAAATATTTTTAAAAACTGATTTAAGTCAACTTTATCAATGGTTTAACAAAAAAAACGAGGAATTCGAAGCATCCCTATAACTCTCGAAACGGAGGACCTGCCCTACGGACAGACGGGTTAAAACCTCAACGAGGGATTAAATTAAAATCAGATCCTAATTATGTAAAAAAATATCCAGACCCTTAAGGATTGGCATTGGGGAATTAAAACCTTTCAGTTAAATTTCCACGCAATTATTCTGCTTTTTTTATTGCCCTGAGTCATTTCAATGCTTTTATGAGGAGCCTTTAATTTGATTAGCTGTTTATAGATCTTAGGAAGGTTTTCTTTTTTTGACACAAGGCAGGTAAACCAGCCAACCTGTGTTTTAAATGCAAGGCTTTCCCTAATCATTCTTTTTATAAATAGTGTTTCTCCGCCATTGCACCACAATTCATTAGCTTGCCCTCCAAAATTAAGTGTTGTCCCGGATATTCCAAGATTTTTTAATTTCTTGAGACTCGTTTTTTTTGCTTCTTCTGCGGAAGCGTGAAAAGGAGGATTACACATACTGAAATCAAAATATGTTCCCGGAGCAATAATTCCTGTAAAAATATGTGCAGGATCCTGCTGATGTTTAATTTCAATGAAGTCCTTCAGCCCGGAATTAGCGTTTACATTTGCTTTGGCGGCATTTACAGAAGTTAAACTAATATCGCACCCGGTCATTTTCCAGTTATAAATCCTGGCCCCTAAAATAGGATAAATACAATTCGCTCCAACCCCAATATCAAGTTCTTTAATGCTTTTGGGATCGATTCCTTCTTCCGCAAGGAAATCGGCCAGGTAGTGAATATAATCAGCTCTTCCGGGAATTGGAGCGCACAAATAATCCTCTGGAATATTCCAGCTGGCAATCTCATAATGATGTTTCAGGAGCGCTTTGTTTAAGTGTAAGATCGCTTTAGGATTTGAAAAATCTATGGTGGTTTTCCCGAAATCATTCTGAAAAATATACCTGGACAATTCCGGATAAGAGCCGGTTAAGGCCTCCATATCATATTCCTGATTGTGTACGTTTTTAGGATGCAACCTATATTGTTTTAAGTGAATTTCTGTTTTGTAAAGATACCATGTATTTAAAAACAGAAAAAATCAAATCAGGAATCAGCTGGTTCATCAGATTTTTTTTTCAAAAAGTAACTCCGGTTCATTCAGGTCAAAAAATTGGATTTTAAACTTATATTTGCCGACTGAAATTAAGTGATATGAATTCCGGAAATGAAGATGTAGCCAAAGCACTAAGCGAGGCAGAAATCCATAAATGTATTTCTGTCTTGGAGCAGTTGGTGGGAGATACCAATCAATTGTTTGATTTACCCGAGGAGCAACGCATTGCTCTTATGGCTGCTGCAGGATTACTCACCAGGCCTAATAAAGATGAATTTGCCCGCCGCAGAAAAGATGCCAAAAAAGCGGCAAAGCGAAAGATGATCGAGCGGGATAAACACGCACGTAAGGAAACAGGAATCAGGAGTGCCCGGGAAGCCGCTGTATTTTCGGCTCCTAAACTTATAGCGCCAGGCAGTAATCCGGAACGCGATCTGGAATTAAAATCGCCCAGAAACTGCTACGTATGTAAGAAAGTGTACACTAAATTGCACCATTTTTATGATACCATGTGTACAGAATGTGGAGATTTCAATTACGCAAAACGGTTTCAAACTACCAATCTCAGCAAGCAGGTCGCTGTAGTTACCGGTTCAAGATTGAAAATAGGATATCATATAACCCTGATGTTGCTTAGATCTGGTGCAACAGTAATTGCCACTACACGATTCCCGGCAGATTCTGCCCTTAGGTTTTCTAAAGAAGATGATTTTCAGGAATGGGGACATCGGTTAAAAATTCACGGACTGGATTTGAGACACATTCCCAGCGTGGAAATTTTCTGTAATTATATAGAACAAAAATATGAGCGGCTTGATATTTTGATCAATAATGCCGCGCAAACCGTAAGGCGTCCTGCCGGATTTTATCAGCATCTTATGGAAAAGGAATCTATGCCTGTAACTGCGCTTCCTCTTCAGGCTCAGGACTTGCTTGAGAATCATATTTCCTGTATTCAGGAATTGAAAAACCTTGCTGAAGGCACAGGAAACAATCAAAATTTACCGGTAACCTGGCACGGACCAGAACCTGGAATAGGATTACGTGCTTCTGCAGAGCTTTCACAAATCCCCTATAGTTTTGATAATTCGTTGTCTGTAAAAGAGGTTTTTCCAGAAGGTAAACTCGATGCCGATCTTCAGCAGGTAGATCTTAGAAAAACAAATAGCTGGAGATTGAAATTAGGGGAGATAGAAACCACTGAAATGGTGGAGGTACAACTGGTAAATGCAGTGGCACCGTTTGTATTGTGTAACCGACTTTCAGCATTGATGAAAAAGGAGAATACAGGTAAAAAGCATATCATCAATGTATCGGCCATGGAAGGGAAATTCCAGCGGTTCAAGAAAGAAGACAGGCATCCCCATACCAATATGGCCAAGGCTGCTCTTAATATGATGACCCATACATCTTCATCTGGTCTGGCCAAAGAAGGAATCTTTATGAATGCCGTAGATACCGGATGGGTAACTGACGAAGATCCAGCAGAATTATCCAGGAAAAAGGTGGAAGTTCACGATTTTCAGCCACCGCTCGATATTGTAGATGGCGCAGCCAGAGTAATGGATCCTTTAATAGATGGTATCAATACCGGAAAACATTGGAGCGGAAAATTTTTGAAGGATTATATGCCTATTGATTGGTAAGTATTTAAAAAAGGCTACAAATTTAATTTTTTCTTTACTTTTATAAAATGTCCAAAAATACTGAAAATAAAGATTCCGAAAAGCAACCTAACAATCCGTTGCATGGGTTGAAACTTGCCGCTATTCTTGAATCGCTGTTAGAAAAATATAGCTGGGAAGAACTTGGCGAACAAATTAATATTCGCTGTTTCACCCACAATCCATCGGTAAATTCTAGTTTAAAATTTCTAAGAAAAACTCCCTGGGCCAGGGAGAAAGTAGAGCAACTTTACCTTCAAAATTTGTAAAACTATGGGCTTTTTTATACATTAAGGAGGGTATACCTAGAATCATCTAAAGATAATTCAGGATATCATGCGCTGGAGTCCTGTAGTTATAGATCCTATTTTTTATTTTATTTTCTGAAAAATTTTCTTCAATTCCATAATTATCAAATTATATTACTACATTTGTAGTAAAGAAACTATAATTGTGGATATAAAACAGCTAAATAAATCGGAACTACAGGTAATGAAGTATTTGTGGAAGATCAAGACAGGTTTTCTTAAAGATATTGTAGAACAATTCCCGGAGCCTGCACCTGCTTACACCACAATATCTACATTGGTGGGAAGGATGGTTGATAAAAATTACATAGGCTTTAAAAAATTAGGCAGGGATAAACAGTATTATCCTATTTTACAGAAGAACGAATACTTTAGTGGACAGGTAAAGGATATGGTCTCCAACTTCTTTAACAATTCCGCTTCGCAATTTGCTTCTTTCTTTACTAAAAATGCCGACCTGAGTATGGAGGAAATGGAAGAACTACAAAAACTTCTTCAGGAGAAGATTCAAGAAAAGAAAAAATAGCGATGGCAGATTATCTATTCTATTCCGTTATAGGGCTTGGTATTTCTATAATATTATACAGAAGTTTCCTTAAAAAAGAGAAGCTATTTGTATTTAATAGATTTTTTCTCCTCAGCTCTCTTTGCCTTTGTCTACTTGCTCCGGTACTTCAAATTGATTATGGTTTTAATTTCGAGCCGGTAAAAAAGATAAAGGTGGGTGAAATAATTTCTTCAGAAGAAATTGTTGCAGAGGATCCTGAGAAAAGTAGTGTGGAAACAATTTCTGCTCCTATGGTCAACTACAGGAACTTTATCAACTATATTTATTGGATAGTAACTGCTGTCTTTCTGGTCCGTTTTGCAAAAAATATTTTGTTACTCCTGTTCCTTATTAAAAGGGAAAGATCCGGGAGGATTGGTAAGCTTACGACCGTTTTGCTTAAGGAGCGAGGTAACCCTTATAGTTTTTTTAATTACCTGTTCATTCACCCGCAAGATCTTAAGGAGGATAAATACCTGGACCTGGTGCTGATACATGAAAAGGCTCACAGCCGGCAATTACACTCGGCCGATATTCTTTTCCTGGAATTTCTCGGATGTTTTTTCTGGTACAATCCCTTCCTGTGGTTATATAAAAAAGAGATCCTGGAGAACCATGAGTACCTGGCAGATGAGGCTGTAATAAAAGCAGGAGGTAACAGGGAAGTATATGCTTCTCAATTAGTAAAGTCTGGCGGAAAAGTTTTGCAGCCTTTATTAAGCGGCTTTAGTTTCATTCAAACCAAAAACAGATTAAATATGCTACACATTAAAAGATCATCCCGAAGCCGTATTGCTTTAAAAGCCGGCATCACATTATTTCTTTTTGCTGCCGTTTTTGCAGTAAGTTCATTTAATACAATAGGTAATCCTGCTCCTTTTGTAGTCGTTGTAGATGCAGGACATGGAGGAAAAGATTCCGGAAACAATGAAGTTGAATCCCTCGAAAAAGAAATAAACCTGGCAGTTGCAATTAAGCTACTGGCGCTTGGCAATGAAAAAGAAGTTAGAGTAATCCTTTTAAGGGAAAGGGATGAATTCCTAAGCCTTGAAGAACGGGTAAATTTTGTAAATGCCCAAGGTGCAGACATGTTTCTGAGTCTCCACTGTAATGCCTCGGGCGACAATCAAAAAAGCGGGGCAGAGGTAATCTTTAGTCCTCAAAGTAATAGTGCATCCCAGTCTGCAAAATACAGCAGGCTACTGGCGAATCACCTGCTACAAACTGTTGAGACGGCAGAAATTAAGAAATCAAATTTCTTTGTTTTAAAGAATAGTGATATTCCGGCCGTGATGATCGAGATGGGATTTATGACCAACACGCGGGATTTTGCCTTACTCCGTGACAATCGCTATCATCAGGAGCTGGCAGAAGGAATTTACAACGGTCTCCTCTCCATAAAAAATGAAATTAACGAATAATTAGTTATCAATATTTTGATGGTCAAAAATACGTGATTCGACCTATAGTAAAAGAAATATGAATTCTCCATTTTTATAGTCTATAAATTCTAAATCTTGAAGATATGAAAGCAGGATATGAAGTAGTGAGGATTGAAATTATTTTTATATTCTTACTTTTTATGGCAGCGCCGGGATTACCTGCCCAGGATAAGGCATTGGTAAAAGTTCATAATGATCCCAGCCTTGAATGGGGTGGATGTCCCGATTTTATGCCGCAAGGCTGTGAAATTGCGGTATTGCATGGAGATCCGGCAGAAAAAAATGTAGACATTTTCTTTAAAGTTCCTGCAAATTCAAAGATTCCAAAGCATTATCACACCTCTGTAGAAAGAATGGTTCTTGTAGCAGGAGAACTTGAAGTTACCTACGAAGGAGAAGAGCCTCAAACATTAAAAGTTGGCTCCTATGCGTTTGGACCAGCCGGAAAACCACATTCCGCAAAGTGTGGTAATAGTCCTTGCGTATTATTTATAGCCTTTGAAGAACCTTTGGATGCTATCCCGGTTGCAATAAAAAATTGAATCAGTAGTTTTCTACTCCTTCAAAATTTACAAAATACACACATTATAATCAGGGGATTCTATACTTTTACAGCTTAACCAGGCCTACCGCTTGATCCCTTTTTTAGTCCTATGCAATCTGCTATCTTAAATCATATTTCAAAAGATATTCATCTTACCAAAGAAGAACAGGAGGAATTTCTTAGTATACTTTCAGAAAAAAAACTCGGAAAAAAGGAACTTTTAATAAAACCGGGAGATAGTGTGACTTCTGAATATTACGTGGTAAGTGGTTGTTTAAAGGCTTATTATCTGGATGAAAACGGACACAAACATATTATTCAATTTGCGGTTGAAGATTGGTGGATCTCTGACTTTGAGGCATTTTTCAATAATGCTCCTGCACAATTATACCTTGAAACCATCGAAGAATCTGTTCTTCTTGAAATTCAAAAAGATGCCCTGGAAGTACTATATCAAAGAATTCCCAAATTTGAACGTTTCTTCCGATTAAAAATCACCGGTGCTTTCGTATCTCTTCGCAGCCGTATCTTATCTTCGTTGCAAATGAACAGCAAACAGCGCTATTTGGAATTTTGTAATTCCTACCCCAATATAGAAAAGCGTGTTCCTAATTACCATATAGCGAATTACCTCGGGATACAACCGGAAAGCCTTAGCCGGATTAGAAAAGAGTTGTGATAGCTTAACAATTTTTAACAGCCTTCCCTAACATACATCAAGCAGAATAAGGCCTTTCTCCTTTAGCTTTGCTGTACTTAGAAGTTAAAATTATAAAGTCATGAAAAAGTTAGGATTATTAGCCACCCTGAAGGCAAAAAGCGGGAAAGAAAACGAGGTTGCAACATTTCTTAAAGCTGCTGTAGAATTAGCGAAAACAGAAGAAAAAACACTTACCTGGTATAGTTTTCAAATTGACAAAAACACCTTCGGTATCATGGATACTTTTGAAACGGAAGATGGAAGGAATGCACATCTTAATGGCGAAATTGCCAAAAATCTAATGGCAAATGCCAGTACGCTACTATCTGAAGAACCAATAATTCAGAAAATAGACATTCTATCTTCGAAATTGTAGAAGACCTTTTAATTTATAAATCAAAACGTAAAAAAATATAGCTATGAAAAAGATATTATTTGTACTTACCAGCAATGATAAAATGGGAGATACCGGACATAAAACCGGATTTTGGATCGAAGAGTTTACAGCTCCTTATTACCATTTAAAGAATCTTGGATTTGATATTACGCTGGCAACTCCAAAGGGCGGGCAACCTCCAATAGATCCTAATAGTGAATCTAAGGATGCCAGCACTGCAACCACCGAACGATTTGATAAGGATAAAGAAACTCAAAAAGTGCTTGCCAATACCCATAAATTAAGTGAAGTAAGCATGGCCGATTATGACGCGGTCTTTTATCCTGGCGGTCACGGATTGCTTTGGGATCTTGTAGAAGATAAAAATTCCATTAAACTCATCGAAGATTTTTATTCCGCAGGAAAACCTGTAGCTTTTGTATGCCATTCTCCCGCAGTATTGAAAAATGTAAAAGGAACAGATGGGACAGCTCTGGTTCATGGAAAAAACGTGACAGGATTTACCAATGGGGAAGAAGCAGCGGTAGAATTATCTAAAGTTGTTCCCTTTTTACTGGAAGATATGCTAAAACAAAACGGTGGAAATTACAGCAAAACCGGCGATTGGAAACCTTATGCTGTAGAAGATGGATTATTGATCACAGGGCAAAATCCAGCTTCATCCGAGAAAGTCGCAGCGAAATTAGCCGAAAAGCTCAATTCTCTAGCAAGCTAACGAGGTATTTAAAAGGAAAAACACCAAGAATTTCGATATAATCACAAAAGAAATAAACCCAAAGTTTGGATTAAAGTAAAAAAATAATTGAATGAGCAAAGATCAGGCATTATTAAAATCATATAATTTAAACGGACTCGAACTTCCCAATCGTGTAGTAATGGCACCCATGACAAGGAGCAGGGCCAATAATTCTGAAAATATTCCAACCGGGGAGCTTCAGGGAACCTATTATGAGCAACGTGCATCTGCAGGATTGATTATATCTGAAGGTTCTCAGGTTTCCAAAAAAGCGGTTGGTTATGTGAATACTCCCGGTATCTATACAAAGGACCAGCTTGAAGCTTGGAAAGTGGTTACCAGGAAAGTTCACGATGCCGGCGGTCGAATTTTTATACAACTTTGGCATGTAGGGAGAATGTCTCATCCCGATTTTCATAACGGGGAATTGCCATTGGCACCTTCGGCCGTTAATCCTGAATCTAAATCCTATACTCCAGAGGGCTTTAAGGATACCGTAACGCCAAAAGCGATGACTATTGAGGAGATTAAGCAAACGGTTCAGGATTTTAAAAACGCTGCAAAGAATGCGATGGATGCTGGATTTGACGGGATAGAAATACATTCCTCCAATGGATATTTGTTTCACCAGTTCTTTAATGCCACTACTAATTTACGTGAAGATGAATACGGCGGAAGTATAGAAAATCGTGCTAAGATCCTTTTTGAAGTGATTGAAGCGATAAAGGAGGTGATGCCTGCCAACAAGATTGGATTGCGATTAAATCCATCTATGGATGGTATCTTCGGAATGAAAATGGACGAGGAAACTATTCCAACGTTTGATTATATCATAGAGAAATTGAACGATTATAATTTGGCCTTTTTGCATTTATCAGAACCCTTTACCGATGTATCCGATATTCCGTATGCCGAAACTGAAATCGCAAAACGCTACAGACCTATTTATAAAGGAACAATTATAATCAATAGCGGATTTGATCAGGAAAAAGGGAACAAAGTATTGGAAGAAGGCTATGCCGACCTGGTTGCTTTTGGAAAGCCCTATGTTTCAAATCCTGATCTCGTGGAGCGATTTGCTCAAAATGTTCCATTAACCGAATGGAATGCAGACACATTTTATACCCCGGGAAAAGAGGGGTACCTTGATTATAAAAAGAAAACCGCATAGAAAGCAGCATGCATACCATTTTATTATATTTTTAAAGAGAGATTTTCAGTTCCTGAAGGTCTCTCTTTTTTTAATCGGTTTTCTCGGGCAAACACACGAGCTATGTGAAAGAAATAAATATCCTGAATTTTGTTGAAATCCCTCCCTTACCGTTCGGGCAGGCCCGCCCGTGACGTTCGGGCAGGCCCTCCAGAACTGGACGGACAGAAATCTTGGAATTAAAACTGCTAGTGTTAATCAAAAACCTCGGGCAAGGCTCAGAAGCTATGAATTGGAAAATCCTTGTAAAAATTCAATGTATCCCGATAGAATATCAGGAAAAGGAACCTGCCCGACGGTTAGGCGGAGTAAACCCTCAATGAGGAATTAACTCAAAAATTCTCTTCGTTAAAGGTCGCTCCGGTAAAATAATTTTAGCATATATTAGTCAGGATTCCTAATTTTATTTTAAACAAAAGTAATATCCATGAAAACAGTTTTAATCATTTTGTTATATACTTTCACTGGAAACCTATGTGCCCAGGAATGGATCCCGCTGTTCAACGGAGAAAATATGGAAGGATGGGAGCAGGTGGGTAATGGTAATTTTATTCTGGAAAACGGAATGCTTAAATCCAGCGGCGGCATGGGATTGCTTTGGTTTACAGAAAAAAAGTTTGAAAATGCAAGGATTAAGGTGGTTTACAAAGGAGCTGATGAAAATAATGCAGGCGTTTTTATACGGATTCCGGAAAAACCTACAGAAGCATGGATGCCCGTAAATAAAGGATTTGAAGTCCAAATAGATGATCGAGGAGACGAGTATCATAAAACAGGGGTTTTATATTCCTTTACCAAAGCAAAGGCAAACCCGGAAATTCCGGGAGAATGGAATACTATGGAAATCACACTGGATGAAAACCGAACCCTGGTCCATATAAATGGAATTTTGGTTACCGATTTTACCGAAGGTGATCCAGTTCCTGAAAAAGTAAAATCCTATGAGCCAGCAAGAGGGCCTCGACCGGAGTCTGGGTACATAGGATTGCAAAATCATGGTGGTGATGATGTGGTTTATTTTAAGGAAATAAGTTACCAGGAACTCGATTAAAATTTTAAATCCCAACGCTGAACCAAAAAAAAGAAAAAAATGAAATATGATGTAGCCGTAGTGGCCGATCTTTGTTTGGATATTTTGCTCTCCGGAAAAGTAAAACCTATTTATGGTCAGGTGGAACAATATATAGACGATTATGCTATTGAATTAGGAGGCTCGTCAGCAATTTTTGCTTCTCAGTTTACTAAGCTAGGAGGAAAAGTTGGGTTAATTGGTTCGGTTGGGGAAGATGCTTTTGGAGATATTCTGCTTCAGAAATTAAAACACCTCGATATTTCTACAGAACATATTATTACCAAACCTGAAATAAAAACTTCTGTTGGGGTTGGACTTTCTTATTTTGACGATAGAGCAATGCTCACCTTTCAAGGTTCTATGGCTACACTTTCTGCTGAAGATATATTGAATTCAAAAGTATTGGATCAAACCTGCCATTTACATATTGCAGGATACTTTCTACTGGATCAATTGTTCGATTTTTGGCCAGATGTGGTCATAAAGCTTCAAAGCAAGGGAATTACGACCTCACTGGATACGAACTGGGCGCCAAAAAATGACTGGAATAAGGTTATGGAGCTTTTACCTTATATCAACGTCTTTCTACCCAATGAAGAAGAAGCTAAAAAAATTTCAAACAAAACGGATGTCATAGAGGCGGGAGAATGGCTGGCAAAGTTATGCCAAATAGTAGTGATTAAAAGAGGAAAGGACGGTGCTACCATATTTAAAGATAAATTTCATTTTCATACAGATGTTCCCCTGGAAATCAGTAAAAATTTAAATATAGCCGATACCACCGGTGCAGGGGATAATTTTAATGCAGGTTTTTTACGGGAATGGCTTCAGGGGAAACCATTAAAAGTTTGTGGAATGACCGCGGTTAAATGCGGTACGCTTAGCCTTTCCGAAATAGGTGGAATAGGGGGGCAATTACAGGAAAACCTATAATTTTATTATTGGTTTCACTTTTTTACTTCAACAATAACTTCAATCTCAATAGCGATATTAGATGGTAAGGTTGCATGACCTACAGCGGCTCTTGCGTGTTTACCTTTTTCACCAAAAACTTCTACCATAAGGTCGGAAAAACCATTGATTACTGCCGGCTGTTCGTAAAAATTGGGTGTAGAATTAACCATTCCCCGTACTTTTACAAACTGTTTAATATTGTCAAGGGTTCCACAAGCGGCCTTTAAACTTGCCAATATGTCGATGCCGGTTAAACGTGCAGCTTGATAACCTTCTTCCACAGAAAGATCTTTCCCAAGCTTCCCCTTCATTTTTGAGCCTGTTCCTGCCAGAAAAATAAGATTATCAACTCTACGCCATTTCACGAAATTAGCAGAAGGCTGACTCACTTCCGGCAAACTAATTCCAAGTTCCACCAAACGCTCTTCAGGAGTTTGCGCGCTTGCTCCGGCGATAATAAAAAAAGCCGGGAACAATAAGAGTAAAATATTTTTCATGATACGATAGTTTTATTCAGTGTACAAATTAAGAATTTTTCATTTATTTTGAGTAAAGATTAAAATTATGGGATTCATCTAAAAAAATGGTGTTCCCTATCGGTTTTTATAGCTGATAAACAGCAAGCATTAAAATTTATTTAAATCAAATAAAAAGGTGTAAATTCGCCGCTTATTTAAAATAAGCATAGATGAAGCGTGTTAATGAATACAAGAAACTATTTAATGTTGAAAAGGACATTGATCTGAAACAACTTAAAACTTCTTACAGAAATTTGGTGAAAGAATGGCATCCAGATAAATTTCAGGAAACCGATGAAATGCACGCGGAGGCTGAAATTAAAAGCAAGCAAATTATAGATGGCTACCATTTTCTTGTGAGCATTGCTCCGGAAACAAAAGCTGCAAATCTTGAAGAATATATTATCACAACTTCTGAAGCCGGAATTGCAGATTTTCAGCATAAAGGAAATCTTTTGGAGATCTCTTTTACAGATGGCACTACTTACGAATACTTCGGCGTTAATAAACCGCTTTTTCAGAAATTCGTAAATTCCGACAGACAATTTCGTTTTGCTAAAAGGAATATTTTTACCTCATTCCTTTACAGAAAATCAAAGAAAGATCTCGCACTTCAAGAAGCTTAGAAATAAAACTATAGGTTTTTATATACTTCCAAAGGCCTTCGGGCTTTTGGAATTTTTTTGTTCAATTTTTCAGGGATTCTGGAGTGATCTCATTAGCTATGTCAAAGAAGAAAAATTCAGAACTTCGATGAGATCCCGCCCGTTCCGTCCGGGCATCGGGAAATCAAACCCATTGGAGGGCTTAAAGTTGTTAAATAAGTCGTTTCCGGAAGAATCAAATTAACGAATCCACGGATTACAACCGCAAGATTATTCCTATTATTGCAATTTATAAGTAGAAGCATACAATCATTATGAAGGGATCCACAAATACCGCGCTTGTTATTGCTGCGTTTTTTTCAATTTATGTTATCTGGGGCTCGACCTATCTTTTAAACAAAATTGCCGTTTCCGAATTACCTCCTTTTATGTTGGCCTCTATTCGTTTTATTACCGCGGGTATTTTAATATTTATTTTAAGTCTGATGCTGGGAAAAAGTCTGGCGATCTCAAAAAAGCAACTGCTCAATACGGTAATTGCAGGATTTCTGTTCCTCGCATTTGGAAATGGAATAGTGGTATGGGCATTAAAATATGTGGATAGCGGTTTTGCAGCGCTTCAAATTTCTGCCCAACCCCTGGTCGTTCTTTTGTTAATGAGGGTTATTGACAATAAAAAAATTAAAGCAATGTCCATCGTAGGAGTTATCCTGGGTGTTATTGGAATTTACTTACTGGTAAGTCAAAAACAAATAACAGAACAGGAAAATTCTGTTCTGGGAATGGTATTGATTTTTCTGGCACTATTAAGCTGGGCCTCCGGAAGCCTTTTTGTAGGTAGGGCCAATTTGCCTTCTAATTATTTGGTGAATACAGGATATCAAATGTTTACCGGAGGGATCTTACTGCTCATCGCCAGTGTATTATTTGGAGAAAGCTGGTCCTATCCTACATCCTGGAGTTCCCCAACTCAATATTCTATGATTCTTTTGATACTGTTTGGAAGTATTGTAGCTTTTACCTCCTTCAATTATTTATTAAAAACGGTTTCTCCTGAAAAAGTGGCAACTTCAACCTACGTTAACCCTATTATTGCACTTTTGCTGGGCTGGTATTTTTTAAACGAACAAATTACCACTCAATCTATCGTTGCTGCAATTGTGCTTCTTACCGGTGTTTATTTTATAAATACCAGGAAACAATTGGTGATCTTTGCAAGATTTTCAAGCAGAATAGGTAGAAAAGCAAACCAGGGAAATTCCGAAAATCAACCTGATTAGTTCCTGAACATTATTTAATATGAATAATTTCTGCTGAAATATCTACTGTCTAATACTCTTTTTTTCGGGAGAAAATTTTATAAATTCCAAATAACGCTAGTCCGATTAATACCGTGACCAAAACATCTACAAACTCGGTTAAGTCAGAACTCAGCAATAGTCCCACAGAAGCAAGGATCCCTGCTATTGCGAAAAAGTTTCCGAACCGCAGTTTGAAATAATCAGCTTCTTTTTCGGGTTTTTGGCGCAGTTTGATCATAGCGGCACACACCAATAAAAAGATAAATATTTTGCTTATTACGCTTATTGAGACCGCATAAATGAAGGATCCTGTGAGGGATGCCAACAGGGTAACAGCCGTAAATATAAATAAGGAATATACCGGCGTACGGTTTTTTGGATTTAGGACGGAAAATAGTTTGGGAAATTGTTTTTCCTCACTCAGTGCATAAGGAACTCTGGAGCCTATTAACATTACAGCATTTAATGTTCCACCAATGGAAATAACCGCTCCAAGAGTGATCAAGGCTGCTCCGGTTGACCCCATAAACAATTGAGCGGCATCTGTGATGGGTTTGTCTGAGGATATCAAATTTGGAAAAGTTCCAATACTTACAAATTGGATTAGCCCGTAAAAAATTGCAACAAAGGATAGCGAAGTAATTAGGGCAAAGGGAATATTCTTCCTGGGATCCCTGATCTCCCCGGTGTTTACAAGCACCGCTTCAAAACCGGTGAATGCGAAGATAAGGATTAGTACCGAAGATGAGAAATCGGAAAAATCAGGCAGTGCCTGAGTGGTATCTATAAGTTCCGGTTTTATATAAAACAGGCCAATTACCACAAATGCCAGTAACGGTAGTATTTTAGCAATTGCGAGGGTGTTGCTAAGAATAGTTGAGTTGCGAACACCAAGATAATTCACCCAGGTAAACAAAAAGGTAATACCGCTTATGAGGCTTATTTTATAAACCGGTTCAATAAACAGCGGATTAAAATAACTTAAATAAGTTACCATTAAATTGATGAGTGCGGCATAGGTGGATACCCTGGTAATAAGAATAAGCCAGCCAATTATAAAGGCAGGAATCTTTCCGAAAGCAGCCAAAATATAAAGATAGGGGCCACCGGTTTTCTTAAACCTGCTGGCTACTTCTGCAAAAACAAGTACCAGGACAAAAACAATCAGAGCACATAAAAACAGGGCGGGAAGACTATAGATACCGGATAATTTAAATATTTGGGAGGGTAAACCAAATATTCCTGCACCAATGGTACTGTTGATTAATAGTAAAACCAGATCCCATCTGGAAATTTCTCTCTTAAGCTTCAATACTAACTAATTTCAAAAAATTTTGTTTAAAGATAAAATGGGGTCATTTGTTTTTGTGTTTATTTTAATCCCGGATTATACATTTTTTCCAAAGCGTAATACTTTGAAAAAGATGCTTCTATAATTTGGGTTATTTTCTTTCTCTTTCAGCCTTAAATTCGCTTCCTTCATTCCATTTCGGGAAAGAATCCTCATTGGATAATTTCAGTCCAACTTCATAAAAAAGTTGCACATCAAACTGCACCCCGCTTAAATCTGTGGTTTCAGGATCATATTCATCTGAAGGTTGGTGATACTTGTTTTTACTGTATTCCTCATTCAATTTCTTTATAGAATCCACTCCAATCTCAAAACCTTCATAAGACCCTGAAGCATAGAGTGCAGGAATACCTATTTTCGCAAAATTAAAATGATCAGATCTGTAGAAATAACCCTTTTCCGGCACAGGATCTGGAATGACATAACGTCCTTGTTTTTCAGCAATTTCTGTAGCGTATTGATCCATTTCAGAATGGCCAAACCCGGTAATAGTAAGGTCTTTCATTTTCCCCGGACTTTTCAAAGCATCCATATTGATAATAGCTACGGTATTTTCCGGTGGAAAAACGGGGTTTTCCGCATAATAGGCAGAGCCCAATAATCCTTGTTCCTCTGCAGTTACCGCAATAAAAACAATGGATCTTTCCGGTTGCGGTCCTTTCTTAAAAGCTTCAGCAATGGCAAGAAGTGCAGCAGTACCGGAGGCATTATCAACGGCTCCGTTATAAATTGAATCTCCATCTACCGGCCGGCCAATTCCTAAGTGATCCCAATGGGCAGAATAAATAATATACTCATCTTTTCTTGTAGATCCCTCAAAAAGAGCAATCACGTTTTTGGATGTATTCCTTTCAATTTCATTTTTTATACCTACAGAAGCTTTAATACCCATTGGCATTGGTTTAAAATCCTTTTGTAGGGCCAGTTCCTTGTAGTTCTTATTTTCGATTAATGAGGCTTCAAATAATTTCTCTGCAGCGTCCTGTGACACCCAGCCCTGAACATCGGCAACCGGGGCGTCGCTTTCCAGATTCAATTTTGCTCCCGTCCAGCTAGATTGTACCACATTCCAACCGTAGGATGCCGGTTCGGTTTCGTGAATAATAATAACTCCGGCGGCACCCTGGCGACCGGCTTCCTCATATTTATAGGTCCATCGACCGTAATAGGTCATCTCATTTCCTTTAAACAAGGTAGAATCCTTGGTTGCAAATCCGGGATCATTGATTAAAACAACCGCAGTTTTTCCTTCCCAGTCAATCCCTTCATAGTCGTTCCAGCCATATTCCGGCGCAACAATTCCGTAGCCTGCAAATACAAGTTCAGAGTTTTCAAGCGCTACAGAGTCTTCAGGTTTTAAGGTAAGCGCCACGAAATCTTCGAAAAAGCTAAGATCAAAATCTCCCTGAGGGGCAGATATCTTCATCTCTTTTGATACAGTTTCTGTAATTTCTACAAGAGGAACCTTCTGAAAATAACTTTCTCCATTTCCGGGAGAAAGTCCGAGTTTTGAGAACTCTTCCTCTAAATAAAGAACCGTCTTCTCTTCTCCTTCTGAAAAAGGCATTCTGCCCATAAATTCATCCGAAGCTAATTGCTCTATATGTTTAGCCAGGGTTTCCTGACTGACGTCTGCTACCGTATTAGTTTCCTCACCACCGGTTTTACATCCTAAAGATGCTACTAAAAGAAGAACTCCAAAATACTTATTCATACAATTTTATTTATTAACCCTATTAATATTGGTTTAGATAGGTGCCTAAAGTATTGAATATTTGTGAATAAAAGTCTACTTCTAATATTTCCAAAGAGAATGAAATAGGATTATTTTTTTATGGAAGCGAAAAAAGTTTTGGAGAAAAAAGGTTTATTCAATAAAAGTCACGGGGGCAATCCAGAAGATTTGATCTTGATTCGATTATAAAGAACGAAACAGATTTATTGCACTACAGCTATTCTTAAACGTACTTAAACCATTTCAAAAATTACAAGGGCATAAAGGTAAAAGCGCACAAACCGAAGAAGGGCAAACAAAAGGAAACTTGAAAATGGGAAGCGTATAATTCCTGCAGCAATACTGGTCATTGCGAATGGAATAGGGAGTAAGGCACCAACAATAATTAGAAAACCACCCCATTTACGGGTGTTTTTAATATGTTTTGCCAGGTTTGTTTCAATCTGGTTTTTAAATGCAGGTATTTTGGTAATCCCAACACCTATAAAATAAGAAACAATACCACCCAAATAGGATGCTGTAGCCAAAAGTGTAAGAAAAAAAATAGGATATAAAGATTTTCCCGCCCAGGCAATGAATAGCTCCGGAGGCACCAGTCCTAATAAGGATTCTGAAATAAAAAAAACACCAAGAATACCAATCGGAGAAAAGGTTTCAGTAACAGTAACCAATAATTTATTTAAATCAAGAACAAAATAATCTACGGCTAATACTCCGGCAATTACAAGGATTATTGGAATAATTGCTTTTTTTACACTTTTCCCTACAAATTTGTAGAACCCCGTATAACTGTAATACTGGTGCAGCAATTTTATGCGCGACTTCTTTTTAGATTTCGCATCCTTCTTCATTAAGTTCTTTATTTATTGGATTCCAGGGTCTACTGGTTTTGTTTTGAAATGCTTCAAAACAAAACCAGTAGGTTAGAGGGAATGTATTTAATTTTCTTCTTCATATTCCTGAAGATCCCGGCTGTATTCTCTTAAATCCATTTCATTATTTTTAATGGTTGTATCATTCATTAATGATAGAAGATAATCAAGACTTTCTTCAGGGGTAACAGATGTTTCAGATTCGTTTTCATCTCCCAGTTCATCAACGGGCTCATCCTCGGGAATAGAAATGGCGAATGTTTGGTAATTTTCTATATGTTCGTAGGTTAAACGTATCACTTTAGCAAGTAGAGGATCTTCCTCTTCTACTGCATAAAGTCTTAATTCCTTTAAATCGCTAACAATAGTATTTACAACAATTCCGTTTCGCATTAAATCGCGTTGAATCTTATCGAGTAATTTTTGAGCTTTTGTATTATTCAATTTTTTTGATTTTATAGTACGTTACACTTATATTTTAACCTTCAGCATATGCGATATGCGCGGTTTTCAATGATAGCAAAGTTAGTGCTTTAAAGTTTTTTCAAAACAATTTTAGCTAATATTTATAAAAGAATTAAATTTTAATTCTTTCTCTCTCATTACCTGTACTATGGCTATAGACTAGATATTATTAACAATTAATTAGAACTAAAAATTTTAAAGGGAGCTGCTTCTTTAGTAGTTTTAAACTCATTAAAAATTAGACAAAATGGATTTCAAATCAAAAGTAGCACTTATAACAGGTGGAAGTAAAGGAATAGGATACGGAGTTGCCGAAGCATTGATAAAATTGGGCATGAACGTAGCTATTACAAGTCGCTCAAAAGATGCTGCAGAAAAAGCAGCCAATAAGCTTTCAAAAGTCGGTAGCGGAGAGGCATTAGGTCTTGAAGCTGATGTAAGAGATTATGAAAGTCAGCAAAAGGCCGTAAAAAAAGTTACAGATACCTGGGGGCAACTGGATGTTCTGGTGGCCAATGCCGGGGTAGGTCATTTTGCTTCAATAGAAGATCTCTCAGTAGAGGACTGGAAACAAACTATAGACACTAACCTTAGCGGGGTTTTTTATAGTATAAAAGCTTCCCTGGAGGGATTAAAAAAATCTAAAGGCTATGTAATTACCATTTCCAGTCTTGCAGGAACAAATTTCTTTGCCGGAGGATCTGCATACAATGCGAGTAAATTTGGGGTTACCGGAATGACGCAATCGGTTATGTTGGATTTGAGAAATCTTGGAATCAATGTGAGCACGATCATGCCGGGATCTGTAGCAACACATTTTAACGACCATGAACCTTCAGAAAAAGATTCCTGGAAAATCCAGATCGAAGATATAGGAGAATTGGTAGTAGATTTGTTAAAGATGAATCCCCGTACCTTGCCTAGTAAAATTGAAGTTAGACCTTCTCAACCACCATCTAAATAGAGGTGTTATTATCTTTCCTGAAAGGCAGCACTATAAATCGCTGCCTTTTTTTATAAAATTTATGGGATTTTAAAAACCGGTTAAAACTGTTTTAAATAGAATAAATATTAATAAAATTTTGGCTTTACAGGCGTAATTAGTTGAGAAGAAATGGTTATCATGCGCAAAACTGTAAATTAATTTATACAACCGAATAAAAATTGAAGATGAAACATCCATTAGAAAATTTTTCTCACACAGGGGAATGTTTGTTTGGATGTCGCATATGACCATTAAAAAACAATAAAATAAACTTATGAAATACAAAATAAAGATAGATGACATCCATACAGTTGATGAAATCAAGGAATATTGGACAAATGAAGATTATGTTCAGTTGCTGGAAAAATTCAATTATCCCGATGCGGAAGATTCCAAATCTGAAAATTTAAGGGAATTATTGTTTATGGCCATTACCGATTTTGAACCTTCTGAAGCTGCCAGGATAGTTCTGGATTACAAACTAGGAGAACATCTATCAGAAGGGCAGATTGAGCAGATCTCTAATGATATGTTGATAGATACGGTTTGCGAGGAATATCCGGAAATGGAATTGCAATCCACATTATTCCATATCAATCAATTGTTATTTAAAGCTTACAATGGGAAATTCCCAAGCTCCAGTGCTACTATCATCGATTGCTCAATAACCTCTTTAGATAAAAATAACGATGCCAACCTAACTAAGGAAATGCTGTTACGATTATTTAATGATGGTCTTTCCGACAGGAATATTATTAAAAGATTATTTGAGGAGCAAATGAATGGAAGTGTGGAATTTCCCGAAGCAGAAAATATTATCTGGGATTTACAAATTTCAAATAACAACCATTTTAAATTAACCATATCAGGAAACCTTATCAAAAAAGAAGAGGTTATAGCTTCAGAATGGGAAGGCGATATAGAAGAAACCGAAGATGATTCCTAAGGAATTGTTGATTTAAAACTAAGATCTAAAAATGCTGCTAAAACAATTAGCAGCATTTTTTGTTTCTAACCCTTTTGCAGCGAATAAACTTGTATTAAAAAAGAAGGTTAAACAGAAATCTATTAGTTTGAAGCTTGCTCACCAGATATGTAAAAAATCCGAATCTTGGGTAAAAATTCAATTATAATCGGTAAAATAAACCAACTATTAATGCCAACACTATCCCAATTTCCCTTCCCCTTCCTTAAATAGTCTTAGGTTTGAACCGTTAACAATCAGCTTATGCGTACGAAAATTCTTTCATTTATCTTTTTTATTATTTACGGTAATTTTAATTTTTAATAAACATTTATTGTAAATAAATACGTTGTGGTAATTAGTTTGAAGAATTAAAATACAGACTTAAAAAATTAATATGAAATTATATATTAAAAATATGATCAGTTTGCGATGTATAATTCTTGTTAAAGAAGAGTTGAAAAGACTTGGGATCCCATTTGGATTTATCGATTTGGGAGAGGTTGAACTTCTTGAAGAAATATCTAATGTGCATAGGAATGAACTGAAAAAGAATCTTTTAAAGTTTGGCCTAAAACTACACAAGGATAAAAAGGCCATCCTTATTGAAAAAATAAAAAACACAATTCTTGAGATGATCCAATATGCCGATGGTTGTCCTAAAATGAATTATTCAGAATATATCAGCGAAAAATTAAACTATGACTATACCTATTTGGCTAATACGTTTTCAGAAGTAAAGGGTATTACCATACAGCAGTATATTATCTTCAATAAAATTGAAAGGGTAAAGGAATTGCTTTTATATAATGAACTTAATCTTACAGAGATCTCCTATAAACTTCATTATAGCAGCATGGCACATTTATCTGGTCAGTTTAAAAAAGTTACCGGATATTCTCCATCTTGTTATAAAGAAATGAAACTAAATCAGGAAGATCTAAAACTGAGCATACTTACCATTTAAAAAGAAATATTAATGGTGATGGATGATTAAAGTTCTCATAATTAAAGACGTAAAAGGTCATAATCTCACTTTCAATATCCCGCTTCGTATTGCTAATTTCAAAATTTTCAGCTCTTTTCCTTGCTATTCACCGCTTACTATCTTAACAAATGTGGGAATTATATAACATACTTCAATAATTATGTAACACGATCCATCATCCAAAAGTTGACTTTTACCAAGTGATAATGAAGTCGCGAAATAATTGTAATTATTTATGAAACTTAAAATAATAGTACCAGCCTTAGCAATCGTATTTGTTGGATTAGTGTCCAGTTGTGAAAAGGATGAATTGAATGACAATTCAGCTGATATGAATGCATCAATAGAAAATACGGCAGATTTATCTTCAAATAAGCAATCTGATAACACTAAACCACAGGGAACATTGAAAGTTGTAGATCTTGGTGTTGCTGGGAATTTTGCAATTCTTTCAAAAACAGGAATTACCAGTGTCTATAAATCTTCTATTACCGGTGATATTGGTACAAGTCCAATTACGGGTGCAGCGATGGTTTTAGAATGTGGAGAAGTGACAGGGAATGTTTACTCCGTAGATGCTGCTGGTCCTGCTTGTATCACCACCAGCGCAAACATGTTAACAACAGCAATAAGTAATATGCAAACCGCATATACTGACGCAGCCGGACGTAAGACCCCGGATTTTGTAAATTTAGGAGCCGGAAATATTGGAGGAAAAACTCTAACCCCCGGACTTTATAAATTTACAAGTTCAGTTGTTATCCCAACTGATATTACACTGGAAGGTGGACCAGACGATGTTTGGATATTCCAGGTTTCCGGAACTCTTGATATGAGTTCTGCAGTGAGAGTTACCTTGAGTGGTGGTGCACAAGCCAAGAATATCTTCTGGCAAGTTGCCGGTGCGGTTACTTTTGGAACTACCAGCCATTTTGAAGGAAATATTTTAGGTCAGACTGGAATTAATTTGAAGACTGGCGCTTCAATAAACGGAAGGTTATTGGCACAAACTGCTGCAACTCTTCAAATGAATACTGTTACCCAACCATAATAAAATTCCTAAGTACTGAAATTCAGGCTGAAAGAACAACTTCGAAACCAGTTTAATTCAGTATTCTATTTTAATTCAGAAAAAGGATTTGGTCTAAAAACCAGATCTTTTTTTTTGTTTAAAAACTTCAATAATTTAAATGAAATTCCGGAATAGCAAAAATTTTTAATAATCCATTTTTTATCTCTATTATGAATAATGATAGCAATGACGGTAACAGCTTATAATAGAACAAATAACTTCTGCCACATTTGAAATAGCTGAACGCAAAGGCATGGGCATCCCGATACGATTTGCGATTTAATCATCGAACAGATCTCCATAGAACTCTCCAAATATTATTTGAAAGAGTCTGGGGCGATCATTCACCAAGAAAATCAAAGTAGGAAGTAAAAAACTAGTCTAATTGTTCAGCAGGTTTGGAAAAGGGGAGACCCCATTAGCGAAAGACACTTCCTTTGGAGAAGGATATTATCCAACTACAATTCTGGAGAAAAAAATTATTTAAATGGAAGCTCTTTTGAACAATCCGGGAACTAAAATAAAATTCCCTTTTGGTGGAGAGTATATCAAGGTTATGGGTGTGAAAAATCTTCTGCAATTCAATTTTCCTATCGAGATTGCCATGATCGATAAATTAGCTCCAATTACTTCATATCAAATATTAAACTGAAAAACATAAAAGTGGATCATGAAAAGATCAGGGATTTGGTACTGGAACAATTGAAGGAAGTTTCCCAATATTGGAAAAAATTATAGGAGCTTAAGAATATTTTACTTCAGATTATTCCAATTATTTTTTGGCAGATTTTTATGATGTCTTTATAGATAAGTTTCACACTTTCAAGCATTCTTTATCCACTGATTTTTAGTAAATTAATAGAACTTTTTAAGCACATAAATTCCTTCGGGATGAAGCCAAAAACTCAAATTTTTCTTTTAATTCTGATGCTCATTACAGCTTGTTCGCCGGTTGGAACCAGTGCAAGACAAAACATGCTTCAGAACAAAAGCTTTGCTCATCTTTATTTTGAAACGGAAGAAGAATGTTTGGCTGCCCAGCCGGAACCTGACTTTTTCCAAAACTGCCATCAACAAATTGATTTTATGAAAGATAAAAAAGTCCGAATCATGCTGACGGATATCCTTTGGGATGGAAATTACAAAACTCAGGGAAATCTTATAATATTGACTTTTGAACCAAATTTTGAAATTCCTACCGGAGAAATCCTATTTGAAATTGTAAACCCTTCCCGATTAATAAAAACCGATGATAATACCATCTGGAAAAAGATATCTGGTGATTCGATCTGGAAATAAACAATAATAATGATGATATATTCAAATCTCTCATAGAGGATTTATTTCCCCGTCCCTTAGCTATCGGGATGACCGAAATGATTTTAATCCAGCCGGGCCCGCCCTTACCGCTCGGGCGGGCGGCTTGCCCGAACTTTACGGGCGGGATTTCATAAAAATTCTGGATATTTCTTCCTTGGACAATACTTTGAGCTTGCTTAAATCACTTATTTTATACCTTAACGATCATTTTCCCTTTGTTCTTTCCTTCAAAAAGATCCAGAAAAGCCTGCGGAATATTCTCAAAACCTTCCACGATGGTTTCAGAATATGTGAGTTTACCATCTTTTAACCAAGTTGAAAGTTGATTTATTGCCGGCCCAAAATCCTTTACATAATCCATAATAGTGAAACCTTGCATCAAAACGCTTTTCTTGATGAGCGTACCCTCATGCCTTGGACCTACAGGCTTTTTTTCTTCGTTATACAAAGAAATGGCACCGCAGTTTATCACCCTTCCAAATTTATTGATATTGGCCATTGCGGCATCAAGGATCTCTCCTCCTACGTTGTCAAAATAAACATCAACTCCCTTTGGGCAGGCTGCACCAATTGCCTTTTTCATATCATTGGCAGTTTTATAATTGATTCCGTCATCAAAACCGAATTTTTCTTTTATCCGCTCAATTTTTTCATCACTGCCTGCAATTCCAACCAGGTTGCAGCCCATGATTTTTCCAATTTGACCAACAACACTTCCTACAGCACCTGCAGCTCCTGAAACAAGAAGTGTCTCGCCCCCTTTTAAATCACCTATTTTCTTAAGGCCGAGGTAAGCGGTGATTCCCGTTAAACCCAAAACACCTAAATAAGCGGTAAGCGGAGCTGCCTCTTTGTTTACTTTATTAAGTCCGTTTCCGGCGGCAGTTTGATATTCCTTCCATTTAAGCAATCCGCTCACAAATTCTCCTTTTTTAAAATTTGAATTTTTTGATTCTATCACTTCAGCAATTATTGAAGATTCTAAAGGTTGGTCAAGCTTAAAAGGAGGGATGTAGGATTCCTCATCACGCATTCTTCCCCGTAAATAAGGATCGACAGATACATACAACGTCTTTAATAAAATCTCACCATCTTTCGGAGTTGGTTTTTCTTCTTCTGAAAATTTAAAATCTTCTAAAGTGGGTTTTCCTGACGGTCTGTGTTTAAGTAGAATTATTTTATTCATGTTTTAACTTTTTTCTAATTATGATCTGAATTTACATTATTCTGCCCAATTTTAAAAGCTGGAGGAATTATATTTTAAATCAACTGCCTCGGGCGGGCCTGCCCGAACGTTAAGGGCGGGCCCGCCTGAGTCAAAAATCATTTCGGGCCAGTCCCTGCGGAATGGATTGGAATATTATTTCTTCATTCGATTCATTCCGATATCCAAACGGGCAATGAAACCCACGGTGGAATTAAAAATCAAATTTTCAACTGTGAGTCAATTATCCCGGAACAGCCCATCCAGATACGTAAACCGCAGAAATATATAATATTTCTTTGAAATATAGCCCTTACGGGATGATCGGGCAACAGGGGACTTGTGCCACAAGACCAATTAAAGGCTGCTTATTTTATATAATTTCAGAAAAGATTAACGTAGATAGAGCCGTAGGCTCTTAACTTTGCAAAAATTATGTAATCAATTTTTAACTAATTTGAATTTTAAACCCTCCAAAATTTTTAAAGGCTTACCGGGATTTTTAAAAAGTGCCGACTTTGCCAAGGCATCCATACTTGCACTGGCCATTAGCCTGCCTATATTGGTAGGAGTGGAATTTGGCAGGTTTGAAATTGGCCTGGCCATTGCACTTGGAGCTTTGCTTAGTTCTCCCAGCGACGTTAGCGGTAGTTTGAGACATAAAAATTTCGGGATTGCTTTATCTGCATTTCTTGCTGTGCTGGCAAGTTTAATTGGAGGATATCTTATAGCAGACTCCTGGATAGGTTTGCCTGTTCTTGGCGTCACGATTTTCGTACTATCTTATCTGGCCGTTTTTGGATTTAGAGCTTCTCTTATTAGCTTCTCCGGATTATTTGCTCTGGTGCTTAGTTTTGCCAATATCTCCAATATTCTTGAAATCTATGAAAGAGCATTTCTTATTGGAATAGGTGGATTATGGTATCTGGCCTTAACGGTTCTTTGGCAGCGAATAAACCCTAAAGGTCAAACAGATCAATTCCTTGCCCAAAGCCTTGAACTTACATCCGAGTACCTGGAAACCAGAGGTAGATTGATTATCGGGGAAGACAAGAGGGAAATTTTATTGCCGCGATTGCTGAAACTTCAAAGTGAACTTAACGAAAAACACGAAACTTTAAGAGATATATTGATATCTTCCAGAAAGACCACTGGAAATTCAAATTATGAACGAAAGAGACTGCTCATTCTTATTCAGCTGGTCGATATTCTTGAGCTTGCAATGGCCAATCCAGTGAATTATGATAAGATGGACAGTTTACTAAAAGATCATCCTGGCCAAATTCTGGTTTTCCAAAAATTGATCTTTGCAATGGCGGAAAGATTGAAAACCATTTCAGGGTCGCTTCATAAAATATCTAAAAAAAGTACGCTAAAAACAAGTCTAAACGAGGTTAAAGAAAGCCTAAAGACTTATCATTCAGAAGGTAGTAAGTATGCCAATGAAGGATTCCTTATGCTAAAGAATCTTTATGATTATCAGGAAGAACAAATTCAAAAAATCGATAAAATAGAAAGACTTCTTGGAAATGAGGAACTGCAGGAAACAGGTTTTGCGAAAAAAGATGAAATTCTGGGATTCATCACCCGGCAGGAATTTGATCCCAAAATCCTTTTAGAGAATTTTAATTTAAAATCGGTAATCTTCAAGCATTCCCTTCGCATTGCTATGGTAGTAATAGTAGGTTATGCTATAGGGGCCTATTTTTCGGTTCAAAATGCGTATTGGATCCTTTTGACCATCGTGGTTATCATGAGGCCAAATTATGGACTTACTAAAACCCGTTCAAAACAACGAACCCTTGGAACCCTCATTGGTGCTGCAATAGCTGTGGGAATTGTTTTTATTACTCAAAATTTAACCTTATATGCGATCCTGGCCATAATTTCCCTGGTGCTGGCCTTTGCGACTGTTCAAAAGAATTACAAAACTTCCGCGGTATTTGTAACCCTTAGTGTGGTGTTTGTTTACGCACTTCTGGAACCCAATGTTATAAATGTTATTCAGTTTAGAGTGGTAGATACTTTGATAGGTGCAGGATTGGCCACGCTTGGAAATTTGATACTTTGGCCTTCCTGGGAATTCTTCGCAATCAAATCTGTGATCATTGAAAGTATCGAGGCTAACAAAAAATATTTTAGGGAAGTAACCCAGTTTTACGAAAAAAAGGGAAAACTTCCAACCTCCTATAAACTATGCCGGAAAGAGGCATTTTTGGGAATAGGAAACCTGAATACCGCCTTTCAACGTATGACCCAGGAGCCAAAAAGCAAACAGCAAAATTTGAAGGAGATTTATGAGCTTACCGTGCTCAATCACAGTTTTCTATCTTCTCTGGCATCTATGGGGACTTATATCCAGAATCATAGAACGACAGAAGCCAGTACTCATTTTAAGGCTTTTTCCCGGGGGATAGAAGAAAATCTGGAAATTTCCCTTGCACTTTTAAATTCTAAAGATTCTCCTATTCCCATTATTAAAGAGAAACAGCTTGCTGCAATGAATTTCTTCGACAAAAATTACCGCAGTCTTACAAGGGTAAAAGAAAATGAAGCCAACTCTAATTTTGATGAAATATCTGGCGGAGAATTACAAGAGGCTCAATTGATCTATGAGCAATTGAGGTGGCTAATGGATCTTTCGGTTAAACTTGAAATGAAAATAAGGGAAACAAAATTCCTAAATAATGAGTAAAAAGGCGCTGAAGAATATTTGAATTCTTTAAAAAAGCAGCAGCTCGAGGAACAAATCCTGGATCTTTATCAAAGATTCTATGAGGTACGAATTTTTTACAATATCATTTTTAATACCGGGGAGATTAAGCTCCTTGGGGAGGCTAAATTTTTAAATATCAAAAGAGTATTTTCCTCCCGTCAACAAAAAGCTAAAAGCCAGAAGATCTATCGCTCATAAACAAATCAAACATTTCATCACGCTTGGAGTAGATGTCCATTTGGTAGGGGAACTTGTGCTCTTTAATATTGAAATTACACAGGCTTACAGTAGCCATAATAGCAGGAATACCGAGGTATTTGAAAAAACATGTTCAGGTCTTTTGAACAGGCGGTAACCTATATCATTCAAAATGGTCTCACCGGAGAATTTGTGGAGCGAATCCTTAAAATAAAGGATGAGACAAAAATCCAGAAATGGTCAAATTCTGAAAGATTTGAGAGCATTATGGACAGGTTTAAATAAAATATTTCCTAGCAGGTTTACGCTATCTCTAAGGAAAAATTATTCCGAATTATGATAAAATCCTTCCTTCGGGAATAAGATTAATATTTCTATTCGATTCCTTACATTTGGTAAAATGAAAAACTGGCTATTACTTTTTCTACTTCTTAATTCTTTTCAAATTTTTGCACAACTGGGATTTTGTAAGGGAAGTAAGGGAGATCCAATTTTTCATGAAACTTTTGGGGCTGGCACTTCTACCGGATCCCCGCTTTCTCCCGGAACGACCAATTACGTATTTGTTTCCCAGGACCCACAGGATGGGGAATATACTATTTCAGATGAAATTTCATTAACTATTCAAGGCTGGCATCCCTTTTTACCGGAAACGGTTATTTCAAACGGAAGAGCTCTCATCGTGAATGCAGGCTTTTCTGCCGGAAAATTTCATCAAACCACCATAACAGGGCTTTGTGAGAATACAACCTACGAATTTTCAGCCTATTTAATGAATATATATAATAGAGCCAGTATGGATTGTGAAAATGGCGGTATTCCAATAAATGTAAAGTTTGAGATCTGGGATGAAACCGATACAATCCTCTTAAAGCAAGGGAATACCGGCCCTATAAATTCTACAAATTCCGCTGAATGGGAGCAGTATGCACTCACTTTCCAAACACAAGTAGGACAGGAATCTGTTATTCTTAAAATGTTCAATAATGGGGAGGGAGGTTGTGGGAATGACCTGGCAATAGATGATATCATCTTCAGGTCTTGTGGAGATTTAACCGAAATTATAGCCAAAGATAATCCCGCAAATCCTTACAGGGTTTGTGAGGAAAATACTCCTGTAAGTGTTGTACTAAAAGCCACTCCCGATTTTTCGGTTTATACAGGGCATGAGTATCAATGGCAGGTAAGCGATGATAACGAGACCTGGAGTGATATCGCAGGCGAAACCGGGGAAAACTTTAGTACACCGCTGCTTACTTCCTCTACCTACTATCGGGTCAAGGTTGCTGAAGATGCAGTAAACCTTAACAATAATCTTTGTAGTTCTGCCTCCGAAGCTTTTTTTATAAAGATTATTCTTACTCCTGAAGCACCGCGGAGTTTGGGTAACATTAGTATTTGCAGTAACGAGGATCCTCAAACTTTACGGGTTGAAGCAAAACCGGATGAAACCGTAAATTGGTACGACGCTCTTGAAGGTGGAAATTTACTGGCCGAAGGATCTTTATCCTTTTTACCTCCAGAGGCAGGAACATTTTATGCCGAGGCGGTAAAAAATGAATTTTCCTGCACTCCCGGTCCACGCACTCCGGTATCATTGGAAATATTTGAAGTTCCCAATATTGTAGATGAAGTTTTACAGCTTTGCCCGGATGCTGTATTGCAACTTGACGCAGGAGTGGACGTTATGCAGTATTTGTGGAATACCGGAGAAATTACCAGCACGATCAATACATCTATTCCGGGGAATTTCAGTGTGACTATTACCACTCAAAATGGATGTAGCGAAGTTAAAAACTTCGAAGTCAATGCTGTGGAAGAAGCTTTGATAGCTGGGATCAATTCCGAAGAAAATAGAGTGATTATCAACACTATAAATCCAGGAACATTTGAATATTCCCTGGACGGAGTTAATTTTCAGGGTTCCAATATATTTGAAATGGTGCCCGGCGGCATTTATACGAGTTATGTTCGGGATCTTCAGCAATGTTTTACTGCTACACTAGAATTTCCGCATATCGTAGTTCCACGCTTTATAACTCCCAATAATGATGGATATAACGATTATTTTCAGCTGAATGGGGTTTCCTATTTTGAAGCTTCAGAAACCAGGATCTTCAACAGGTATGGAAAACTTATACTGGCCGCAAAAGGAGAGACCTTTAAATGGGACGGAACTTTAAACGGAAGGCCCCTGCCGGCAGATGATTATTGGTATTGGATTTTTATAGAGGGATTTGAACCGATAAAAGGAAATTTCAGCTTAGTTAGATAAATATTTCTCATTCTTTATTCTTAGACTATTGAGGCATATCAAAGCCATCAATCCAAACAAGATGAGCATAATGGTGGAAAATGGAATTTTCAGATCTATTAAAAATCCTACCAGCAATGGTCCTAAGGCAGTACTTAATACCATAAACATCGTAAAAACGCTGCGTATAGCACCCATTTTTGCGGTCCCATACATTTCAGCGATCAAAGCGGTTTGAACGGTACCACTCATTCCTACAGTAATTCCGGCCATAATCAATAATAGCAAGGCCCCAATAATGCTTTCCATAAAAGCAAATGGCAGAATTCCCAATGTGAGCGGGATCAAAAAATACCGAAATAAAACCTTGGCGGTGTATTTATCTACCCACATGCCACCAAAAAGTGAGAATAAGAATCTTGTGACCGCATACACAGTAAAAAAGGTAGCATAGAGTTGAACAGACCAGTTCTTATCTTCTACAAATACATATTGATAAAAGAAAATAGCCGTTATCGTAAAACTCAGCGCAAAACTTGCGGGCATCATGATCCCGAATTTTTTCTGGAATACAACATTCTTATAATCCTTTAATAAGGATAGGGTGGAGGGTCTTCCTTCTCCGGATAGTTGCTTGTCAAAATCGGCAAGGTTGGTGAATTTTAACCGTATCAGGTAGATCAATAAAGCACAACCACTTGCTATAGATGCAATTCGCCAGTCGAACCAGCCAATTAATAAGACGATGATCACCGGCAAAATAGCTTCTCCCATGGAATAACCAAGGGATGAAATGCTTAAAGCCTTTCCGCGATTTTTATCAAAATATTTCGAAATAACCGTCATGCTTATATGGCTCATCAAACCCTGCCCGGTTAACCTAAGCCCAATGAGCGCAATAAATAACAATCCAATATGATAGGAAAAACCCAGTAATATACTGGAGAATGCGAGGCTAAAAATTGTAAAGGCCGTTACTTTTTTTACAGGTTTGTGATCTACTGTGTGGCCTACCGTAAGCATAACTATTGAAGAAATCACCGTGCAACCTGCATAGATGGCACCAAAAGTACCTTCCGTGATCTGGAAATCCCTTACGATTTCAGGAACATACAGGGATATGAGAAAAGTTTGACCAAAGCTGGAAAAAAAAGTTAACAACCAACCAAAACCCACTTTTCTAAAGTTATTCTTGAAAAAATAATAGAGATCTGTCAAAGTTTTACTTAATTTAAAATTTGCAAATATAGGCTGGTGTTTGAGAAAACTAAATTTATTTGGTATAAATGTATTTCATCCGGAAAAAGCACAGAAAGTATATCAAAATAGATATATGCAAATTTCTTTGAAAAACTTCCCAAACGGGACAGGAGGGCCTAAAGGAATTAAGTTTGGTGCCGGGATTAAAAAAGCCACTCTTTGGGAGTGGCTTTAAAGGAGTTCAAAAAAAATCCAGTTTAAAAGATTATTTCTTCATCTTTTTTGGATCGGCTTTTTTCGGATCAGACTTTTTCGGGGCTTGCTTTGGTTGGTCCTTCCCCGGTTTTTTTTGTTCTGCCATGATTTCTTTATTGTTAAGGTTAATACGAATCTAATTTACAGAATATTGCATTTCAAAAACAGATGTTAGTATAATTTTAACGTCGCTAAAAAGTTAATTTTTTCGAATGTCTAAAAGGATAAATCAGGGCTGTTTCATTTAAAAATTATTTCTGAAAAATGTTGGAGTTCAACGATTTTTTCTTCTAGAATTTAGTTGTTAGTATTCGTATTTTTATGTTAAGTTTTAACATTCCTCCCGACTTATTTCTTAATTTCACCTTCAAAATAGAAAGCAGAAAAAATGGATATTAATCAGATCATACACAATATTCAGAATCAAAAAAAATTACCGAATTTAAAATATGAAATTCGGGAGAAAACCACCGCTTTCACCTGGCGACTTTTTTATACCCTTTTTGATAGTGCCACTCCGGTAGAAGAAAATATCAAAGGATTGGGAAAAGATTTTCAGGAATTGGTAAAACTTGTATGTTGGGAACCAGAGCAGCCTTGCAGCGAATTATGGGACAGCTATTGCAAAAAACTTCCGGAGATTCTTGAAAAATTAAGTCTGGACGCAAAGGCCATCACAGAAAACGATCCTGCAGCCAATTCTCTTGAAGAGGTTTATTTGGCCTATCCCGGGTTTTATGCCATTGCGATTTTTAGGTTAAGCCATGAACTCAATAAAAGTAATCTCCCGCTGGTTCCCAGATTGATGACAGAATGCGCTCACAGGGAGACCGGAGTGGATATTAACCCCGGGGCCCATATTGGAGTTCCATTTTTTATAGATCATGCCACAGGAGTTGTAATTGGAGAAACCACTGTAATAAAAAGCAATGTAAAAATTTATCAGGGAGTTACTTTAGGAGCCTTATCTGTAGACCGGAAATTGCGAAATATCAAGCGGCATCCTACTATTGAAGATAATGTTACTATTTATGCGAACGCCACGATTTTGGGTGGTGATACCATAATAGGAGCGAACAGTGTCATTGGAGGAAACGTCTGGCTTACCAGATCTGTTCCTGAAAATTCCATGGTTTCCCACACCCCTCAAATAAATATTAAAAAAAACGGCAAGAAATGAGCACTACTATACTTGATATTATTGGAAATACCCCTTTGGTAGAAACCCGTAGCCTGATTAAAAATCCGAAGGTGAAGCTTTTGTTGAAGCTTGAAGGTCAAAACCCTGGCGGGAGTGTTAAGGACAGGGCTGCCTATAATATGATTAAAAGTGCGCTGGACAGAGGTGATATCGATAAAAATTCTAAATTGATAGAAGCTACCAGCGGAAATACAGGGATTGCCCTGGCCATGATCGCAGGGATTTTCGGGTTGGATATTGAACTGGTAATGCCGGAAAACTCGACAATTGAAAGAGTTCAAACAATGCGGGCCTATGGCGCAAAAGTGACCTTAACCAGCGCTGAAAGTGGAATTGAAGGAGCAAGGGATTTTGCGGAAGAAAAAATGAAAAAGGGAGCATATTTTATGATCAACCAATTTAGCAACAATGATAACTGGCAGGCACATTATAAAACCACAGGACCAGAAATTTGGAGGGATACCAACCAGCAAGTAACCCATTTTGTTTCTTCTATGGGAACCACAGGTACTATAATGGGGACTTCAACATTTTTAAAGGAAAAAAACAAAAAAATTCAAATCGTAGGAGTTCAGCCAAGCGATGATGCAAAAATCCCAGGAATTAGAAAATGGCCTGAAGCTTATTTACCTAAAATATTTAATCCAGATAAAGTAGACCGTATTCTCGAAGTCAATGAAGACGAAGCCAAAAAAATGACGCGTTACTTAGCCGAAAAAGAAGGGATTTTTGCGGGGATGAGTAGTGGAGGAGCTACAGCTGCAGCGGTAAAACTTTGTGAAGAACTGGAAGAAGGAGTGGTTGTGAGCATTATTTGTGACCGCGGAGATCGATATTTGTCTTCAGATCTTTTTGATGAAAAATAAATTTATTACCTGGATGATCCATGCCAAATTTTTGAAATAAATAAAAAGACGAAGGACTATTGACCCTTCGTCTTTCCAATCGTATTCTCATGTTTTTGTTTAATTACTTGCTACTCTACCTCCCTCGGCTAAAGCAGGAATTATGGTTATGTTTTTCTTTTGTTTACCATTACTAAGGCCAATACGGTATTTCTCTTTTTGGATCATGTCACTTTTTCCGCTAGCTACATATTTGTTTTTTGTCATAGACCATCCTCTGTTTTCTTTATACAACTGTTCTTGAATATTTCTTGGTAAGGCTATGTTTTTGAACTGTTGAAAGGTATTTACCAAATTCCCGTTTTTATCAAAAGTGGCTCTTAAATATCCTTTACGATTGATAAAACTTACCTGAATTTCATCAAAATCTTCAGTGTCAATAGCATTTAAAAACTCATCAATATCAAAATTTTCCTGCATAAATCGTATTGGATTTTCAGTAAAATGACCAGCATAACTTTCTTTTAGTTTAAATTCTACATTATCCAGATTTGTTACTATACTAACCTCCGGGGAATAGGTTACTCTTGCCTCTTCGAGTTGGGTAACTACTTGAGCTTCTGTATTGCCAATCCAGCATAGAATTAACAATAAAATCATCATTGGTTTCATAATACATTGTTTTTATAGGTTTATATATCTCAAATATACTATGAGTTTAATAATACTGTTTCTACTTAAGTAGCACATATTAAAAATTTATAATAATAGCATTTTACTTCTCATTCATAATTTTTTTCTGACATTCTAATAAATGGATAAGGATCCCCAAGTCTTTAATTTCCATTCTATTTCTTGATAACCTTATAGATCCCTTTTTCTTGAGTTTCTGTAAATGCCTATTTATTACCGCTCTGGTTGATCCTAATAAATTTGCAATTTCTTTGTTTGGGAGATCATCAATTAATTCGAGATCACGGGAATTTGCATTAACGTTTCTAATTAGCAGTTTTAATAAGCGGGTAGAGATATTGGTAAAGGTCATATCTGAAACCGAATTCTCCAACATTCTCAATTGCTTTCCGGCATAGGGAAGTAGAATTTTATAGTTTTTCGGATTATTTTTTAACCAGCTTCTTAATTTAGGCATAGGAGTGGAAAGCACCGTAACATCATCCAGGCATTCATAATAAACTGTATGCTCTTGCTCGTCTAAAAGACAAAAAATATCAAAAACATCGCCTTTAATTAACAGAAAAAGGGTTAATTCCTTCCCGGTAAAGGGGTCTACCTGATACATTTTCACCCTTCCGGAAAGGATGATATGGAATTTATAATTTAATTTTTCATGATTGAGGATACATGTGTTTTTTGACCAGTTTTCTTCTTTAAACAAAGACAGGAAAGAATTGGAAGATTCCTTATCCATCTCTTTGAGAAAATCACAACCATCTAACATCTGTCGATATTTATGGATTAATAACATTCCCCTTTTCATAATGTAGCTATAAAGTATATTGACGGAGGGGAATAGGGCAGTTGGAGAAGAATTCCTGGATGTATTCAATAATCAGGAATTCCAAGAGATATTTGAAATTACCTTGTTTGTATATCAGTAATTTCAATAAAGCGGTAATACAGTAGCCTCGCCTATTGGGGTAAATAATTTAGGATGTATAAAAATAGCGATTATTCATAGTACCCAAATACTACTGATGCGTTAATAATTAGTTGTCAAATAAATTTTTTTGTTCATTGAAATTTTGATTTGAAAATTCTTCTGTAAGCAATTCTTTTATGGAGGATTTATCCATCGCCGATATACTTAGTATTTGTATGATCTCATATATGGATAGGCTGCTGCGTAACGAATGTTTTATGTGAGCTACGATTAAGTAAGTGCAAATTGCCATCCATACGTGGATGTTTACTGCATTTTCAGAATGCCCCCATAGTTTTTTATGGTCAGGTTTTGTTTTATCCACTTGAAGAACACCTCTATTTGCCACCTGTTTCTATACAGTTTTGTTATCTCTAGAGCGGACACTTCTTGATTGTTGGTCAAGAAGTACAATGTAATATCTTTCTCTACATCGTGGTATTCTACCAACCTAAGTGGCTCTGGATATAACCTTTTGGATTTATATCCATTGAGCAGTATGGTCTTGTCACTTTTTAAACCTGTCACGGGGTTTATATTGTAATTCTGGCCAGTGACCGTGTAGTCCATATTGGATTTGGCCCTTGAGATAAAAGAAGCCCCTGCAAGATGTATGCGGTAGAGCGCTTCAAAGTCTATATAAGCTTTGTCCATCAGATAGATTGCTCCTGATACCGGCACCAATACATCCAGTACGTTACTGTCGTGGTATTTCCCATCGGTGATCAACACAAAAGATGGTATGCTACCCCTGAGATCGAGCAGGGTATGGATCTTTACGGCTCCCCGGGAATACTTTCCCGGCGCCCATTGAAAAAGGACAAGGCTAAGGGAGATCGTGGTCGAGTCCAACGCAAAAACCTCATTTTCCAACCTGATGTTGGGTATGGGATGATCGGTGTACAGAGGACGCACCTGACCGATCAAGTATTCTCCAAAGTCTGCGAATATCCTCCAGTCCCTACCCTCATTGGCACGGGACAATGAGGACTGATTGACATAACCGTTCATTCCCAAATGATATAGCTTGCTTTTGTGTGCCCTGAGGCAGGTAGCGATGTCCCTTAGGGAATTGCGGGAGGTCAACTGGCCAAAAAACAACTGAACGAACTGATTCCAACAATTGAAATCACGGGTTCTGTAGTCGCCATTGTACCGTTTTACGCACTTCCCGAACTCATACCTGTTCACATAGTCCAGTGTTTGGGCAAAAACGTATTTTCCAGAATTCATAGCGGTCTAGTTTTAGACTACTAAGCTAGAATTCATTTCAAATCAAAAAATCAAAGAACGCTTTCAAAATCCCCTGGATAGAGGTTTTAGTTGAAAAATAAAAAAGTTAACGCATCACTAGTAGTACCCAAAAATTAAAATAGTTAATTTTAATTTCGCCAAAGATTTTAGTTTAGCCTAAAAATCTGCTATTTTTGCAAAATTGAAGATAACACGAGATATGACGGTTGAAACATTTGGACTTGAAGAAAAGAAGAACGATAAAAAACTTTATGACTACCAACAGGTTGATATAGATAAGATTTTTAACGTAATAGATAAACATCCCAATCATTATAATTTATTATATCAATTGCCAACGGGGGGTGGAAAAACGGTTATTTTTTCCCAAATAGTGCGGGAATATATTCAGCGTACCAATAAAAAAGTACTTATTTTAACACACCGTATAGAGCTTTGCAAGCAAACTTCTAAAATGCTTTCTGAATTTGGGGTGCTTAACAAAATTATAAACAGCAAGGTAAAGGAACTTCCAGACCAGGAAGATTATATGTGCTTTGTGGCGATGGTAGAAACCCTTAACAACAGACTGAATGACGAAAAACTGAAAATTGAGGACATTGGCCTTGTAATTATAGATGAGGCGCATTATAATTCGTTCCGGAAATTATTCAGGTTTTTTGAAAAATGCTTTATCCTTGGGGTAACAGCAACTCCATTGAGTTCCAATATTAAACTTCCAATGAAGGATAATTACAGGGAACTTATCGTAGGAGATTCTATCAATTCCCTAATTGCGAAAGGTTTTTTGGCTCGGGCAAAGGTTTTTAGTTATGATGTGGGATTGCAAACTCTGAAAGTTGGAATAAACGGAGATTATACCGTAAAGTCTTCTGAAGAACTTTACTCCAATCTTTCCATGCAGGAAAAATTGCTCAACTCGTATCTTGAGAGATCGAAAGGAAAAAAGACACTCATCTTTAACAATGGAATAAATACTTCAAAAGAGGTATATGAGACTTTTAAAAATGCCGGCTATCCAGTTCGTCATCTCGATAATACCACCAGCAAAAAGGACAGAAAACATATTTTAAAGTGGTTTAAACATACTCCGAATGCCATTGTAACTTCGGTAAGTATATTGACCACCGGTTTTGATGAACCTTCGGTAGAAACCATTATTTTAAACCGTGCAACCAAATCCCTGACGCTATACTTCCAGATGATAGGTCGTGGCTCACGCGTATTGCCTACTAAATCTGAATTTACGGTAATTGATTTGGGAAATAATATGGTAAGATTTGGAGACTGGAGTGCTCCGGTAGACTGGAAACAACTCTTCCGAGCTCCCGATTTCTATTTTGAAAACCTCCTGAGCGACGAAGAAATAGAACGGGAATTCCGCTATAAAATGCCACCAGATCTCCGGAAGCAGTTTGCAAATTCTGAAGAAGTTGATTTTGATATGGAGGAAGCTTATGATACTGTAATTAAAAAGGGTTTAAAATCTAAAGATGTCTTGGAATGGTCTTTAGCACAACATGTGAAAATGTGTGTAGAAAACAGCGAAGATGTTTTTGATGCCCGAATCCTTGCAAAGGAATTAAAGGACGATATCTCCTCCAGGATCAAACAATATTCCTATTGCATAAGCAAAAGCACTAAAAACTACCGCGATTGGCTGGAAGAGGATTATTCCAGAAGACTAAGATTGCTAATCAATAAGGAATATTAGGCCGCAAATATTCCTTATTGCTCAAATTTAAAATAAATTCTAATGAATCCCCGAAACTGCTTTTATTATTCGTTTTGGGGATTTTCATTGAACATATCGAAAGACTGAATATTTTTTACTTTATATTACCGCCAGGACTGTTGCCGAGCATTTCCATTGCTTATTGAGAATCTGCCGATTTCACATTTGTTTCCACCAGTTCCTTTTCTCTTAAAGTTCCACCTACAACAATTGCGGCACTAATCAAGATCAGGTTTTTGATGATGTATTGTCCTTCCATGGTGAGTTCCAGTGGGAAATTTTCAAAACAAACTTCAGGAAAAAGGATCAATGGTAAAAATGTTCCCGGCATTTGAAGGAACAGGAGCAAAATAGCAACGCGTATCAAAGGTTTAAAACATAGAAATAATCCTATCAACATTTCCCAAATACCTAACACTACAATAAAAATATCCGCATCAAACCAAAAAGCGGTCTTTGCCACTAATTCCTGTGCAGGACTGGCATCAATAACTTTTAGATAACCAAACCAGAAAAATGTAATGGCCAGGGAATATCTTAAAAGTGGTTTTCCATATTTATACATCCATTTGGATATTTTATAATCCATTTTTTTCAGGTTCTTTTTATCTAAAGCAGCCATAATTTTTGATTTAATAGTATTCTGCTAAAATAATCCTGAAAGTTCAGAACTAGCAACCTAAAAATAGGTTGTGAAATATTTAACTTTATCCGGTCTCGTCCCCGATTTTAAAAGATAGAGGCTGGCAAAGATTTTTATTTGTAAAAATTTATTCCCCGGGATCCAAAGTTCTTTTCCGTAATTTTGGGATAAACTATTTCAATTGAACCGAACACGTTATTATTACCTGTTTAAACTGCAATTTTTGGGTTACAGGCTTCACGGATGGCAACGGCAACCAAACCTTAAAACCGTTGAAAGCCTGCTGAAGAAAACCTTTAAATTCATCCTGCAGGATCAAAAATTCAAGATCCTTGGCTCCAGCCGTACCGATGCGATGGTCTCTGCAAATGATGCTGCTTTTGAGTTGTTTTTATATGACAGCCCAATACTAGATTTTGATGATTTTCTAAATCTTCTCAATCTAAATCTCCCACCGGATATTAAAGCAACAGGAATTCTGGAAGTAGATGAAAAGTTTAATATCATTCAGCATCCAAAGATCAAGGAATACTTATACCTGTTTTCTTTTGGACAAAAGAATCATCCCTTTTGTGCGCCATTAATGGCCAATTTTCAAAAAGATCTTGATATTGAATCGATGATAAAAGCTGCCAAACTTTTCCAGGGGACTCATAATTTTAAAAATTACTGTTCTGGAGCTACAGAGAAAACAAGGTTTGAAAGGAAGGTGATCACTTCTGAAATCGTTGAAAACACAATTTATAAGGCTAACTTTTTTCCCGAAGAAAGTTTTGTTTTTCATGTTCATGGTTCAGGATTTTTGAGATATCAAATCCGACTTATGATGGGAACATTGATTCAGCTCGGCCTGGGAGAGATGTGCCTGAAGGATATCGAAGAGAGCCTCCTGCCCGGGAATGAGATGGTGATGAAAAATATCGCTCCCGCATCCGGCCTGATCCTTAATAAAGTGGAGTTTGAATAACGGTCAAATGCCGGTTTAAGTTTTCAAATCAAAATCTACACGAACTACGGATGTGTGCTATGAATGATAAAGGTTGAAAGGATTGCATGCCGTAAACCAGGATTAGGTTTCTTTTTCCAAAACCGTCAACGCCATCCTAATAGTCCAGTAATCCATGCTTTCTTCAAAATGTTCATAATAAGCTTTGAGGGTTTCAGGATCTCCAAGTGCTGATTTTGCTTTCTTAACTACTTCCAAATCTGATGTTGATATAAATTGCATCAAATCAATATGCTCGCCATCGGCATATAATTTTGCGATGTGAGAATAGATTGTGGTAGCTGCAAGTTTTCGTTCCTTTGAGATCTCTTCCACGCTTAAACCATTATTATAGAGCTCCAGCGTAATTTTATGGGTATTTGCCTTGATGGATTTTTTCTTAACCCTTTTTTCCTTGCTGAAAGCAATGATCTCCTTGATAAACTGATATCCATAGTCCTGCATTTTTTTCCTTCCCACTCCGTTTATCGCGATAAAAGCATCATCGGTCATTGGGCGTTCCCTTTCCATTTCCTTCAGCGTTGCATCATTGAAGATTAAATACGCGGGAATCCCTTCATCCCTGGACAGTTTAAGCCGAAGCTGGCGCAACTTTTCAAAAAGGGAGTTATCTTTAAATTTAACAGTTTTTTCTTCCTCTTGTTCCCGGAGCTCCTTTTCGTCAAGAATTTTGGCGAGCTGTACTTTTCCAGCTTCAAAAAGGACCTCTTTTGCCAGCAAAGTGAGCTGTAAATGATTGTTTTTATGAAAAGCGATCTCGATATATCCCAGGTTGATAAACTGGATGATGTATTGCTGCCAATCCCGCCAGGATATTTCCCTGCCAATTCCGTATGTTTTTAGCTGATTATAATTCTTTTCCAGGACAGCTTCATTCTGTGCTCCGCGTAAAACATCTATAAGCAGGGTAATGGGTTCTTTTCCTTTTAAGCGGTAAATACAGGAAAGGGCTTTTTGTGCGAGAATAGTTCCATCAAAGAAAGTGGGCGGATTTCTGCAAATATCACAATTACCGCAATCTTCAATTTTTAATTCCCCAAAATAATTAAGAAGGATCTTTCTACGGCAAGTGAGGGCTTCAGAATATTGTTTCATCCTATCCAGTTTTGCCAGCTGAACGGCTTCATTCCCAGAGTTGGTAGCAAATTTTTGCAGCTGTACCACATCCGCATAACTGTGAAACAACATGGTGTCCGATGGCAATCCATCTCGTCCTGCACGGCCAATTTCCTGGTAATATCCTTCCAGATTTTTTGGCATATTGTAATGGATCACCCAGCGGATGTTGGATTTGTCAATCCCCATTCCAAATGCGATGGTAGCACAAATAATCTGTTTTGTATCATTGATAAAATCATCCTGAATTTTGGTGCGTTCCAAATGGCTTAATCCTGCGTGGTAAGCTTCTGCCTGTAACCCATTCGCCTTCAATTTAGCGGCGATATCTTCGGTGTTTTTCCTGCTTAAACAATAGATGATCCCGCTTTCATTCTTCCGGGCCTTTATAAAATCAACTATTTGGTCAAAACGCTTTGTTCCCGGCCGTACTTCCAGGCTTAGGTTCTTCCTGTCGAAAGAAGCCACGTGTTTTTTAGCCCCGGGAATATTTAACTGATTGCAAATATCTTTTCTGGTAGCTTTATCCGCCGTGGCGGTAAGTGCAATGAGTGGAGTAGAGGGAAAGCGGTTTTTTAAATATCCCAACTGTGTGTAGGCCGGTCTAAAATCATGGCCCCAGCTGGAAATACAATGGGCCTCATCTATAGCGATCAAACTTACTTTTCCATCGCTTAAAAACCGGTCGATGACTTGTAGACTTTCCGGAGCGACATATAAAAGTTTTAATTTATTCTCATCGATTTGCTGAAAAATGGCTTGTTGGTCTTCAAAAGCCTGACTACTGTTTAGAAAAGCAGCCGAAATTCCATTAGCGGTCAATCCGTCTACCTGATCTTTCATTAGTGCGATCAAAGGCGAGATCACCAGGGTGATTTTTGGAAGCAGGATTGCCGGAAGCTGGAAACAAATGGATTTACCTCCGCCGGTTGGCATGATCACTAAATTATCGTCCCCGGCAAATACCGAATCAATGATTTTACGTTGTAGCGGCCTGAAGCTTTCAAATCCAAAATATTCTTTTAAGGTGCTTAAAAGTTGCATTTCTTCCATCCTGCAAAGTTATGCTTTCACACTTAAAACTTGAAGCCTGGATCCGGAAACTTAATTTTTTTAGTTTATTTTATTTGAGATTTTTATAATCACCGGTCTCGTATATTCGTCAGTTGTGGTCATTGACAAACGGATTAGTCCGCTTAGATTTTAAATTATTGATTTCTAAAATTAATATTTTATCTAAAATAGCCACAATTGCGAATATGCGTTGTAAGCCACTGGCAATATTATATCGTAGCTAAATATTCTTTTGCTGTCAATACCGGTAATTTTGAATTTTTGAAATCCTTTTTATTTCGTGTAATTATAATATCAATTTCATTCTCAATCGCAGAATAGTATTGTAATCCAACTTCAAAATCGGGAAAACTTTCATCACTCAATGATAATTCTGTAATCTTATCCTCTAAACTCAATAACTCAACAAGAACCTTAAATTTTCTCAAAATTTCTCTCGCTTCTTTAGCTGATTTTAATTTTTTGAGTATATAATTGGTATTTGCAAATGTTAAGGATGAAATTGCCAGTTTTAGTTCTTTTTTATCGGCTAGAGAAAATAAATTAGCAGCATCATTATAAAAATCCTTTCTTTTTGAAAGTAGGTCTATTACGATGTTTGTATCAATCAATATTCTTTTCATTTATATTTTTCAATTAAATATTGAGTGTAGTCATCTTTCACATCAAAATCATCATCAATTGAAATAACTCCACTAAGACTTTCAACCAGCGGTGTTATTTGATTTTCTTTTTTCTGTTCTTTTTTAGTCAGAGAACCTAAATAGGATTCGATTAATTTTGATAAACTAATATTATTAGATTTTGCATAATGTTTTGCAGTTTCTATAATATTGTCATTTAAACTTAATGTCAATTTTTTATCCATCACTTTTATTTTACGTACAAATATACTAATTAACTACGTGAAACAAATGAATTTTTCTAAACTTTGCTTGTGGCAAACTGAGCGATGGTGGGCTCCCTATGTTTGATCTCTGTCCGGAGGCTTTCTATTGTTTTTTTCTACCTGCAAGCGAAAATTAGAAAAATGAAACATGCATTAGAAGGGTTTTATCACCTAATTGGATGAGATATGTCGGTTGGCACCAATCTTTACAATAAGCCGAACTTAAAAATGAAATGTAATAAGTAAATTTGAGAAAAAGGGAAAAATGATGGTTGAAAGAAAAAATAATGAAATTCTAGTGCGATTTTCAGCGGGCACAAAGGCTTATAAAATTCGGTCAATTTTAGATTACTTAAGATATGAGGAACTTACATCAAAATCTCAAGCAACGGAAAAAGCTATAGATATCTTAACAAAAGAATCAAAAACTGTACGTTGGGAAAAAATCAAAAAAGAAATCGGATTAGATGACTAAACTAATCGTTGACTCAAACATAATTTTTAGTGCTATTCTTAATGTAAACAGTCGAATAGGATAGATTTTAATGACAGGAGAAGACATAGATCCTTCTTATTAAATTCGGAAAAAAGCAATGCAATTCCTCTAAAGTTCGTATCTTAATAAAGATTCTAATCCAATAGAAATTAATAAGTTACATTTCAGCTCCTGGTTAATTGACAGATCAAAACTAAATCCAACAAAATAAAGCAATGAAACAAGCATTAAAAAAATTTTCTTTCACCGGTGGATGATGTTATGGACATTACATATCTCGGCTAAAACAATAAAATAAACAAATGAAATACCATATAAAACCTGCTTTAAAAAAACAAAGATTCGGAATGGGTGTTAAGCTGTTAGCTCCTTTTATCGTTCTTTTTATCCTGGCTTGTGGAGGTACAAAAAAATCAGGTTCAGAAGAAGCTACAAAAGATTTTCAAAAACTTTCGGAACTGGTTAACAACCGTGAATTTGAAATTGAGAATGAATGGCTCACTCCCCTTGGTGGACCTGCGATCAATTTGATAGGAAATCCCAATTATATCCGGTTTGAAGGAGATAGTGTGGATGTGTTTTTACCTTATTATGGAGTGAGGCATTCCGGTGGGGGATATGGAACTAATGGAGGTATAAAATATAAAGGACCTGCTAAAAATCTTAATATCAGTAAGGATCCCGCTAAAAACAGTATTCTCCTGAATTTTGAAGGCAATGATGGCAATGAAAACCTTGAATTTTTTATCACGTTGTTCCAGGGAGGAAGTGCAACGACCTCTGTAAGCAGTTCACAGCGGGAGTCGATCTCATATCGTGGAGATGTAAAGGCTTTGCCGGAGGAAAATTAATAAATAAAATTGATTTGTTTGTTTGTTTTATAAATCAAAGTTCTAAGTTCAATTTTAAATGGAGCGTTATGATAAGATTTATTAGCATCGTTTTGCTGCTTTTTACTTTTTCCCTTATGTTTTCTCAGAAAACACAAAAAATTAAAGGGGATAGAGAAGTACTCTCGGTTACACAAAGCCTGAATCAAAATTTTAAGGCACTTGAAATAACCGATAATATTTCGGTGAGAATAACTCCCGGAAAGGTCAACAGCTATTCCTTAACGGCAGACCAAAACCTGCACGATCTTGTAGCGTTTGTAATTGATAATAATGTTTTGAGAATTTCAACTTCCGCTGAAATTACCAGAAATAAGAAGCTGGAAGTAAATTTAACGGTAAAAGACCTGGAAAGAATCACTCTTAAAGATGATGCAAGTCTAAAAACAGCAAAGAAGCTTCGATTTGATAAAATTATTATCGACGCTGATAATTCTTCAAAATTTGATCTGGACCTGGATGTAAAGGAAATCCAGATACGAATGCATGAAAAGGCATCGGGAAAAATCGGTTTAAAAGCAAAAGACCTGCAGATTGAAATGAATGATAAGACCAGGTTAAATGGCAAGCTAAATGTAAATTCAACGATGGCTACCATAAATGATAGATCAAGTCTTAACCTCAATGGTAATTCCGGTAATAGTTCTTTTAAGTTGAAGAGTTCTGCAGATGTTGATGCCAAAAACCTAAAATCTACCACCGCTGAAATTGAATCTTCAAATTCAGCAAAGATTACTTTAAAAGTTTCCAGAAAACTCGAAATAAATGCGGCAGACAAAAGCAGGGTGTATATTTATGGAAATCCAGATATCCAGTTAAAAGGTTTCACCAATAAAGCTCAGGTTATAAAAAAGTAGAAGTGACCATTCTAAGGAAATATGAAATACCGCTATTTGATATATTCTATTTTACATAATATAAATTATAGGACAAATGTTATTATAAGTAAAATAGTGAATAGAACTTTTTCTGTTCTATTTTACGACCTACAAATTGTTAAACATTCGTAAGCCATAATTCAAAAACAATGGGAAGTATCTCAGAAGCTGTATTTCTTCTGGATTAGAGATTTTAGTTTAAGAAGGAAATCATTTTTATCTATACTTTGCAGTTATTAAAAATTGCTTCGTTAATTTAAAAAGTTATTGTTTTATTGTAAACTTGTTATAAAATATAATTATTTAATTTAAACAATTTTTTTTGGATTTACTATCAGTATTAACTTGGTTTTCAAGTTTGGCATTTATTTATTTCGGAATTAACTGTTTTTACTCTGAATTCATTATTTCAGAGTTTAAGCGATATAAGTTACCAAACTATAGAAAACTAACAGGGTTTCTTCAATTAATAGGTGCCATAGGTTTATTAATTGGTCTTTACTTTAATCCAATATTACTACTATTAGCTTCGGTAGGTTTATGCATATTAATGCTTATTGGTTTTATAGTTAGGCTAAAAATTAAAGATAATTTTATTAAATCTTCTCCTGCATTAACTTTTGCGGCTATAAATTTATTTATAGCATTTAAAACCTATTATAAATACTTTTAAATAGATTCAAAGGCAATAATTAAATTCATAACAATAAATAAAAATGCTGGAAATGACTTATACAATTCGTCTTTTACTTTAATATGCATAATTATTGACCCTAATAACAGACCGGTTAACCCCAAACTTCCAATTAAAGTTAAAGCCTCAAATTGTATTGAAGCTAATAATATTAAAGCCAGACCTACTTTTAAAAAGCCTATGACGTAACAAAATGACTTCGATAAACCATATACTTTAAATTCTTCAACAATAGTTTTAGCGTTACCACCTCTCCATTTTGTAGGTTTTTTTGGCTGAATTAACCATACATTTAAAATACTTAAACCCACAATTACTTTTAATACAATGATTATATAGTCGATTACATCCATTAATTTCTATTTTAGTTATGTTCAATTTTAACTAATTTATAAAAATAATCTAACTAAAACCTATTATAAAAGGTATTTTCAGCATTGTTTATTCTAAATATATTTTAATTTTCTATGAGTGTTTATATATATATGATTATATTATTCTATTCTTAGAATGGAGTATAAATATCTGTCAAATAACGTTTAATCACATTTCATACACAATACCCCTTCGCTCCTATCCTACGGCACGCTCAGTACCGTTTCGGACAAAGCGTAATTACTCAACCCTCACCTACTTCATAAATAGAAGTTCGTGAACCCTAATGGTTTCAATACATTTTCAAAGAAGCATTGGAGAAGAAAAAAAAGAAAAAATGAGGTAAGAACTTCGCTTCTACCCAAGCAAAGTTACATAACGCAAAATACCATTGGACAAATTCATTATTTAAGAATACACTACAACCAAAAGTATTGAGATAAAAAAACCCTTAAATCAATCGATTTTTACCGAATCATATACCTTTACCTTATTCCACAAATGGGAAGATTCTTCAATAAAAACCTTATGCGCGGGTTCTTCCTGATATTTATCCTGAATTTCTTTGGAGGGAAAAGTCAGGATTAGTGTATAGGTATATTCATTGTCCACAACATCCCTGGGAGTTTTCGCCGGGATTCCAATGAAATTGGTTTTAGCATATTCACTTTTAGCCAGGAATTTTTTAAGGGATGTTTCAAATGCATTCCTGTCCTTAGGGTTATCAGGATTGTTCAAATAAAAATAAACCACGTGTGTGAAATTCTTATCAAATTCTACAACTTGTTCCTGCGCCCTAAGATTAGAAGTACCAATTAAAATTGTAAAAATTACCAGGAGTTTTAAAAACTTGATCATAGCTATAAATTTAAGAATTCAAAGTACGATAAAAATTCAGCTTTGAAGATGTCGGGGACAAATTCGAATTTGAATAATTTAATACGATTGTTCATTAGTTTTTTTTTAATATATATCACTAAATTGCCACTTATACAGAGCAGGTCACACAAATTCAAGGCTTCGGCTCTTAATCTAACTTTATGTTGAAATAATGATGAAATACCTATATATTTTTCTCCTCCTGCTTTTTACAGTAAGCCTTCAATCCTGCAAAGAAAACAATGAAAGCGATAATGCCCGGGAACGCATCGGGAACGGCATTGAGATTAATCCCAAAGAATTAAAGTTCAATAAACAAACAGGTTCCATTGCGAATTATACTCAATCTGTTGAAATTTCTCTTGTTGTAACGAATAATACCCCGGAGCCGTTTATCTTCAATTTTGCAAACATAACCGGCAGATCTAAAGCTTCTTTTAATCCGGGTTTAAAGCGCCCCGGCAGCATTGTAGAGCTGGGTCTTGTTGAAAGACCAAACATGAAAAAGATTTTAGAGCCAACAGACTCTACCACGCTGGGTTTGCGGATACGAACAGACCTTCAGGCAAATAATTTAGAAGAAATGCTTGAGGAATTCAGTTCTAAATTTTCAGGCAAATATGAGCTTTACCTTATCAATCTTGGGGTGAATAAAACCTTTAGAACTGAGCTCGATTTTGCCAGGATTCAAAAAAGTTTCTATTTAGATTCTGAAAAAGTGGCTCCACAGGATTCTCTTCAAATGCAGAAAACAGCTTTTAAAGTGCAATAGTCATATTTTTTTTAAAAACCAATACCGGTTGAATATCAAGAACCTCGGTGAAAGAGCTATGTCCCGGTTGCTATCGGGAGGAAAATTCTTTTGAAAATAGGAGGCATCCTGATAGCTATCGTGACTGGGAACCTGCCCAACGGTCAGGCGGGTTAAACCCTCATGAGTAATTTAAAAAGCAGGCTCCCTCCTACCATAACCCAATTAATTCTCTAGAAACTTCGCAACCAGCATTGTTAAATGCGGTAGGGAATTGTTGATGTATTTTAGGTTTCAATAAATCAATTGCTATTTTAAGAATGGATGATTTAATCAATTAGCTCGCGGAAAGCCCGCCCGAACGGGACGGGGAATTAAACCCACCGGTGGGATTTAAGTATTCTGAAGATAATAATGAGGGTTTCTACATATTTTAGTACTCAATTAACAATATTTTACAAAAACCTTTATTATAAATAGGATTCGTTAAGCCTAATTTTGATGTATTCATTTTAAATCTAACCAAAAAATTGAATTATGGCAGAAATTAAAATAAAAAAGAAAAGTCCGATATGGCCCTGGATCCTTTTATTAATCCTAATAATAGCCGGGGTATTATATTATTTATATTATATGGGTGATGATACCTACGACACAGATGATGCGACCTTAGAACAATTGGAAGATGAATCTTACGATTCCTCTTCGGAAAACAGTAATTGGGATGACAATGCAGAAGATACCATTATGGTAAATTCCGTAGAAAATTAATAATCAAATATTCCGGAACTAAATCCTGAGCTTTTAACAGGACTTATCATGGGGTATGGGATAATAGCAAGCTCTATAGGGACTAGCGAAATAAAAGAATGAAAGCGTTTATCACTAGAAAATGAGTGTATAAAATTAGAAGAACGAAAAAATTAAATCATTATGAAAGACGATAAAAAACATTTGTATTACCTCGAAGAATTATCAGATTATAAGGTCGACAGCCATTATACAAATGTTAGCGGATGGCCGGTAAGAGACAATGATAACAGGGTAATAGGTAAGGTTTCGAACCTATTGGTAAACCTCAATTTGGAAAAAGTGGTATACCTGGATGTAGAAGTAGATAATACCATAATAGATGCAAACCATGATCCTTATGCAAGCCCGGCAAATAAGGGAGTGCGGGAGTTTGTCAACAAAAAGGGAGAAAATCATATTATTATTCCAATAGGGATGGTAACTATAGACGACAAACAGAAGTTTGTGTTTACAGATAGCATAGACTATCAAACCTTTGCAGGGACCAAACGTATGACCTCCGGTGCCAATATAGACCGGGATTACGAAATGATGGTTTTAAATTCATATAACCGCGATCGCAGGACAAGGTATGACGAGGATTTTGAAGGAAATCGTGAACATAAAAAAGATTCTGCTTATGCCGCCGATCGCAGAAAAGAGGGAGATGCAGGTTACGACAAGGCAAATGACAATATTGAAAATATCAGAGAAGAATTGACAGCAGAAAGAAAGCAACTAGAAGAGGAAAGAAGCAAACTTGAGGCAGAAAGAAATGCTTTAAGGGAAGAAAGAAAAAAACTTGAAACCGAAAGAAAAAGACATATTCAGGATGAAACAGCTCCCGAAAATATAGAAACGGAATATGAGGAACCCGGTGAATTTCGAAATAAGGAAAACCAGTATCCCGATGACGATTCGTTTTATAAGAGAAGGGAATTTGATAGATCCAACGACTTAGATTAAATCCTTCTGTTTTTAGGGGTTTTCTATTTTATTTTATTTTGGGTTCGTAAGCTACTTAAATGATTTTAGGTGATTTACGAACTCTTTTAAAATATCTACCAACTTATTGGCCGGTAATCCTTCAGGAATTTACCACACCAGTGTTTTCCGGTATTGATCCCATCGAATAAAGGATCCATAACCCGTGCGGCACCATCTACTATATCTAAAGGAGGCTGAAAATCGTCTCTTTCCTGTTTTAATTTAGCCAAAGCCGCTGGATCTTCATCGGTAACCCAACCGGTATCTACCGCATTCATAAAGATCCCCTCCTTAGCCAAAGTTCCTGCAGAAGTATGTGTGAGCATGTTCAAAGCTGCTTTTGCCATATTGGTGTGCGGGTGCCTGTCTTCCTTGAAAACAGGGTGAAACTTCCCTTCCATCGCCGATACGTTGATGATATGTTTTTGTCCTGTAGGTTCCTTTTTCATGATTTCTGAAAGCCGGTTGCACAATACAAAGGGCGCTACTGCATTTACCAGTTGCACTTCCAGCATTTCTGTAGTTTCAATTTCCCCGAGTCTCAGACGCCAGGAATTGGTTTTCCTAAGGTCCACTTGCTGAAGATCGGCGTCCAACTCCCCTACCGGAAATACTTCTTTTGCCACCAGCGTATTGTCAAAGCTATAAGGAATCTGGGATAATTTTGCCGAAGCCCGTAACCCTATTCCCGGTTCGGGTCCGTGCCAGGTAACCGGCATATTTTGGTTAGGCGATGTTCCGGTAGATAAGACCTTTAGCTCCTGTAAACAGTTCCTATGATCTTCTAAAAGATCTCGGGCGTATTCCGGCAAAGAAGCCATTGGGCGTTCTTCACTTCCCATTAAATGCTGATAGAATCCCGAAGGGCGCCTTACTGTTTGCGCTGCATTATTGATAAGGATATCTAATCGCTCATATTTTTGCTCTATAAAATTACAGAAGATTTCTACACTTGGAATATGCCGGAGATCGAGTCCATGGATCTTTAATCGGTGTCCCCAGTCGCAAAAATCTTCCTCCCTGGAAAACCTCAAAGCCGAATCTACGGGAAAACGGGTAGTTGCGATCACGGTGGCTCCCCCACGTAAAAGCATCAAACTTATATGATATCCAATTTTTAAACGGGAGCCGGTAATAACGGCCACCTGCCCTTTTACATTCGCGGTCTGGAAACGCTTGGCATAATTATAATCCCCACATTCAGTACACATGGTATCGTAAAAGTGATGCATTAAAGTAAATTCTGTTTTGCAGACATAACATTTACGGGGTATTTTTAGCTCCTGTTGTACTTTATTGGCAAGTGCTTCCAAATGAAGCATTTTAGGAGCGACAAAAATGCTGGTTTCTCTGGCATTTCGGATCCCGGTTTCCTTTCGTGCTGTTTTATCCCTGGCTTCCAGTTTACGCTTTGCAGCCTTCCTGCCATCTTTTATTCGTCTGGAAAATTCGTCGCGGTTGGGTCTGGAAAACATTCCGGAAACTTTTAAAAGTTCTGTTCTTTGTTCCCTGGGAATATCGAAGATCTGATCTGTATCTTCAACCAATCGAGCCAATACAGCTATGCAGCTTTCAATTTCTTCGGAAGTGATCGCTGTTTTAATCTCTGTTTCATTCTTTTCCATAAACTACATCCTATCGGGTAATTAGCAGAAACCCATTACTTAATTTTTGAAGCACAAATGTAGTTTTAAAAACAGTATTGTAGGATAAAACTGAAGTCATAAAAATGACTTGTTTAAATGGATGGTAACTTAGGATTGAAGAGGAATCAAGAACCTCGGGGCAAGCCCGCCAGAACGGTACGGGCAGGCGCATAAGGTATGAATTGGAAAATATTTTTAAAAACTCGATGCAAACCCCGGGGAATTAAACCCTCAATGAGGGATTAAATACAACGGCCGAAAGCAATTATTTTTAGCAAGGCTAGGCTGCTCTAATAGAAGTAATGAAAGGGCTCACAACAAAATATAAAAAACCCCGACAAAAGCCGGGGTTGGTATTCTTCTACAGTGTCTTTGCGTTCTTCACCTTTTCATCGGTGAGAGCAAGCTTTATTACCTCATCCATATCATTTACGTAATGGAACGTAAGTCCCGATAGATATTCTGCTTTTATTTCTTTAATATCACGTTCGTTCTCTACACAAAGAATGATCTCTGTAATTCTGGCGCGTTTAGCTGCCAGGATCTTCTCTTTGATACCTCCTACCGGTAGCACTTTTCCGCGTAATGTAATCTCCCCGGTCATAGCCAGATTTTTCTTCACTTTTCTCTGTGTAAATAAAGAGATAAGCGAGGTTAACATGGTAACCCCTGCGCTTGGACCGTCTTTTGGTGTTGCTCCTTCCGGTACGTGAATGTGAACATTGTAATTTCCAAATATATCTGGATTAATCCCAAAGGATTCTGCATTGGATTTTATGTATTCCAGGGCTATGGTAGCCGATTCTTTCATCACCTTACCTAAATTCCCGGTAATATTAAGGGTGCCTTTTCCTTTGGATAAAATAGATTCAATAAAAAGGATATCACCTCCTACCTGTGTCCAGGCAAGTCCTGTAACCACTCCCGCAACATCGTTGCTTTCATATTTATCGCGTTCCAATCTTGGACTCTTCAAAACATCAACCACATCCTGATTGCTTATCTTGATATGGTATGCTTCATCCATAGCAATGTTTTTGGCAGCATAGCGTACCATTTTTGCTATTTGTTTTTCAAGGATTCGAACTCCGGACTCTCTGGTATATCCTTCAATGATCTTTTCCAACTGAGCTTTTCCTATTTTCAAATGTTCTTTAGTTAAGCCGTGTTCTTTTAACTGCTTAGGCAACAAATGCTGTTTTGCAATTTCTATTTTTTCTTCGGTGGTATATCCGGTAACATTGATTATTTCCATTCGGTCCCTTAATGCAGGCTGAATAGAATTCAATGTATTTGCCGTAGCTATGAACATCACCTTGGAAAGATCAAATCCCATTTCAAGGAAATTATCGTGAAATTCACTGTTTTGTTCAGGATCCAGAACTTCCAGCAATGCTGAAGACGGATCTCCCTGATTTCCGCTGGCCAGTTTATCTATCTCATCCAGCACAAAAACAGGATTGCTTGTTCCTGCCTTTTTTAAACTTTGAATGATCCTTCCCGGCATGGCTCCTATGTAGGTTTTTCGATGTCCGCGTATTTCAGCTTCATCCCGTAATCCACCTAAAGAAATTCGAACGTATTCGCGGCCCAATGCTTCAGCCACAGACTTACCCAAAGATGTTTTTCCAACCCCGGGAGGTCCGTAAAGGCATAAAATTGGAGATTTCATATCATTCCGAAGTTTTAAAACCGCGAGATATTCAATAATTCGCTCTTTTACATCTTCCAGCCCGTAATGATCCCGGTCTAAAATACGTTGCGCCCTTTTTAGATCAAATTTATCTTTGCTGAATTCATCCCAGGGAAGATCCAGAAATAAGTCCAGATAATTTCTTTGAATAGAATATTCTGCAACCTGCGGATTCATGCGCTGCATCTTGGAAAGTTCCTTGTTAAAATGCTTCTTTACGGTCTCATTCCATTTCTTTTTCTTACCGCGAGCCTTCATTTCCTCCATTTCATCTTCCTGAGAAACCCCTCCAAGTTCTTCCTGTATGGTTTTCATTTGCTGATGTAGAAAATATTCGCGTTGCTGCTGGCTCATATCGCTTTGCACCTTGCTCTGGATATCATTTTTCAATTCCAGTTTCTGGAACTCCACATTCATATATTTCAATGTAGCAAGCGCCCGGTCTTTTAGATCGTTGGTTTCCAGCAATTCTTGTTTTTCCGCAACGCTAAGATTCATGTTGGAAGAAACAAAATTGATCAAAAAGGAAGGACTTTCAATATTTTTTATAGCGAAAGAAGCTTCCGAAGGAATGTTTGGACTTCCTTTTATAATTTGTAAGGCAAGATCTTTTATTGAATCAATAATCGCATCAAATTCAGGATTTTTTGCTTCCGGTCTTAACTCTGAAACTTCTTTAATCGATGCTGTTAAATAGGGTTTTTCAGAGATCACTTCATTAATCTCAAAACGTTTTTTACCCTGGATGATCACGGTGGTATTCCCGTCAGGCATTTTTAGAACCCTCAAAATCCGGGCTACAACACCGGTTTGATGAATATCCTTAGGTTCCGGATTTTCCACTTCCTCATCCTTTTGAGCCACTACTCCAATAACTTTGCTGCCATTATTGGCATCATTGATAAGTTTAATAGAGGTATCCCTCCCCGCTGTAATAGGAATTACAACACCAGGGAATAATACGGTGTTTCTTAGTGGTAAAATTGGTAAAACTTCAGGAAGTTCCTCCTTATTTATTTCTTCTTCATCTTCGGGAGTCATGAGGGGAATTAACTCTGCATCTTCATCGATTCCCTGAAATGACAAACTGTCCATATTCATTAATTTTGATTTAGCCATATATTATTTTAAGTCAAACTGTCACAACAGTTATTTATTATTATCTTTCTAAAACCTTGAGTTTCTTCAGCATTTCCTAAAGGTAGTGCATTAAAGGCTCTATTACCAGTACTCAATTCAATTCCTGTGCCAGCAGGGCTAACAAAAATATTTTTTACTGAAACTGTAACAAATTAAAATCACACATATCTTTATAATAGAGCAAAGGTTTATTTTTTGACAACAACCATCAATTATTCAGACGATTTAGTAGCACGTTGCCGCCAAGGTGAGCAGCGGGCACAGCTGGAAATTTATAACAAGTATTATAAAGCAATGTACAACACAGCACTAAGAATTGTGAATGATGCTCCCGAAGCTGAAGATGTGATGCAGGAAGCTTTTATAAAAGCATTCTCAAAACTTCACACCTTTGAAGAGAAATCCACTTTTGGTGCCTGGTTAAAAAAAATCGTTGTGAATTTAAGTATTAATTCGTTTAATAAAAAATCAAAGTATACAGAGGTTTCTTATCAGGATCAATTCAAGAATGAACTACAGGAAGAGGATGGAATAGATCTGGAGGAAAACACAAAGAATGCCCAGGTGCAACAAATCCTCCTTGCGATGAAGGAACTAAAAGAAAATTACAGGATCATGTTAAGCTTGCATCTCATTGAAGGATATGATTATGATGAGATTTGTGAAGTACTTGATATAACTCCTGCAAATTGCAGGACCACCATATCAAGAGCTAAAGAAAGCTTGCGAACAAAATTACTACACTATGGAAATTAAAGATATAGAAAACCTTTTCAGAAATCAGGATCTTGATATCGCAGAACCTGCACTCGGACATCAGGAACGGTTTTTAGAAAAACTTAGAGAGCAAAGTCCTCATTCAAATAATGGGAAATTAAGAGCGCTTTGGACTCCTATTTTAGCCGTAGCAGCAGGATTGCTATTGATTATAATGCTTGCGGGGAATTTGACCGGTTTTGGAATCACAAATAATCCCGGGGACCTGGCAAATGTATCTCCGGAAATGAAAGAAACCCAGCTGTTTTATGCCAGCCTCATCAAAACAGAGCTTGCCAGGCTAAACGATTTGAAATCGCCCGAAACTGAAGCTATTGTTAAGGATGCTCTGGCCCAAATGGAAAAGCTGGACCTGGATTATGAAAAATTAAAGAAAGATCTGGTTAAAAGCGGCCAGGATAAACGGGTAATCTTTGCGATGGTTTCCAACCTCCAGCAGCGTATCGATATTTTGAACAACGTATTATCAAAAATAGAAGAAATAAATCAACTTAAAAACCCTAAAAATGAAAACAACTATATATAAACTGGTATTTTTAATTGTATTAAGCCCTACAATCGCTTTTTGCAACAATCCCGGGCATAACAGTGACATTGAAGGAAGACATACAAAAGAGAAAAAGATCTCCAAAAAATTCAGTGTCGCTGCAGATGCCATTTTAAAAATTAACAACAGCTACGGGAATATTGATATTTCCACCTGGGATCAAAATACGGTAAGCATTGAGGTTTTTATTAAGACCAACGGAAACGATGAAGAAAAGGTACAGCAAAAACTGGATGACATCAGGATTGAATTCAATCAAACTTCTGCAGGGGTGAGTGCCATAACACATTTTTCAAAAGAGAGCAACTCCTTTTGGAATATGTTGTTCGGCAATAACTCTAATGTCAATATGGAAATTAATTACATCATAAAAGCGCCGGTTACAAATAATGTCGACCTTAACAATGAATACGGGAATATTTTCATCGATAAACTGAAAGGTAATTCTAAGATAAGCTGCGATTATGGAAGGATAGCTATTGGAGAATTACTTGGAACAAGCAATAACATCAATTTTGACTATTCCAGAAACAGTCATTTTGATTATATAAACAAAGCCATCATAAATGCAGATTATTCTAACTTTACAATAGGTGAAGCTAAAACCCTGAATATCAATGCCGATTATACAAAGTCGCATATCAAGAAAGTAGAATTGATCCAATTCTCCGCAGATTATGGCAGTATGAATGTGGAAAAGCTGAAAAGAATTGTTGGTACCGGGGATTATATAAGCGTAAAACTAGGACAAGTGTTCCAGTCGGCAGAATTAGATCTGGATTATGGAAATCTGGAAATAGACAAAGTGATTAAAGGAGCCGGAGCTATCAAAATCACGACAGATTATGCCGGAGTTAAGATAGGGTATGCCGAAGATCATCCGTTTCAGTTTACTGTAAATACCTCATACGGAAGTGTGAATGGAATGGAAAATTTTGAGGTAGATAAACAAAACCAAACTTCAACGAATAAAAGTTACGCTGGATATCACCTAAACAATTCAACAAGCAGTACTATAACGGTAAAATCCAATTACGCCGGGATAACATTTAAACAAAAATAATAATCATCAATAAATTAAAACATCATGAAAAGAACAATCTTAATACTCGCAGCATTATTATTAACTATAAGCACAGCAAACGCCCAATGGTGGAAAAATGAAAGAATAAAAGGCAATGGAGAAATGGTTACGCAAAACCGAAAGGTTTCCAATTACGATAAAGTAACATTGGTAGGTTCTATGGACGTGGAACTCATATCGGGAAAAGAAGGTGCATTAAAAATAGAAGCAGAAAGCAATTTGCAGGAATATATCACCACCGAAGTTAGCAACGGAGTTCTTAAAATCTCTGTAGAAAAAGGTGTTTCCCTATCCCCTTCCGGAAATCGTGGGATCAAAGTAATTGTTCCATTTGAAGAAATAGAAGGAGTTTCAATAACAGGTTCCGGCGATATAATAAATTTAGATCAAATCAAAGATCGCAGTTTTGAAACCCGGCTAACCGGCTCTGGAAATTTAAAACTGAATTTAAACGTTAGAGATTTAAACAGCGCTATAACCGGTTCAGGAAATACTCAATTAAAAGGAACTGCTGAAAATTTTTCCTGTACAGTTACAGGATCCGGAGATTTTGAGGCCTTTGATCTCAGGACTACAAACGCGGAAGTAAGCATTTCAGGATCTGGAGATGTGGATGTAACAGTAACTGAATCGCTAAAAGCACGCGTTTCCGGTTCAGGAGATATACAATATAATGGAAATCCAAAAAAGCAAGATTTTAAAACTTCAGGTTCGGGATCCATCTCCTCAAATTAGATGCAGAAAAATTTTCGGTTGTTTTGGACGGTTTTAGTGATTGTAAAATAGTTAGATACATCAGGGAATTAGTTCCAATCTTGGGAATAAAAAAACTTCGGTAAATCCTTAACAAGGAATTACCGAAGTTTTTTATTATTCAGCTTTTTAAAAGCTATTGTTTGATTACATAGGTTTTTTTCTCAGGACCAATCCCTTTCAGTGTTAAGGATTTCCATTCCTTAGGCAAGACCTCATTATTCTGTTCAATGCCGTTTTCGGTAATGTGCAATCCTCCAAAACCAAAAAGCACTACCTGAAGCATTCCACCTGCCCCGGTTGCGAAATAGGGATTATCACTGTTTGCTGCCTCGGCCAGGGCCCCAAACGGAGGCCTTTTATTAGGCTCATAACTTTCCTTGAACAATCTGTAAGCTTCGGAATGATCTCCTAAACGCGCATAGATCACTGCAAATACCGATTTCCCCATGGCAGGACCTACCGGAGATAATTTTGGTTCATAATATTTAAGATCTTTTAAAACCGTTTCCTTATCTGATACAACATCTAAAGGATAGGTAAGCAAATTCACATCTGCCTGTTTTATAATTTCACCATTATACGTCCGGTTTTCCTTTGTGGTTCCATCGGGAAATTTGTGAATAACTATATTATCTGCAACTTCAACCCATTGGGGATCTACTTCTGCCCCAACTTCTTTAGCTCCCAAAACCGCATATCTTAAAGCGGTAATAGCCGATCCGTTTGTAAATGCATTATCATCTACATTGGCTAAAAATTCATTGGCGCCCACAACATTTTTGATGGAATAACTACCATCGGGGTTTCGTGTACTGCGACTCACCCAAAAATCGGCAATCTCCTTTATAACAGGAAATCCCTTTTCTTTTAGCCATTCCTTATTTTTAGTAACTCTGTAATAATCCCAGAAGGCGATAGCAACATCGGCGGTAATATGATGTTCAAAAGTCCCTGTTAAGGCCCAGGCCGGAGTAGCCTCTTCCCCTGTGTCATCACTTTCCCAGGGAAACATAGCCCCTTTATAACCAAAATTGATCGCTTTTTGTTTCGCCTTTTCCAGTCTATCTGACCTATAATTTACAAGAGATCTTGCAATATCCTGGTTTAGCAATAAAAGGGGAGGAAACATCCACAATTCGGTATCCCAAAAAATATGACCATTGTAATTTTGTGAAGATAACCCCATAGGAGCAATACTTAAGTCCGAATCCCCCCTTGAAAATGCATATAAATGGTAAAGTGCAAGGCGAACGTCCAATTGAGATTGTAGATCGCCTTCAATAATAATATCTCCTTCCCAAAGTTCTTCCCATAATTTTCTATGTTCATCCAAAAGGTCTTTTCGTGGTGTTAATAAATTGAAGATCACAAAACGCTCCGATTCGGATTGAGGATCTACAAAATCCTGAGTGGTTGCCTGCGCAGCTGTCCACGCAAATTCACTCGTTTGGCCTTTTTCTATTTTTTTCTGAAAAGATAACCGGGTATCATATTCTGAAACACTGCTATGGGTTAGTTCCGGACGCTGATTCTCCCTTGTAGAATTAATGTCATGCCATATAAAAGTTGCTGAAGTTGCAACGGTATGTTTCCCGAAGCGACTTTTTGCAACAGTTTGAAGTATAGGCATGGTAGTTTCCAGATCCTCCAGTATCCTGAAGGTGCTTATTGGATCCAGATATTCTTCCGGTGTCTGGATTTTGCCGGTTACCTTAATAGTAATATCGGTTTTAGCCTGCACCTTAAAATCTATGTATCCGGTATATTGAACATTCCGAAGTGCATAAATGGTATATGAAATTTGCGCTTTATCCTTAAAATCAAAGGATGTTGTAAAAGCTGCTTCTTTCATGTTCAAGGTTTGCATCCAGTTGGAAACATTATTTTCGGTAATCTTCTCCCCGTCAATTTCCATTTCCAGGTTCCCAAAGTTCATTCCTACTAAGATTTTACTCACTCCAAGCGGGGATTCCTTGTCATACACATTATTTAAAATAATAGAACGCACCTCAAAAGGTTTGTCTTCCGGCAAGATCCCAATTCGGCCGTTTGCCGCAACAATTCCGGTGTAGGCGTCCACTTTTCCGCTGGAAATGGACCAAGGGTTCTTTGGCGACTGACTCCAAAGCGTTGTGGAAAAAAAGATGAGGATCAAAAAGTATTTATTTTTCATATTTAGATATTTATTGTTTTTAATTGGCATATGCAATTCGCATATCTTCATCGGTGTTTGTATCGTATTCGCGTTATGCTCATTTCATAGTACGTTAATTTTGGTATTTTCAATGTTTAAGGTATTTCTTGTTTTGAGGATAATTGCATTTGCAAAACACCCAATTTAATTTTTAGCTGAATTTAAGGGAATTCTTGATAATAAGACCACCCCTGCAATAAAAAATAGCACTAAAAATATAATAGCATTTCGAACGCTTCCCGTTAATTGTGCCACAATTCCATATAAAACCATCCCTATTACAATCCCTATTTTTTCAGAAACATCGTAAAAGCTAAAATAACTGGTCGTATCCGGGGTGCCCTCGGGTAGCATTTTAGAATATGTAGAACGGGATAAAGCCTGGGTTCCCCCCATTATAAGTCCCACTCCGGCAGCGGCAAAATAAAACTGAAAAGGAGTTGTTATAAAATAAGCATAAACACATATTGCGATCCAGAATAAATTCAAAATAATCAAGGTCCTGATATTGCCAATTTTTAAAGCGGTTTTAGATGTTAAGGTAGCGCCCGCGACGGCGACCAATTGGATAAGCAATATACTTACGATCAATCCGGTGGTTGCATCCTGCTCTCCCCAATCCAATTCTTCAATCCCAAAATAAGTGGCGACCAGCATTATGGTTTGAACAGCCATACTGTAGGTGAAGAAAGCAACCAAATAGCGCTTTAGAATCAATTGATGGGTAAGAGAATTATAGATAAGTTTAAGCTCCTTAAAGCCATTAAACAGTACATTTTTGGCCATTTTCTGTTGTTTATTTCCCTTTGGCAAATAATAGTAGGTGTACTGGCTAAATCCTATCCACCAAACCCCTGTTAAAACAAAGGAAAGCCTGGTAGGAAAGCCTTCATCCTCAAAACCAAACCAGTCGTATTTAAGGATCATTATCAAGCAAAGTATAAGTAAAATAACACTCCCAATATACCCCAGGGAAAAACCTTTAGCACTTATATTATCCTGTTGATTGGGATAGGCGATATCCGGTAAATACGAGTTATAAAAAACCAAACTTGACCAAAAGCCAATCAAAGCCAGGAAATAACACAACAAACCAAACCAAAGATATTCGAGATTGAACCAGAATAATCCAATGCAGGAAACAGCTCCCAGGTAACAGAAAAATTTTAAAAATAATTTCTTGTTTCCTACATAATCTGCTATCCCTGAAAGCAATGGACTAATTAAGGAAACCACCAAAAAAGCCAATGCGGTAACATAACTTATCAAAGAATCATTGTTTATAGAATAACCCAGAAAATCAATGGTATCTTTAATAATCGCTCCATCCTCATCCTTTAAAATGGTAATAGCTCCATAAAAAATTGGAAATATGGCAGAGGCAATAACCAAACTGTAAACCGAATTTGCCCAGTCATAAAAGGCCCAGGCATTCAATAACTTTTTACTTCCTTTGGGGAGATTTTTCATTTCTTAAAAATAGAAAAAGCTGCCCATTATGAGCAGCTTTTATAAAATATATTTTTTAAATACTATTTAAAGGAAGTTACTCCGTATTTTTTCGCTTCGGCTTTTGCTTCCGGAGCCCATTTGGTAATATTGGCGATCCTGGTGGAAGAAGCAGGGTGTGTACTTAAAAATTCTGGTGGTGCCTGCCCACTACTTTGGGCGGCCATTCTTCTCCATAAATCGGCAGCTTCTGCAGGATCATATCCGGCAATTGCCATTAAAGTAAGACCAATTCTATCGGCTTCAGTCTCGTGACTTCTGCTAAATGGAAGCATTACCCCAACCTGAGATCCCAAGCCATATGCCTGAGCAAAAATTTGCTGGGTTTGTTCGCTTTTTCCGCTTAATGCTACACTTCCGGCAACACCAACCAACTGCTGTAATTGTCCAGCACTCATACGTTGTGCTCCGTGATCTGCAAGTGCGTGGGCTACCTCGTGAGCCATAATTGCCGCAACCCCGGTTTCATCTTTTGCGACAGGTAAAATACCGGTATAAAATACAATCTTTCCACCTGGCATCGCCCAGGCATTAACAGCTTCATCCTGAACAAGGTTAAATTCCCATGCATAGCCATTTAAATAACCTTGAAATCCGTTTGCGTTTAAATACCTTTCAGATGCTGTTACGATCTTTTGCCCTACATTCTTTAACATTTGAGCCTCTGATGTACCGGTTACAACCTTGTTTTCGCTTAAGAATTGGTCATACTGCTGAAAAGCCATAGGGAATAGTTGTTCATTCGAAACAAAATTCAAATTCTTTTCTCCGGTAAAGGGATTGGTTTTGCAACCAGCCATTACAAGCACGGCAAACATTCCTATAAATAAATTTCTAATTCTCATAATTTTTGGTTTTAGATGGATAAAAGTACAAAACCACACTTGTGGATTGTATATGTTTATGCTTGCTTTAACAGTTTCTAGTTTCCAAAAATCTTGCCGTTTTTATTATCTCTATAGATACTAAGAGTTGCGGCTTGATTAGCTTCAAATTCCTAACTTGCGGGTTTATATAAAATATGACTAAATCTAAAAAAGATAAAACACCTGTTCAGGTATTATTAACCCCTCAATACATTTTGAGTACAGGAAAAATATTAACCAAACTCTCCCCATTTCTTGCAAGTCGATTTGCTGCACAATTGTTTTTAACACCTTTCAAATATCCTTTGCCTGAAAGGGAAAAAGAAATGGATGAAAAGGCCGAGCAAAGACAAATTCTTGTGCCGGCAATCCATAGAAATATTATAGTATATAAATATGGAGAAGGATCTAAAAAAGTACTTCTGGTGCATGGATGGAGTGGTCGCGGCACCCAAATGGCTGTATTGGCTACCCAATTGGTTGATAAAGGGTATACTGTTATAAGTTTTGATGCTCCTGCTCACGGAAAGGCTCCCGGTAGAATAAGTATGATGCCCTATTTTATTGAATCCATTCATGAAATAGCCAAGGATTATGGACCATTTGATAGCGCCATTGGCCATTCTTTAGGAGGAATGTCATTATTAAGAGCGGTAAAGGAAGGGTTTTATCTTAAAAACCTTGTAATTATAGGAACTGCAAATAGTGTTACCCATATTACAAAGGAATTTGCCCGGAACATGAAATTAAACGATTCGGTTGCCGAAAAAATGAAATCCTATTTCGATAAAAAATTCGGGAAAGATATGGATGTTTATTCCGGAGCCTTATCTGCTGAAAGCGTGAATGTCCCAACTTTGGTGGTACATGATAAAGACGATGTAGATGTAGCTGTAAGTTCAGCCTATGAGATTTCAGAAAAGTTGGCAAACAGTGAATTATTCTTAACTGAAGGTCTTGGTCATCGGAAGGTATTAGGAAATCTGGAGGTTATTAACAAAATCACAACATTCGTCATGGCATAATATTTGTAATTTTGTAATAAAAAGAGATGAAAAAAGTATTTATGTCACTCGTTGTAATGGTTATTTTTAGTTGCAACGGCAATGCCCAAAAAAAAGAATTCAAAACTACCTCTGAATATCCCATAACCAAAACCGAGGCAGAATGGAAAGAAATTTTGACTCCTCAGGAATTTGAGGTGTTAAGAAAGTCTGGTACCGAAAGACCCTTTTCCAGTGAATTGAACAATGTCGAGGAACCGGGAACTTTTGTTTGTGCCGCCTGCGGAAATGAAGTGTTTAAAACCGAACATAAATTTGAAAGTGGAACCGGTTGGCCAAGTTTTGACCGTCCTATAGAAGGTGGCGTAGCCTATGGATCTGATACCAAACTGGGATATCAACGGGATGAAATTCATTGTGCCGACTGTGGCGGGCATTTAGGTCATGTTTTTGATGACGGCCCAAGAGCAACAACCGGAAAAAGATATTGTATGAATGGAGTAGCAATGAAATTTATTCCTGATTCAAAAATATAAATAATGAAAAAATATAGTACAGAAAGGTCGGAAGCTGAATGGAAAGAACAACTTTCTGAAGAACAATTCCGGGTTTTAAGACAAAAAGGAACCGAAGCACCTCATACAGGGAAATATAACCTACATTTTGATGAAAATGGAGATTATAGATGTGCAGCGTGTGATGCTAAACTATTTGAAGCAAACAGCAAATTTGAAAGCGGTTGCGGATGGCCTAGTTTTGATGAATCAATTGAAGGAACTGTTGAATATATTAAGGATAAAACCTTTGGAATGGAACGAACAGAAATTTTATGTGCTAATTGTGGAAGTCACTTAGGACATGTTTTTGACGATGGCCCTACCCAAACCGGACAACGCTATTGTGTGAATTCGGCCAGTATAGAATTTAAAAAATAACCTAAATCTAAATATTATGAAAAAGATTATAACCTTATTATTTGTTTCTGCATTCGCATTAACATCATGTAGTGATGACGGAGCAGTTGGGCCACAAGGACCACAAGGCCCTGAAGGAGCACCGGGTCCATTGGGACAAGTGATAGATATTGTTGGTGATTTTACAGCTTCCAATGAGTATTCCTTATCCCTTGATTTTACCGAGGAAGGAATTGAAGTATTTGAATCGGATGTTGTGCTTGTTTACCTCAAAACCGGAGAAGATGGTACCGCAGATGGAGCTCCTGTAGAAGTTTTTAGAATGTTACCTCAAACTTATTATATAGGAGATGAAGTTCTTCAGTATAATTACGATTTTACATTTTTTAGTGTCCTGATTTTTTTAGACGGAACGGTTGCCGATTTTGGAACTCTGGATACCAGTTTTAGAAATAATCAGGTTTTAAGGATTGTTGTAGTTCCTGCAGAATTCGCACGAACTTCAGGAGTTGATATGTCTAATATGAAAGCTGTAATAAACGCTCTGGATATTGAGCAAAAAAATATCAGAAAAAAGAAAATCTAAAAACAAATTCGAACATTTGTTCTTAAAGGCTTATTTCAAAACTGGAATAAGCCTTTTTTTATTTTATAATCCACATCTACCCTATTCTTAAGTTTCAAAGACTTTTAGTTTAGGCTATTATTCCTTAAATTCGCAACTTCTTAAACTGTTACAAAAAATTCAGGAAATGAGTAAATACGATATCATTGTTTTAGGAAGCGGCCCGGGAGGATATGTTACTGCCATACGCGCTTCACAATTAGGTTTTAAAACCGCTATTATAGAAAAAGAAAGCCTGGGTGGGGTTTGCCTTAACTGGGGATGTATTCCAACCAAAGCGCTTTTAAAAAGTGCGCAGGTTTTTGACTACCTAAAACACGCTGAAGATTACGGACTTACTTTGGAAAAAGCCGATAAAGATTTCTCTGCAGTGGTAAAACGAAGCAGAAATGTAGCTGAGGGAATGAGCAAGGGAGTAGAATTTTTAATGAAAAAAAATAAAATTGACGTCATTAAAGGTTTTGGAAAGTTGAAAGCCGGAAAGAAAGTTACTGTAACAGATAAAAACGATAAAACCACAGACTATTCTGCAGATAGCATCATTATTGCCACAGGAGCGCGATCACGTGAATTGCCGAGCCTGAAACAGGATGGAAAAAAAGTGATTGGTTACCGGGAAGCGATGACCTTAAAAGAACAACCAAAATCTATGATCGTGGTTGGTTCCGGAGCAATTGGAGTTGAGTTCGCACATTTTTACAACGCTATGGGAACCGAGGTTACCGTTGTAGAGTTCCTGCCTAATTTGGTTCCTTTGGAGGATGAGGAAATCTCTAAACAATTTGAACGCAGCTTCAAAAAAGCAGGTATCAAAGTAATGACGAATTCATCTGTTGAAAGTGTGGATACTTCGGGAAAAGGAGTAAAAGCTAAGGTGAAAACCGCAAAAGGAGAAGTATCTCTGGAAGCTGATATCGTGCTTTCTGCTGTTGGGATTAAAACGAATATAGAAAATATCGGACTTGAGGAATTAGGAATTAAAACCGATAAAGATAAAATTCTTGTAAACGAATGGTACCAAACCAATGTTGATGGCATTTATGCTATTGGAGACGTAGTGGCCGGTCCTGCCCTTGCTCACGTAGCTTCTGCGGAAGGAATTACCTGTGTTGAAAAGATTAAAGGAATGCATGTAGAACCTATAGACTACGGCAATATCCCCGGATGTACCTATGCATCCCCAGAAATTGCATCTGTTGGAATGACGGAAAAGCAAGCAAAAGAAGCCGGATATGAGTTGAAAATTGGAAAATTCCCTTTCTCTGCTTCCGGAAAAGCAAAAGCTGCAGGTACTCCTGATGGTTTTGTAAAAGTGATTTTTGATGCTAAATATGGCGAATGGTTAGGTTGCCATATGATTGGTGCCGGAGTAACCGATATGATTGCTGAAGCTGTTTTGGGTCGTAAACTTGAAACTACAGGTCATGAAGTCTTAAAAACCATTCACCCTCACCCAACAATGAGTGAAGCGGTTATGGAAGCTGTCGCGGCTGCATATGATGAGGTTATTCATTTGTAATGCCAGGCGTTAGGCGTTAGGCGTTAGGCGTTAGGCGTTAGGCGTTAGGCGTTAGGCGTTAGGCGTTAGGCGTTAGGCGTTAGGCGTTAGGCGTTAGGCGTTAGGCGTTAGGCGTTAGGCGTTAGGCGTTAGGCGTTAGGCGTTAGGCGTTAGGCGTTAGGCGAAATTTCAAAAAGATATAATTGCCCTGCAAGGTTTTTGTGGGGCATTATTTTTTAATATTATCTAGGGATAAGGTCGCAATACCAAAAGCTGGTGTCCCAAGATTTCACATCATCTGTAAAGCAATTGTCTTCTTCATCTTCCCGCGCATTATAGGATCTTTGAACGATTTCCCCTTTTTCAAATTCAATTGGATTTTTGAATATTGGCCCATCAAATACAAAGGTGTGAAATTCCCCATTTTCGCCACAGGGATCAACACCGGACGGTAAATCTTCAACAAATTTTTGATCTATTATTCTCCCGCAGAATGAACGATCCAGCACTTTTGCATTTACACAAACTGTAATGGCCTTAAATCCCGAATCGATAAAATCAGAAATGAGCTGATGAGTATTTTGTTTCCAAAGTGGAAAAACCGCTTGTATTCCTACCCTGGCTAGTTGTTCTTCTCTGTATTCCTTAAGGTCCTCTAAAAAGATATCTCCAAAAACACTGTGAGTAAACCCTTCTCCTAAGAGTTTTGAAACCGCGCTATGCATTTTCGAATTATAGCTTTGCATAGAAACATTTCCTTCCAGTGCTATAATATCAATTGGAAGTCCAATACTTTTAGCCTGTAATATTAAGAGTTCCTTTCGCAATCCATGCATAGAAACCCTGTCTACCTCAGAATTAAGAGTTGTTACCAATTTCTCAACCCTCAATGTATTTTCCTGCTGAAGTTTATATAAAGAATAAGCAGCATCCTTTCCACTACTCCAGTTAAGATAGGCTTTTTGCATTCTATTTAATTAAGAAGCTGTTGATCGCCAGGTCATAGCTGGAAAGACCAAAACCAATAATGATCCCTTTTGCATTTGCAGAAATATATGACTTATGGCGAAACTGTTCCCGGGAAAATGTATTAGAGATATGAACTTCAACCACGGGGATTCCAATTGCTTTCACCGCATCTCCTATCCCGATTGATGTATGGGTATAAGCTGCAGCATTAAGGATTACCCCGTCAAATTCCATATCGGCCTGCTGAAGGCGATCAATGAGCTCCCCCTCAATATTGCTTTGGTAATAGGATAATTCGGTTTCGCGGAATTTGAACTGAAGTTTTGAAAAATAATCTTCAAAACTTTCCTTTCCATAAGTGTCCGGCTCGCGTGTTCCCAGTAAATTTAAATTGGGACCATTGATAATAAGTAGTTTCATCGTCTAAAGATATTTAATTTTAAGTCATAAAAAAAGCAGAGGATCATCACTTCTACAGAAGAGATCAGGAAATTAAAATAGTATTGGTTTGTTTAACCGGGAAGGAGAAAATGCACACCAGTGCAGAACATAAAGAATAAAAAACGGGAAACATTCCGTTCCCCGTTTTTAAGATCAAAAAATTTTTGGTGACTTAAAAACCAAATTCCACTCCAAGATTAACCGAGGAAACATCTCCCCCATCGGCGCTAATCCCCGAAAAAGAAGCTATAATTGCCAGTGGCCCCAATTCATAGCCCACTTTTGGCCTGTAATAAAAACCACCATCATTTCCATCGTCAAGACCTACCGCATACCCAAGGTCTCCACCCACGAATAAGGAATTTTCAAAACCGAAACGTGCTGAGGCCGCGATTGGGAGAAATGAAATATCATCTACTTCAATAGTTCCAAACGATGTGGAAATATCATCCCCAAAATAACGCGAATATCCTGCCAGCGCACCCACGCTAAATAAATCGGACACAGGATAAAAATACGCGATGTCAAACCCTAATTGAAAAGTTGTAAACTCTTCTACATCCCCTACGGGAATACCGGCATTTACTCCAATTTTAAAATTGCTCTGTGAAAAAGCCGAAGAAATGGTAAAGAGCATAATTAGTAAAATAAATAATAATTTTTTCATGTTTTTAACTATTTAATTGGTTGTGTATCTTAAAGATACACATTTTTAGAACATTTAAAACAGAAGTACATAAAAAAGCGGAAGATAACCCCCGCTTTAAAAACCTTTTGAAATCTTAGAACAATTAGAACATATACCCAACAGATAGTTGAATTACAGAGTTCTTTGCTTCATCATCACCAAATTCATCGGAATCTAGAACGTTGGCTAAACCAAGATTATAACGGCCTTGAAAAAAAATCCCCCCAGGAAGTTTATATCCTAAACCAAAATTTAAACCATAATCAAAACTAGAAAAATAATCTTTGGCATCAATTCCTATTTCCTCCGTTTCAACTTCGGAAGAAGTTAAAAATCCAATTTGAGGTCCAGCTTCTAAACTGAATCCTTCAGATACATAATATCTGGCCATCAAAGGGATTTGAATATAATCAAGTCTAAACTCAGCATCTACATCGAATTCATCATCGCTAAAACTTGCACCTTGTATGGAATATAAAACCTCTGGTCCAAAATAAAATTTTTCCGATATAGGAATCTCTGCTACAAGTCCCAAATGGAAACTAGTAAGCATTTCGGCATCCTCTGCGTCACCAGTAAGATTTGCAAAGTTTAACCCTACCTTAGCTCCAATTCTAAAGAATTCCTGAGCCTGTAATGCCGGTAGGGCCATCAAAGCAACTACCAAAAAAAGAACTGATTTTTTCATTTAATAAAATTTAGTGTTTATCGATTAATTTTGCCAAATGTAAAAAAATTGTTAAAGCTTTTGGCTGTTTAGTTAAAAAAAGGTGTGAGACTTAACTTACACCCCTTTTTTTTCTTATTTTATTATAAAATATCCTTAAAATATTCAAAAAAAAAAGGTGCAGGAATTTTCCTGCACCTTTCATTTCTTATAAATATTCCAGATTAAAACATAAATCCTATTCCTGCCTGAACAACAGAATGTTTTGCATCTGCTCCGGAAAAAATATTGTTTGCAAAACTGTCATCATAAATATCGGTTAAACCAATATTATACCTTCCATTTACAAAAAATCCACCTTGAAACTTGTAAGAAGCTCCTAATGCAACACTAAAATCGACAGTGTTAAATTGATCTTCACTCAATGAAATTGAATTATTATCATTGGTACTGGAAGGATTATAATCAATTTCACTGTTTACTAAAAATCCAACTTGTGGTCCTGCTTCCAACGCAAAGCCATCGGTTACATAAAATTTAGCTAAGACCGGAATATTGATATAATCCAGTTGATATTCAATATCATTACCATTACTCCTTTCTGAAATATCATATCCCTGTCCGGAATAAAGAACTTCGGGTTGTACAGAGAATCTATCGCTCACCGGTATTTCTGCTAAAAGACCTAAATTAAAAGAGGTTCTTCCATCAGGATCATTAAAAGCGTTTTGTCCATCACCTGAAAAGGTTGAAAAGTTAACTCCTCCTTTCGCTCCAAAAACGACATACTCCTGAGCATTCATTTGAGCAAAACCAAATAACGCAATTGCTATAACAAAAATTGACTTTTTCATTTCTTATGTTTTTAAGTTCGGGATCAAAATTAGGCTTACATTTGTTAAGAAAATGTTATGCAAGCATAAAGTATTACTAATACTGATTTTAAAAATTGTTAATAACTTTCAGTATGACCTGGCAACAAGCGAAAAAGGATTTCAAAAATTATTTATTGATAGAACGCGGTCTTTCCGGGAATTCCGTCAGTAATTACTGTTTGGACATTTCAAAACTTATCAACTATTTAGAAACCAATTCAATCGTGGTTTCCCCTACCAAAATTTCAGTAGAAACCCTTCAGCAGTTTATATATGAAGTGGCTAAAATTTTAAATGCACGGTCGCAATCCAGGATTATTTCAGGACTGAAAAGTTTTTTTAATTATATGGTTTTTGAAGGCTACCGGGAAAGCAATCCTATGGAACTTATAGAAACCCCTAAAATTGGCAGAAAGCTTCCGGATACGCTCTCCACTGTAGAAATAGATGAGCTTATAGACACTATTGACCTCAATAAGAAAGAAGGGGAACGCAACAAGGCCATTCTGGAAACACTGTATGGGTGTGGCTTGCGGGTTTCTGAATTGATTAATTTAAAAATATCAGATCTCTTTTTTAAAGAAGGTTTCATCAAAGTAACAGGAAAAGGTGACAAGCAACGTTTTGTGCCGATTGGTGATATAACACAGACTTTAATTTCTCAATATCTTGAAAATTCCAGAGGAGAAGTTCCTTTCAAAAAAAATGCTTCAGATGTCTTATTTTTAAACCGAAGAGGTAATATGCTAACCCGGGCGATGATCTTTACGATCGTTAAAAATCTTTCTAAAGCTGCAAATTTTCAGAAGAATATCAGTCCGCACACATTCCGTCACTCTTTTGCCACCCATTTACTTGAGAATGGAGCCGATCTTAGGGCTATCCAACAGATGTTAGGCCACGAAAGCATCACCACTACCGAAATTTACATGCACGTGGATAAAAGTCACCTCCAAAAGGTGATTTTAGATTTCCATCCCAGACGGAACTACTAAAATTGTGCTAAAAACATCCACTTTATTTTTTAATGAAAATCATCCATAGTACCTTAATGGAAAATTAATATACATGAAAGTTTTAAGTTTTAAAAATGGTGATGAAATGCCAATTATTGGCCTTGGAACCTGGAAATCGGAAAAAGGAGAAGTGGGAAAAGCGGTAAAGACTGCTATAGAAAATGGGTACCGGCATATAGACTGCGCCGCAACTTATGGAAATGAAGCTGAAATTGGCGAAGCCCTGGCCGAAATCTTTGAAGAAGGGAAAGTGAAACGGGAAGATCTATGGATCACTTCAAAACTTTGGAATGACTCTCATTTAAAAAAGGATGTCATTCCCGCGCTTGAAAAAACATTAAAGGATCTACAATTGAATTATCTGGATCTTTACCTCATTCACTGGCCGGTTGCATTTAAGCAAGGTGTGGCTTTTCCGGAAAAAGATGAGGATTATCTTTCCCTTGAGGAGGCTCCAATTGGTGAAACCTGGAAAATGATGCTGGAAGCAAAAGCTCTTAATATGATACGGAATGCAGGGGTGTCGAATTTTAGCATTCCTAAGCTGGAAGATCTTATCGAGGAAACCGATGAAATACCGGAATTGAACCAAATAGAATTACATCCCTATTTACAACAAAATGAGATGCTCGAATTTTGCAGTAAGCATAACATTCATCTAACGGCTTATTCTCCCCTTGGCAGTAGCGATAGAAGCCAGGCTATGAAAGCCGCAAATGAACCTTCCTTGTTGGAAAATAAAGTCATTAATCAAATCGCAAAAAAACACGGTGCATCCCCAGCACAGGTACTTATTAAATGGAGTATCTTGCGGGGTACGGCAGTAATTCCAAAATCTGTTCATAAAGACAGGATTATAGAGAATATGCAAAGTGCAGGAGTGAATTTAAATGAAGATGATCTCAAAAAAATTGCAAATTTAGACGAACATTTTAGGTATGTTACGGGCGAATTCTTTGTAACAAAAGGCAACAGTTATGAAAACATCTATGATGAATAGCTTTTGGTAAAAATAAACTTCACAGAGAAACAAGCTTCAAACTGTGTAAGTATAAAGACAGGTTATGATTAAAAAGAAAAACCTCTCCGGAATTCCGGAGAGGTTTTTTAATTATATACCCGGTTGAACCGGTGTGAAAGCAATTTAGCTTTTTCCCTCCATTCTATCTTTTAAAGCCTGAAGATCTGCATTGACATCACCAATTGTGGTTTTATCATTGCTTTGGGTTGCAGCAGCTTTTTTAGCGGCTTGCTTCACAATTTGTTGTTCCTCTTCTTTAAAGATAGCAGTATGAGATGCTACTACACGTTTGAATTCTTTGTTGAACTCGATGATCTGAAATTCTGCAGATTCTCCCTGGCTTAATTTCTTACCATCTTCTTTCTCAAGGTGACGGGTAGGAACAAAAGCAGTGATATCTTCATTAAAGTCGATAGTCGCTCCTTTGTCTACTATTTCAGAAATTTCTGCGGTATGGGTTGTTCCAACAGCAAATTCAGTTTCGTATTTATCCCAAGGATTGGCTTCGGTTTGTTTGTGACCTAAACTAAGTTTACGTCCTTCAACATCCAATTCCAAAACTACAACCTCTAATGTATCACCTACATTGGTGAATTCAGAAGGATGTTTGATTTTCTTGGTCCAGGAAAGATCAGAGATATAAATAAGTCCGTCTATTCCTTCTTCCAATTCTACGAATACTCCAAAGTTTGTAAAGTTTCTTACAATTCCTTTGTGTTTAGAACCTACAGGGTATTTAGAAGTGATATCAGTCCATGGATCTGGAGTTAATTGCTTAATACCAAGGGACATTTTACGGTCCTCACGATCCAGGGTTAGGATTTGCGCTTCAACCTCATCCCCTACTTTCACGAAATCCTGTGCAGAACGCAAATGCGTGCTCCATGACATTTCCGAAACGTGGATAAGACCTTCAACACCTTCAGCAACTTCAATAAAAGCACCGTAATCTGCGATTACAACAACTTTACCTTTTACTTTATCACCAACTTTTAAGTTTTCATCTAAAGCTTCCCATGGATGTTTGTGCAATTGTTTCAATCCTAATTGAATTCTTGTTTTAGCTTCATCGAAGTCAAGAATTACTACATTTAGTTTTTGATCCAGTTCCACGATCTCATTAGGATGATTGATACGAGACCAGCTAAGGTCTGTAATATGAACAAGTCCATCAACACCACCAAGATCAACAAACACACCGTAAGAAGTGATGTTTTTAACAGTACCTTCAAGTACCTGACCTTTTTCTAACTGACCAATGATCTCTTTTTTCTGCTCTTCAATATCAGCTTCGATAAGTGCTTTATGCGATACAACAACGTTTTTAAATTCGTGGTTGATTTTCACAACTTTGAATTCCATTGTTTTACCAACGTAAGCATCATAATCCCTGATTGGTTTCACATCTATTTGAGATCCAGGTAAGAACGCCTCAATTCCAAATACATCTACGATCATACCACCTTTGGTACGACATTTCACAAAACCATTTACTATTAAACTTTCATCATGTGCTTTATTCACACGATCCCAGGCCATGATCACACGGGCTTTACGGTGAGAAAGAATCAATTGACCGGTAGCGTCTTCACGTACATCAATTAAAACCTCTACCTCATCCCCTACTTTAAGATCCGGGTTGTAACGAAATTCATTCAGAGAAATTACACCTTCACTTTTTGCGTTGATGTCAATGATGGCATCACGATCTGTGATATTGATAACTCTACCAGTGGTAACTTCATCATCCAGTGTGTCTACGAAATTCTCGGCAACCAACTTCTCAAATTCTACCAACTTCTGGTCATCTACAGGATCAATTCCTTCTTCGTAGTTGTGCCAGTTAAAGTCTTCTAAGAATTTTTCAGGGTTTTCCTGCTGAGGCGACGGAGCCGCTTTTGATTGAACTTCAGAGTTTTCAGAATCCTGAACTTCTTGATTTTTTGTTTCTTCAGCCATTGCTGATAATACTATTTGTATTCTATGCTTCTTCGGAAAAAATTCAGGCAATAAAAAACATAAAAGAGATTATTGATTTGATTTTCAACCCTTTTCTTTTTTCCATTATTTTGCCGAAAAGGAGTGCAAAAATACAACTTATATTTTAACTTTCAAATACTTAAGCCCTTTTGATTTATTTTTTCCGAAGAGTTATCACTTCATAAATCCCGCAGGCAAAAAAGAAGATTCAATAGGCGAGACTCTGCAAATAAGATTTCAATAAAAACTTAGCTTCTATTCCTCAATCTTTTCTTTGGCCAGGCTAAGAATAATATCAAACTGCTCTTCGACAGTAAGGAAGGAATTGTCTATTTCTATGGCATCTTCAGCCATAACCAGTGGGGAATCCTCCCGCGTGGTATCCATATGATCCCTGTCTACCACATTTTTAAAAACCTCATCGTAACTTACCTTCTCCCCTTTTCCTTCCAATTCCTTAAACCTTCGACCAGCTCTTTCTTCCGGAGAAGCGGTCATAAAAAGTTTTAATTCGGCATTGGGAAAAACCACGGTTCCTATATCGCGGCCATCCATTACAATCCCTTTTTCCTCTCCCATTATTTTTTGCAGGGAAACCAGTTTTTCACGAACTTCAGAAACCGATGCTACCTTGCTTACATGATTGGAAACATCCATCTTTCGGATTTGCTCTTCCACATTTTCTCCGTTCAAATAAATTGCTGCAAAACCTAAATTCTCATCAAATATAAATTTTAGATTCACAGAAGGTAACTTTTCAATCAATGCCTCCCTGTCAAAAGAATTTTCTGTGATCATGGAATTATTCATAGCATAGAGCGAAACCGCTCTGTACATCGCACCGGTGTCTACATATACATAGCCTAATTCTTTAGCCAACTGCTTGGCAACGGTACTTTTTCCGGTAGATGAAAATCCATCTATGGCAATTGTGATCTTTTTGGTCATGAAAAATATTTCAGATTATTATTCCCTATCCCTGGTGTTTCATAAAAGCAAAACCATAAAAAACAGCTTCACCTGAAGGATGGTGATTTAGAGTGGCAAAAACATTAAATAAAAAGGCCAAAAGTAATTATTTTTTGGGAAATCTATTTTTGGGCAGCTAATTTCTTCGATAAGCAGCACATTCCCAAATGAACTATATCCCAATAAAAAGCACTAGTAGTCTATTAGTTCCATCAATTTATCGTGTATTTTGTTTTTCATTAGGTATTGATTCTCAAGATTCGCAGCGAAAGGAATTGGTGTTTCCAAACTCCCAAGTCGCATCACCGGAGCATCCAGATATTCAAAGCATTTTTCATTGATCATTGCAGAAATATCTGAAATAACACTTCCAAAAACAGAATCTTCCGTAATAAGAAGGGCTCTACCTGTTTTCTTTACCGAATTGAAAATACTATCCTCATCAATTGGTTTTAAACTTCTCAGGTCTATCAAATCCACATTAAGCTCCGGAAATGCTTCAAGGGTTTCAAGAACCCAATGAACCGGTGCGCCGTAGGTAATAATACTTACCTGCTCTCCTTCCTTTAATAGCGCTGCTTTTCCAAAAGGAATGGTGTAATAATTGGTAGGTACATCCTGCCTGATGGTTCTGTATAAGGCCTTGTGTTCAAAAAATAACACAGGATTAGGATCGTTAATTGCAGTATTTAAAAGCCCTTTTGCATCATAGGGAAAAGCAGGATACACTACTTTTAATCCCGGAGTTTTAGTAAACCAGGCTTCATTTGTTTGACTATGAAAAGGTCCTGCTCCAATTCCTGCTCCACAAGGCATTCTAATTACAACATCTGCAGACTGATTCCAGCGGTAATGTGATTTAGCCAGGTAATTTACAACAGGATTAAATCCTGAGCTCACAAAATCTGCAAATTGCATTTCTACCATTGCTTTCATCCCATTTATGGAAAGCCCCATTGCAGCCTCCACTATTCCCGATTCACAAATTGGTGTATTTCGAACTCTGTCTTTCCCGAATTCCTCCAGAAAACCTTCAGTAATTTTGAATACACCACCGTAATCTGCGATGTCCTGTCCCATTAAAACAAGGTTATTATGCTTTCGCATAGACTGTTTTAAACCCTGGGAAATCGCATCTATAAATCTAATATTTTCACCTTTTTTATTTTCTTCAAAATGCTTATAATCAAATGATTGATATACGTCATTTAATTCATTTATCTCAGAAGAATTTATAGCTGGTTCTTCATATGCAAGAAGAAGGTTTTCGTCAATTTCCTTTTTTATAGCGCTATGATATTCATTATCTGTTTCTTCGGAAAGTATTCCTTCCTCCAGGAGAAAGGATTTATAATTATTTATAGGGTCTTTTAATGCCCATTCCTTCATAAGATCTTCCGGAACATATTTTGTTCCACTGGCTTCCTCATGGCCACGCATTCTGAAAGTTTTAAATTCAAGCAATACCGGTCGGGGGTTAGCTCTCATGCTTTCTGCTAAACCAGAAACCTTTGAGAAGACCTCTAAAATATTATTTCCATCAATTTGATGAGCTTCCATCCCGTAACCTATGCCGCGATCCTTGATGTTTTCGCATCGATACTGCTCGTTTGTAGGTGTGGAAAGTCCATATCCGTTATTTTCAATACAAAACAAAACGGGAAGATCCCAAACAGAAGCAATATTAAGAGCTTCATGAAAATCTCCTTCGCTGGTGCCGCCCTCTCCGGTAAATACAGCTGTAACTTTATTTTCCTTTTTTAATTTATGCGCTAACGCAATTCCATCTGCAACACCTAATTGTGGACCAAGGTGAGAGATCATTCCTATTATTTTGAATTCCTGAGTTCCAAAATGGAAGCTTCGGTCCCTGCCTTTAGTGAAGCCTGATGCTTTTCCCTGCCATTGAGAAAACAATCTAAACAACGGGATTTCCCTTGCAGTAAAAACACCTAAATTACGATGCATTGGTAAAATGTATTCATCCGGATGCAGGGAGTGTGTTACACCTATTGAAATAGCTTCCTGACCTATACCGCTAAACCATTTAGAGATTTTTCCCTGCCGCAAAAGAATGAGCATTTTTTCCTCGATAAGCCGGGGTTTTAGCATAGCCCTGTAAAGGCTTAATAGGGTCTCGTTAGAATGATTTTGTTTATCAAACAATAGCCTCGAAGTCAATGGAGATTGAAAATTCATCTGATTAAATTTGTTAAACAAAAGTAATTAATTTTAATCCATCATCATAAGTTGAATCAAAAATCTAAACTCCGTAAATTTTATTTAACTTTGTAGGTAAACTAAGATAAACACTCCATAAAATGGCTATGAATAATATACCCAGCGTAGATTTGGCAGATTTCCTATCTGATGATTCAAAACGTAAGAAAAAATTTGTAAATGAAATTGGGAAGGCCTATGAAGAGATAGGCTTTGTTTCCCTTAAAAATCACTTTTTGAGCGACCAGTTGGTAGAAGAGCTTTATAAAGAAGTAAAATCCTTCTTTGAGCTTCCGCTGGAAACAAAAAGAAAATATGAAATTGAAGGCCTTGGAGGCCAAAGAGGTTATATTTCGTTTGGAAAAGAGCACGCAAAAGGTAAAAAAGAAGGTGATCTTAAGGAATTCTGGCATTTTGGCCAGGAACCAACTCCAGATGCTGAATTGATTGAAGAATATCCAAAAAATGTACAGATAGAAGAATTAAAGGACTTCAATCATACCGGAATGGAAGCATACAGAATGCTTGAGAAAACCGGAATCTATGTGTTGAGGGCTTTAGCGCTTTATATTGGGTTGGATGAACATTATTTTGACCACTGGGTTAGTAACGGAAACAGCATTTTACGGCCTATTCACTACCCTCCATTAAAAGAAGAGCCACAGGGCGCAGAACGTGCAGGAGCTCATGGAGACATCAATCTTATCACTTTGTTAATGGGTGCTTCCACAGGAGGATTACAGGTTTTACGAAAGGACGGTCAATGGATTGATGCAATTCCTAAAGAAGATGAACTTGTGATCAATGTTGGGGACATGCTGGAACGACTTACCAATAACAAATTGCGGTCTACCATCCATAAAGTTATTAATCCACCAAAAGAAGATTGGGACAAACCACGGTATTCCATTCCTTTTTTCATGCATCCAAGAAGCGAAATGTCCCTTAATTGCCTGGAAGAATGCATAAGTGAAGAGAATCCTAAACACTACGAAGATATAACTGCGGGAGAGTTTTTACATCAGCGGCTTGTAGAAATAGGGCTTATAAAAAAATAAAGTATGGCCAAAAAAAAGTTAGGATTGGAAGATCTTGGCGGCTTTGTTTTTTCCACCGATGAAAATTTTGAAGTTGATCCGGATAATTCAAATTCCATTGAAACACCCGCGCCCGAAAATCAGCATTTGGAAGCTCACTTTAGCAATAAGGGTCGTGGCGGAAAAATAGTTACGGTTGTAAAAGGATTCAAGGGAACAGATTTAGATTTAAACCAACTTGGAAAACAACTTAAAAAAAGATGTGGAGTTGGCGGATCTGTAAAAGACGGAGAAATTATTATTCAGGGAGATGTGCGGGAAAAAGTTATGCAACTGCTTAAACATGACGGTTACAAGGTAAAACGAGTTGGAGGTTAATTCTATTTGAACTATTTAATTTCTTTATATGGCGAAACAATTGCACATCATCAATGGAGATGATATTGCCCAAAATATTCTCGATCTCAAGATTGGAGGAGAAATCGTAGTATGGCGGGAAATGCTTTGTGAAGGGCCTACGGCCAGTGAACTAGGCTCTGAAGAATTCATCGCATTGCGCACTAAATTTTTAAAGGAGAATTACCAAATCTCTGCTAAAGATTACGAGGATCAATTTTTAAAGGAGTTAAAGAAACTCACGTTTTATAATTCGTATGATGAGGTGGTACTTTGGTTTGAATTTGACCTTTTTTCGCATATAAATATGTTGGCTGCGATAAATCACTTAATGGAAAACCATTTAAAGGTTCCTGTTTACTTGGTTTGCAGTAAAAAACTAAAGGGAGAAAAAGAAAAGAATGTACTCTCCCAGCTCCCATTAAAAGATCTTGAAAATCATTATAAGCAGCGTATTGCACTCAAGCAGGATGATCTCGAGATGGCCAGTTTGTTATGGCAATTATACAATGAAAACAATCCGCAGAAATTAAAAAAACTGATAAAGGAAAAGACTAATTTTGAATACCTGTCGAGTTGTCTTCGAGCCCATATTGAGCGTTTCCCTAATTCCCAAACCGGATTAAACTCTCTGGAAAAGAACATCCTTAAACTCATTACCACCAATACCATCACATCTATGAACCACTTATTGGGATATTCCCTGGAATACCAGGGTTATTATGGGTATGGGGACAGGCAAATGCAAAGAGTACTCGATAAACTCAATATGTTTTTTAAACAAGGGGGAAACAAAATTGAATTAACACCTGAAGGGGAAGAAGCCCTGGAAGGTACCCGAAATTTTTACAGGGTTTTAAAAAATGAAGAATATCTGGGAGGGGTGAAAATATATAATTTCTTATATGATGCAGAAACCCATAATATCTTAAAATTATAAAATGACTTTACCGGCTTCAGAATTTATACAAAACAAGGATGGAAGTGTATATCATTTAAATCTTTTACCCCAACATCTTGCAAACACAGTGATTACCGTAGGTGATCCTGAGCGCGTAAATGCGGTTACCAGGTATTTTGACAAAATAGAATTTAAAGTTCAAAAAAGAGAATTTCATACTCAAACCGGAACGTATCAGGGAAAAAGGATTACAGTAATCTCAACCGGAATTGGAACTGGTAATATAGATATCGTTTTAAATGAACTGGATGCCCTGGTCAATATAGATTTTAAGTCCCTTTCTGTCAAAAAGGAATTAACCTCGTTGGACATCATCCGGATTGGAACTTCTGGATCTATACAGGAAGAAATTCCCCTGGATTCTTTTTTACTTTCTGAGTCTGCAATAGGTTTTGATGCCCTGCTTCACTTTTATGAGTGCAATCATATTTTGGAAAAAGAATTCTCTGAAGCCCTAACCAGGCACCTGAAATGGCCAAAAGAAAATCCCGATCCCTATGTGGTGAATGTGGATAAAGAACTTGCTTTAAAATTCAATGAGGGATTTCATCGTGGAGTTACTTTGACAAATTGTGGTTTCTATGGACCTCAGGGACGGGTTTTACGCCTTAAAGTAAAGGATGCTCAGCTTAATGAAAAGTTGCACGATTTTAACTATCTAGGAAAAAAGATTACCAACCTAGAAATGGAAACTTCTGCAATTTACGGACTCTCAAAATTAATGGGACATCGCGCGGTTTCCTTGAACGCCATCGTTGCCAATCGTGCCACCAAAGAATTCAGTAAAGATCCTAAGAAAACAGTAGATAAACTTATTCAATTGGCATTAAGGCAAATAGTAGCTTAAATTTTTTATTTAAAAGAACATTAATTTTCTTCCTTTAACAACTTTATATTTTTAAAGAAAACAATCTTTATGTTTACGACGAAATTCAAAGGAATGGTTAAATGGATGTTATATATGACCGCTAAAACGACAATATAAACGGATGAAAACATTAAGAATTGGTGGAGTGCCTGAACATTTTAACCTGCCCTGGCATTTATGCATGGAAGAAGGTGATTTTAGCTATGAACATCTTACAGTAACCTGGAGGGATTTCCCAGATGGTACCGGAGCTATGAATAAAGCTTTGCGCAATAATGAAATTGATGTCGCTATTATTTTGACCGAAGGAATTATAAAAGATATTCACGACGGAAATCCATCTAAAATTATTCAGACGTATGTTGAATCTCCTCTTATTTGGGGAGTTCATGTTTCTGATGGGTCAAAATATACCTCCCTCGCCGAACTCGAACACACAAAGGCAGCCATAAGCAGGCCAGGCTCCGGCTCTCAGTTGATGGCCTATGTAAATGCAAAAAATCAAGGTTGGGATCTTTCTAAACTTGAGTTTGAAGTGGTGGGAACTATAGAAGACGCCGTTAAAGCGCTCAAATTTGATACTGCTCAATATTTTATGTGGGAGCATTTTACAACAAAGCCTTTTGTTGACAGGGGTATTTTTAAAAGAGTTGCAGACTGTCCCACTCCCTGGCCTTGTTTTATGATGGCTGCCACAAATGAAATCATAAGAAATAATCCCCGTGAACTAAAAAAAATGCTTGATGTAATAAACGCAAAAACAACGAGTTTTAAAGAAATTCCGGATATTGCGGAATTACTGGCAACAAGGTACGATCAAAAAATTAGAGATATTAAAGCCTGGATGGATGTTACCGCCTGGAGCCAGTATGAATTTACCAAGGAAGAAATGGAAAAAACTCAAAACAGTTTGTTAGACCTTAATTTGATTTCAAAAAAATTATCTTATACCGATATTTTTCATTCAATTTAATCTCAAATTCAATTCAATTCAATTAAATTCACACCTATGCAAAAAATTATTACTTCTTTCTTTCTTATTACTTCACTTGCAGTTTTTTCACAGGAACGTGAGGTTCAAATAGCAGCAGAAATAGAACCAGAAACCATTTATCACAGGGATATCTCCAAAAATGAAGTTAGCATAGGAGCATTAAATCTGGTTGCATTTGGCGCTTTGGACATCGCTTATGAACGAATTATAACCCCAAATACAAGTTGGGCGGTAGAAGCTTTTGTTTTAGCTTTAAACCGGGACAGTGAAGATATTGCTGAAGCCTACAGAAAGGATTTCTCCTTGACAGGTAAATTTAAATACTTTTTTAGTGACCGTACCGCCTGGGGTTTCTATGTAAATGGCCTGACTATGATCTCAACCGGAGAAAATGAAGAGACCTTCTTTAATAGCGATGGCTCCTTTCAAACCGAAACAGAAAATTATACAGATTTGGCTGTTGGCTTTGGCCTGGGTGGTAAATTTGTTGCCAAACAAGGGTTTCTGCTTGATCTTAATGCCGGAATTGGGCGAAATTTATTCAATTCCCAATCGCCAACAATTATAGGTCAGTTTGGAGTAAATCTGGGTTACAGGTTTTAATCCAATTATTGCGTTTAAACCTCCATTGACAATAAAGGATTTCCGGAAAATTCTTCCGTTTCTTAGCTTGTTAACTTCCTCCGGTCTAATTGATTTACCACCGGATGGGAGTTTTTCCATGTGCTATTAAATACTCATTGGTTTTGCTGAAATGTTTATTTCCAAACCAATGACCCCGTATCGCACTTAAAGGGGAAGGATGACCACTGTTGAGTACAAGATGTTTAAAGCCATCTATTTTGGTTGCTTTTTTTTGGGCAGGACCACCCCAAAGCATAAAAACCACCTCCTCTTTTTCTTCGGAAATAATCTCAATCACCCTGTCTGTAAATTTCTCCCATCCCTTCTTTTTGTGAGATCCTGCTTCATGAGCCCTTACAGTAAGTACTGCATTGAGCATGAGTACACCCTGATCTGCCCAATGTTCAAGGTTACCGTTTATGGCTGAATGATTTCCAAGATCGGCTTCAATTTCTTTATAAATATTTTTTAAGGATTGTGGGATTTTTGCTTCCTCAAGAACAGAAAAACTAAGTCCGTGTGCCTGATTTGGTCCATGATATGGATCCTGCCCCAGGATAACGACCTTAACATTTTCAAAAGTTGCGCGATTGAAAGCTTCGAAAATGGAATCTTTTTCAGGGAAACATATATATTCCTGATATTCTTCATTCACAAATTCGACTAACTCCTGAAAATAGGGTTTTTCGATTTCGCTTTTTAAAACCTTTTTCCAGCTCTTATGTATATTGACCTTCATTATTATTTAAGTAAATTTGCACAGTCCCAAAATTAGGGAAATTATACTATGATAAAAATTGCAACTAAAAGTCTTTTAGATTTAGAATTCCCTACCGTGTGTAAGCAAATAAGTGAACTTTGTATCACACAGATGGGAATTGAGAAATCACTTGAGATAACACCTTACAAAACCTTTAAAAAGACCATTTTAGGCCTGAATCAAACCAACGAATATGTAAGTTCCTACCAACAGGATAGCCGTATTCCCAACCACGGTTTCGACAGTATTCACAAGGAAATAAAAATGCTGGGGATCGAAGATTCTATGTTGGAGATTGGGAGTTTCAAAAAGATTTCAAGCCTTTCGGAAACAGCAAATATCCAGTTGAGGTTTTTTAATAAATTTCAGGAATTATATCCCGGTATTTACGAAACTACAGAACCGGTAGAATACACAAAAGTTATCACAGAGGAAATCGATGAAATATTCAATCGGTTTGGAGAAGTTAAAGATGAAGCTACTCCACTCTTACAGAAAACCAGAAGGGCGATGAACGGGGTAAAAGGAAAAATAAATTCAAGCTTTGCTTCTGCCCTTTCTACCTATAATCAATATGGTTATTTGGATGAGATCCGGGAAAGTGTGGTGGAGAATATAAGGGTTTTAGCTGTTAAAGCGATGTACCGCAAGAAGGTCAAGGGCTCGATTATGGGAAATTCCAAAACAGGAAGCATCGTCTACATTCAACCTGAAGCAACGCTAAACCATACCCGGGAACTCAATAACCTGGAATATGAGGAAAAGGAGGAAATTGACAGGATCTTAAAGGCCCTTACAAATTTTCTTAGGCCTCACAGGGAATTGTTGCAGGAATATCAGGAATTGTTAAGCGATATTGATGTGATCGCAGCAAAGGCTAAATATGCCCAATTGATAAAAGGTTTGCTCCCTAAAATAACCAAAGACCGGGAATTATATTTAAAAGATGCGTATCACCCTGTGTTGCTTCGGAATAACATGAGAACGGGAGAGAAAACTTTTCCGCAGAGCATAGAATTGAAAAAGGATAACAGGATCATTGTAATCTCCGGACCAAATGCCGGTGGAAAAAGTATCACCCTGAAAACAGTTGGTCTCTTGCAGATTATGTTGCAAAGCGGAATTTTGATTCCCGTGCATGAATACAGCAGAATGTGCTTATTTGATAAAATTCTTACCGATATTGGAGACAATCAGTCAATAGAAAATCATTTAAGCACCTATAGTTACAGGCTCAAGAATATGAATTATTTTCTTCGGAAGTGTGACGACAAGACGCTATTCCTAATCGATGAATTTGGAACTGGAAGCGACCCCGAACTGGGAGGCGCATTGGCTGAAACATTTCTGGAGGTATTTTACGAGCGGGAATCCTTCGGAATTCTTACCACACATTACACAAATCTAAAGATGTTGGCGAATGAACTACCCAATATGACCAACGCCAACATGATGTTTGATTCCAAAACTCTGGAACCGTTATATAAACTTCAGCTGGGAGAAGCCGGAAGTTCATTTACTTTTGAGGTTGCACAAAAAAACGGTATACCGTACAGTCTTATCAACCGCTCCAAGAAAAAAGTGGAACGGGGAAAAATACGTTTTGATAAAAGCATTGCCGACCTGCAGAAGGAACGACATAAACTTCAGAAAACTACAGACTCCCTAAAATCGAAAGAGTTGCTTACATCGCAGCAAAAGGACAAACTGGAAGAGACCAATGTCAAGATTCAGCAAAAACTGGAGAGCTATCAGGAATTGTTCGATTCCAATCAGCGATTGATCTATTTGGGGCAAAAGATCTTTGATTTGAGCGAGAAATATTTTAATAATAAACGCAAGAAAGAATTGATAGCGGAATTCGTCAAAATTGTGGAGATCGAAAATTCTAAACGTGTAAAGGCTTCTCCTAAAGAGATTAAAGTTAAAAAAGTAAAGGAGAAGAAAATACTAGAGGAAGCAGAGAAAACGGTAGAAGTGATACGGGAACGCAAGAAAGAAGAAAAGAAAAAGGTCGAAATAGAAAAGAAAAAAGAAGCTGTTAAAGTAAAGGTTGGTTTAAAAATTGGCGATAGAGTGCGTTTAGAAAACGGAAAAGCGGTTGGATCTATCGATACCATAGAAAAAGGAAAAGCGATCGTAAATTACGGGATGTTCACCACCAATGTTTCACTGGATCAACTGGAGTTGGTGCAGGCTAAAAAAATAAAATAATGACAACAGAACTACCAAAAGATAAAAAAATCATTCTTTTTGACGGTGTTTGCAACCTGTGCAACAATTCTGTTAATTTCATCATTGAACATGATAAAAAAGATGTGTTTAGATTTGCCTCGCTCCAAAGCGAAATAGGTCAAAAGCTCACTTCTGAAAGAGGCATAGATCCCGAGGAGTTGGATTCTATTGTTTTAATAGAACCGGGTGTTGCTTATTTTAAAAAGTCCACGGCAGCGTTGGAAATATCAAAAGAGCTTTCCGGAGGCTATTCTATGCTCAAATATTTCTCTTTTTTACCGGAAGGCTTAAGGGATGGCGTTTATGATCTTATTGCCAACAACCGTTATAAATGGTTTGGAAAAAAAGACTCGTGTATGATCCCAACTCCCGAACTTAAGGCTAAATTTCTGGATTAGTTTCCTTTACTTTTTCCGATTTGTTTTTTTCAGGATGATAGGTGTCATCCCATTCCACAACATTTGGTGGTCCCAATTTGTCTACAGATTTTGCTACCATCATGGACACCGCAGCGTCTCCGGTAATATTCACAGTTGTTCTACACATATCCAGCGGTCTGTCTACTGCAAAGATCAGCGCCAATCCGGCTTCCGGAATTCCTGCCTGGGCAAGAACTATTACCAACATTACCATTCCTGCGCCAGGTACGGCAGCAGAACCAATGGAGGCTAAAGTTGCTGTTACTATTATTCCTAATTGTGCACCAAAGGAAAGATCCATTCCAAAAGCCTGGGCAATAAATACCGCTGCTACAGCCTGGTAAAGGCTGGTTCCATCCATATTAATGGTCGCTCCAATTGGCAATACGAAACTCGCTACCTCTTTATGAACTCCCATATGTTCCTCCACACGTTCCATAGTAACCGGAAGGGTTGCCGCGCTGGAACTGGTTGAAAAACCAAGTAATTGCGCCGGTGCGATCCCGTTTATAAAAAAAGCCGGAGTGTTTTTAGTAAAGATCCAAACCATTAGGACATAAAACCCTATCATTAATAGAAGACCAATTATAACTGTAATAGCATACATCGCGAGTGCGGCAAATAAATCCGTACTTGGGGATTCTACTACGAGGGCAGCCAGTAATGCAAAAACCCCGTAAGGAGCAGTTAACATGATTAAATCTATTAACTTTAGGATCACGTCGTTAAAGCTATCGAAAAAGTCCTTTACCGGTTTTGCTGCTGATTCAGGAATTAAAATAAGTCCCAATCCGAAGAAAATAGCGAAAAATATTACCTGGAGCATATTGGCATTATCGCCCGCAGCTGCAAATATGTTGCTAGGGACAATATCTTCAAGCGCCTGCAACGGGCCGGACTCTTTTTGTCGCTGTGCATCTGCAATTCGGCTGGAAGCATCTGTCTCATAGCTTGTAATCAAATCGTTCCTGGTCTCTTCGGTAATGGCACTCCCGGGCTTGATCAAATTCACCAATCCTAGTCCAATTGAAACCGCAATTACAGTAGTGCAGATATAGATTAAAATGGTGCGGGTTCCCATTTTTGAAAGTTTGGATATATCCTTAAGATCGGAAATACCTTTTATTAGCGACGCTAAAATAAGCGGCACTGCGATTAATTTTAGCGCGTTGATAAAAATATTACCAAAGGGTTTTATCCAGTCTCCTATAAATCCCGGGCCCCAGCTAAAATTGGTAAGAATTAGAGCGAAAATAACCCCTGCGGCCATCCCTAATAATATCTGCCAGTGCAATGCTAATTTTTTCATTTTATAGATTTTTCAAAAAATTTGATTCTATTTTAGATGATCTGTTCTGCAACATAAAATCGGCTATAACAAGTGCTGCCATGGCTTCAACGATTGGAACCGCACGTGGAACCACACAAGGATCGTGTCTTCCTTTGCCCTGCATTTCCACTGTTTCTCCTTTAGAATTGATGGTTTGTTGTTTTTGAATAAGCGTTGCAACCGGTTTAAAGGCTACATTGAAATAAATATCCATTCCGTTGGAAATACCTCCCTGAATACCACCGCTTAAATTTGTAGTGGTACTCCCATCGGGATTAAAAATATCATTATGTTCGCTGCCTTTCATTTTTGTTCCTTCAAAGCCACTTCCAAATTCAAAACCTTTAACGGCATTTATGGAAAGCATCGCTTTGCCCAATTCGGCATGGAGTTTATCAAATACAGGTTCGCCAAGACCTTTTGGAACATTTTTTATTACACACTGAACCGTTCCTCCTATAGTATCTCCCTGTGAACGGATCTCACGAATGTACGCCTCCATTTTTTCTGCGGAAGCAGGATCGGGGCAACGAACAGGGTTGGCTTCTATTAAGTCTGCATCAATCTCCCAATAATTTTTTTGCATTTTTATAGCTCCTACGGATGACGTAAATGTCAAAAATGTAATTTCCGAAACCAATTGTTTTGCAATAGCACCTCCTACAACCCGGCTTGCAGTTTCACGAGCCGAAGATCTACCGCCTCCACGGTAATCCCGTACCCCATATTTTTCATCATAGGTATAATCGGCATGGGATGGCCGGTAGGTATCTTTAATATGAGAGTAATCTTTAGACTTCTGGTCGGCATTTTGAATAACAAAACCAATAGGAGTTCCGGTGGTTTTTCCTTCAAAGATACCCGATAAGAACTCTACTGTATCTGGTTCCTTACGTTGAGTTACTATTGCCGATTGTCCCGGTCGGCGTTTATTTAGTTCGTCCTGGATCTTTTCAAGATCAAGGGAAAGCCCCGCAGGACATCCATCTATTATACCACCAATCGCCTTTCCATGAGATTCACCGAACGTAGTAAGTTTGAATAGTTTCCCGAAAGAATTCCCGGCCATATAGTTGATTTTGAACAAATGTAATTTTTTAACTACATAATAAAAAATGTAATTTCAGATAAAAGTAATTTTCATCAAAGCAGCCCTTTCCGGAATTGCTAATTTTGAAGAGTTTTTAATTGCCGGGAAAACGATCCTAAAACCTTAAACCAATGCCTCCCTTAAAATTGTAACAGGATGTTTTGCATTTCGTTGAGTCCCGTCAGCAATTTGGTGTCGGCAACTGGTTCCATTTGCTGCAATAATAGTTTCTTCGGAAGCTTTTCTTAACGCCGGAAAAAGGCTTTGCTCCCCAATTTTCATACTTATTACATAATGCTCTTTTTCATAGCCGAAAGAACCTGCCATTCCACAGCAACCCGAAGAAATAATAGTTGGTTTATAATTCTTTGGGAAATTTAGGATGTCAAAGGTCACTGCTGAATTGGACATCGCTTTTTGATGGCAATGTGCATGAATTTTCAAAATCTTTTTTTCTGAAGTAAAAGATTCTTCTTTAATATTTCCAGCTGAAATCTCTTTTTTTAGAAATTCTTCTATCATAAAACAGTTTACAGCCAGATTTTTCGCTGCAGAAGGTTCATCGGCCAGGCGTAAGTATTCATCCCTAAATGTTAAAATAGCAGAAGGCTCTATTCCTATTAGCGGACTTTCACTCGAAATTTTATCCTTAAACAGTTTGATGTTCTTATTTGCAAGCTCCTTTGCCTCCTCCAAAAAACCTTTGGAAATATGACTCCTTCCACTTTCTGCATTTTCGAGGATGATCACCTGGTAGTTCAATTTACTCAATAATTCCAAGGTATCTATACCTATTCCTGCATCCAGGTAATTAGTGAATTCATCATTAAACAAATAGATTGTAGAAATAGGGTTAGCGACCTCCAATCGTGCTTTGTTATGCTTATAGTAACTCCACAGGTTTTGCTTTGAAAGTTTTGGCAGGCTCCGCTCCGGAGCTATACCCATTATTTTTTTTGCGATCCCGGAGGTGAAGGTGTTTCCGAAGAAAAAATTAGCAATTCCCGGAGTTTGGGAAGCAAACTTATTCATCTTTCCATTTTGGGCAAATGCCTTACTTCTTAATGATTTTCCATTTGATTTTTGATATTGAAACAGAAACTCCGCTTTTAATGCTGCTACATCCACATTAGAAGGACATTCACTTTTACAGCCCTTACAACTTATACATAGATCAAAAACCTCTTTTAGTTCCTCGTGGTCAAATTTATTTGGTTTATCAGAGTTTGTTAAGAATTCCCTTAGTGCATTTGCCCTGGCCCTGGTGGTATCTTTTTCATTTGTTGTAGCTCTGTAACTGGGACACATCGTTCCACCTGCTTCTACAGATTTTCTGCAATCACCGCTTCCGTTGCATTTTTCTGCCAATCTCAGAATACCTTCAGAATCTGAAAAATCCATCAGGGTTTTTACTTCCGGTTCTTCCCTATTGGGAACAAATCGCAGGGAAGTATCCATTGGCGGGGCATTTACGATCTTGCCGGGATTGAAAATATTATCAGGATCAAAAGTGTTTTTAACCACTTTTAGGAGCTCATAATTTTTAGGGCCTATCATAAATTCTATAAACTCCGCCCGCAACCTGCCGTCCCCGTGTTCGCCACTCAATGAACCTTTATATTTTTTCACCAATACAGCAACTTCTTCGGTGATTTTCCTGAAAAGCGCGACATCTTCGGTTTTCTTTAGATTTAAAATAGGACGTAAATGCAATTCTCCTGCCCCGGCATGCGCATAATACACCGCATCCTGCCCGTAGTTTTTCATTATCCGGGTAAATTCAATGATATAGTTTGCAAGATCGGGAAGAGCTACTGCGGTATCTTCAATACAGGCAACGGCTTTTCTGTCTCCCACCATATTTCCTAAAAGGCCAAGCCCCGCTTTTCGCAGTTCCAATGCTAAATCGATTTGTTCATCCATCAAAACCGGCAAGGCATAACTCAATCCAGATTTCCTTAACCTTTCTAATAAAACCTGAGTTTGGTCCAGCAAAGCTTCCCGGGAATTGGATCTTAATTCCAACATCAGGATCGCCTTTGGATCGCCTTCTATAAAAAACCTGTTTTCGCTGTATTTTAAATTCTGTTTGGTACAATCCAAAATGATCTTGTCCATCATTTCACAGGTATACAAAGAACTTTCCATCGCCGGTACAACAGCGAGCATACAATCTTCAATACTTGAGAAATGCGCTGCAACCATCGCAGTATATTTAGGCTGAAGAGGATCCAGTTGCAAAGTGATCTCTGTGGTAAACGCCAATGTGCCCTCACTTCCTGCAAGCAATTTACAGAGATCAAATTCCAATCCTTCACCAGAAAATATTTCTGTTTTAATCAACTCATCAATTGCATATCCTGTATTCCTTCGGTGAATTTCCTCACGCGGAAATTTGTCTTTAATTTCCTGCTGCACATCAGCCGGAGCTAGTTTTTCATATAATTCTTTATAGATGGCTCCCTCCAGGGTCTTCAAATTCATTTTCAGCTTAAATTCTTCGGTAGAAACAGAAGAGAACGCAACCAGAGATCCATCGCTTAATATAGTTTTTAGCCCGAGGATCTTATCGCGTGTTGTACCGTATTTTATGGAAGTTGTACCGCTGGAATTATTACCTACCATCCCTCCTATCATACACCTGTTGGAGGTCGATGTATTTGGACCAAAGAACAATCCAAATTTTTCGAGTTCCCGGTTTAGGTCATCCCGTATTACTCCCGGTTGTACAACCGCAGTTTTATTTTGAGGATCGATCTTAATGATCTTATTAAAATATTTAGAAACATCTACAACAATTCCGCTTCCCACACATTGTCCGGCAAGCGAGGTACCTGCGGTTCTGGGAATAAGACCAGTTTTATGTTCCCTGGCGAATGCAATTAAAAGTTTAAGGTCTGAAACCGTCCTGGGGTAACAAACCGCCAGAGGAATTTCGCGGTAAACCGAGGCATCTGTAGCATAAATGCTTTTATGCAATGTGTCTACAAGAAGCTCACCTTCAATATCTTGCCCTAATTTAAATAGCATTTTTTCCATAATTGCGTTAAAAATACGAATTTTCATAGGTTTTGGTTAACAGAATCTTAATGAATATTAACAAGAGATTGGCTTTTTACGGGATACACATTTCATTTTAACAGTTAAATTTGTTCGAGATTTTAAAAACAAAAAACGACAGATATGAAGAAATTATTTTTCTTAGCAATTTTTGCAATTGGAGCTACTATGGCATCACATGCCCAGACTATTTCACCAAACGCCCTTGGTTTAAGATTTGGTGGTGGGAATGGTTTTGGTGCAGAGGTTTCTTACCAACGAGCACTTGGCGACAACAACAGACTTGAGTTAGACTTAGGTTGGAGAAATGACAGCAATAGATACGATGCTGTTAAGTTGGTGGGTCTTTATCAATGGGTTTGGAACATTGAAGGTGGATTTAACTGGTATGCAGGTATTGGGGCCGGTGTTGGAAGTGTAGATTATGATAATGACCGTTTTGATAACCGGGATGATGAAGTTTTCATTTTAGCAGCTGGAAATATTGGTATTGAATACAATTTTGATATTCCATTGTTGATTTCATTGGATTTCAGACCTGAATTTGGTTTTGGCGATGATGATGTTTATGATGCCTTTTCACCGGATATAGCACTTGGTCTTAGATACCAGTTCTAGATTATAAAGAATAACTTATTAAACGCTTCAAAGTAAAATTTGAAGCGTTTTTTTTATGTTTATTTTTGAATAATAAAATCCTATGTTATTATGGGTTTTGATATTTAAAGACAAAACTCCTGGAAGGCTCTCTTGTAATTTTACCGGTTTTAAACCGTTTTTTCTATTTCGGAAAGAGCCTTGGTATAGAGATCTTCATACAAAGGCACAATTTTATTAATATCGAATTTTTTAGCCTGCTTCCAGGCGTTGAGCTTAAATTTTTCTAAATTATCTTCGTCTTCCAGAATTGAAATCCCGAAATTTGCCATTTCTTCTACATTCCCAATTTCACATAAATAGCCAGAAAATCCGTGAGAATTTACTTCCGGAAGACCTCCGCTGTTTGTGGAGATTACCGGAACTCCATTTACCATAGCTTCCAGAGCTGCGAGTCCAAAACTTTCTTTTTCTGAAGGCAATAGGAACAGATCTGAAAAACAAAGGATCTTATCTATTTCATTGCTTTCTCCCAAAAACACTACCCTGTTCTGGAGGCCCAGTTCCTTGACCAGGTCTTCCGCTTTTTCTTTCTCTGGGCCTTCCCCCACCATAATTAGTTTTGACTTTATCTGGTTTTGAATTTTATTAAAAATATGGATCACATCCATAATTCTTTTCACAGGCCTGAAATTACTTACATGGGTAATTATTTTTTCATCTTCATTTGCCATAAGAGAACGTTGGCAATCTATATATTTCTTTGTTGATTTTGTAACATCAATAAAATTAGGCACTACATTGATATCCTTCGTGATTTGAAATAGATTCAAGGTATCCTGTTTCAAACTTTCAGATACAGATGTCACCACATCACTCTTGTTAATACTGAAGGTCACCGCTGGTTTATAAAAGGGATGATTTCCTACAAGGGTGATATCTGTGCCGTGCAGGGTAGTAACCATTGGGATAAAAATGCCATCTTCTTCCAGCATTTTTTTGGCCATATAACCCGCATAGGCATGAGGAATTGCATAATGAACGTGCAAAAGTTCAATTTTATAAAGTTTCACCATATCTACCAACTTACTGCTTAATGCAAGTTCGTAGGGTTGAAAATGGAATAATGGATATTCCGGAACGTGAACTTCATGAAAATGTACATTTCCAGTGAGTTGTTCCAATCGCACCGGCTGTTTGTAGGTTATAAAGTGGATTTCATGACCTCTTTTTGAAAGGGCTAATCCCAGTTCTGTAGCAACAACTCCACTTCCACCAAAAGTAGGATAGCAAACAATAGCAATTTTCATTTGTATATTTTTATTGTTTTTTTATTGGTCTCCCTATAACAATCCGGAATAATTTACATATCCGGTATAAAAGCAGGCAGGTTGTTTCGTGCTTGCTTCGGGTTAGCGGTTTGCTCGTTTTACATCTCTTTAAGAATGAACCAGATTATTCTGAAGCCTGTTCTGTTTATTCGGTTTCCGTAATACTGGCATCCAAACCGGGATATTCATCAAAAAGCAGGGATTCATAAATAATCTGCTGTATTTTAGAACGGATATCCTCCCTTATCAATTTCCTGTTATCAACATCGGGAAAAGTCCGGTTTGATAAAAACACATAAACAATTTCTTCTTCCGGATCTGCCCAGGCAAAAGTACCTGTAAATCCGCTATGTCCAAAACTTGATAAAGACGCACAACCACAGGTTGGCCCCGATTTTCCAAGCTGTGGTTTGTCGAAACCTACTCCCCGCCTTACATTTTTTTCACAATAATAACAGTTATTAAACTTATCTATAGTTTCCTGTTTAAGATAGCGCTTTCCTCCATAATATCCGCCATTTAAATATAGCTGCATGATTTTGGCTACATCATTTGCATTGCTGAATAAACCCGCATGACCTCCTATTCCACCCTGCATTGCAGCGCCCTGATCATGTACATAACCATGAACCAATTGCCTTCTCCATAAATTATCAACTTCTGTAGGGACAATTTGCTCAAGATCGAATTTTTCTCTTGGTGAATACGTTGTAAAATTCGCTCCCAGCGGTTTGTAAAGCTCCTCTTGTGTAGTAAAATCCAACGAAGCTTTAAAGTGGTCCTCGAGATAATATTTCATCATGTAGAATGGAAGATCACTGTATTTATAACCAATTTCACGCTCTAAGCCACTTTTTCTGATCTCCCCCAATATAGAATCACGAATGTCATTTCGGATAAACATTTTTTCAGCAACAGGGAGGGAATACCCTTCGGCAGCTTCTTCCCTGTAGTATTTTATGGACGGGCGTTTGGTAGCTTTATCTATAGTTGGAACATACAGAGGCAGCCAGGCCTTTAGCCTTCCATAATGAAGCAGAAGATCCTGTAAGCGGATGTCTTCCTTATTGGAGCCTTTAAAATAAGGCATTAGATCTCCTAATTTGGAATCAAAATTCAGGGTTCCATTTTCCTCAAGCTGCATGATCAACGGGAGGCTTGCAAGGATCTTTGTGAGCGAAGCCAGATCATAGATCGAGGAATTTGTTACAGGAATGATCTTTTCATAGGTGTGAAAACCGGCATTACGCTCAAAAACCACTTTTCCCTTTCTGGCTACAATCACCTGGAGGCCTGGAGTCATTTTTGAATCGATTGCCAATGTTATTAAAGAATCAATCTTATTTAAAATTTTCGAATCCATCCCCACCGATTCCGGTAACCCATAGGATAAACGATCCAGTTTTTTGGAGATATAGCCTGTGCCCTCCGGGAAATTATCCCCAATGCTCACCGGAAGTTTTCCCTTTGCTGCCAATGCCCCAAAAATTATTTGAGCTGATTTTTCCTGTGCAATTACCGAGTTTTGGTAGCTTAATACAATCCCTTCTATATTGCTGGTAGATTTAAGATCACTAAGTGCGTAGGGTCTGGTAAAAATATCCAGGATCGTTCTGTTATTCCGTGCGATCTCGTGAATCCATAATTGTTCTTCTGTACTGAATTTATAACCAGCCCAGGGAGATTTATCAGACTTATGAAATCCAATAATCACCTGGTTATAGGCCTTTAGTTTTTCCAGTAACTCTTCAATTTTGTTTGCTTTAACCCAGTCTACATCTGCGTATCTGGATAACTGATTAAAGAAAGGAGCACCATCTGCATCTCCAAAATTCACATAAGCAATTTTCAGGTTTTCCAGATTTCGAATAGGAAGCATACCCATATCATTTTTAATAAGAGTAATAGCATTTTCCACTAAATCATCATACAGCACCTTATCCTGAACTGTATTTAGATCCTGAATTAAGTTAACAGTATCTACAGGTTTATAATTATTTAATCCAGCCTTATATTTTGCGAAAAGTATCTTTCTAACAGAATGTGCCAAACGTTCTTCTGAAATTATCCCTTCCTGGTAAGCTTCAATTATTTTGTTTTTTGCCTTTGGGATATCTTCAGAGATTAGTAATATATCATTCCCGGCTAAAAACGCAGCCAAATCTATTTCCCCGGGATTTTTATAGTTAGAAGCTCCCTTCATATTAAGAGCATCTGTAAAGATAAGACCATTAAATCCCATTTTATCCTTGAGAAGATCTGTGACGATTGCTTTGGATGTAGAGGACGGGGAATTTTGCTTTTCTTCAAGGGCAGGAACATTAAGGTGAGCGATCATTACAGATGAAACTCCTTCCTCAATCAATTTTCTGTAAGGATAAAGTTCAATCTCCTCAATCCTTTTTTTGGAAAAGGAAACGGTAGGCAGTGTTTTATGAGAATCTGTTTGTGTATCGCCATGCCCGGGGAAATGTTTCGCGCTGGATAATATGCCTTCGCGATGCATACCCTTCATAAAGGCAACCGCCTTTTCGGTTACGTTACTTTTCTCTTCTCCAAAAGAGCGATTTCCAATGATGGGATTTTCGGGATTCGTGTTAATATCTATAACGGGAGCAAAATTTACATGAACACCTAATCGCCTGGAATTACGAGATATAGCAGCCCCTGCCTCTTCAATTAAATGAAGACTTTTCAATGCACCTAATGTCATATTCCATGGCAGGGCAAAGGTTGAATCTAACCGCATTGCCAGCCCCCATTCTGCATCCATGCCTATTAAAAGCGGAACTTTAGAAAGTTCCTGATATTGATTATTTAGCGTTGCCTGTCTTTGCGGCCCGCCTTTTGAAAATATTATCCCTCCAATTTTTTCTTCCTTAATAAGAACGTTTATCTTATCTGTAAGCCCTTTTGATTGGTTGGAAAAAACATCTACCATGAACAATTGCCCTACTTTTTCCTGCAGGCTCATACCGTCATAAATACTGTCTACCCATTGCCTTTGCTCACTAAAATCTGAGGTTATAAGCGGGTCTATTGGTTGTGAAAAAACAGTGATCGATGAAAATATGCTAAATAGCATTGTAATTAGGTAAAGCAGAAAGGGCTTCATTGTTCTCCTCTATTTTAAAAAGCGGTTGTGCCAGCTTTCAGAAGCAGGTACTTCCCAATCTGAAAGATATTCCGCTTTAGTATTGACAAGATTATTAAAGACGATGGTTTTTGGGGAAACAGCTTTTTCTTTTGCCATTTTTCTGAAATCATTGAGCTGTTTATATGCGATGAATTCTCCCTGTTTATAACTAACGTTCATTTTATCGAGCAAATCCACACCGTATTCCTTTTCTAATTGCTGAATGAAATGAACTGAAGCATCTATGGAACATCCGGAAGCAGCATTTATTTTCTGATCCAGCGCGAGGATTATAAAGCGTTTGTAACGAATCTCGAAAGATGCATTTAAAGTCGACCCATGAGCGGTCCATTGGGTGATAAAATTCTCTAATTTACTGGTGATTTCCTGAATTTCCTGATCTGAAAAAGACCTGTTTGCCTGATAAATCCATACTTTGGAAGTTTCAGGTAAAGATTCAAATGGTACTAACATTTTTATTTGTGGATTTTGTTTTTACAAAGCTAATTTATTAAGACGTAGCTTCAAATATAGTACCCGTTAATTAACGAAATTAACCTTAGTAGAAAGGTTAAAACTTAGTGAGATCTATAAGTCGTGAGCATTGGCGATCATCTCAGCAACATCCATTATTTCAATTTCACCTTCCTGATCTTTTCCTTTAACACCATCTGTCATCATCGTGCTGCAAAATGGACAACCTGCTGCGATAATTTCAGGTTTTACTTCCATAGCCTGTTCGGTCCTTTTGATATTTACCTCTTTATTTCCAGGTTCAGCATCTTTAAACATTTGCCCACCACCAGCACCACAACAAAGCGCATTTTGTTTGCATTTTCGCATTTCAACAAGTTCCACTTCAAGTTTCCTAAGTAAGTCTCTTGGTGCTTCATATATATTATTTCCACGTCCCAGGTAACAAGGGTCATGAAAGGTGATACGCTTTCCTTTAAATTTCCCTCCCTGTACGGTAAGCCTTCCTTCCTCCAATAATGATTTTAAAAAGGTAGTATGATGCATTACTTCGTAATTCCCACCAAGGGCAGGATATTCATTTTTAATAGTATTGAAACAATGCGGGCAGGCAGTTACAACTTTTTTGATTTCGTACCCATTTAAAACTTCAATATTTGTTGCCGCCTGCATTTGAAAGAGAAATTCGTTTCCAGCCCTTTTTGCTGGGTCTCCGGTACAACTTTCTTCGGTTCCTAATACAGCAAAATCCACTTTAGCCTCATGTAATAGTTTTACAAATGCTTTAGTAACCTTTTTTGCCCGGTCATCAAAACTTCCCATACACCCCACCCAAAATAGAACTTCCGGTTTTTTACCTTCCGCCATATATTCTGCCATTGTTGGAACTTTTAGTGCTTCTGCCATTTTATATTTTTTAAACTAAATTCTTTATTTTTTTAATTTTCCTTTGCCCAGTTAAGACGGTCCATTTGATTATAGGGCCAGGGAGCACCATTGTTTTCTATATTGGTCATGGAAATAGCCAATTCATTTGGTGCCGCGCTTTGTTCCATAACAAGGTATCTTCTCATGTCAAGAATAATGGATAAGGGATCAATTCCTACAGGACACGCCTCTACACAGGCATTACAGGTAGTACAGGCCCAAAGCTCTTCTCTAAGGATATAATCATCCAGAAGCTGCTTGCCATCATCTTCAAATTTCCCTTTTTTATTGATGATTTCCCCTACTTCTTCCAGCCTGTCACGGGTATCCATCATTATTTTTCTGGGAGATAATTTCTTTCCTGTTAGATTTGCAGGACATTCTGCAGTGCATCTTCCGCATTCTGTACAGGTATAGGAATTCAATAACTGCACCTGGTTTAAGTCCATAACATCTGAAGCCCCAAATTTTTCCGGAACATCCGTTTCCCCATCTTCTACAGGTGTTTCGTATGGATTGGCATCCGGATCCATCATTAACTTTACTTCATTTGTAACAGATTGCAAGTTGTCAAATTCACCCTTAGGACTAAGTTTTGACAGAAACACATTTGGAAACGCAAGTAAAATATGCAAATGCTTGGAGTAATATAAGTAATTTAAAAAAATCAAAATTCCTATGACATGCAACCACCAGGCAGTTCTTTCAACAATAATTAGACTGGCCGTGCTTATTCCTTCAAATAAAGGAAGCAGGTATTGACTTACCGGGAAAGATCCGGCGATTCCAGCCTCTTTCACATAACCAATGGCATTGTTAAGTTGTAACTGGTAATCTGTAGCATTCATTAGCAAAAATAAGATCATTAAGACCATTTCAAAATAAAGAATGTAATTAGCATCATTTTTTGGCCAGCCTTTTAAATCATTCCCTATAAAACGATATATATTTGTGACATTCCTGCGTATCCAGAAAATAATCACTCCAACAAAAACAAGAAATGCGAGTATTTCAAATGAGCCAATAAGGAAGTTATAAAAACCGCCTAAAAAAGAGAGGATGCGGTGCGTACCAAAAATACCATCGATAATTATCTCCAGAACTTCAATATTAATAATGATAAATCCTACATAAACAATAATGTGAAGAATCCCGGAAACCGGTTTCTTAACCATTTTAGATTGACCTATTGCAATACGGCCCATTTTCGCCCAACGTTCTCCAGAATTATTTGAACGGTCAACTTTTCTACCTAATTTTATGTTGCGGATGACTTTCCTGATATTATAGGTGAAAAAAGCAATTCCAGCAACCAGAACTATTAAAAAAATAAGCTGAGTAATAAGTTCCATAGACTATTATTTTAAGGAATCATTAGGAGCATCATAGGGTCCCGGTCTTTTTCCGAAGACAGAAAAATGAACATAACGTTTTGGATTCAATTTTATATCCTGAAGCAATTGCTCCATTTGTTTTGTAGCCCGGTCCAAATTATCATACACCGCATCATCCGTCAATAATTTTCCAGCAGTACCCTGCCCACTGCTTAGATTATTTGAGATTTTTTCAAAGTCTGCAATTATCTTTTCAAGATCTCCAGACATACCGTTTAGGTCTATTTGTGCAAGTGTGTCTGAGAATTTATTAAAGTTACCGGACATTTCATCCAGGTTCGAAAAGGTCCTGTCTAATTTTTCTGAATTTCCCGATACGATTCCATCGAGCGATTCTGCGGTATTCTTAAATGAACGAACCGTCTCGGAAAGGTCATTAAAAGTATTTTTGATATTGTTCCTTGTTTCAGTGTCTAAAACTTCATTAAAAGCAGTTAGCAAGGAGTCTGTACTAACTATTGCACGCTCAACCTTTACCTGTAAAGGTGTAAGTCGCTCATTTACAAGTTCCATAATTCCTTCCTCAATAGCGCTTGGAAGTGTGTCTCCTGTTTTTGCTAACATTCCCGGTTCATATTCAGGAACTATTGCAAGGGATTTTCCTCCAATTAATCCACCTCCATAAATTTGAGCCAAACTGTTTTTGGAAAATTTAAAGTCATTGTCAACATTAAAGGTTACTACAAGGAGACCTCGTTCATCCAAAAAAGAAATATTGGTTACCTGTCCTACTTTCATACCATTGATAGTGACTGGTGAGGAAGCAGATAAACCTTCGACATCTGCATAAACTGCATGAAAAATCCTATTTGAGTCGAGGAGGTTTTGACCTTTAAGATAACTATATCCAAATATCAGTATTACAATAGCTACCACAGCCAAAATTCCGGTTTTAAGCTCTTTAGTATATTTCAAAAGTCTATTATTTTAGAGAATGTGCAAATTTAGAAATAAATATAGGAAAGTAGCCCTATTTACTTTGGGATTTTAACGCCTCATTAACGGTAATCTTGTTTCCTTCCTTAAATGCAACTATATAACTCGATGGATATCCACTGGCCTGAGCTTCTTTGTGAAATTTATTTATTTGCGTGTAGCTTGAGGTTGCTCCAAAATAATATTTAAAAAGTTTTCCTTCTTTTTCTCGGAAAACAGGCGTTAAGCCTTTGAAATTAGAAGATTTTGGTTCGAGCTTTTTTGAACTCGCCACCAGTTGAACTTTAAAAGTTACCCCAATAAAAGTATCATCAAAATCCTTGGTTTCTGTATACACAGGAACAGGGGCTTGCTGTTCAAGATTATCCAAAACAGCGAGGTTGATGGAATGACTGTAATCTTCAATAGCCTCAACGATAGCTGCTGCCACTTTACTTTGTCCACCAACACTGTTCAAATAAGGTCCTTCTTCTTTGTTGGTTAAAAAACCAGTTTCAATAAGCACACTTGGCATATATGTTTGATGAAGTACTAAGAATCCAGCTTGTTTAACACCGCGGTCATTCCTTTTTAGCTCATTGGTAAATTGTTTCTGAACAAAATCAGCTAAAAGAATACTTTGATCCAGGTATTCCTCCTGCATGATCATCATACCAATATAAGATTCAGGAGAATTGGGATCAAATCCGCCATAGGTAAGATCATAATCTTCCTCCAGAAATATTACAGAATTCTCTCTTTTCGCAACTTCAAAGTTGGATTGGTTGCGGTGGAGACCAAGGACAAAGGTTTCAGTTCCATATGCCTGAGAGTTGTGGGCATTACAATGAACAGATATAAAAAGATCGGCTTTGGCATCATTGGCAATCTTTGCACGCTGGTCTAGAGGAATAAATATATCCCTATCCCTGGTATAAATAACTTTAATATTAGGATTTTTCTCAAGTTCTTTCCCTATTTTCAAAACAATATTTAAGGCAATCTCTTTTTCCTGAAATCCTCCTCCCCTGTTCCCGGGATCTTTACCGCCATGGCCCGCATCTAAAACAACTACAAATTTGGATTTTACGGGGTCTTTTTCTGCAGGAATTGAAGAAGTTAAAACAATCCCTATAAAAAGTAATACTAAAAATTTGACTAGGTTCGTTTTCATAAATAAGTAACGATTCAATTAGAGGGTTTATTTTAATGGCTTATTTTTTTAAATTCCCAAAAGGAACCTAAAAAAATATATGTAATTTTGATCATTCAATAAGCACGCCACATTTTACAAAAATACCACTTATAGCATTGCGGACAAACTCACTTTATATTCTTTTTTTCGGTGTTTTTTTTCTAATGTTCACAGATTATTCTGTGGCGCAGGAAATCAAGCCCCCTCAGGGGGTTCGGGTGGAAGCGCAAAGAGATAGTGTCTTAAAAGTGACCGATTCTCTTGTCCCAAATCCAAAAATTATTGAGCAGGATACCATAAAACGGGATACGCTAAAACCAGCTCCTGTCCTTTTAAGCGATGTTGTAACTTACACCGCCGATGATTATATGCGCCTTAGTCCTAAGGAAAATAAGATGTATTTATATGATCAGGCACAAATCACCTACGGAGATATCGTCCTTACCGCCGGCCTGATAATTTTAGACAACGAAAAAAATGAAGTTTATGCCTTCGGAATTCCCGATTCAACCGGTGCGTATTCCCAACGACCAATTTTTACACAGGCTCAAAATACGGTTGAACCTGATTCCATTCGGTTTAATTTTGATACCGAAAAAGCGCTAATCTATAATTCCAGAACCGAACAAGGCGGGTTTAAGGTTCTTGGTGAAGTTACCAAGCGTGAAAATGATTCGGTTTATTTTATGCAAAATGTGCGATTTACCACCTCTGAAAATGAGTTGGATCCCGATTATTTCTTTTATGCCCGAAGAATAAAATTTGTCCCCGGAAAGAAAATAGTAACCGGATTAGTGAATATGTATATAGCCGATGTCCCGACCCCTTTGGGGCTTCCCTTTGGGTACTTTCCGCTAACCGATGAGCAAACCTCCGGATTTATACTTCCTTCTTTTGGCCAAACCAATCAAAGAGGTTATTTCCTGCAGAATGGAGGATATTATTTCGCGGTGAGTGATTATGCAGATTTGTTGGTTTTGGGTGATTATTATACCAACGGAAGCTATGGAATGCGTGTGGAGTCAAGTTATGCAAAACGTTATAGGTTTAGGGGCAATGTAAATATGAGATATGAAAATTTACTGGATAGTGAACGAGGTTTTCCGGATTTTACACAGCGCTCTAATTATAATCTTCAATGGAGCCATTCCCAGGATGCTAAAGCGAATCCAAGCTCCAGGTTTTCTGCTTCTGTTAATCTTGGAAGCAGTGATTATTATCGGGAATCTGTAAATCAGGCCAACACCGGGAATTTTCTTAATAATTCTTTAAATTCTTCAGTTTCTTATTCCAAAACTTTCCAGGGCGAACCACAAGTCAATGTAAATTTAACGGCAAGTCATAGTCAAAACACCAATACCCAGGAAATCAATATGACGTTGCCAACACTTCAGGCAAGTGTTTCCCGTATTTTTCCCCTTGCTCCGAAATTTGGTGCAAAAAAGGGCCTTATAGAAAATATAAACCTTCAATATAATTTAAGAGGGGAAAACAGGATACGGACCACAGATTCACTTTTCTTTACCCCTGAAATGTTCCGGGATGCCAATATGGGTGTACAACATTCTATTCCTATTTCTACGAACTTTAAATTATTTAAATTCCTAAGTGCAAGCACCAGCGCAAATTACCAGGAAAATTGGGTGTTTAAAACCTTTGACAGGTCGTATGACCAGGTTAACCAATCGGTTATTGTAGACACTATAAATGGCTTTGATTCCTATCGCACCTATAATTTTGGTGCAAGTATGGGAACCACAATTTATGGATTGGTTAATTTTGGTAAGGATAAAAAAATTCAGGCTATCCGCCATGTGATGAGGCCTTCAGTAAGTTACAATTATAACCCAGCTTTTGACCAATATTACGATCAATATGAAATAACCAATGATATTGATCCTACGCTAAATGAATTTGTGAATTACTCAAGATTTCAGGGAACCTTGTTTGGGGCTCCGGGAAGAATATTTTCCAGTTCCATTGGACTTGGAATAAGCAATACAATTGAAGCTAAGGTGAGAGATAAAGACAGTACAGCTGTAGAACCTAAAAAGATTACATTGTTAAACAATTTTAGTGTGAGCACCTCTTATAATTTAGCCGGGGATTCATTAAGGCTAGCTCCCATTAGTTTAAGGGGAAGTGTACCTATTATTGAAAATAAACTGGATGTTAACCTATCAGCAGATCTTGATATTTATGCCTTAAATAACAATAACCGCAGGATTGAAAAGCTCAACATTGAAAACGGAGGAAGTTTATTCCGGTTCACTGCAGCCAATGTTAGTTTTGGATATTCCTTTTCTAGCAAGGATTTTGAAGAGGGCGGTGATACTGATGAAGACAAGGATAATCAAACCTTCAGGGGTGGAGGAAGGCCGGATGATCTCTTTGGGACAGGAACTGATATTGACGGTAATTTCATGGATGATGAAGATGACCCCTTTGATAAGGATGAAGAAACCGAGAAAAGTGAGTGGTATAAATATAAAATACCCTGGGACCTTAGGCTTGCGTATACGATGACCTATAATAATAATGCCAGGCAGAGCGAGATTACCTCTCATTCTATAATGTTTTCTGGTAATATAGAACTCTCACCAAAATGGTCTGTTGGGGGATCTTCAGGTTTTGATCTTAAAGAAAGAGGTTTTACCTATACACAATTAAGGTTTGCAAGAGATTTGGATAGTTGGAGACTGAATTTTAGCTGGATACCTTTTAGCTCCCGTACTTCCTGGAATTTCTTTATTGGAATAAAATCTTCTATATTGAGCGATATTAAATATGATAAACGAAGGGAGCCGGACAGACAACTATAGCAAAAGCCAATTTGACGGTGGTTTTGCAGTGCTATATGGTACAAACCAATGAATATATACAAATTGCTCCCCATAAGTCGGGAGACAATAAAAAACACTAAATAAAACACAAATGAAAAAGATCATAAAAACATCGAATGCTCCTGCCCCAATAGGCCCTTATAACCAGGCAATTTTAAGCGGAAACATGCTTTATATCTCAGGGCAAATAGCTATCAATCCTAAAACCAATGAATTGGTGACACGTACTATTATTGACGAAACTAAACAAGTGATGGAGAATCTTAATGCTATCCTGAAAGAGGCGGGAATGGACTTTGAAAATGTGATTAAAACTTCCATTTTCATAAGTGATATGAATAATTTTACTCAAATTAATGAAGTCTACGGTCAATATTTCGATCAGGAAACAGCACCGGCAAGGGAAACTGTTGAAGTTGCGAATTTGCCTAAATTTGTGAATGTAGAGATTAGTGCAATCGCTGTTAAATAGTTTGAATAAGGATTGGGAGGAATTAAACCCAAAGGTGGGATAAAATCAAATTTTTAGTCTGCTTAAACTTCCTGATGGTAGCAAGGGAATTTAAACAGGCTAACAATCTTTTCTAAATAAGTATAACTTCCTTATCTTAGTTTTAAGTAGATAATATGTCGGATATTCTTAGGAGGTCTTTATTGATCTTATGCTTACTTTTTAAAGCTTGGTCCAGACTGCACGCTTCCACACGGTTGTTAACAAATCCCACCATAAGGTTTTTCTGACCATCCAACAATAATTCTACAGCCCTAACGCAAAGTCTACTTGCGAGAACCCTGTCAAAACAAGAAGGACTTCCTCCTCTTTGAATATGTCCCAAAACGGTTACTTTGGCATCATAATCGGGTAAGTTTTCCTTGACATATTCGGCTAGTTCGAAAACATTTTTTCCAATCTTATCACCTTCTGAAACCACCACAATACTAGAGGTTTTTCCAGACCTTCGGCTGCGTTCAAGAGAATCTAATAACCTGTCAAGTCCAAGATTTTCTTCAGGAATAAGAATTTCTTCAGCACCGGCGCCTATTCCGCTATTAAGAGCGATGAAACCGGCATCCCGGCCCATTACCTCAATAAAAAATAAGCGATTGTGAGAACTCGCGGTATCCCGAATCTTATCGATGGCTTCTACCACTGTATTTAAAGCAGTATCAAAGCCTATAGTGTAATTGGTTCCATTAATATCATTATCTATGGTTCCGGGAACTCCTATAATTGGAATGTGATGCTCCTCATTAAAGATTTTTCCTCCGCGAAAAGTTCCATCGCCCCCAATAAGGATCATGGCATCAACCTCTGCCTTTTTTAAATTATCTGCAGCTTTTTGCCTTCCTTCTTTGGTTAAAAACTCTTTAGATCTTGCCGATTTTAAAATGGTTCCTCCCCTGGTAATAATATTTTGGACACTTCTTGCATTCATTTCCATATAGTCTCCTTCTATCATCCCTTGATACCCTCTGTAAAACCCAATACATTCTGTATGGTAATAAGCACAAGCTCTTACTACAGCCCTTATCGCTGCATTCATTCCGGGAGAATCTCCACCGGAGGTCATTACTCCTATTCGTCTAATCTTTTTGGCCATAGCTATGTTTTGTAATTTACAAATTACAAACTTAAAGTAAATAATCCTCGGGGCAAGCCCACGAGGCATTAAAATAATTTCAACTGATAATCTTTTTTCAACACTTTGTACTCTTTTTCTATTCCCTGCTCCTTGACATATTTGGCAATGACATTCTCGGTTCCATGCTGACCGACGGTGTTCACAAAGTAACCCTTTCCCCAAAATTCTCCACCCCAAAGCTGCTTTTTCACTTCTGGACATTGCCTAAAAACTTCCCTAGCTAAGATACTTTTTACCATCGTAACAATTTTTGTTACGCTATATGAAGGAACACTTTGAATCAAAAAATGAACATGGTTCTTGTCCGTTCCCACTTCTAGAAAACAAACTTCATATCTTTTTTCAATCTCCGAACATGTCGCGACCAAAACTCGGTCGACCGAATCAGAAATAACAACCCTTCGATATTTAGCACTGCTCACCAAATGGTAAAGAAGCACCGTTACGTTATGGCTCTTGTGTATGAATTTACTATTTTGTGACATCGAGTCACAAAATAGTAATAATAAACGAGGCAAGCCTCGGGGAATTAAACCCAATAGAGATTAAATAAGAAGGTTTCGGTAAGAAGATTTGATCGAAAATTAATTAACCGGACAGAAGATTCTATTGCTCAGGGAACGTTATATATTTTGGAGCCAGGGATTTGGCTGATTCCTCCTGCTCTTTTTCAGCTTCCGATTTTACCAGCTCCCTATTCATGATCTTTCTGATAAGTTCCTTGAAAGTATCAAAATCTACCGAATAGGATAACCCGACACCTTGAGTAAAACCTATTTCTTCCCCGATAAACTGAATATTGTTCTCCCTGTTAAAGACCTTGGCCCGAAGTGAACCATCTTCATTTAAAAGAAATTCAATTTCTACATCACCAATTATTGCGGTTTCCGTTACTCCTCCTACGGGAACACCAACCGCACCATTGATTAATACTCTGTTGCTTATTTGAGTTGATAGCGTTAAACCAAATCTATCCACCGTTTGCTGATCCGGAGTCCTGTCTCCCTGCACATAATTTACCCCAACCTGGAATTTACCTTCTTCATCTGCAAAGATATCATTCACCAAACTTGAAGCCCTTTCTACCAGTGTTCCTGTAATCGCATTTTGCCCAATGGCAAGTTCACTATAAAAAGAACCCTGAGTAACCAAAAACAAAGCCTGTAATTCTCTGCTCGCACGGTCATTGATTCTATATTCCAGTTCCGATCTTACCACCGAACTGGCATTTGGGAACTCCACATTAAAGGTAATATCCGGTTGCACGATCTGTCCCTGAAGTAAAATAACTACTTCTACAGGTATTTTTCTGTTAATGGAAGGATTCTCAAGCAATACCGCTGGATTTGCATCTACTTCATAGACAGCACTTACATCCAACTGTGCCTGAGTTGGACTTCCATCCCAGTTAATACTGCTTCCGGATCTAACGTTGAATAATTTTTGCACCAAACCGGCATATTTAAAATTGTAAACCCCTTCATAGACCACGAAATCTCCCCACATATTGAACTTCCCGTTGGTATTGATCTCGATAAGCAGGTTTCCCGCTCCCCGACCCCGAAGTGTACTTCCGCTGGTTTGATCTACCACCACTTCTACTTCGGCTTCATTGGTAATATCAAGATCGAAATTAAGTTCTAATCCTTTCACTTCCGGCAATTCCAAAATAACTCCAGCCTGCCGGGAGGCTTTTTCTTCCGGACTTAAAAAATGTATATAAGAATTATCCCCAATAGATTCTGCATCGCTTAAAGGGATCTTAAAAACAGTCCCTTTCTCGGTAGATGCATTTACATCGATTATCAGTTTCTCAGTTGGTCCTTTTATACTGGCAAAACCATCGATAAAGGCAGTTCCATAATATAAGGCATCTACTTCTGCTTCTGTATCTAAAACTACCAGCCTGTCACTTGTGATTTCCAAATCTAAAAACCATTCTTTAAAATTTCTATGGGAAATAGATCCGTCAAGAATTCCGGAGGTTTGATATTTAGTATCCGTAATTTCGATTTCATCAAATACAAATCTTTGGTTGGATAAATTCACAACGGCATTATCCTGGAAATCAAAATCTATTTTTAAATATGGAACTCTTAATCCTGCTTTTTGTAAATCCAGCTTCCCTGTAATATCCGGATTTCGATAGTTTCCGGTTACCTGTGCATCTCCTGAAGCAAATCCACGAATGTTATCTATCGCTTCCCCTCCCAAGGGACTAAACGCCGCCATATTGAAATTACGAAGGGCGACATCCATAGCTATCGTTGGATTATCAGCATTGACATTGATCTCTCCTTTTGCATTTAAGGATTCTAAACCCTTATTCTGAAGGGTGGCATCTATATTATAAAATGTAAGACTTTCATTTCCTTCTACATCAATATTGAGATTTCCAAGAAGAATATCATTCACTGTAAGATCGTCTACGGTAAGAGAAGTATTGGGGTAATATGCGCCCTTTTCCTGAAGCAGGTTTAACTTTCCGTTCAAATTTCCTGTTACAGCCAGGCTGTCCAGATCTGGCGTGATCTTGCCAATATCTACATTATCAAATTCAATTTTAAAATCCTTGTAGGTAGTATCTGTCATGACACCACTTAAACGAATCATTTCATTTTGATGGCTCAAAACAAGTGAATCTACCACCACATCATTAAAATTATTGTCAAATATTATTTTATTGCTTTTGTTGTTGTTTTCATTCAAAAACCAAACATTGTCTTTAAATTTCACATCGGATCGCTGGATTCCCACAACCGATTTATTTTCCTCGTTGATGGTATGGAAAAAATTCAGGTTAAAAACATCATTATTACTTTTTCCTCCCTGAAGCTCAGATCGTATGAATAACGTATCCCTTAAGGTCACGTTAATCAAACTGAATTCTGAGAAATTATATAGATTTGTAGAAACGCTATCTGCTTCCACAAAAGTGTTATAAATGGGGTTTGTATTATCTACCTGAATATTGATATCCTTCAGCATATTTCCAAAAGCTTCAATTTTTGGTGATCTAAATGTCAATTTAAATTCAGATTCATCAGATTCTACCCTTCCACGGAGAAAAGTATTTGGAGCCAGGGTAATTTCGGGATAAAACACTTCAACAATTTTATTGTAAATATCGAAGTTAAACTCCATATATTGATTACTGGTAATCGTATTTGGCCGGTAATTCGTATAAATACTTCCCAGGGAATTTTCTATAAGAGCGTCTAATTCTGAAATCTTGAAATTACCGGTAATCTCGCCGTTTACAACATCCGGGGATTCTACTGCAATGGTCCGGACCCCTTCCGCATCAAAAGCAGAATTGATACTTAAATCATCAAAATAATAAAGATCGTTCTGGTTTTGATAGGTAGTGTTCAGCAACAAGATATTTCCGGAGATATTATCCAGGCTATTTCCGCTCATATTCATAAACACATCTCCCTTAAAAACGGAAATACTATCGCGGGAAACAAAATTGAGTTTATTTAGATTGGCATAGCCTACGGAAGCTTCAAAATCGTAATTGTTTTCCTTTTTCGAAATGTCTACTAATCCAGAGAATTCAAGCCTTAAATTAGGATCGTTGGAGACCAGATTACCATTAAAAATCAAGTTTCTCACAGTCCCCATAATAAGTACATCAGAATAGGTATAATTGTTATAGGCAAGTTTGGAAATTTTCCCTCGAACTTGTGTATTTAGATCTTCTGTGGTAAAGCCTTTTCCGTCCACAAAAAGGTTAAAACTGGTTTTTCCAAGTTTTGGGTCATCAAGCAAACGGCCAATGTTAAATTGATTGAATATTAAGTTTCCTTTGTAGGTAACATCGGCAGAATTATTTAGGTTTTGCATGGTTACATCTGCCTTGGCAGTACCAAGTTGTGTAGCGATAAACACATCGGCTTTTAGGGAACTCTTGGTTAAAATGACATTACCCTGCAATTTAAGATTTCCAAAATCCCTTAAAGTCAAAGGTAATTTCTCTCTAAACAGGCTGGGTAATAAATTTACGAGGTCGTAATAATTTGAAGTTAAATCATTAAAATCACCGGTAAGTTTAAAATCCTGCATGTCTTCAGAAAAAGCACCTTCCACAAACATAGTTCCGTCAATACTGCTGCGGTCCATCCCAGCTAATTGAAAATCTTCCAATTCAAAATTATTGAGGGTTCCTTTTAGATTTGTAGTTATAGCGAGTTCCTGCCCGTCTCCAAATGGTGCATAAAAAATTTGAAGATCTTTAGTGGAAAACTGTGAATCCCGAATGTCCGCTTCAATTTTAACCTTATTTTCGAAGTCTGAAAAATCGGCCAAACTATAATCCATCCGGATATCTGCATCCAATCTCGAAAAGGGTGTTTCCAGTAGGAGATCCTTTAACACCATCCTTTTGGGGTTATAGGAAAACCGGGTATATAAATTTTCGATTGTTAACCCACGGCCTTCTTCTGCTTTCAGGGAATTAATATCCATAGAAAATTCATCTGCTTCAATATCCAGATTTTCTGCAAGGAGATTGAGTTTATCTAAAATGATGATCTCAGGGGAATCAAGGTTTTCATTGACAAAGCTGAAATAACCATCTTTGATAAAAATATCGTCCACAGAAAGTTTAAAAGGTTTTGGTTCCCCGGTAGGCTCTGTCTTTAATTTTTCCAGAAGAATACTAAGATTGTCTGAATCTTCTCCCTTGTAACGTTTCATTTTAAAGGTTAAACCTTCTGCTGTGGTGTTTCCTAACCTGGGATAATTGGCAAGTAAATTGGTTAAACTTAAGATGGAAGTTTTTAATTCAACGATATTAATTAAGGTATCCTGGTGATGGTCCTCAACGTAAACGTCGTTGAGACGTATCCTTCCAAAATAGGAAAAACTTACCCTGCCCACAGAAATGTTCACATCGGAGCTTTCTCGAATAGATTTTGTTAACTTTTTTGCCACCGATGTTTGAACGGCGGGTATAGAAAATAAAATCAATAAAAGCACGAAAAACAAAAGCAGTGCGACCGCTGTTCTAATAAGTATTTTCCAGAATTTTTTGATACGCTTTTATGTTATAACTTTGTACACAATATTAACAACTATAATGCCTTTCTCTTTTTAATGACTTCCCAAAACATATATATTTTAGCGATAGAATCTTCATGTGATGATACGGCTGCGGCAGTTTTAAAAAACGACACTTTATTATCAAATATTGTTGCAACCCAGGAGGTTCATAGAAAATACGGGGGTGTAGTTCCTGAACTTGCTTCCAGAGCACACCAGCAAAACATCGTTCCGGTAATTCACCAGGCAATTGATGAAGCAAATATCGACAAAAAAGACATATCTGCAATCGCATTTACCAAAGGTCCCGGACTTATGGGTTCTTTATTGGTAGGAACTTCATTTGCGAAATCCCTGGCTATGGGTTTAAGCGTTCCTCTCATTGAGGTAAACCATATGCAGGCCCATATTCTGGCACATTTTATTGCTGAAGAAAATTTCTCAAAACCCGGTTTCCCTTTTCTTGCACTTACCATAAGCGGTGGGCATACCCAGATTGTAAAAGTTTCAAATTATTTTGAGATGGAAGTTATAGGTCAAACCATTGATGATGCCGTGGGCGAAGCTTTTGACAAAAGCGCCAAAATATTAGGCCTCCCCTATCCCGGTGGCCCCCTAATCGATAAATATGCGAAAACCGGGAACCATCTGGCCTTTAAATTTACAAAACCAAAAGTTGCCGGACTTGATTTTAGCTTTAGCGGACTCAAGACCGCAGTGCTTTATTTTATTCAGAAACAGGTCAGGGAGAACCCCAATTTTATTGAAGAAAATAGGGATGATATTTGCGCTTCCATTCAATATACCATTGTGGAGATCCTTATGGATAAACTAAAAAAGGCAGTAAAGCAAACAGGAATTAAGGAAATAGCAATTGGAGGAGGTGTTTCTGCCAACAGTGGCATTAGAAAGGCACTTTATGACGCAGAGGCCAAATATGGATGGAAAACCTATGTTCCAAAATTTGAGTATACCACAGATAATGCGGCAATGATAGGCATTGTGGGATATTATAAATATTTAAACAACGATTTTTGCGATCTTTCGGTAACCGCTCAGGCCCGGTATGAAATTTAAGAGATGCAGTTATTTTATCAGCCAGATATTTCCGAAAATGATCAACAAGTAATTTTTCCCAAAGAGGAGAGCAAGCATATTGTTAAAGTTCTTCGAAAAAAACAGGGAGACTTGCTACATGTGACCAACGGAACCGGATTTCTTTTTAAAACCGAAATAATCCTTATAACCGCCCAGCAATGTATCGCCAAAGTAATTGAAGTTGAAGCCGAAAAGAAACCTGATTATTATCTTCATCTTGCAGTAGCACCCACCAAAATGAACGATCGTTACGAATGGTTCCTGGAAAAATCTACAGAAATTGGAATTCAGGAGATCACCCCCATAATATGTGAACATAGCGAAAGAAAATTCGTGAAATCAAATCGTTTTGAGCGCGTACTTCAAAGCGCGATGAAACAATCCCTTCATTTTAGCATTCCCAAATTAAATGAGCCTTTAAGTGTTTCAGAATTTATTCAAAGTGACATAAAAGGAGAGAAATATATCGCTCATTGCGAAGAGGACAAGCAACGAGCCTCTTTAAAAAGTCTTATAAAACCAGGGGAAAGCTCCACTATTTTAATAGGTCCGGAAGGGGATTTTTCTTTGGCAGAGATAGAATTAGCATTAAATAATGGTTGGACCCCTGTAAGTCTTGGAAAAAGCCGTTTACGCACTGAGACTGCTGCAATTGTAGCCTGTCACACCATAGCTTTAGCCAATGAAAATTAAAATGAAAACCCTACCTTTCCATTGAATTTACATTTCTACTTTCAAAAACATATAATGATACGCAAAATCATTTTTATCTTTTTAACGCTTTTTGCAATACAACTAAGCGCTCAGGAAATAGCCCTTTTGAAGTATCAGGGTGGCGGAGACTGGTATGCCAATCCCACATCGTTGCCAAACCTTATAAAATTTAGCAATGAAAATATCAACACTGCAATAAATCCCAAGCCCGGAACCGTTACTCCCGGGAGTAGCGATATTTTTCAATATCCCTTTATACATATGACTGGCCATGGGAATGTATATTTTAGTGATGAGGAATCACTAAACCTTAGGAATTACCTTTTAAGCGGAGGGTTTTTGCACATTGATGATAATTACGGAATGCAAAAATATTTTTTAAAAGAGGTGAAAAAAATATTCCCTGATAGGGATTTACAGGAACTTCCAGCATCCCATCCTGTTTTTAATACTGTCTTTTCATTTCCCAATGGGTTACCAAAAATTCATGAACATGAAGGCCTGCCACCCCAGGCATTTGGGATTTTTGATAATAACCGGCTCGTCCTTATTTTTACTGTAGAAAGCGATTTGGGCGATGGATGGGAGGATCCTGCCGTTCATAATGATCCGCCGGAAGTGAGGCTAAAAGCCCTGCAAATGGGAGCAAACATTCTTAAATACGCATTTGAAAATTGAGTTTACAATTAGCACATAAAGCACACTCAAATCCCCAATCTAAGTTCCCTGTTGTAATACTTACCTATAATTTAATGGGAGATGCCAACATTGGAAGTATTTTTAGGCTTGCAGATGCTTTTAATATAGAAAAAATTGTTTTTTGCGGTACTCCGTTCAATCCTGAAAACAACCGTCTTAAAAGAACTGCCCGTTCAACCCTTAAAAATGTAGCATTCGAATTCCAAGAAAACGCCAGAGAAGTTGTTGAAAAGTTTAAGAAATTGAAATATGCTGTTTTTGCTTTGGAAATTACCTCCGACAGCCAGATACTGGGTTCCATTAATTTTGAAGATGAATCCAAAATTGTCCTTATAATAGGCAATGAACGAAACGGAATAGATGATTCCCTGCTTGAAATTGCGGATAAAAAAGTACATATTGAAATGTTTGGAAAAAATAGCAGTATGAATGTCGCACAGGCAACTGGAATAGCTTTATATGAAATTACGAAAACCCTTCCACGCTTTCAGAAGAAATAATATATTTACAAAGTGAACGAAAAAACATTTTCTTACGGGATTTTAAGAGCATTGGGAATAATAGCAGCGCTATTCCTGTTGTTATATTTTCTATATCAAATCCAGTCTGTATTGGTATATATAGCCATTGCAGGGGTTATTTCTTTAATTGGAAGACCGTTTGTTATCTTTTTAAGATCCAGGTTTCGTATTCCCAATCAAATGGCCGTGATTATAGTTTTATTACTTGTCCTGATCGTTTTTGTTGGAATCATCCTGGTTTTTGTCCCAATTCTTATTGAGCAAAGTCAATATTTGGGCAGAATTGATGTTGAGGCGTTTAAAACTGACATCAATGAATTAAATAACCAGATCAATACCTATCTTGGGGTAGAAGATATTAACATTCTCGAAAGTTTAAAGCAAAGTGAATTTATTCAAGGTCTGGATGTCAACCTGATCCCAAAATTTTTAAATAGTGTTTTTGGTATTTTAGGTGCTACTTTAATTGCGATATTCTCTATAATGTTTATCTCGTTTTTCCTGCTTAAAGACAGTAAGTTAATGCTTAATAGTATCCTTGTTTTTGCCAACAGAGGAGAAGAAGATAAATTTCAACGAGTATTCAACAAGATCAAGATCTTGCTGTCCCGGTACTTTGTAGGTCTTACAATGCAAATTACCGTATTATTTATTCTGTATCTCTTGTTGCTTACTATTTTCGAAATAAACAACCCAATAGCCATAGCATTTATCTGTGCTTTTTTGAACCTGGTTCCCTACTTAGGCCCAATATTCGCAGGAATTTTAATGGCACTTTTTGTGATCTCCAGTCAACTTGGAGCCGATTTTCAAATGGTTATTTTGCCAAAATTAATTTACATTATGCTGGGGTATGGAATTTCCCAATTGATAGATAATCTTATAAGTCAGCCGCTTATATTTGGTGCCAGCGTGCGCTCACATCCTTTAGAAATATTCCTCATTATTCTTATTGCCGGACTTTTATTTGGAGTATTAGGAATGGTTGTGGCAGTTCCTTTTTATACTGCATTAAAAGTGATCGCAAAAGAATCTTTAAGCGAATATAAGATCGTTAAAAGGCTTACCAGGGATCTTTAAAACAATTGAGGCTTGAACAAAGCATTATTATATCCAGAAGTTCAAAAGTTCATTTTAGAGCATCTTTTAGAGGATCTTTCAAAATTGATCTTAAAAGGAAGCCCTTTTCCTTATGTCTCCATACAGGAAATTGGGGTACAAATTTCAGGGAAAAATAAAGCCAGATCAAAACTTCCGGTTTGGTTTAATACCCAAAACATTCTTTATCCTCCAAATCTCAATTTGGAGCAAACTTCTTCAGAAAAAACTGCAGGTTACAAAGCTTCCTTAATTTCTGGGGGTACACTTATAGATCTTACAGGGGGCTTTGGGATAGATTCTTATTTTTTTGTTGAAAAATTCAGGCATCTCACCTACTGTGAACTCAATCCCGAATTATTTGAAATCGCAACACATAATTTTAAAATTTTAGGAGCTAAAAATGTTAAAACATTTCAGGGAAACGGGATCGAATTTTTAAAAAAAGCTGAAGAACAATTTGACTGGATCTATCTGGATCCCTCCAGACGGGATGAGCATGGAGGTAAAGTTTTTCACCTGAATCAGTGTACTCCAGATATATCAGAAAACCTGGAATTGCTTTTTGAGAATTCGGAAAATATTATGCTCAAGACCTCTCCTTTACTGGACCTAAAAGCCGGGATTATCGGGTTAAAACATGTTTCTGAAATTCATATCGTTGCTGTTAACAGTGATGTAAAGGAACTATTATGGATCCTGAAAAAGGGATATTCGGGAAAAGTTGAAATAAAAACGATCGATTTTCAAAAATCTGAAACTCAACTTTTCGAAACTATATTCTCAAATACACAATTAGAGGTTCCTTTGAGCCTTCCTTTAAAATACCTTTATGAGCCCAATCCAGCTATCATGAAAAGTGGAATGTTTCGGGAATTGGCCGTTCACACCAATACGTTGAAACTTCATTCCAATACGCATTTGTACACTTCGGAAAAACCAAAAAATTTCCCGGGAAGAGTGTTTGAAGTGTCTGAAGTACTACCTTTTAACAAGAAGCAATTAAAGCAAAGATTGAAATTAAAAAAAGCCAATATCACCACTAGAAATTTCCCGAAATCTGTAGAGGTAATACGCCAGGAACTAAAAATAAGCGATGGTGGAAATTCCTATTTATTTTTTGCTACCAATCTCAAAAATGAAAAAATTGTATTGGTTTGCAAGAAAATTTCTGCTGAAACTTAGACTTCCGATGGTGAAGAATATAATCCCTCATCGAGGGTTTAACTCCCCGAAGGCTGCCCGTACCGTTAGGGCGGGCCTGCCCGAATGGTACGGGCAGCCTTCTTCCAAGGATCTAGATTCATTAAAACTAGTACTCTTTAAATAATTTCCTCGCTTTTTCAAGATCTTCAGCAGTATCAATGCCAATTCCTTTAAAATTTGTTTCCACCATCATTATATTTTTCCCATATTCAAGATATCGGATACATTCGATCTTCTCTGTTGCTTCAAGTTGCAACATTGGCAACCTGTAAAAATCCATCAACGCCTGTTTTCTAAATGCATACACCCCAATATGTTTGAAATAAGTCACTCCGGAATTTGTTTCCCTTGGATAAGGAAGTGGGAATCTTGAGAAATAAAGCGCCAGGTTATTTTTATTGGTGATCACCTTCACATTATTAGGGTTGGTAATCTCCTCGCTATCGAACATTGGTGTTTTAAGGGAAGCAAGATCTATACTGCTTTCGGTATCATATTTAAATACTTCAAGAAGTTTATAAAGGCTTTCTTTATCTATGAGTGGTTCATCGCCTTGCACATTTACCACGATATCAACATCCATATCCTCTACCGCTTCCGCAATTCTATCGCTGCCGCATTCGTGCTCTTTTTTGCTCATTATCGCAATACCTCCGGAATTCTTAATCTCATCAAAAATAATATCGCTGTCGGTTACCACATATACTTCATCAAATAACCCGGTATTGACAGCAGCTTCATAGGTTCGGCGAATAACGGTCTTACCGTTGAGATCCTGCATCAATTTCCCCGGAAACCTGCTTGCTTCATAGCGTGCAGGGATTACAGCTATAATTTTTAAGACGCTATTTTTAGTCATTTTACTTAAATTTCAGTTGAATTGGTAATCTTTTTTTAATCTTCAGCAAAAAAATCATCTTTAAACCCAATCAAATATAATTTTTCCTGAGCACGTGTTATTGCCGTATAAAGCCATCTTAGATAATCCTTGTCTACACCGTTTGGCAAATAAGGCTGTTCAATAAAAACTGTATTCCATTGCCCACCCTGAGACTTATGACAGGTCATGGCGTATGAAAATTTAATTTGCAGGGCATTAAAAAATTTATTCCCCTTCACTTTCAAGAACTTTTTGTACTTAGAGGTTTCATCTTCGTAATCCTGAATCACTTCCTGGTAGAGTTTATTGGATTCATCATAGGTAAGCGAGGGAGAATTGCTCTCAAGAGTATCGAGGATCACAACGGTATCGAAAGGTTGCATTTTGGGGTAATCTACCATTTTAACATTTACTTCAGCAAAACGGAATCCATACAATTCCTTAATTGCCTGAATTTCCAGGACTTTTACAATATCTCCATTCGCGATAAATCCGGCTTCAGAAGTAGGTTTTATCCAGAAATAGTTATTTTTTACCACCATTAAATAATCTCCTGAAGAAATTTCTTCCTCCTGAAATAAGATCCTGGATCGAATTTGTTGATTGTATTGATTTGCTCTTTTATTGGAGCGTACAATAATACTGGTATCCTCATTGCCCAAAGTGTCATAAGAATCCTGAATAGCGTCCAGGATCTCCTGCCCGTCCATCAACCTTACCACATCTGCCTTTCCTGTAAGATTAAAACGGAATGATTCATAAAACTCATCTGCCAACGCCTCCCGTATCTTTGTGGCATTGAGCAGAATATCACTTTCTTCGCTTTGACGAACCACTTCATCCAATTCTATATGAATAACTTCTTTATTATAATGATCCCGAAGCTTATGTTCCTCTAGGGCTGGGCTCATATCCAGTTTTACCGGCGGTAACTGTGCGGTATCCCCAATTAAAATTAGAGAACATTTCTGCCCGGAGTATACATAATCTATAAGATCGGCTAGCAAACCATTGTTTTCAAATAATTTCGAATCCTGATTTTCATCCGGGATCATGGATGCCTCATCTACGATAAAGATTGCATTTTTATGTTTATTAGGCTGTAAAACAAATTGTACACCCGCCCCACTTGTTTTTTTTGGAAAATAGATCTTTTTATGAATGGTTTGTGCCTCCTGATTGGAATACAGGGAAATAACTTTAGCTGCCCTACCGGTGGGAGCAAGTAAAATTCCGCTGCGTTTTATCTTCCAAAGATTCTTCACAAGCGCACTAATAATGGTGGTTTTACCCGTTCCGGCGTAACCTTTTAGCAAAAATAAAGTGTCTGGTGAGGGATTAACAACAAATGACGAGAGTTGCTGCAATGCAATATCTTGTTTTGCCTTTGCCTCGAAGCCTAATTCCTTGATTAATAGTTGATAAAACGTACCGGCATTTAAATTTTCCATAGGCTTACTTGCAAAAGTCAAAGATAACAACGTATTTTTAGGGCAGAAACTTTTACGAATAAAAAAAAATTGTAGATTTGCGATGAACTCAATTAATTTAAAACTTACGAAAGCATGAAACTTGTTATTCAATTACTCCTTTGGATTGTTATCATCTTTTTGGGATACCTGGTTTTTAACTCAGTGTATGACCCAATCCAGTTTAATAAAGTTAAAGAAAAGCGTTACGCCAAAGTGATTGAACGGCTCAAGGATATTCGTGGTGCACAATTGGCGCATCAGCAAATCACCGGAACTTTCGCAAAAGATTTTGACAAATTGGTGACCTTCATCGATACAGCAGAATTCGTTTTGACTCAGCGTAGAGATTCCACAATACTTGATGAGGAATATAGAAAAGCATTTGGTGTTGACAGGCAAAAAGATATTGTGATTATAGACACTCTTGGATATGCATCTGTAAAAGATTCCTTGTTTAAAACAGGTAGCTATAAAAAAATGATGTTTGTTCCTGTTGATGGTGTGGACGCCAAATTTGAAATGAGTGCTGGTACAGTAACAAAAAATGACAATAAAATTCCGGTTTTTGAAGCAAAGGTGAATAAAAGCATTATCCTCCATGATCAGGATAAGGATTTGATTATGCAGGAAAAACAAGTGGTATCTGTGGATGGAGTAAATGGAGCGTATATAAGAGTAGGTTCTATGGAAGAGGTAAATACCACCGGTAACTGGCCTACAGTTTATGGCAGTAATTAGAGATCTAAATATGAATAAATTGAAACTGTCCATTCAGGTATGCCTGAATGGACTTTCTTTTTTAATTTTGGATTGCGAAGAAAACCAACTGGTTTGGCATAAAAAAACCACATTCCAAAAAGAATTCAATCCTGCTAAAATTTTAAAGGAAATTGAATTGGTTTATGAAAAAGAAGAATTTCTTCAAAATCCAATAGAGGAGGTTATGCTTCTCTTTTCAAATGAGCTTTACAGCATAGTGCCCGAAGAATATTTTATTGAAGAGGAGGCTTCCAATTATTTAAAATTCAATACTAAGATATTAAAGACAGATGTGGTAGCCCACGATCTTATTGAGGTAAATAACCTGGTAATTGTTTATATTCCGTTTACCAACATCACCAATTATTTTTTTGATAAATATGGGGAATTTGAATATAAACACAGTATTTCAGTTTTTGCCCAAGCTATTTTAAGTCTCGAAAAAAGTTTACTAACAAAGGTTTATTTAAACAATTATACCAATTCTTATGATCTTGTAATTGTTCGCAATGGAAAACTCTTGCTGAGTAATTCCTTTACATATGATTCTGCCGAAGATTTTATCTATTATTTATTATTTACCTTAGAGCAGTTAAAACTGGATCCCTCAGAAATAGATTTAATATTAACAGGTGAAATTTCAGAAGAATCCTCTTTTTATCAAATAGTATATACCTATATCAAAAATGTTCAGTTTCTGAAACCTGATCTCAATATTAATTTCACAGAAGAATACAACAATCAATTTCAAAGAGAGGCTTTTATTTTACTTAAATCAATAGAATGCGAATAATATCAGGCCTTCATAAAGGCAGAAGAATTACTGCCCCAAAACAGTTACCAATACGCCCAACTACAGATATGGCCAAGGAAGGCTTGTTCAACATCATAAATAACCGGTTTCATTTTAAAGGATTGAAAGTACTGGATCTTTTTTCGGGTTCCGGAAATATCGCTTATGAATTTGGTTCCCGGGGTGCCGGTCCAATTATCGCGGTTGATGCCAATATTGAATGTGTGAAATTTATCAAAAAAACTGCTACAGAACTTCAACTGGATATCAATCCTATAAAAAGTGACGTTTTTAAATACATTGAAAAAGCACCTGTTAAAGCCGATTTGGTCTTTGCAGATCCTCCTTACGATCTTGAGGAAGATCAATTCAATAAAATAGTTGAATTGGTTATGGAAAAGAACATTCTCAACCCAAAAGGGATTTTGATTATCGAACATTCCAAGCATACCAAACTTACATCATTAGAAAACTATAGCGAATCAAGAAAATATGGGAATTCAGTTTTTAGTTTTTTTGTTCCTAAACCATAAGTATGGATCCACTTATAGAAACTATCGAGTTGGAATTTACCACTCTTAAATTTTACAAGGATTTTGTAGTTTCAAAGATTAAGGAAGATGTTGTTCTCGATCAAAATAATACGGATGAGTTGGTTAAAGCTTGCTCTGGAATTTATATGGAAAGAAAGTTTATTTATATTTCGCAAAGATCCAATTCCTATAATGTTGACCCAACTATATACGTGAATCTTGAAAAAACCACGAATCTTTGGGGAATTGCAATAGTTAGCGAGAATGCAGCAGCTCTTAAAATGGCTATATTTGAGAAAAATTTTGCTAGGTTTCCGTTTGAAATTTTCACTGAATTTGAGCAGGCATTAACCTGGGCAAAGGAGATCCTGAGTAAAGAAAAATTTTCGTGATCTTAAAGAAAAGACTGAACCTACTTCCAAAATAAAATTCAAACACTTTTTTTGAATGGTTCTAAAATAAAAAAAGCAGATCTATAATCCGGATTCTGTATCCCGAAAAACTCCGGGACCCTTATCATTTATCTGAGATTTTTGTTGCCAAAAACCTTTAGCTGCCTACCCTCCGGCAACGGACGGGCCGCCCTTAAATACCGGTATACATGGCATTGCACCGCATAGAGTTTACCTGGTTTCACTACAGCATTATCTGTACATACTTTCTGTTGCACTGGTCCTGATCCCACTTCCGGTAAAACCGGAGTTAAGATCGGTGGGTGTTACCCACTATACTGCCCTATGGTGTCCGGACTTTCCTCCCTGATCTAAATCAAGGCGATAAGGCGATCTGCTTTCAGGCAAAGATACAGCAGCTTCCTAACATAACATCAATTTCTATCCAAATAAAATAAACAATAAAAACACATAAGCCCGCTAAAAATCTAAGATGAAAAGACATCCGGAATTTCCATGAAATCTCACCCGAATGGTACGGGCGGGCATTGGAGATTTAAATCTCTAATAAGAATCAAGAACCTCGGGGCAGGCCCACCCAAATGGTACGGGCAGGCCCGCCTGAATGAAATTCATTTCGGGCAGGCTCCCGAGGTATGAATTGGAAAATAGTTTTAAAAACCCTCAAGGAGGGATTAAATTTAGATATCACATTCCTTCAAAAATTAAGGGTTTACATTTACTTCTTAAAGATGGTATTTCTATATTTGTTTTTCAAAAATTATTCATGGAGCATTTTGTAGTATCGGCGAGAAAATACCGTCCTGTGACATTTAAAGATGTTGTAGGGCAACAGGCAATTACAAATACGCTTTTAAATGCCATTGAACACGATCACCTTGCCCAGGCATTGCTTTTTACGGGTCCGCGGGGAGTAGGAAAAACTACCTGTGCCCGGATTCTGGCAAAAATGATCAATCAGGATGAATCCCATACTCAGGATGAGGATTTTGCTTTCAATATTTTTGAATTGGATGCAGCTTCCAATAATTCTGTAGATGATATCAGGAATTTGATAGATCAGGTTCGCATCCCGCCTCAGGTTGGTAAATACAAGGTCTATATTATTGATGAGGTGCATATGCTTTCCACCGCTGCTTTTAACGCTTTTCTAAAAACGCTGGAAGAGCCACCAAGACACGCAATCTTTATCCTTGCAACCACCGAAAAACATAAAATAATTCCCACCATACTATCGCGCTGTCAAATCTTTGATTTTAAAAGGATCACTGTAACCGATGCAAAGAACTATTTGGCATATATCGCCGGAGAAGAAGGTATAAACGCTGAAGATGATGCGCTTCATATTATCGCTCAAAAAGCAGACGGCGCTATGAGAGATGCCTTGTCCATTTATGACAGGGTAGTGAGTTTTTCAGGGAAAAACCTTACCAGACAGGCGGTAACAGAGAATTTGAATGTCTTGGATTATGAAACTTACCTGGATGTTACCGATCTTCTTCTGGAGAATAATATTCCGCAACTCCTGGTAGCGTTCAATGAAATACTTTCCCATGGTTTTGATGGGCATCATTTTATTGCCGGTCTGGCTTCACATTTCCGGGATCTTATGGTTTGTAAAAATCCAAAAACGATCCATTTACTTGAGGTTGGAGACACCACAAAAACAAAATATTTTGACCAGTCCCAGAAAACAGATCATCGTTTTCTTTTACAGGGAATCGAGCTTGCAAATGAATGTGACCTAAAATATAAAAGCAGCAGGAATCAACGTTTATTGGTAGAACTTTGCCTAATGCAACTTGCCTCTGTCACCTTTGATGGAGAAAAAAAAAAGTCTGAACCATTTATAATCCCTGCTGAGAATTATATAAATGCATTACCTGGGGCGGTAAAGCTTTCTTCTGAAAAGAAAACGATCGTTAGAGATCACGAATATGCAACGTCAAGTTCTGCTCCAGACGCAGCATCGCAATTACCGGTTGCTGAAGATAAGCCGGAAAAATTCCAGACATCCCCTTCTCCGCAAAATTCAGAGATCTCTGAAGAAAATAATTTGCATCAAAGACCAATTTCAGAAACCATAAGCAAATTCGAAGATATTTCAAAAACTTCGGAAGAGGTCAAAGATACAGCAGAAACTGCAGAAGATAAAAGCCCTGGAACTCCTTCCCTTTCTTCTGAAGAAATAAAAAATACTGAAGAAGCAGCCTACGATAAAACCGTGCAAAATTCAGAAAAAGTAGAAGAAGTCAATTCCATTCCAGATACATCAACATTGGAAGCTGAAGTGAAAGAAAACCTCGTTACTCCGGAAACTTCGGAAGAAACCATGGATGAGGAAAAACTCTCAACGAATCAAGAGTCAGCTTCCGTAGAAAAGATTTCAGGCCTTTCTATGGCCAGCATCAGGAAAAGAAAGGAATTACTTGCAAAACAGCAGGGAACTAAGCCTAAAGTGGAAGAGGAAAAAAATGAAGCATTTACCGAGGTGCAATTGCAGGCTGCCTGGGATGAATACATTCACAGGTTGAAGAATAAAGGTGAAAAAATTCTTGCTTCCATTATGGAGACGGATATGCCTAAAGTTGAAGGGAAAATTATTTCTATTGAATTGCCGGCAGATACCATGAAAAATGATCTTGAAAAAGGCCAGAATCCTATGATGGCTTTTTTGAAGAAAAAGCTTCAAAACACGAATATTTCGCTGGACATTATCGTGAATGAAAAAGTGGCGAAAAAATATGCTTTCACCAATATGGAAAAATATAATAAGCTAAAGGAAAAAAATCCGCTTATTGAAAAGTTACGAACAACATTTGATCTAGAAATATAACTATGCTAGGATTAAAATTACCTACGGACCCACGTTGGGTAGAAATTGCAGAAAAGAATATCGAAGAAATTTTGATAGACCACGCCTGGTGTGAACAAAAAGCGGCATCTACTGCCATCTCTTTAATTGTAAGTTTTCCTGAATATTCTGAACTTGTTACCGAAATGACAGCGCTTGCAAGAGAGGAAGTAGCACATTTTAAAATGGTTCACGATAAATTGCTTAACAGGGGCTATACATTAGGTCGCGATAGGAAAGATGAGTATGTGATAAAAGTGAGGGAATTCTTTCCTAAAGGAGGCAGCAGGATCGATCAAATGGTTCACCGCCTTTTAATTGCCGCATTAATTGAAGCCAGAAGTTGTGAACGATTCAGGTTGCTTTCCGAAGAACTGAAAGAACCGCAGCTTAGAGAATTTTATAAACAGTTGATGATAAGCGAAGCAAACCACTATACCTTGTTCCTAAATTTTGCCCGCCAATACGGAGAACGAAAAGATGTAGATAAAAAGTGGCAGGAACTGTTAACTTTTGAAGCCGGGGTAATGAAAGATTTAGGTAAAAAAGAAAGCATCCATGGCTAAATATTATCCTGACTTTCCTGGTACAACGATTTTATAATTCCATCTGCCAATCCTATTTTAGGAACATAAATCCTGCGGGCTTTGGTCCATTTCATCGCAGATAGGTAAATTTTTGCTGCGGGAATAATAACATCGGCCCTATCTGAATTCAAATTAAGCTCTGTGATCCTTTCTTCATAGGTGAAGGAATTTAGCAATTGATAATAAGAACTTAAATAAAGAAAACTAAGTGGCTTGCCAATTGATTTCCCACTGCTTTTAAAAATATTGTTGATGTTCCCACCGGAACCTATCAAATCTATTTTTTTGTAATCTCCGGTAACTTCCTTAATCCAGGCTTCCACTTCGTCCCAGGTTCCGGGATCTACAATATTTTCGAGAATACGAACCGTTCCTAGTTTAAAAGATCTTGAAGCAATGGTATCTCCATTGGAATAAAAAGTAAACTCTGTACTTCCACCCCCAACATCTACATATAAATACGTTTTATCACTTTGAATAAGCGCATGAAGGTCTGTTGCAGCGATCATAGCTGCTTCATCGCTCCCATTGATTATGTTGATTTGTACTCCGGTTTTTTCCTCGATAAGATTTGCAACTTCCTGCCCGTTATTAGCCTCACGCATGGCAGAAGTAGCGCAGGCTTTATATTTTTCAATTTTATAAGTCTTCATCAACAATTGAAAAGCCTGCAAGGTATCCAGCATCCTCATCTTGTTTTCTTCGGAGATGTTTTTGGTCATAAAAACATCAGATCCCAAACGAATAGGTACCCTAACCAGGGAAGTTTTTTTAAAAATAGGTTCTTTGTTTTCCTGTTCGGTTATTGTTGATATCAATAATCGTACTGCATTGGAACCAATATCTATCGCTGCATAATTTCTTTGTTTAATCACAACTGGTAGTTTTCTAATTTTTTCTGATAATATTCATATAAGGCAAATTGCGAGCGACATGCCGGAAGATTATTTTTTCTGTATGCATTGTCCTGATTTATAGAATGTACCCGGGCTTTTACATTATCTCTCCAGCTAATCTCAAAAGTTTCCAAAATTTCCTGTTTAATGTTTTCATCATAAATTGGACAGGATACTTCCACCCTATAATCCATGTTTCTGGTCATCCAGTCTGCAGAGGAGATATATACCCTTTTATCTCCCGCATTTTCAAAAATATAAACCCGGGGATGTTCTAGAAATTTATCTATAATACTTATCGCTTCAATATTTTCGCTCATTCCAGGAATCCCGGGAATAAGAGAACAAATACCTCTAACTATAAGCTGGATCTTCACTCCTTCCTGACTTGCTTCATACAATTTATCAATAAGTGCAAAATCTGAGAGGCTATTCAATTTTAATTTTATTCCGGCCGACTTCCCTTTCTGGGCATTCTCAATTTCTGTAGATATGAGTTTGATTAATGCTGTTCTGGTATAATGAGGAGATACCAGTAAATGCTTGTACCTGCTAACTTTATAATTAATTTCAAAGAAATCGAAAACCTTATTGATCTCTTTCAGCAATTCCTGATTTCCTGTAAACAAGGTATAATCTGTATATATCCTGGAGGTAGATTCGTTAAAATTCCCGGTGCTCAGGAAACCATATTTAATTAATTTGCCCTTTTCTTCCCGTTCTATCACACAGGTTTTACAATGAACTTTTAAACCTGTAACCCCAAAGATCAAAATTACTCCTTCCTGCTGCATTTGTTCTGCATAACGAATATTCGCAACTTCATCAAACCGGGCTCTTAACTCGATTTGGACGGTTACTTTTTTGCCGTTTTTAACAGCATTAATTAGGGAACTGGCAATATGTGATATTTTTGCCAGCCTGTAAATAGTGATTTTTATGGTTTTTACCTTCGGGTCCAGTGCCGCCTCCCTTAGGAATTTAACAACATACGCAAAGGTTTGATATGGGGCATAAAGCAGGTAATCCTTTTTTGAAATCATTCCTAACAAGCTTCCCTGCAGTACCAAACCCGGAATAGGCAAAGGATCTATTGCCTTATACAGTAATTTATCATTCCCAAGACTGGGGAAATTCATATAATCTCTCCGGTTATGATATCTTCCACCGGGAATAATACTATCTGTAGAGTCTATACCCATTTTCCCCATAAGGTATCCCAGGGTATCTTCGCCAATATTCATATCGTACACAAAACGCACGGGATCTCCTTTAATTCGATCCTTTACACTCATCGATATTTTTTCGATAAAACTTTTACTCAGGTCACTGTCGATATCCAACTCTGCATCCCGGGTTATCTTTATCATATGAGCTGAAATGCTTTCATATTCAAAAATATTGAAAATTGTTTTCAAATTAAACCGAATCAAATCATCCAGTAAAATGATGTATTGCTTTTCACCTTCGGCAGGGAGCACCACGAAACGATCTATACTTCTGGGAATTTCGATCAAAACATATTTTCTGTCGTGCACCTGCCTATTGAGAAGCTTGGAAATTCCTTGTTGCGGAACTTCTTCCTTCATCACCATTTTCACCGCGAGATATGCCCCACTATCTTTAAGGCTTGGAATTTTTACCAGATCGTTTAAAATAATGGTAACCAGCGCCGGACTCACATGTGTAAGAAAATAGCTTTTTATAAAAGCTTCCTGAGTTTTGGATACCTGTTTTTCATTGATTATAAAAATATTGTGATTTTCCAGCTGATCTTGAATTCTATCTAAAATTTTTAGGCTTTCAGATTGTTGGTCAATCACTATTTGTGTGATCTCTTCCAGAAGTTTTCCAGCTTTAATCCCACCTAAAACACTCTTAGCACTCTTTCCTGCAAGATCTATCCGTTTGATAGTAGCGTACCGAACTTTAAAAAATTCATCAAGATTATTGGAGAAAATTCCAAGAAAACGAAGTCTTTCTATTAATGGAACTGTTTCATCTTCAGCTTCCTGAAGCACTCTCGCATTAAATTGAAGCCAGCTAAGCTCCCTGTTTATATATTGATTACTGCTCATTAATTAACGCAAATTTTTCGGAAATAAATTTAAAATTGTTTTTCCATCTTTCAGGTCTTTCCAGGAGTTTGTTTTGAAATCTATCACTGTTAGTCCGGTAGTTGGTATAGAGGGAAAATTTTTATCTCCCAAATCGTTCACAAGAACCGTCATTGCCGGATTATGTCCAAAGACCATCAGTTGGTCAATTTCCGGATCACAACGCTGTATTTGGGAGAATAAATCCCGGCTGCTAAATGTATACAAGGAAGGTTTTATAAAGAAATTCTCATCCTTTAGATTCAATTTTTCTTTAAATATTTTCGCCGTCTCCAGCGCTCTAACAGCAGGACTGGACCAAATAACTAAAGGCTGTTCCACGAATTCTTCAAAAGTAGTACTTATAAGTTCACCATCCCTATACCCTCTCTTTTTCAAAGGTCGTTTTTCATCTTCAAGATTATTTTCCCAGGAGGACTTCCCGTGCCTAACTAAAATTAGTCTTTTCATTCTTTTTATATTTTAAATATCCTAATTTATAAATGGGAGTAGAAAAACTCAAGGATTTACACTCCTTTTTACAAAAACGTATCAGGGCGCTAATCGCCTAAAATCCCAGGAATCTTTGACTTTACTATATAATATTCTGTCGTGTAACCTATTGGACCTTCCTTGCCAAAACTCGAAGTTTTCCGGTTTTACAAGAAATCCTCCCCATTGTTCGGGTTTTGGAATGTCCATATCTTTAAATTTAAGTTCAAGTTCCCTTAGATTATTATTTAAAATCTCACGGGATTTGATTTCACTGCTCTGATTTGAAGCCCAGGCTCCTAACTGGCTGCCTCGTGGCCGTGAATTAAAATATTCTATCGATTTTTCTTCGGAGATTTTTTCTGCTTTTCCTTTAATGATCACCTGACGTTCCAGGCCGGCCCAAAAGAAGGAAAGGCATGTATGGGGATTATTCAATAAGGATATTCCCTTTTCTGAAGTGTAATTGGTAAAGAAAATAAATCCTTCTTCATTAAACTCCTTTAAAAGAACGATCCTGCTTTTTGGAAAACCATCAATCCCAATTGTTGCAACAGTCATAGCATTTGCTTCTACAGAATCATTTAATTCCCGCCTGTATTTTAGTACCATTTCCATTTCATCAAACCACGCATGAAATAATTCCAGCGGATTTTCAGGAATTTCAGATTCCAGCAGCTCTCCTTTGATATAATTTTTACGGTAATCAGATAAATTTTTCCCCATATAATCAACTTTCACGCAATTTACAAGATTTGTAGATAATATAGTAGACTCCATTTAAAAGTTTGAAAAAAGTTGAATTGATTAATCCTAAAAGCACAAACTGTTGATAACTTATTAATAAAATAAAAAGCTTTAACTAGTATTTAACATGCTGTATTTGAACTAATATATCTATACTTACATCTATTAAATTAGAACCTAAGCATCCATATAACTAAATTTACCGTGGATCTAAGTTTCCCCAAAGACTTTTAATCTTTAACCTACTATTAGAATTTTTATCAACAATTATTTTAAAGTAGCCCCCCCCTATGTTCAAATTAAGTATTGCCTTTAACACCCTAATTTTAAAACATCTAAAATTCTCACTATTTTTTTTAAGTCTAATTGCATTTACCGGTTGCTCGCTACCCGGGATGGTAAATCCTGACAGTTATGGAAGAGATCACCAGACCTATGCTGTAGATTTTGATCCCAAAAATCTTAGCAGTATTAATATATCAAAGATGAACGAAGGAAATTGGGAGAATATCGGTAAAGTTAGTAATAATGGAAACTCCCGTTTTAGCATAACTATTGAAAACAATTATTTAATAGTAGAGGCAAATAAAGCTTCCATGGATTTACCGACTTACCAAACCTGGATAAATTATGCCCGGCAGGAATTAGGATATACGATAGATTCCGAATACGATGTGTTTGATACTATTACGGAAGGTTGGATATATGAAATAGACCTCGACAAATTTCCATTGGTAAACGAAGAAAATCATCGCATTTTGATGTATGAGTTCAATTAATAACCAAAAAAAATTAACGAAAAGGTTGTCTTTATGGGCAACCTTTTTTTGATTTTAACCCTTTAATATTCAGCTTTAAAATTAAAGGATTTCCCTTATTGATTATTGAAAAACCACTTTTCCAATTAATCATATTCCTAATTAAAATGGGGGAAAACCCCTAATAAAAAACTTAAATTATTGCATTTCATCGAGTTAATTTTGTATTACATCTAAAATTTTAACTATTCCTTTTTTTAACAATCATTTATAATAATATTTACCAATAATTAATGCAAAAACCCAAATTGGTCCCCAAATCGATTTGTCAAAGATTTCCAGAAAAACAATCTTCCGTATTAATTATAAATGTCCATTTTAGAACATTTTGATGATTGTAACCCTACAAATCATCTTTTATCGTCTGAGTAAAATAAAGGAAACAAATCCTGGAAGGGATAGTTTCAAAAATAGAATTATATAATTCAAAGATGTAAATTATGATTTGGAAAACTACTTTTGCATTGTTGGTTGATAAAGCTACATTATTTTTTAATAAAAAAAATTGTGCCCAACCTCCTTCTTTTTTTAAAACTCTAACCATCCTGTTAATTTTCTCTGGATGCTTTTTCAATTTTTCTACTGGTTATTCACAAACTGTACCTGATGGGAATTTCAATGCTACAGAATATTCAGATGCTCAAACAAGTGCTGTAGATTCTAATGCAAGTACTACCTGTGACGTAGTGAAAGTTTTAGCTACAATTAACAATGACATTCCTGCGGATCCTTATTTATTATTGGGATTTCAGGTTGGAAATGGCGGAAATGCTATATTCAGGTATTACTTTGATACTGATGGGAAATCAATTGGAACAGATAGATTCGCAAATAAAGAGATAGTTGTTGGAGATGCAGATTTGGTTGTACAAATAAACACTAACAACAGCAATTCCCTAGAAGTTTTAAAGTGGGATGGTACTAGTTTTCAAACTAGTGCGACAAATTTCGGTATTAAAGCGGCTGTTGGAGATTTTGCGCCAGGAGATAGTAGATTTCTTGAAGTGAAGATACCTCTAGGAGCGGGTTCGGTGATTGATATATGCAATTTGGTTGGTGGTAATTCTATTCAACTTGGAAAATATATATCTGTGAAGGGGGGGAATTTAAATTCTAATTTATGTCCCCATCCTCCTTTAGTATTTGACATTGCTTTATCGGGAGTTATTTCAGGAGGTAAAGAATATTGTTCTGGAAAGTATATTCCAACAGAGCTAGCTCTTAATGGTTCTTTTGGTAATGTGGTTGACTGGGAGAAAAATGAAGGAAACGGGTGGGTTTCTGTCGGAAACATTCCTACTATAGCCGGAAATTACACCCCTTCCGATGTAACTGTTACCACAAGATATAGAGCTATTATTGTAAGTGCAGTTTGCGCAAATTTAAAAATACCTTCTCAAGAGGCGACTATTACGATAAATACTTTGGATAATGCTTCGTTTAGTTATTCAGGTTCTCCATATTGTGTTGATGGTACTGATGTAACACCTACAGTGACTGGTGTTAGCGGTGGATCATTTAATTCAACTACAGGATTAATTATAAATTCAACTACTGGAGTAATTGATTTAGATGCTTCTACACCTGGACCATATACAATCATATATTCAACAGATAATGCTGGAACATGTACAAACATAAGCACACAATCAATTACAATTGTAGGAACTCCAGCTGCACCAGTAGCAGGAGAAGTAACTCAGCCAACTTGTACTACAGCAACTGGATCTTTCCAAATAGCAGACTTCGATGCTGATAGCGATTATGACTTTTCTCCTAATGTAGTAAGTATTTCTGATTCAGGATTGGTAACTGCAACTGCAGGAGACTATTCCTTTACACTAACGAATGAAGCAAAATGTATTTCTCCAGCAAGTGAGAACATAAAAGTAAATGAGCAACTTGATACTCCAGCTGCACCAGTAGCAGGAGAAGTAACTCAGCCAACTTGTACTACAGCAACGGGATCTTTCCAAATAGCAGACTTCGATGCTGATAGCGATTATGACTTTACTCCTAGTGTAGTAAGTATTTCTGATTCAGGATTGGTAACTGCCAATGCAGGAGACTATTCCTTTACAGTAACGAATGAAGCAGGATGTATTTCTCCAGCAAGTGAGAACATAAAAGTGAATGAGCAACTTGATACTCCAGCTGCACCAGTAGCAGGAGAAGTAACTCAACCAACTTGTACTACAGCAACTGGATCTTTCCAAATAGCAGACTTCGATGCTGATAGCGATTATGACTTTACTCCTGGTGTAGTAAGTATTTCTGATTCAGGATTGGTAACTGCCAATGCAGGAGACTATTCCTTTACAGTAACGAATGAAGCAGGATGTATTTCTCCAGCAAGTGAGAACGTAAAAGTAAATGAGCAACTTGATACTCCAGCTGCACCAGTAGCAGGAACAGTAACTCAGCCAACTTGTACTACAGCAACGGGATCTTTCCAAATAGCAGACTTCGATGCTGATAGCGATTATGACTTTACTCCTGGTGTAGTAAGTGTTTCTGATTCAGGATTGGTAACTGCTAATGCAGGAAACTATTCCTTTACAGTAACGAATGCAGCAGGATGTATTTCTCCAGCTAGTGAGAACTTAGAAGTAAATGAGCAACTTAATACTCCAGCTGCACCAGTAGCGGGAACAGTAACTCAGCCAACGTGTGATTCGGCAACGGAACTTTCCAAATAGTAGATTACGATGCAAATAGCGATTATGACTTTACTCCTAGTGTAGTAAGTATTTCTGATTCAGGATTGGTAACTGCTAATGCAGGAGACTATTCCTTTACAGTAACGAATGCAGCAGGATGTATTTCTCCAGCTAGTGAGAACTTAGAAGTAAATGAGCAACTTAATACTCCAGCTGCACCAGTAGCGGGAACAGTAACTCAGCCAACGTGTGATTCGGCAACGGGAACTTTCCAAATAGTAGATTACGATGCAAATAGCGATTATGACTTTACTCCTAGTGTAGTAAGTATTTCTGATTCAGGATTGGTAACTGCTAATGCAGGAAACTATTCCTTTACAGTAACGAATGAAGCAGGATGTATTTCTCCAGCAAGTGAGAACATAAAAGTAAATGAGCAACTTGATACTCCAGCTGCACCAGTAGCAGGAGAAGTAACTCAACCAACTTGTACTACAGCAACTGGATCTTCCAAATAGCAGACTTCGATGCTGATAGCGATTATGACTTTTCTCCTAATGTAGTAAGTATTTCTGATTCAGGATTGGTAACTGCAACTGCAGGAGACTATTCCTTTACACTAACGAATGAAGCAAAATGTATTTCTCCAGCAAGTGAGAACAATAAAAGTAAATGAGCAACTTGATACTCCAGCTGCACCAGTAGCAGGAGAAGTAACTCAGCCAACTTGTACTACAGCAACGGGATCTTTCCAAATAGCAGACTTCGATGCTGATAGCGATTATGACTTTACTCCTAGTGTAGTAAGTATTTCTGATTCAGGATTGGTAACTGCTAATGCAGGAGACTATTCCTTTACAGTAACGAATGAAGCAGGATGTATTTCTCCAGCAAGTGAGAACATAAAAGTGAATGAGCAACTTGATACTCCAGCTGCACCAGTAGCAGGAGAAGTAACTCAACCAACTTGTACTACAGCAACTGGATCTTTCCAAATAGCAGACTTCGATGCTGATAGCGATTATGACTTTACTCCTGGTGTAGTAAGTATTTCTGATTCAGGATTGGTAACTGCTAATGCAGGAAACTATTCCTTTACAGTAACGAATGCAGCAGGATGTATTTCTCCAGCTAGTGAGAACATAAAAGTAAATGAGCAACTTAATACTCCAGCTGCACCAGTAGTTGACTCTAGTATTAACACAACTTGCAACCTTAATAATGGTTCAATAGTTTTAGTAGCGGTTGATGATGTTGAATTTAGTATTGATGGCGTAAACTATCAAACTAGCACATTGTTTAGTGACCTTGCTACAGGAACTTATTCTATTACTACAAGATTTATAGATGGAGAATGTATCTCATCTTCAACAGAAGTTGAAATAATAGCAATTCCTGATACTGAAGATCCAATTCTTTCAGAAATGTCAGATATCAATGTAAACACAGATGCTGGAGTTTGTGGAGCAGTTATTACTTTCTCTGCTCCTTCTGCTACCGATAATTGTGAAGGAACAGTGATAACACTTAATGAAGGAAGCATGGCTTCTGGAAGTGAATTCCCTGTGGGAACTGCAACAGTGACCTACACTGCTACAGATGCTGCTGGAAATGCTTCCACAGTATCATTTGATGTGATCGTTGTAGATAATGAAGCTCCTGCAATAGCTTGCCCAGCGAATGTGAATCAAACAGCAGAAGCTGGTGAAAGTTTTGCAATTGTAACCTTTGAAGATGCAACAGCTACAGACAATTGTGACGTAAGCGTTGAACAGACTGCAGGACTTACCTCTGGTAGCCAGTTTCCAATTGGAGTATCAACTGTAGAATTTACTGCAACCGATGCTTCAGGAAATACATCTACTTGTAACTTTACAATTACTATAACAGATAATGATCCACCAACAATCCTATGTCCTGCTAATATAGATATGGATGTAGATGCTGGAATTTGTGGAGCAGTGGTTTCCTTTGAAACTCCAACCGCAACAGATAACTCAGGACAAGAAGTTACCGTTACTCAAACTGCAGGTCCTGCCTCAGGGGAAGTATTCCCAGTAGGAACTACCACAGTAACTTTCACTGCCACAGATGCGGCTGGAAACACCGCTTCTTGTAGCTTCGATGTAACCGTAAATGATAATGAAGACCCAACTTTTGGATCTGTATCAGATATCACTGTTAACACAGATGCCGGAATATGTGGCGCCGTTGTGAATTATGAAGTTCCAACCGCAACCGATAACTGCGAAGGAACTGAAGTTAGCTTAACCGAAGGTTTGGCTTCTGGAAGTGAATTCCCTGTGGGAACTACAACAGTGACCTACACTGCTACAGATGCTGCTGGAAATACTTCCACAGTATCCTTTGATGTGATCGTTGTAGATAACGAAGATCCTGCAATAACTTGTCCTGCAAATGTGAATCAAACAACAGAAGCTGGAGAAAGTTTTGCAATTGTAACTTTTGAAGATGCAACTGCAACAGACAATTGTGACGTAATCGTTGAACAGACTGCGGGACTTACCTCTGGTAGTCAGTTTCCAATTGGAGAATCTACAGTAACTTTTACTGCAACCGATGCTTCAGGAAATACATCTTCTTGTAGCTTTACAATTACTATAACAGATAATGATCCACCAACAATCGTATGTCCTGCTAATATAGATATGGATGTAGATGCTGGAATTTGTGGAGCTGTGGTTTCTTTTGAAACTCCAACCGCAACAGATAACTCAGGACTAGAAGTTACCGTTACTCAAACAGCTGGTCCTGCCTCAGGGGAAGTATTCCCAGTAGGAACTACCACAGTAACTTTCACTGCCACAGATGCAGCTGGAAACACCGCTTCTTGTAGCTTCGATGTAACCGTAAATGATACTGAAGACCCAACTTTTGAATCTGTATCAGATATCACTGTTAACACAGATGCTGGAGTTTGTGGAGCCGTAGTTTCTTTTGAAGCTCCAACTGCTACCGATAATTGTGAAGGAACAGTGGTAACACTTAATGAAGGAAGCTTAGCTTCTGGAAGTGAATTCCCTGTGGGAACTACAACGGTGACTTACACTGCAACCGATGCTGTTGGAAATACAGTTTCTACCAGCTTTACCGTAACTATAATCGATAATGAGGCTCCTGTGATTGTTTGTATAGACAACATCAGCCAGGCAACCGATATGGGTGAAGCTACAGCAGTAGTGACTTTTGAAGCTCCTTTGGGAACCGATAATTGTGGAGCTACTACAGAGCAAACTGCAGGTTTACCTTCAGGAAGTGAATTCCCAATTGGAACTACAACCAACACATATATTGTAACCGATGCTGCCGGAAATACCGCTACCTGTAGTTTTACAGTAACAATTATAGACGAAGAAGATCCTACTATCTCCTGCCCTGCCAATATCAATATGAATGTTGATGCCGGATTATGCGGAGCAGTAGTAGAATTCGAAATGCCGGTTGCAAATGACAATTCTGGAAATGTATCTGTAACTCAAACAGCTGGTCCTGCCTCAGGGGAAGTATTCCCAGTAGGAACTACCACAGTAACTTTCACTGCCACAGATGCAGCTGGAAACACCGCTTCTTGTAGCTTCGATGTAACCGTAAATGATACTGAAGACCCAACTTTTGAATCTGTGTCAGATATCAATGTAAACACAGATGCTGGAGTTTGTGGAGCAGTCATTACTTTCTCTGCTCCTTCTGCTACCGATAATTGTGAAGGAACAGTGATAACACTTAATGAAGGAAGCATGGCTTCTGGTAGTGAATTCCCTGTGGGAACTACAACAGTGACTTACACTGCTACAGATGCAGCTGGAAATACTTCAACAGTATCCTTTGATGTGATCGTTGTAGATAACGAAGATCCTGCAATAACTTGTCCTGCAAATGTGAATCAAACAACAGAAGCTGGAGAAAGTTTTGCAATTGTTACTTTTGAAGATGCAACTGCAACAGACAATTGTGACGTAATCGTTGAACAGACTGCGGGACTTACCTCTGGTAGTCAGTTTCCAATTGGAGAATCAAATGTAGAATTTACTGCAACCGATGCTTCAGGAAATACATCTTCTTGCAGCTTTACAATTACTATAACAGATAATGATCCACCAACAATCCTATGTCCTGCTAATATAGATATGGAAGTAGATGCTGGAATTTGTGGAGCTGTGGTTTCTTTTGAAACTCCAACCGCTTCAGATAATTCAGGACAAGAAGTTACCGTTACTCAAACTGCAGGTCCTGCCTCAGGTGAAGAATTCCCAGTAGGAACTACCACAGTAACTTTCACTGCCACAGATGCAGCTGGAAACACCGCTTCTTGTAGCTTCGATGTAAGCGTAAATGATACTGAAGACCCAACTTTTGGATCTGTATCAGATATCACTGTTAACACAGATGCTGGAGTTTGTGGAGCCGTAGTTTCTTTTGAAGCTCCAACTGCTACCGATAATTGCGAAGGAACAGTAGTTACACTTAATGAAGGAAGCTTGGCTTCTGGAAGTGAATTCCCTGTGGGAACTACAACGGTGACTTACACTGCAACCGATGCAGCTGGAAATACTTCCACAGTATCCTTTGATGTGATCGTTGTAGATAACGAAGATCCTGCAATAACTTGTCCTGCAAATGTGAATCAAACAACAGAAGCTGGAGAAAGTTTTGCAATTGTAACTTTTGAAGATGCAACTGCAACAGACAATTGTGACGTAACCGTTGAACAGACTGCGGGACTTACCTCTGGTAGTCAGTTTCCAATTGGAGAATCTACAGTAACTTTTACTGCAACCGATGCTTCAGGAAATACATCTTCTTGTAGCTTTACAATTACTATAACAGATAATGATCCACCAACAATCCTATGTCCTGCTAATATAGATATGGAAGTAGATGCTGGAATTTGTGGAGCTGTGGTTTCCTTTGAAACTCCAACCGCAACAGATAACTCAGGACAAGAAGTTACCGTTACTCAAACTGCAGGTCCTGCCTCAGGGGAAGTATTCCCAGTAGGAACTACCACAGTAACTTTCACTGCCACAGATGCGGCTGGAAACACCGCTTCTTGTAGCTTCGATGTAACCGTAAATGATACTGAAGACCCAACTTTTGGATCTGTATCAGATATCACTGTTAACACAGATGCTGGAGTTTGTGGTGCAGTTGTTACTTTCTCTGCTCCTTCTGCTACAGATAATTGCGAAGGAACAGTAGTTACACTTAATGAAGGAAGCTTAGCTTCTGGAAGTGAATTCCCTGTGGGAACTACAACGGTGACTTACACTGCAACCGATGCTGTTGGAAATACAGTTTCTACCAGCTTTACCGTAACTATAATCGATAATGAGGCTCCTGTAATTAACTGTGCTGAAAACATCAGTTTAACGGTTGACTTCGGAGTGACCAGCCTGGTTGTAAATTACGAATCGGTTACTGCTACGGATAATTGTCCTGATACAACTATTGAACAAACAGCAGGTCTTTCTTCAGGAAGTAGTTTCCCTATTGGAACTACAACAAATACGTTTGTAGTAACAGATGCTTCAGGAAATACAGCAACTTGTAGTTTCGATATCATAGTGGAAGAATTGCTGGATGAAAAACCAGAACCGCCTTTAGTGGTCGAGGTTATTCAACCTACCTGTGAAGTAGCAACAGGGACTATCACCGTTCAAACTATAGAGGGATTAACATACAGTATCAACGGAACCGATTATCAGGAAAGTGGAGTTTTTATCAATCTTGAACCGGGAACATACAGTATAACTGCTCAAAATAGCAGTGGACAAATCTCGGATGCTGTTCAGGTTACTTTAGATGAACCTACAGCAACAACAATCCAAACAACTACCGTTGATCTTTGTATTGAAGACTCTGTTTATGATCTATTCGAATTGTTATCAGGTGATTTTGATGAAACCGGTACCTGGGTAGATACGGATCAAACAGGAGCTTTAGCCGGAAGCTTTATAGACCCTAAATTGTTAGCTGTTGGAAACTACAACTTCACTTATGTACTAGGCGGAAATTGTCCTTCAACCACGAGTGTGCTGGTAAGTATAAACGACTTATGTGTGGTAGATCCCGAAGGTTGTGATATAGATGGTATTAAAGCCGGAGTTTCAAAAGCAGTAACTCCTAATGGAGATGGTTTTAACGACTTCTTCGAAATAAAAGTTGATCCATTATGTGGTTTCAGGTTCGGGGTACAAATATTTAACCGTTGGGGTGCTGAAATTTATTCTAATCCAAATTATACGAATGAATGGGACGGATTCTCAAACAAATCCTTTACCGGATCAAATCAATTGCCTTCGGGAACCTATTTCTATATTCTAACTGTTAATAACGGCGAAATAGCACCAATTCAAGGATACATCTACTTAGGAACAAAATAAATCTAAAACCATGAAAAAATTCTATCTCCTAATATCGGTACTTTTTGTAGGATTGTGGACCACCCAGGCTCAGCAACTTCCGCAGTTCACACAATATATGTACAATACAATTTCTATAAATCCTGCATATGCAGGAAACAGGGACGCCTTCTCTTTAACCGCTCTCAATAGAAACCAATGGGCAGGAATTAGCGGGGCACCTCGCACCCAAACGCTATCCATCCACAGTCCATTAAGGAATGAGAAAATTGGTTTAGGGTTATCTGTAATCAACGATAAAACCGGTTATGAAAACTACACGTATTTATATGGTGATTTTTCATATACCATCAATGTAAGCCAGGATATTACTTTGTCTTTTGGGTTAAAGGGTGGATTTAGTTATTATGATCTTGATGAAGATCTATTTAACGAGCCTTCTGTGCTGCAGGATCCATTTTTTAGAGAACAATTCAATAAATGGACTCCAAATTTTGGAGCTGGACTTTTCCTTTCATCTCAAAAATGGTATGTAGGATTATCTGCTCCCAAAATTATAAATAATGATAATAATGATTTCAACGAATTTGTAGCCCTGGAGCAGGTCCACTACTATATGACAGGGGGTTATGTATTTGATCTCAGTGATACCTGGAAATTAAGGCCAACAGCACTTGCAAAAGTTACCAATGGAGCTCCTTTGTCCTTTGATATGTCCAGTACAGTAATATATGACGAGAAGTTGTATTTAGGGGCAACTTACAGGATAGATGATGCAATTGGCGCTTTTATAGATTTTCAAATCTTCGAACCCCTGCGCATAGGATATGGATATGAATATTCAATTTCCGATCTTAGACCTTATACCTCAGGTTCACACGAGGTCATCCTGATTTATGAACTGCGCTTTCAAAACACTAAATATAAATCTCCAAGATTTTTCTAACATAAAATAAGCTATTATGAAGAATTTCTACTATTTAATACTTCTGCTTTTTATCGGAAACAGTTTCACGGTTTCAGCCCAATCCGGTAAACAAAAAAAAGCCGATAGATTGTACAATGACCTGGCTTATTTTGAAGCCGTGGAAGTTTATAAGGATCTCATAGAGAATGAGTATAACACCACTTATAACAACCTGAAACTGGGTGATAGCTATATGAAATTGCGCAGTCCTGAAAACGCTGTATTCTACTATGGGGACGCAATTAATACTGAGGGTGTTAAGTCTGAATATTATTTCAAATATGCACAAGCCTTGAGAGGGGTTAAACGCTATGATGAATCTAGGGAATGGTTAAAGAAATACCGTGACTCCGGCAATGCTTCAGAGGATGTGGATGAAATGATCTCGAAAAATATTGAGGATTTTAAAATTATCGATAATTATACCCTGGAAACAGTAGATTTCAATTCAGGATTTAGCGATTTTGGAGCTTTCGAAAAAGATGATATCATATATTTTGTTTCGGCCCGGGATGAAGGAATGTCCAAACAAAATAAGATTTATTCCTGGAACGGAGAGCCATTTTTAGATGTGTACCAATTGGAAGGAGGAAATATTTCTCCGGTATCTGGGGATGTGAACACAATTTTACACGATGGTCCCATCAGCATAACAAAAGATGGAACTCATATGTACTTCACCCGAAATAATTATCTCAATAATAAAAAAGGAAAGAGGGACAGCGAAAAAACCAATAATCTAAAAATTTATCGCGCCACCAATTCAAATGGAAATTGGACAAACGTTGTAGAACTTCCCTTTAATAGTAATTCCTATTCGGCTGGTCACCCGGCCTTGTCACCAGATGAAAAAACATTGTATTTTGTTTCAGATATGCCGGGAGGTCTTGGAGGAACAGATATTTATAAATCGGAGATCCTTGGGGATAATTCGTACGGAGTGCCAAAAAATTTGGGTTCTGTTATAAATACCAGTTTGGATGAATCTTTTCCTTTCGTTACAGAGTATAATGTTTTGTATTTCTCTTCCAACGGACATCCAGGCCTTGGGCTAATGGACATTTTCAAGGCAGATATGGCTACGATGAATCTTGAAGTTGAAAATCTTGGAGCTCCTGTAAACAGCAATATGGATGATTTTGCTTTTTTTCTGAAAAACGGAACTAACCTTGGATATTTTGCTTCTAACCGTGATGGAACAAGTGACGATATATATGGATTCAATTTATTAAAACCTTTGCTATTGAAAGGACAGGTAACCGACAAGGTAAACCTAAAGCCAATTCCACTTGCAACTGTAAGCCTTCTTAATGAAGACAACGAACAAATCGCATTCTTGGAAACTGATGAAGATGGGAATTATGAAATTGAAATTAACCGGGATAAAGAATACCCAATTGAAGCCAGACAAATAGAATATGAAGTTAGCACAGGGACTGTGAATTCATTTAATACATTAGACAAGGAAGAATTGATTTACAACATTCAATTAGATCCTATTAGAGATGTAGATTATCTTGCTGAAATAAACAATATTTATTTTGATTTTGATAAGTCCAATATCCGTCCCGATGCGGCAAAAGAACTTGATAAACTTGTGGACCTTATGAAAAACAAATACCCGGAACTCGTTATTGAAATAGGATCCCATACAGATTTTAGAGGATCCAATCAATACAACGAGGGATTGGCAAAACGTCGTGCACAAGCTACCTATGATTATTTGATCTCTCAGGGAATAGCGCCTGGGCGTATAAATGATTATAAAGGCTACGGGGAAACACAACCTGAGATAGACTGCGAAAGATGTACCTCAAAGGAACATCAACTTAACAGAAGATCTATATTTAGCGTAGTTAAGATGAATTAAGATGTTCTCCTGAACTCTAATGTTAGCAACGGCTAAAATTAGAGATATTAAAAAAGCTACCTCCGAAAATTCGGAGGTAGCTTTTTTAATATTTTAATTTACAAATTTAGGAGCTCATTTGCTCAAGATAATCAAGATTGGTTATTACTAATGATTATCTTCTTACAAATATATTGGTGAAATAATTTTTATCGTTTTCATCCTGTTCAACAGATACACCAAAATGGGTGAAATCTCCTTCTATATTTGCCAAATGGCCTTCGCTTTTTATCCATGCTGCCACAACCGCATCTGCTGTTCTGTAACCAAAACCAACGTTTTCGCTCACTGCCCTCGCTCCTATTTCGTCAACCAAATTTTTAAATCTCACATTGAAGTTGTCATGATTCACAACATTTTTTTCAACCATATAAACAGTGTGACTTTCGGCCTGAAGGGTTATTTCATCGACTTTTTTAAGAGTCGTAAGACCTTTACTTTTTCTGTAATCATTAACCGCAGTTAGAATATCAATTTCAATCTGGCTGTAAGCGAAGGCATCAACAAGATTTGCGGTTTTTAATTCGGCGTTATTTTCCGGAGAAATACTGTCTTTCGTGCAAGAAGTGAATGAAAAAACGCATAAAAAAATCAGGCACAACAGTTTTGTATTTTTATACATAAGTAAGTAGGTTAATAGGTTTGGGATAGCCAAAATACATAAAAAATCGATTAAAAACACACCTAGCACTGCTTTTGACGGATTTTACGTTAATTTTAACTAAAATTGTAATTTTATTCCTACAAAATTATTTATACAAATTTCCTTTCTGCACTAAAAAAATGAATTAATTAAGAACCTAGGGCCAGGCCCGCCCGAACGGTAAGGGCGGGCCCACGAGATATAAATTGAAAAATCCTTTTGAAAATTCGAGGCATCCCGAGCAATCGGTACAGGGAACCTGCCCGACGGGTTAAACCTTCAATTAAGCATTAAAGTAAAGAAACCGTAGGATAGTAAGCCATCAGGAAATTCTGCCTATTTATGGAAATCAATCACCTTCAATAAAGGTCACGAGTTAGGAAAAGCGGAAGCATTAAAATTTCGATGAGATCCCGCCCACATCTGACGGGCGAATTTCGGGGAAATAAATCCACTGGTGGGATTAAAATATTCTGAAGAATTTAAAAGTTAAAAATTTTTCCGTCTTCGGCAAGTTCCACCGAATCAAAAACCGTTAAGGCTTCCTCTTTAAAAAGATTTATATTCCCATACCGGGTCGAATAATGTCCCAATATTAAGGTTTTAACCCCGGCTTGCTTTGCAATCGTTGCTGCTTGTTTTGCGGTAGAATGCTTTGTAGGCCCTGCAAGTTCCTGGTTCTCGTCCAAAAATGTAGATTCATGGTAAAGCACGGTTGCTTTTTTTATTTGGGGAACAATTTCAGGATAATAAACCGTATCACTGCAATAAGCATAACTTTTGGGTGGATCCGGATCTGCCGTTACCAAATTATTTGGAATGGTTTTACCATCATTGGATACCACGTCTTTGCCCATTTTCAGACTTTTATATAGGGAAACATCAATTTTGTATTCCACTGCCTTATTGATGAGTAATTTCCTGGGACCTGCTTTTTCCTTAAATAAAAAGCCATTGGTGTAGATACGATGCTTTAGCGGAATGGTTTCCACCGTTACTTTATCATCTTCATAAAGCAATTTCGATTCTTTTCCTTCCAGTTCATGAAAGTATAGAGGATAGTTGGTCCACGAATTTGAAAGCTTTAACTGAAGGGTTATAATTTCCTTTATACCTTTTGGACCGTAAACGTGAAGTTCAGCTTCTCTTTTTAAGAGTCGGAAGGTAGAGATCAAGCCTACCAATCCATAGGAATGATCTCCATGTAAATGAGAGATGAAAATATGCCTGATATTTGAGAATTTTACCTTATTCCTTCTAAGTTCTACCTGGGTTCCTTCCCCGCAATCGATTAAAAAAACATGATTATTTATTTCTAAAACCTGAGAAGTGGGATTGGTAAAAGTTCTGGGGGTAGCGGCATAACAGCCTAATATTGTAAGTTTCATTAATTAATTAATTTTTTCTGAAAAACCCTTAAATTCGATTTTCTCCTTTACAGATTTAGAAATCCATGACCCGGGAGTAGCCTCCATGGGTTTGTAAAGGAAGTATAACCCAGAATTATGAAAAAATTCCAGCTTCAGAACAAGTCGGGCAACGGGGAATTAAACCAATAGATGGATTAAAGTCCCAGATCCCGTTGCAATTCATCCATATTCATAACATCCTCTGCCTCCCGAAGGGTTGGGACTACTATTAAGTCCTCTGGCACTTTATCTATTTCAATATTATCTTTAACGATAACAAAGGATTTTTTCTGATTTAACTGAATAGTTGCAATTTCCAGAAACATCATTAATTGTTCAGGGCTAAGGTCTTTATGCTCCAACAAATCAATCACTAAATTATATTTTTTTAAATCTGAATGTTCTTTGGTCAATTCATCAGCAAATTCTGCTAAATCACCATTTTCATCTTTGAGGATCTTATAATTCTCTTTTTCGGTAATTTTCATGAGGCTATATTTTTAGATGTATTCGCTAAGGTTTAATTTTAGATGCTAAAAGGTAAATTACGGCCATTCTAATTGCAACCCCATTTTGTACCTGATCCAGAATGATGGCCTGTTTTGAATCGGCTACATCGCTGGTTATCTCTACTCCCCTATTGATTGGCCCGGGGTGCATTACAACAATTTCTTTATTTAAAGAATTTAAAATTTCCTTGTTTAAGCCAAATTGCTGTGTATATTCCCGCGTACTTGGAAAATAACTAATCTCCATTCGTTCGTTTTGTACACGCAGCATATTTGCCACGTCACACCATTCCAGAGCTTTTATAAGGTTTGTTTCCACACCAACTCCCAAAGACTGAATATACTTGGGAATCAAGGTTTTTGGTCCGCAAACCTTCACTTCAGCTCCCTGAAGTTTTAGTGCGAAAATATTTGAAAGCGCCACCCTGCTGTGCAGAATATCTCCCACAATAACTATCTTTTTCCCTTTTACTTCTCCTAATTTCTCCCTAATAGAATAACTATCCAGCAAGGCCTGGGTTGGATGCTCGTGAGTTCCATCACCCGCATTTATAATACTGGCTCGCACGTTTTTTGAAAGAAATATTCCTGCCCCGGGATTTGGATGACGCATCACTACCATATCCACTTTCATTGCAAGAATATTATTCACAGTATCTATGAGTGTTTCTCCTTTGCTAACAGAAGAAGATCCTGCAGAAAAATTAATTATGTCTGCACTAAGTCTTTTTTCAGCCAGTTCAAAGGAAAGCCTTGTCCTAGTGCTGTTTTCAAAAAATAAATTAGCGATGGTAATATCTCGTAAGGAGGGAACTTTTTTAATTGGACGGTTAATCACCTCTTTAAAATGGTCGGCGGTTTTAAAGATTAAATCAATATCCTTCGCAGTGAGATATTTGATACCTAATAAGTGGTTAACACTTAATTCGCTCATAGATTACTCTTTTTTTTGTTTTCCCGAAATCGCGGTATTATTTTCCTTGGGTAATAAATACACAGCATCTTCTCCATGAATGTCCTTCCAGTGCACTTTTACCTTTTCATCGTTGATCGCATCTACCTGCCTACCGTTATAATCTGGCTGAATTGGTAAATGTCGGCTGAATCTTCGGTCTATTAGGGTAAGTAATTCTATTTCCTTTGGTCTTCCAAAAGACTGGATCGCGGTTAGGGCAGCACGAATGCTTCGGCCTGTGTAAAGGACATCATCAATAAAGATCACCTTCTTATCTTCAACTATAAAATCTATTTTGGTTTTATTTGCCTCTAAAGGTTTATCGCTTCTTCTGAAATCATCCCGATAGAAAGTAATGTCCAAATGTCCGTAAGGAATGTTCTTTATATTGAATTCCTCTTGCAACAGTTTTATAATCCTGTCTGCCAAAAAGACTCCCCTGGGCTGAATTCCAATGATAACTGTGTTTTCAAAGTCCGGATGGTCTTCGATTAACTGACAGGCCAAACGATGAAGAATAATGTTGATTTCCTTTGCATTTAACAACACTTTTTGGCTCATATCTTTTTTGCTGTGCTTATATAAACAAAAGTAAGATTTTTTTTAGAAGATAGATTGTTTAAAATTTAAAGTTCCGGATTCCATGGCTAATGCTATTATTTTATCTAAATCCAGAGACTCTTTCCTTATTTGATAGGATAAAACAATAGTCTTAGCCAAAGAACTTCTATCTAATGCCTTATTCTACTATGTACATCTCATTAGACGCCCTGATATAATCCTGGGGATTAAAAGTGGTTTCAAAACTGTTTCGCACAAGATCCAGTTTTAGTTCTAGTTGAGATACCCTATCCTTAAGGAATTCATCCTGTTTGTATTTATCTATGAGCACTTTATATTTATCAAGATTTTCAAGGATTCTGAAGGTAAGAGTTCCAAATCGTATCTTTAAATTTTGAACCGTAACCATTTGGTTGTAATATTCCTGCTTCCAGTTCTCAGGATTTCTATTTTTGACTTCAGAAATTTTATCTTCTGCAATTCTAGAGATATCGATTATATATTGCGTCCGTTTTTTGGCATCGGTTTCATAGGTGAAATTTTTCTTGAAATCAGATCGGTTAATTCCCAGGATCCCAACAAAATTTTCCTCCATTGCCCTATTCTGAAGTTCTTTAAGTTCATCCAGACTTTTGGTAATCGCTTTCCATTCGGTCTCAATCAGGTCTTTATCATGTGTAAATTGAGAGACAGAAGTGGTGAGCTTGAACATGCTCATACTTTTTTCCCTAAGCCCTTTGTCGCGCCTTCCCAGGGAGTTTATAAAAGTTCCTATGCCATCAAAAAGGCTTCCTGCAAACATTCCCGTAAACGGGGTACCTTCAGCCAAATTTCCGGTAACCTGCAAAATATGGCTAAGTGCGGATAGTCTGGCTTCATCTTTTTTATTGTCCTCTATATATTTTTCAAATTCCTTAAACCAGGCTTCATAGCCGGGATACGTCATAGGGTTACTCACTTTGTCCAGCGTGGTATAGAACTCCCGTGAGCTGTTAAAAAGGTTTAAAGGTTTTATTTCCCGCTCCATAGAAGCCAGGTTGAGCACTGCAGAGCTATAATTATATTTGTAAACAGAAATGGCATTTTTATCCAGTTCCGACTGTTTTTCCTCCAGAATCTGAACCCGTTCTACCAGTTTTTCAATTTTCTCTGAAGAGGAATTAGTGTTTTTAATACCTTCATCAAGACTGGTAAGCTTGGCATCGATTTGTTTAATGCGAAAATCCAGATTTTCCTTTTGAAGGGAGCGCTCCCGGTTTAGCTCTGTAAGCACAAGAGCGGTTACGCTCTTATTATCGTCGGTTATTTGTGAGTACCCCGGAAGCGGCGATAAAACAAGTACTATTAAAATTCCATAAATTGATTTCTTCATTCTTAATGATTTTAATCTTCTAGTTGATAACGGAATACGCCCAATCATATTTTATGCCGAATTATTCCAATTTGAAAATGTATGAAGCTAACCAAACAAGTATTGTCTGCTCGTAATAAATTGCACGCTCTTCCTTGTGATAATTATTTAAAAAAAACAATAGAGATTCTGGTAATCAAATTCCAAAAAACTGTGAATGATTGCCCCTTAACCTCTGGAAAATAAATTCAATAAAAACCTTATTACACACCTGGACTAAAAGTAGGAATAAACCTATATTTTTCATAAAATAAATCTTAAGAAATACTAAAAGAAACTTAAAAACATTTCTTTTAGGCCCGATATATTGATATTTTTTTACCACAATTATGTTAATAAATAATAGATTTTGCGTATATTAGAGGGTATAATTTTGAATTATCCAATGGATCATTCTTAAAATAAGAACAATTGTTAAAATCGAAAAAAAACTCACAATTACACATCAATTTGGTTTAAAGACCATTAAATATTTAAAAAAAAATAAAAATGAAGATAAATAAATCCCCTTTTTTTACTTACCCCAGTATGTTTTTGCTGTCTTTTATCCTTTTTGGAAGCATCTTCGATGTTGAGGCTGCCGAGATTTTTCAACAAACTACAGAATATAAAGGTGTTGTTGTTGACAGTAGATCCGGAAATGAAATAGCGTCTGCATATCTCACCGTGGTTGGAACCAATATTTCAACCATAACCAATGCCGATGGAGAATTCTCTATTAAAATACCCACCACATTGAGTGAAGCTACAATTACCACTTCTCATCTTGGATACCAAAGCAAAACCCTTCCATTGTCCTATTTTAAAACTGAAAATACCCAGGTGGAACTGGATGAGATTGCAGAACAATTATCTGAGATCAGTATTTATGATGGGGGTGATGCCCGGGTCCTGGTAAAAAAGATGTTTGAGAATAAAGAAACTAATTACATAGATGATCCAATTCTTATGACAGCTTTCTATAGGGAAACGATTAAAAAAGGCAGAAGAAATGTATCTCTTTCGGAAGCTGTGTTGAAAATATACAAAGCTCCGTACGATTCTTTTTCAAAGGATGAAATCTCTTTATTTAAGGCCCGTAAAACCGCCGATTATGAAAAACTTGATACTCTTGCTCTTAAATTAAGGGGTGGGCCATATAATACCTTATATGTGGATGTAATAAAGTATCCACAATATCTTATTCAACCTAACATGCTTGGAGATTATAAGTTTGATTTTGATGCGCCTATTAGGTTTGACAATACTAATTTGTACGTGGTAAATTTTGAAAGTAATGATAAATCCATTCCGTGGTATTACGGTAAATTATTTATAGATACTAAAACTTTAAGTTTGGTGAAAGCTACTTATAAATTAAATGTTGATAACCGGAATTCAGCAAGCCAAATGTTTGTTAGAAAAAAACCACGGGGATCAACCGTCTATCCAATAGATGTATCCTACCAGGTAGATTATCGGGAAATCGATGGGAAATGGCAATATGGATATGGAAATGCCAATTTGGTATTTGTAGTGAACTGGAAAAATAAGCTCTTCAATTCCCGATATACCGTAAATGCTGAAATGGCCGTAACCGATTGGGAAACCCTGCCTGACTTTAAATTTAAAAAAGATGAATCCTTTTTAGTTCCTTCAGTTGTAATGTCAGATGATGTTTCAGGATTTTTAGATGTGGATTTCTGGGGAAACAATAATATTATTGAACCGGAAAAATCAATACAAAATGCAATTGAAAAAATATCTCGTCAGCTAAAGGAATAAAATTAATTTTCTAACCTTTTTCTCAAGCATTTCTTTGGGTGTTAGGAATAGAATTACCCCTTAAGAAACTGCTATAAGTTAGCTTTTTTAAGGGTTTTTTTCATCGGCAGGAATATTAGATCTACCATATAATTCATTCAAAGCTTTCATTTCATCGGAATATAAGATGGGAATATCTTCGTAATCTACCCGCCATGTCCAATTTCCCTTTGTGGTTCCGGGAATATTCATTATTCCTGCACCCCCCAGACCAATTATATCCTGCATTGGGATAATAGCAAGCCTGGCAACAGAGTTAAGTGCCATTTTTTGCATATGCACATGAACATTCTTTGAAGTCACCCTGGTGCCCACATAATCCTTAAAATGAAGTTTTACTACCTTATCTGCCTTTTCAAACCAGCCCCTCGATGTGTTATTATCATGAGTTCCGGTATACACCAGGTTATTGGGTAAGTGATTAAATGGCAAATAGGTATTTCCCACACGATCCTCACCAAATGCAAATTGCAGAACTTTCATACCCGGGAAATCAAAATCTTTTATAAGTTTATAAACCGGTTCATCCAAAGAACCAAGATCTTCAGCTATTAAAGGCATTTCGGGGAATTTTTTTTGAACTATTTTAAAGAAATCATTTCCTGGAGATTTTATCCATTTCCCGTTTTCTGCAGTTTTATCACCAGCATTAACTTCCCAATACGCTGAAAAGGCCCTGAAATGATCCAGGCGAACCAGATCAAACAAAAGCAAATTCTGCCGAATCCTTTCGATCCACCAATCATATTTATGAAGTTGCAGGACTTTCCAGTTGTAAACCGGAGTTCCCCATAATTGCCCTGTTTCACTAAAATAATCTGGTGGAACTCCTGAAATTTTAGAAGGTTTCTTATTTCCATCCAGCTTGAAATAAGCGGCATTTGCCCAGCAATCTGCACTGTCATGGTTTATATAAAAGGGAATATCTCCAATAAAACCAACCTTGTTTAGATGCGCATAATCCGAGAGCAACTTCCACTGAGAAAAGAACAGGAACTGAAAATACTTTATTTTTTCAATTTCTTCAACGTGCTCTTTTTTTGCTTTATTTAATGCTGCAGCGTTACGGTCCCGTAAAGCTTCCGGCCATAAATGCCAGGAAACTCCAAAATGTTTATGCAAAGCTTTGTACAGGCTGTAATCATCAAGCCAGGATGCATGAGTTTTACAGAAACTTTTAAAAGCAGTGGGTATTTTTTTCTTTTTGAAATTAATAAAAGCTCCATCAAGAATGGCCTTCTTAAATTTAGATACCGTATCAAAATCTACTTTTGAAGGATTGTTATCTATAGGAAGTTCAAAATTTTGCAAATCGATCTTTCCTTCCCGTTCCAGAAGTTCAGGACTTATTAGGAGCGTATTTCCGGCAAATGCAGAATCACTGCTGTATGGAGAATGACTGTAAACCGCATTTGTAGGGTTTAATGGCAAAATTTGCCAGTATTTATGGCCCGACGCCTCCAGGAAATCTACAAATTCGTAGGCTTCCGGACCCAGGTCTCCAATACCGAAAGGGGACGGCAAAGAGGTTATATGAATTAAAATACCACTGCTCCTTGTTAACTCCATATTTAATTTCTATTTTTCAAAAATACTACCGGAAAATCATTGAAAATATTTTTTAATGCTAAGCTACCACCAGTGATTATGGTTTTACCAGAAAAAATGGAATCCCATTCCGAAGGAGCATTTTCGGGCAAATTTATAAAAACATCTGCCAATTGTTCATTTTTAGGCATAAGGTTATTAGGGTTAAACAATTCAGCAATGATGAGCGGCACTATTATAATTCTCCATTCCCCATTTAAAACTCTGGCATAGGAAATGAATTTTGCAGAATTTTTCCCTGAAATTAAAAGCGGAATGTATTCCCCTCTTTGAAACAAATCCTGATCCATCTTTCGCTGCAAAAGAGATTTATACATCACAAACATCTTTATTCTTCCAGAACTATAATTTGATTTCAGAGATTCAAGATCCTGAGGAAGTGTTTTCTTGCTGAAGGCTTTAAATTCTTCCAGATACTTCATCCTTAAGTCATAGTCTACCGGCCTGCGGTTGTCTGGATCTACAAAACTTAGATCCGATAATTCCGTTCCCTGATAAATATCCGGAATTCCGGGGGCGGTAATTTTTAGGAGGATTTGTCCAAGAGATTTAATCACCCCTAAACCTGCGATCTTTGCAACAAATGGGCCCAGGGAATCTCTAAATTTTTTATGAGCCAGAATATCCTCTACAAACTTAAACACGGCATTTTCATAAACTTCATCCGGCTGTGCCCAATTGGAATGAACTTTTGCCTCCCGAAGTACTTTCTGTAAATAATCACAGATACGTGAGAAAAAATCTTTATCATCCTGGAAAGGCAATCCGGCAACCAGGGTTTGATAAATGAAATATTCGTCATTAACATCAGGAACTTCTTTGTTTTTCCTAATTTCAGCATTCATCGTTTTCCATTCATTAAAATTTGAAAACCATTCCCTAGGAAGTTCGCTCAAAACATTTAACCTCATTCGGGAATCTTCTCCGCGTTTAGTGTCATGGGTGGCAGTAGCATTTAAAGATAAAGGAAATTCTTTTTTTCGATGTATCATATTCTGATGAAATTCTGCCACTGTTATGCCGAAATTCTCCGGCGAATCTCCTACTTCATTGTGAACCACCAGTCTGTTAAAGATATAAAAAGAGGTATCCTCCACCCCTTTTGCCGCCAAAGGCCCACTAAACTGCTGGCAACGTTGAAGAAAATATAAGGTCTTTGAAGGATCTTTTCCAGCCTCTCCCATAAACAGACGCTTGAGATAATTAAGTTCTTCCTTAAACCCGGGGAATTCTTCCAATGCTTTTTTATAAGCCTGGTTTAAAATTTCCTTCTCATCTGGTTTTAATGGGAATCCCTGCGGATAGATCCTGTAAACGGGAAAAGCAGCCAGATATACACTAAAAGCATCTTTCCAGGTTTCATCCTTATGGATATCAACGGATTCCGGAAGCAAATTTTGATTCAATAAAGAACATAAATTAAGGAGCTCTCCGCCCATTCTTTCCTTCAGAATAAATAATTTTTTTCGGTATACAAGGGCTTCATAATTTGCATTTTGCGGGGAAATTTTAGTGTAAGCTTCTGTAAATGCTTTTTCATTGTTCACATCGGAAAATAAATGATTCACTTTTGCCAGGAACTCATACCCACTGGTTCCCTCCACCATCCAATGTGAAGCAAGTTTTTCATCGGCTTCAAGAATCTTCTCTACGATTATAAAAAAATCACTTCCCAACATTTGCCTGAGTTGATTTATATAACCTTCAGGGTCAAAAAGCCCGTCTATATGATCTATTCTTAGTCCATTGATCAAGCCATCATCGCACAATTCCTTTATAAAGGAGTGATAGGCTTTAAAAACCACCGGATCCTCCATTCGAATACAAATAAGCCCATTGATAGTGAAAAACCTCCGGTAATTGATTTCCTGTTCGGTATGCTTCCAATGGGTTGGTAAAAAATACTGCAGGTCAAGTATTTTTTGGATCTCTTCAGCTGAATGATTGATTTTTTCAATCTCCGTTGAAAGCTGCATTTGCAGTTCCGGGTCTTTTTCATAATTCTGAAAAAATAACCGCTTTAATTCATTCCAGTCTGAAGTATTTCCGGAGAAACCAGCAAATTTACAAGTAAAATTATCCTCCCGGATCCTTGAGAGAACCTCAACATAGGACCTTGCACTAAGCGGGTATTTGCTTTCATAAAAATTCAGGGAAAAACCATCTTTGTCAAACTTCAACTTTAACTCCCCTTTTTCAAGAAGCTCTTCCAACGTATTCCCAAAAAATGGGAGCATTACTTTTTTAAGTCCCTTATAATCCCAGTCAATGTCAAAAAAATTATAATAGCTGGATTCCGGCCCAAGTTCGAAGATATCCCTGATCCAAGGATTTTCCGGATCAAAAGCCATATGATTTGGCACAATGTCCTGAAGCCAGGTTATTTGCTTTTCCTTTAACCTATCTCTAATTTGCCTGAATTGTTTCAGGTCACCAATTTCAGTGTTAATTCCAAAAGGATGCAGCACATCATATCCATGAGTGCTCCCCTCTCTGGCCTGAAAAAAAGGAGCTGAGTAAATTGTGGCAACCCCAAGTTCATTTAAATAATCCAGGATCTTTTGCAAGTCCTTAAAAGTGAATTGTGGTGCAAGTTGTAAACGATAGGTTGAATCCACTCTTTGCATCTATATATTTTTAATGTTATTTATTGGGCATATATCCATATAATCACCCTCTCTGACAGAAAATCTTTTAAATAGTTTTTATTAGATCACTAAATTTAATTTTTCTGCCATATTCCTGAAAGATTCTACCCAGGCAGAAGCCGTTTCGTCTCCTGTTTCGCTTTCTTTAACAAAATGATCATAATGTTGATTTTTAATTTCAAAAGCGACGTTTTGGGCTTCCCATTCATTTGGATTTAACGGTCCCTCTTTGATAAAATCGATTAATTGATTGATTTTATCAAGTACCTTCAAATCTTGAGGATGTTTTCTGAATTTACGCATAAAGGAATTCAATTTTTTATCCATTAAAAAATCAAGCGTTACTATATCCAGACTTACATTGATTTGTTCTGCCGAATCTATAAGTTTTTTAAAATTTACAACACTAAATGTTTTACTCTTTAAACTGGTAATCAATTTACTATTAACAGCCATTTCCACAGGTAATTTTAAACGGTCCGGGACAGCCATATTGATCTCTTTAAATGTTTGCAGCAAGGGATAACTGTTTTCATAGATTTGCTGCATACTGTTGTCTACATTTTTTAAAGTATTTTCCATGATAAGTTCCATGATACTTCGTTGCTCATCTCGGAATAAATGCCAGAAAGAATAATTGTGGTTTCCAAAACAGGTATCCATTAAATTAAAAATTTCATAGACATTTCCCTGCTTAAAGAATTTTACAACGCTGGAATGCATTTCTTCCAGTGCATCCGGACCTAAATATTCCCGAACGCCCCCAAATAAATGGTGATCCCCCATATGCAAAACAGCATATGAGATATCGATAGTTTCCCAGGTAATATCCGATCGGAATTCTGTTCGCCCAATAATGAGTTTTTGTTTTCCAGCCTCATAATAATACCTTGATTTTACACTTGCACTAAAATTGTACAGGCTGACTTCTTCTGGAAATTCCTCAAATAAGGAAGAAACCGCATAATGCGCTCCTATACGAATCATATCCAGGGCCATTGGTTTCACAAATTTGTTATAAGCTGCAAGCGCATTTTTGAATTCCGGAATATTGCTTGGAATATTTTCAAGTCTTTCCACAAATTCATCCTCGTAACTTTTTCCGCTAATCTCTTCTGCCAGCTGAATTGCTCTTTTAGCATAAAAGATATCCTGCATGGATTCAATTCCCGTAACCTCATCAAAAAACCATCCACAGCTTGTATACATCAACATCGCGTGGTACTGCATTTCCATGAGTTTAAGCAACTTCACTTTTTCATCTTCAGATAAATCCTCTCCAAAATTTTCAGTAAGAAAAGCCTGAATATTATCCGTATTTCTATTCAGGATAACCTTGATATACCGGTCTCGCACCTTCCAGGGTTCAGAAGTGTATTCCTTTAGCTCCTTTTCATATAATTCGATTAGATCTTCCCGTATCCAATCAAAAGTTTCACGCAGCGGTTTTCTCCATTCCTGGTTCCAGTTATCATTTCCACCTGTATTGCAACCACAATCACTTCTCCATCTTTCAACACCGTGATAGCAACTCCAGGAGGTATCTTCTATGATTTGAGCCTCATATTCCGGCGGGAATTTCTCCAGGAATTCTCCATAAATAGTTAGGTGAGCATCCTCGCGTTCCTCGATATAATTAAGGCAATAGGAAAGCGCCATTTCCCCAAGTTTGTGATGATGCCCATAACTTTCCCCATCTGTAGCAATATGAACTAATTGTACTTTATCCTTATCTAAAAATCTACTTTGAAGGTTATCTGCAAAACGAACACCGTCATTGAGCAATCCTTCAAAAGCTACAGCCTGAGAAGCAGGTCCATCATAAAAAAATAAACTTATACTTTTCCCGGAAGGCAAATTGCATATATATGCACGTTTGGTATTAACCTTGGCGTTCGATGCATCCTCCCATTCTTCATCACCAATCCTGCGAATATTTTTTGCCTGATAAGGTGAAAGTATGGTGAATTTAATATCGTGTTTGGCCAACATTTCAAGGGTAGAAGTATCCACGGCTGTTTCTCCAAGCCACATTCCCTCGGGATGCCTTTGAAATCTGGATTTAAAATCTTCAATTCCCCAAATTACCTGGGTTTCCTTGTCTTTCTCATTCGCCAATGGCATAATTAAATGATTGTAGGCTTGTGCCAGGGCAGAGCCATGACCTGAAAAACGTTCCTGACTTTCCTTATCGGCCTGAAGGATACCTTTATAAGTTTCAGGGGCTTCATTTTCCATCCAGGCTAATAAAGTGGGACCAATATTGAAACTCATCCAACCATAATTATTCATAATGGACTCAATTCTGCCTTCATCATTCCAGATACGGGAAGAAGCATTCCTTATATAACACTCTGCATTGATCCTGTGATTCCAATCGTGGTATGGATAAGCAGAATCCTGGATCTCAACTTTATTCAACCAGGGGTTTTCCCTTGGTGGCTGGTAAAAATGTCCGTGGACACATACATATTTCTCTTCCATCTGTTTATTTTATTGTTTTTTAATGATCTCCCGAGCTAGCGGGAGTAATCCGCATTTCGTCCTTGGTGTTTTCACTGGGTTTCTGTTATGCTCATTTCATAGACACTAATTTATTCTATTTTATTTTACCATGATGTTTCTGAAAATCAATACCAGTGAATTTAAATTCTGGTCTTACAGATTATCAAAGAATGTGCTGGTAGATTAATTTTTTCTCCTCCCTTAAAATCAGACGGAAAATCATAAGTTCCATTCCACTTTTTATCTGCTGAAGCGAGAATGAGTTCCCAACCTTTGGTGACTTCAGGTAAAAGCACCTCTTCATTTTTATTACTGAAATTAAATAAAGCAATCAATTTTTTATCTGCTCCGCTTAAAACCTGAATTGTTTTCTTTTCTTTTACTTCCGTCTTTATTATTTCATTTCTGAAAGAATTAAAAGCACCATCTTTTTTCAGGCTAATTAAATATTTATAATATTCAAAAAGGGCATTTTTACCAGGCTCTTCTTTAAAACCCCAATTTAACTTAGAGTCATTAAAAGTTTCTCTTGCCTGCGGATCGGAAAAATCTCCCTTTGTTTGTGAATTGAAATATTCGAATTCCCTTTTTCTCCCTTGCTGTACCGCTTTTACCAAATCCGGATCTCCGTGACTTATAAAATACTGGAATGGATTTTCTTCTGCGAATTCTTCACCCATAAATAGCATTGGAACAAAAGGGGAAGTTAAAAGTACTCCTGCCGCAAGCTTCAAACCTTCAAAAGAGACCAACTTAGGGAGTCTTTCTCCTAATAACCGGTTCCCAATTTGATCATGGTTCTGGATACTAACAACAAATTTAGAGAATTCTAATCCCGCCGGACTATTCCCAACAGTCCTTTTTCTAAAACGGGAATATTGACCATCATAGACAAAAGCCTGTTTAAAAGCTTTCGCAAGTTGCTCCATTTTTCCGTAATCCTCATAATAGCCTTCATTTTCTCCGGTAAGGACAGTGTGAAGAGAGTGATGAAAATCATCTACCCATTGTCCTTCTAATCCAAAGCCACCTTTTTCATAAGAATTTATAATTTTTGTGTCATTTAAATCACTCTCTGCAATCAATACATATTGCTTCCCTGTTTTTTCCTGAAGTTCGTCAACTTCCTGGCTTAATTCTTTCAATAGATGTTTGGCCCCGCGGTCTATTATTTCGTGAATCGCATCGAGTCGTAATCCGTCAAAATGAAATTCTTCCAGCCACATACGCGCATTTTCAAGAAAAAAGTTCCGAACCGCATCTGAATATTTATCATCAAAATTTAGGGCAGCTCCCCAGGGAGTTTGGTATTTATCTGTAAAGTAAGGTCCAAACTGGGACAAGTAATTTCCTTCTGGCCCCATATGATTGTACACTGCATCTAGAATTACGGCCACTCCTTTTTGATGACAGGCATCGATCATTTTTTTTAAGCCTTCCGGCCCTCCATAACTTTCCTGAGCAGCAAATGGATAAACACCGTCATACCCCCAGTTTCTATCTCCCGGAAATTGCGAAATCGGCAATATTTCAATACAGTTAATTCCAAGATCAAGGAGATGGTCTAATTTGCCGATAACAGCCTCAAAAGTGCCTTCACTTGTAAAAGTTCCTATATGAAGTTCATAAATGATCATTTGAGCAAGTGGAATCCCCTTCCAGGAATTATCATTCCAGGAAAATAAATTTTGGTTGAGGATCGAAGACCAGGAATGAACTCCAAGAGGCTGATAGCGTGATGCCGGATCTGGAAAATCCTCTTTTTCATCCAGCCTGAATTTATAATAACTTCCTTCGGGTATTCCAGAGACTTCCTTCTCCCAATAACCCAAACGGTCTTTTGTCAGAGCAACAGAAGGTCTGTCTTTAAATATAACCTCTACCTTATTTTTTAGTGGAGCCCATACCGTAAATGTTGTTTTATCCTTGCTATTATATTCAGCGCCAATCTTTCTTCTCATATTCTTTTATCTTTTTTCTAAACAAATTTAATAACGATATTAAGAAAATTTTAAGGTTTAATATTATTTTAACGATAAGTTTTAAGATGTTGCCATAAAATTAGAGAGTTTAATATCCGTTCTCCTTAAATTTTTTTAATTTAACAGGATAATAAATAAATTTAAAAAAATAACAATTTGCACTCATGAGTTTAGACGGCCATAAAAGAGTAATTATAGAAAATGTAAACCCGGAAATTGAATGTGGAAAATATCCTATTAAAAGAGTAATAAATGAAGAAATAAAAGTCACAGCCGACATATTTGGAGATGGACATGATAAAGTGAAAGCTCTTTTGTTATTCAGGGAGAAAAAACAGGGAAAAGGAAAAGAAAAAAAATGGCAGGAGCAAGTATCTGAATCTGCCGTAAACGACCGGTGGACTTTCACATTCAAAAATGATAAAACAGGTACCTATGAATATACTATTGAAGCCTGGATAGAGCATTTTGCTACCTGGCAATATGGGCTAAAAAAGAAATTTGAAGCCGGACAGCCATTGGATACGGAGTTGCTAATAGGTGCTGAAATGATGGAGGAAGCAATTGTACGTGCCAATGCTTCGGAAAAAAAGAAACTTACATCCTGGATTGAAGAACTACGAAGAGACAAAATCGAAGCTGATTCTGTTGCCCTTGCTTTAAGTCCGGAAGTAACCAACCTTATATTTCAAATTCGGGATCAAACCAAGGCAAGCCGGTACAGTAAGATTCTTGAAGTTCAGGTAGAGCGCAAAAGAGCTTTATTTAGTACCTGGTATGAATTTTTTCCACGTTCTACCTCCCCAAACGAAGGTGCGCATGGAACCTTTGAGACCAGTGAAAAGATACTTCCTGAAATCGCGAAAATGGGATTTGATGTGATCTACCTCCCTCCAATACATCCTATTGGACGCAGTTTTAGAAAAGGAATGAATAATGCAACCGAAGCAGGGCCAAATGATCCGGGATCCCCCTGGGCTATCGGTTCAGAGGAAGGCGGACATAAATCTATACACCCGGAACTTGGAACAATGGATGAATTCAAAAGTCTGGTCGCTAAGGCTAACGAACTGGGTATGGAGATCGCATTGGATTTTGCAATACAGTGTTCTCAGGATCATCCATATGTCAAGGAACATCCACAATGGTTTAAGTGGCGTCCGGATGGCACCGTTCAATATGCTGAAAACCCTCCTAAGAAATATCAGGATGTGCTTCCGGTTAACTTTGAAACAGAAGATTGGGAGAACCTTTGGAAAGAGCTTAAAAGCATCGTTGAATTTTGGATAGATAAAGGAGTTAGGATCTTTAGGGTGGACAATCCACATACCAAATCATTTATTTTTTGGGAGTGGCTTATTAAAGAGATCAATCTTAAACACGATGGGATTTTATTTCTTGCAGAAGCCTTTACAAGACCAAGAGTAATGGAAAAACTGGCAAAAGTGGGATTCACACAATCCTATACCTATTTTACCTGGAGAAATACCAAAGAAGAGTTTCAGGAATATATAACCGAACTTACAAAATCAGATATGCGGGAATATTTCAGACCTAATTTCTGGCCAAATACTCCTGACATCCTGCCTATTTCTTTGGAAAATAAAAAGGAGCCATCCTTCCTTATACGACTCTTGCTGGCAGGAACACTTTCCTCAAATTGGGGAATGTATGGGCCGTTGTTTGAATTTGGAATAAATGAAGCATATCCGGGAAAAGAAGAGTACACGCACTCTGAAAAATATGAAATCAAACATTGGGATTGGGAGAAATCTACAAAAATAAAGGAGGTTATTACCTTATTAAACTGGATTCGAAAGGAAAATGAGGCATTGCAAAGCACCTGGAATATTGAGTTTTGTGAAACCGATAATGATATGTTGATTTGTTATTCCAAAATTAGCGAGGATTTGCAAAACAAACTTCTTGTAGTTATTAGTCTCGATCCAAAATTCAGTCAGACGGGATGGATTAAAGTACCTTTAAAACAATTCAACCTACAGGAAAATAAACCTTTTACCATAATAGACCTGTTAACCGAATCTAAATATGTATGGGAAAATGAATGGAATTATGTTGCCTTGCATCCGCAGGGAATTCCGGGACATATTTTTAGAATAGAAAATCAGGATAAAGCAAAGAAAAAATAAATTAGTTATGTCAAACCAGTCAAATACAGAAGAGGAATTATATTGGTATAAGGATGCCATCATCTACGAATTGCATATAAAAGCATTTTTTGACAGTAATGGCGATGGAATTGGGGATTTTGCCGGTTTAATGGAAAAATTGGATTATTTGGAGGATCTTGGAGTAACGGCAATCTGGCTGCTTCCTTTCTACCCTTCTCCTTTAAAAGATGATGGATACGACATTGCCGATTATTACACAATTAATCCTTCTTACGGTGATATTAAGATTTTTAAGAAACTCATAAAAGAAGCTCATAAACGCGGATTAAAAATAATTACGGAGTTGGTGATAAATCATACTTCAGATCAACATCCCTGGTTTCAAAGGGCGAGAAAAGCTGCTAAGGATTCTAATTACCGGGATTACTATGTGTGGAGCGAAGATTCAAATAAATTCAAAGATGCAAGAATCATCTTTACCGATACCGAACCATCGAATTGGACCTGGGACCCTGAAGCAAAAGCCTATTTCTGGCATCGCTTCTTTTCACACCAACCCGATCTTAACTTTGACAATCCAAATGTACAGGCCGAAATTTTTAAGATCATGGATTTCTGGTGCAAAATGGGAGTTGATGGATTTCGACTGGATGCAGTCCCTTACCTCTATGAAAGAGAAAACACCAATTGTGAAAATTTACCGCCAACGCATGAATTCCTAAAGAAACTAAGAGCTCATGTAGATAAACATTTCGACAACAAACTTTTGCTTGCTGAAGCAAATATGTGGCCTGAAGATTCTGCCGCCTATTTTGGCGATGGGGACGAATGCCATATGAATTATCATTTCCCTATAATGCCCAGGATGTTCATGGCCGTTAAAATGGAAGACCGCTACCCTATCATAGACATTATAGATCAAACTCCTGAAATTCCGGAATCCTGCCAATGGGCAATATTCCTGAGAAATCATGATGAGTTGACCCTGGAAATGGTGACAGATGAAGAACGGGATTATATGTATAAGGTATATACCAAAGATCCTCAGGCAAAAATAAATGTTGGTATAAGACACCGGTTAGCTCCTTTACTGGAAAATAACCGTAATAAGATTGAATTGATGAACATGCTTTTGTTTTCCTTGCCAGGAACTCCTGTAATTTATTATGGGGATGAAATTGGAATGGGTGATAACTTTTATCTGGGTGACCGGGACGGCGTGCGAACTCCAATGCAATGGACCGCGGACAGAAATGCAGGATTTTCTTCAGCAAATCCTCATAAACTCTATCTTCCAGTGATCATTGACCCGGAATACAAATACGAATCGGTAAATGTTGAATCGGAGTTGATGAACTCCTCTTCCCTGCTTTGGTGGATGAAACGGGTAATAGGAATGCGAAAAAAATACAAGGCATTTGGCCGTGGAGATATTAAATTCCTATCTCCTTCTAATGCTAAAATTTTAGCCTTCACAAGGACCTATAAAGAGGAGGAAATATTGATTCTTGTAAATCTATCCAGGTTTTCACAACCTGCAGAACTGGAACTTTCATCCTATATGGGTTACAGTCCGGTAGAGGTTTTTAGCCATAATAAATTCCCGAAAATAACCGAGCAACCCTATTTATTCACAATGGCTCCTCACGGATATTATTGGTTTTTATTGGAAAAACAAAAAGGCTCTGTTGAAAGTGATTCACAATTGCCTTCTATGCAAATTGAAGATTGGGAAGACTTGTTTAAAAATAAGGTCCTTACAAAACTGGAAAATAGTATTCTTCCTTCATACTTAAATTCCTCCCGATGGTTTGGTGGAAAGTCAAGAATTATTCAAAACATTTCGATTCAAGGTCACTTAAACATACCTGTAGTAGACCTAAAGGCAACACTTCTTACCATTGAGGTAAATTACAACGATGGATTGCCTGAAGTCTACCAGTTACCCATTTCCTTTGTATCTAATAAAAAAGAAGAATTGATTAAGGAAATTCCCAAAAAAGGGATTATATGTCATCTTAAACTTAAAAATGAAGAAGGTGTTTTATTTGATTCTGTTTATAATGAAAGTTTCAGAAACATGCTTTTCCAGAATATACGGAAAGGACGAAAAATACTAAGTGGATCCGGCAGTATTACTTTTTACCGCAGTGCTTCAAACCCAGCTATGGGTAAAGGGGAAATTCACTCAAAAGTACTCAATGCCGATCAAAGCAACACTTCCCTTATTTTTGACAATAAATATTTTCTGAAATTATATCGGAAATTAGACAACACCGTCAATCCTGATCTTGAGATCACCCGGTATTTATCTGAAAAAACCGATTATAAAAATGCCCCTCAATTTGTTGGAGCAATTGAATACAATCCTTCTGAAAAAAGCACTATTGTTTTAGGTATGATGCAGGATCTAATCCCCAACCAGGGAGATGCATGGGATTATACCAAAGATTCTTTAGCACGTTTTTTTGAAAGTGTTTTGACAAAAAAAAATATAAATATAGAACTTGCCGACGGGCCTCTTACTCTTGCGCTTCCCTATCAGGAATTACCACAATCTTATAAAGATTTGATAGGGGTTATTTTTCCTGAACGCATTTATTTACTTGGTCAACGAACTGCGGAGATGCATCGGGCGCTGTCATCACAACCGGAAGAAAAAGATTTTGAACCTGAACCTTTTTCTCTTCATTATCAGCGGTCTTTATTTTCCTCATTGCAATCTTTAACCAGAAATTCCTTCCAGAATTTACAGAAAAATCTTAAAAATTTGCCGGAGGAATTGAGAAATGAGGCTAAAGAAGTTCTGGATATGAAGAGTGATGTTCTTAAATGTTTTAAACGGGTATACGATCACAAAATACCTACTATGAAAATAAGAACCCACGGCGATTATCATTTAGGACAGGTACTTTGGACAGGAAAAGATTTTGTGATTATTGACTTTGAAGGAGAACCGGCCAGAGCATTTAGCGAAAGAAGATTGAAACGTTCTCCGCTTCGAGATATTGCGGGAATGGTAAGATCCTTCCATTATGCTGCGTATAGCAGTATAATGGAATCTGAATTTAACCAGCAGAGAAAAGAAAAAGATCTCGAAAAGTGGGCAGAATCCTGGTATTATCATGTAACCAGAATGTACCTTCAGGGATATTTAGACACCGTGGGTGAAAGTGATTTTATCCCAAATGAGCAGGAGGATTTTGATATTTTAATGGAAACCTTTCTACTTGAAAAAGCGGTTTATGAACTTAATTACGAACTTAATAATAGACCCGATTGGTTATTAATACCATTGCGAGGCATAAAATCAATAATAGGGAGGTATAGAAATGGCTAAAAAAGAAGAAAATAAAAACGAAGCTAAGAAAAATAAGATCTCCAATAAAGATCTTAAAAAAGGAACTGCTTCTGAAGATGTAAAAGGATCCGGTGGAAGCAGGAAGAAAAAAATATCAGAAACCAAAGAAGCTGAGAAGAAACCTTTGAAAGCAAAGAAAAAAGAACCTTCAAAAGGAACAACACCCAAAGAAGGTGAAGCTAAGAGTTTTCCTAAATCCAAAAAAGAATCACAAAAAAAATCTCCTTCCAAAGGGAAAACAGCTCCAGTTACTTCAAAAACTGCAGATAAGGAAGCATCCACAACCAAAAAAGCTGTCAGCACAAAAAAGGAGACAGGTAAAAAATCAGGGAAGAGTTCTGTGGAAGATATTAATTTAAAAGAACGGGATAAAAAAAACCTGGAAGCTTTGAAAAAAGTCTCTCCAATCTCAGAATATGATGTTCATCTTTTTAAGGAGGGAAAACATTTTCATCTTTATAAAAAACTGGGTTCTCATCTCGTGGATTCTAAGGGAATCAAAGGTGTTTACTTCGCGTTATGGGCACCCAATGCAAGGGAGGTTTCTGTAGTAGGTGATTTTAACAATTGGTTCAAAAATGCGAATGAAATGATCCCAAGGCAGGATGAATCTGGAATTTGGGAAGTATTTATACCGGAAGCCAAAAAGGGAAGTATTTATAAATATTTTATTCGTTCTAATTCCGGTTATGAAGCTGAAAAAGGGGATCCCTTTGCATTTACGTGGGAAATACCGCCCAATACTGCCTCGGTTGTATGGGATCTTGAAAATACCTGGAGCGATGGAGATTGGATGGAAAACCGGAAAAAGAATTCGGGGAAAGAAAAACCGGTTTCCGCGTACGAATTGCATGTTGGTTCCTGGAAAAGGGTTCCCGAGGATGGTAACAGATCACTCACTTATAGGGAAATGGCTCATGAGCTTCCCGTGTATCTTAATGAATTGGGCTTTACCCATGTAGAATTTATGCCGGTTATGGAACATCCTTTCTTTGGATCCTGGGGATATCAGGTTACCGGCTATTTTGCGCCATCCAGCCGTTTTGGAACACCGCAGGATTTTATGCACCTTATAAATGCATTGCACCAGGCCGGCATTGGAGTAATTCTGGATTGGGTTCCCTCCCATTTTCCTTCAGATCTTCACGGACTACATTATTATGATGGGACTTTCCTTTTTGAACACGAGGATCCGCAAAAGGGATTTCATCCGGACTGGAAGAGTTACATCTTCAATTATGGAAGAAATGAGGTACGGGCTTTTCTAATAAGCAATGCATTATTCTGGCTTGATAAATTCCATGCAGATGGTCTAAGGGTAGATGCGGTAGCTTCTATGCTATATCTGGATTATTCCCGGAAAGACGGGGAATGGCAACCAAATGAATTTGGCGGAAATGAAAACCTGGAAGCCATAAGCTTTTTGAAAGAATTCAATGAGGTTGTATATGATGAGTTTCCCGATACTATAACTATTGCCGAAGAATCCACTGCCTGGCCTATGGTATCAAAACCAACCTATATGGGAGGTTTAGGATTTGGAATGAAATGGATGATGGGATGGATGCACGATACCCTTGAATATTTTCAGAAAGATCCTATTCATAGAAAACATCATCAAAATACGATCACTTTCAGTACAAACTACGCTTTCACCGAAAATTTCATGCTTCCGCTTTCCCATGACGAAGTAGTCTATGGAAAAAAGGCTATGTTAAGTAAAATGCCCGGAGACCGATGGAATCAATTCGCAAACCTAAGAACACTTTATTCCTATATGTTTGCACATCCCGGAACCAAACTGATATTTATGGGAGGTGAGTTTGGACAAAATTCAGAGTGGGATCACGATTCCAGTCTGGAATGGCATTTAACCAATGAAGATTCGCATAAAGGAATTCAGCGAACAATTTCTGCTTTAAATAAACTATATAAAACGGAACCGGCACTTTATGAAAAAAGTTTTAAGCCGGAAGGTTTTGAATGGATCGATTTTAAGGATGCAGATAGTAGTGTTATTAGTTTCCTGAGAAAAGGACTGGATACGAAGGACAACGTTTTGGTAGTATGTAATCTTACCCCCATCCCAAGAGAAAATTACAGAGTTGGTATTCCGGAAGCCGGAAAATGGCATGAAATCTTCAACAGTGATTCTAAGGATTTTGGTGGTAGTAATGTAAGTAATATGGAATTTGTAAATTCAGAAGCTACGCCTACCCACGACAAGGCTTATTCGGTTTCTTTAACCCTTCCTCCTATGGGAGTAATCTATTTGAAAAGGGAACCATCCTAATAATTATAATTAATTGAATAAAAAAAATCCTGCCAATCGGCAGGATTCTTTTTATAGTTAATACGTTAGCTTTCTAACTAATTTCCAACTCTTTAAAAAACTTTTGATCATCAATTTTGATTTCCACTCTATAAATACCAGATGGAACATGAGAAAAATTGAATGTTTTTTTTATTACGAGCTCCCTGCTATATAAATTTCCAACTAAAACTCCATTGGAGTCATAGACCTTCATCACAGCTTTCATCTTCTTTGGATTACTCAAAAACAACCTAACCTGTCTTTTCTCAATTTCAAAACAAGGTTTGAAAACAAACCCGGATAATTCATCTATTTCCAGTCCATTTTCTGTTTTCTTAATAGTAGTAACAAGCAAACTGCCCTCTTTATCCAGGTTAAGGTAGTAAATACCGTTTGGGACCAATTCGAAATTGAATGTCCTTTGATACGGTTCCATTTTACCAATGCTATCCTTAAAGAGAACTTTTCCAAAAGTATCCTTCAATAGAAGAACATCTCCTTTATCACTCCTATTAATAGCAACCATCAAATTTTGATTGTCCAAAACCTTAACATCCAAATCTTCGGCAGCTTCCATCATAAACCCGATACAAAGGGCTAATACCAATAAAGCATTTTTAAATTCATTTTTCATAATTTTCAGTTTAAAGGTTAATACTCTAATAATTATGAAACAAATATATACGGTACATCTAAGATAATTCACATTGAAATATTCATATAAATGTTCTATTTTAACTTATAATAACTTCAGAAAAAACATAAAGAGTAAAATAACATACTTTTACGGTAATTTTGTAAATCAATTAACCTAAAACCTTATTTAAATTATTCCTATTTAAATAGCGAATATTATGACAAATCCATCAAAACCGAAATTTGAAAAAATAGTACCCACCTTTGGAGGTTCCTTCTCTTACCGGATATATAACCAAAGTCAGCAGAACAAAAATCATACTTTTTGGCATTACCATCCGGAACTGGAGCTTGTATATGTAAACGGAGGTTCCGGCAAAAGGCAAATAGGAAGTCATATTTCCTATTACAGGAAAGGAGATTTGATTTTAATAGGGGCTGATTTGCCTCATTGTGGTTTTACAGATAGCCTTAGTGGTCATGAGTGTGAAACCGTAATTCAAATTGCGCCAGATTTTTTAGGTGCTGCCTTTTTTGACATTCCCGAGATGAAAAATATAAAAGCACTTCTGGAAACCTCAAAAATGGGAATTGTATTTCATGGCGAAGAGAAAAAGAGAATTGGCAAAGAAATAGAAAACCTAAATACTAAAGATAATTTTGAAAAATTAACGGGGCTAATAACGATTCTGAATTATCTTGCGGAAGCAGAAGATTACACCATCCTCAATGCACAGGGCTTTATACTGGAAGCAGAACTTCAGGATAATAACAGGATTAATGTGATTTTTAATTTCGTGAAGGAAGAATTCACCCGTCCTATCTCCTTGGAAGAAATTGCTGGGATGTCCAATATGACCATTCCTTCTTTTTGTAGGTACTTTAAAAAAATAACCGGGAAAACCTTCGTTCAATTTGTAAATGAATACAGGCTTGTTCATGCCGCCAAATTATTACACGAAAAGCAAATGAGTATCCTGGATGTTTGCTTTGAAAGCGGATTCAATAATTTTAGTCATTTCAATAAGCAGTTTAAAAAATTTACAGGAAAAAGCCCTTCTTATTATAGGAATGAACTAAAATATGTAGTTTCATAAATTACCGGTGATCCTTTTAAAACATAAAAATCCCGCTTTCGGCGGGATTTTTATGTTTCATTCCACAGGTTTTTATGAATCTTGATGCAAGAATTTCTGTTTCGCCAATAATTCTTCTTCAGATTCTACATGGGAATCATCCGGAACGCAGCAATCTACAGGACACACTGCTGCACATTGAGGTTCATCATGAAACCCCTTACATTCTGTACATTTATCGGGAACTATATAATAAATCTCATCACTTACGGGCTCCTGAGCCTCTTCGGCGTCAACATTTTTCCCATTGGTTAAAACCACTTTACCTTTAAGATCGGTACCATCGGCATAACGCCAATCATCTGCACCTTCATAAATAGCTGTATTAGGACACTCCGGTTCACAAGCCCCGCAGTTTATGCATTCATCTGTTATTATAATTGCCATAGCTTTTTTCTTTTTAAATCTAATTTATAGTACCTGATGCCTTCAAAATCGCATTCTGTTTTTTTTCAGGAAATTATAGATGTATTCTAATTGATAACTTTTAATTTTGTGGTCACAAATTTAAAGCCAAAACAGTTCATAACCAAATAAGCACTATGACAATCCAACAACGAAAATCTTATTTAATTCAAGTCGGGGCTTTTTTAAGTCAGTTTAAAAGTTCGGGGATAGAAAAACGATTAGATCTAGCCTGTAATGATCCTTTTTTCGACCAAATGTTGGAACAAATTGATATGGCTGTGCATTATAACGGATGGTTTACAAGGGAGAATGTGCTTTTTTCCCTCGAAGAATGGGACAAAGCACTTTCCGAAGAAAATTTAGAGAAATGGTTAAAATCTTATAATTTTCAGGAAGAATCAAAAACGGTTGGCCTTGTGATGGCAGGAAATGTGCCTTTGGTTGGTTTTCATGATTTCATTTCGGTTTTACTATCAGGACATAAAGTACTGGTTAAACTATCTTCGAATGATAAAAAACTTCTGCCTATACTTGCAAATTATTTAGTAAGCATCAATCCTGAATTTAGTGATAAAATTGAGTTTACAGATGGCAGAATGAATAATTTTGACGCTATAATCGCCACAGGTAGCAACAATACAGCGAGATACTTCGAGTATTATTTCAGAAATAAACCGTCTATTATTCGAAAAAACAGAAATTCTGTCGCAATCCTCACGGGAAATGAAACCCAGGAGGAACTAAAGTTACTCGCAGAAGATATTTTTAGATATTTTGGATTGGGCTGTCGCAATGTTTCTAAATTATATGTTCCCCAGGATTATAATTTCGATTCATTTTTTAACGCGGTGCTCCCCTGGGCACATTTAATGGATCACGCCAAATATGCCAATAACTACGATTATAACAAAGCGGTCTATTTAATGAGTGAATTTAAGCTATTGGACAACGGATTTTTAATTCTGAAAGAAGATCCTGGTTTTGGTTCCCCAATTGCAACCTTATTTTATGAACGTTATACAAATAAGGATGCTTTACTAGAAACCCTTCAGGCTGAAAGAGAAAACCTGCAATGTGTGGTTTCACAAGATTTGATGGAAAGTGAAGTTTCCTATGGGGCAACCCAACACCCGAAACTTTGGGAGTATGCAGATAACGTAGATACACTCACATTTTTACAGAACCTTTAATCCCTATTTCAGGTAATTACACGAAAATGGCTATTCCTTTCAAGGGGTGCTTATTCATTTCCATAGCCAAAATTTCATCAAAATTTTAAATGTTTCTTTCTATTACATACTTCTCTTGCTTTTCAGAGGTATTGATTTTAAGAAAAATTTCATGACAAAACCTGTTTTACAAGTTTTTTTTGGAGAATATTCTCCTCAGCTTATTACGATAGCTTTTATTTAAACCACTGTTTTTGTACCTTGCCGATGGACTAATTGGCATATAAATAACATTAAATAGGCTATGATTTAGCATCTTTGTTTTAAACATCTTATATATGAAATAAGCATTACGTCTATTGCATATAAACACCGATGAAGATATGTGAATTGCATAAGACCATTTAGAAATAATAAAAACCACCTATGAAAAAACACAATTTTAGCGCAGGCCCTTGTATTTTACCCGAAACGGTATTTCAGGAAGCTTCGCAGGCAATACTCGATTATAATAATTCCGGATTATCAATTTTAGAAATTTCACACCGAAGCAAGGATTTTGTAGATGTGATGGAAGAAGCCAGGAGTCTTTCTCTGGAACTCTTAGGATTGGAGAATAAGGGCTATAAAGCCTTATTCCTTCAGGGTGGGGCAAGCCTGGAATTTTTGATGGTCGCCTATAATTTGCTGGAAAAAAAAGCGGCCTATCTCAATACAGGTACCTGGGCAGATAAAGCGATTAAAGAAGCAAAGCTATTTGGAGAAGTAGACGTAGTGGCCTCTTCAGAAAACAGAAACTTCAATTATATACCTAAAAAATATACCGTTCCTGAAGACGCAGATTATTTTCACTGTACCAGTAATAATACCATTTTTGGAACCCAAATGAAGAGGTTTCCAAAAACTTCGGTCCCAATGGTATGTGATATGAGCAGTGATATTTTCTCGCGAGAAATGGATTTTTCTAAATTTGACCTGATCTATGCAGGTGCTCAAAAAAATATGGGCCCTGCTGGAACAACCCTGGTAATTATTAAAGAAGATATCCTGGGAAAAGTAAGCAGAAAAATTCCTGCTATGCTCAATTATAAATCACACATAGACAAGGATAGCATGTACAACACTCCTGCTGTTTATGCGGTGTATATTTCCCTTTTGAACCTAAGGTGGTTAAAAGCGCAGGGCGGAATTTCAGGAATTGAAGAAAAAAACAAAAAGAAGGCACAATTGATTTATTCTGAAATAGACATCAATCCGCTTTTTAAAGGATTTGCAGCGGAAGAAGACCGTTCGAAAATGAACGCCACTTTTAACCTCGTAAAGGATTCTTTAAAAGAACGATTCGATAAATCATGGAAAGATGCAGGAATTAACGGACTTACCGGCCATCGAAGTGTTGGCGGATACAGGGCTTCTATGTATAATGCACTTCCGCTTGAAAGTGTACAGATTTTGGTAGATGTAATGAGCGATTTGGAGAGAAAGGCATAAGTTTTATAAACTTTTAAATTAGCACATCCAGCCTATTCGCATATAACCTTATATTCAAAAATTGTTTTAAGGAAAAAGAAAAATATAAAATGAAAATACTAGCAAACGACGGAATATCTCAAAGCGGAGTTAAAAAACTTGAGGAAGCAGGATTTGAAGTGATTATCACTAAAGTTGCTCAGGAACAGCTTACAAATTACATCAATAAAGAAAAGATACACGTGCTTTTAGTGCGAAGTTCAACCGAGGTTAGAAAAGACCTTATCGACTCCTGCCCTTCTCTTAAAATTATAGGACGCGGTGGAGTTGGAATGGATAATATAGATGTAGCGTATGCTAGAAAAAAAGGAATTAATGTGATCAATACCCCGGCTGCAAGTTCTTCCTCTGTAGCCGAGCTTGTTTTTGCTCATCTTTTTGGCGGGGTTCGCTATTTATATGATTCCAACCGAAACATGCCGCTTAGCGGAGATACTCAGTTCAAGAATTTAAAGAAGAACTATTCCGGCGGGACAGAACTTCGCGGGAAAACTTTAGGTATAATTGGACTGGGTAGAATTGGAAAGGCAGTTGCCAGAATCGCTCTTGGAGTGGGAATGAAAGTAATTGCCAGTGATGATAAGGTAGGAGAAACAGATATAACGCTCCATTTTTACAATGATCAGGTTGTAAAAGTGCCTATAAAAACCGAACCTGTTGCAGATCTTATCCAACATTCCGATTTTATTACTATTCATGTACCGGAACAGAAAAAAGCAGTGTTAGGAAAAAAAGAATTTGAAAAGATGAAGAATGGGGTTGGAATAATCAATACTTCACGTGGAGGAATCGTCGATGAAGTAGCATTGATAGAGGCTCTGGAAAATGGAAAAGTAGCCTTTGCAGGACTTGATGTTTTTGAAAATGAGCCTAGCCCGGCAATAACAGTATTGATGGACCACAGGATATCCCTGAGTCCGCATATTGGAGCTGCAACCATTGAAGCACAGGACAGAATAGGTACCGAACTTGCCGAGCAGATTATTTCAATCCTCAAAGAAGAAAAGGTCTGAATACTAATTCTATTAATCAAGAACCTCGGGGCAGACCTCGGGGGAATTAAACCCTCAATGAGGGATTAAAATCAACTTGAAAATTGCATATAACTTCTTAAGCCTATGGAAAAAAAGCTTTCTTACCAAATCAGTAATTCTTATAGTACTTTAAATAAATTTACTTCCAAAACAAAAAATGTTTGGGTGGTTTTCCACGGAATTGGATATTTGAGCCGCTACTTTTTGAAATATTTCAAAGAACTGGATCCGGAGGAAAATTATATCATTGCACCACAGGCACAATCGAAATATTATTTGAATGACGAATACCGCCACGTAGGAGCATCCTGGCTTACCAAAGAAAACACTGAAGCTGATATTGAAAATTTATTAGGATATTTGGAAGCTGTTTATACCGCTGAAGCACTTCAAAATGCACCTAACTTGATCCTTATGGGATATTCCCAGGGAGTTTCTGTTGCTACGCGTTGGGTGGCAAGGAATAAAATTGAATGCTCACAACTTATCTTGTGCTCTGGCGGACTTCCGGTGGAATTAGAGACAGAAGATTTTGAATTTCTTACCAATACCAAAGTCACTATGATCTACGGCACAAAAGATGAATATTTGAATGAGGAGCGTTTAAAAAAAGAACATGCAAAGGCTAAAGGTCTTTTTGGAGAAAAGCTTGAAATAATTTCTTTTGAAGGAGGACATGAAGTTAATGTAGAATTGATCCCTAAATTTGCTTAAATTGCCTGGCAATATATGTTATATTTCATAAATGGATCCACAAGATTCCCTCTCAAAAAAATCTGATTCTCTTTTAAAAAGCATAGGACCGGGGTTCTTATTGGCGGGAGCTGCCATAGGGGTTTCCCACCTGGTGCAAGCCACCCGGGCCGGCGCCGATTATGGTTTTATTCTAATTTGGGTGTTGATTTTAGCCTGCGTCACAAAATACCCCTTCCTGGAATTTGGGCCCCGTTTTGCCGCAGGAACCGGAAGACATCTCATTGCCGGATATAAAAGCCTTGGCAAATTTCCCTACTGGACCTATGTGGTCATCACCTTTGGAAGCATGTTTATTATTCAGGCGGCGGTGACAATTGTTACTGCTGGTTTAGCAGAACGATTATTTAATGTGGGCCTCTCTCCTTTTATATGGAGCCTTATTATACTCGGCGCCTGTATTGCGGTTCTTATCATCGGGAAATACCCTGGGCTGGATAAGAGCATGAAGATCATCGTTACCTTTTTAACCCTCGCAACTCTTGCTGCAGTTCTTATGGCTCTTGGAGCCGATACCGCGGGTAAGGCAGTAAACACTGAAGCTCCCTCCCTCTGGACCACCGCCAGCATAGGGTTTATGATAGCATTTATGGGCTGGATGCCTATTCCTCTGGATGCTTCGGTATGGCATTCTCTCTGGACAAAAGAAAGGTCGCTCCAAACAAAACAGAAGCTCTCCATTAAAGGCGCTTTTACTGACTTTAATATGGGATATCTTTCTGCTGCTTTTATAGGATTGCTGTTCTTTTTGTTGGGTGTGTTGGTCATGTTTGGCAGCGGAACTTCCTTTTCCTTGAATAGCGTAGAGTTCTCATCACAACTCATAGATCTTTATGGCCAAACCCTTGGCAACTGGAGTAAGCCACTTATTTCTGTTGCAGCCTTTGTAACCATGTTCAGTACTGTTTTGACAGTAACAGATGCGTATCCGCGGGTGATCTCAGAACTGAAAAATCCGGATAAACACCAGCCACAGGATTTGAAAGAGAAATGGAAACGCTACAAAATTTCAATCTTCATCATACCCCTGCTGTCCCTCGCAATATTGTTTTTTCTCTCCGGGTCTTTTACCATTTTAGTAGATTTTGCAGCCGGATTGTCCTTTCTTTCAGCTCCTTTCATCGCCTGGTTTAACTACAAACTGGTTACCGGAAATCAAATGCCGGAGAAAGACCGACCTGGAAAACCTTATAGGATTTTTAGTTTGATCTGTTTTGCATTGTTGGTCCTATTTAATTTTGTGTATTTATACTATAATTTCTTTTTGTAAAACCCATGTATCAACTTCAGTGGAAATGTGTTTCACAGGTAGGTTTGGATTTTCCCTTCATTTTATCAAACAAAAAAGCGCAACCAAATAAATGATTGCGCTTCTGCTTTTAAAGTCCTCCCCTATTGGGGGAGGATTTAGGAGGGGGCTTAGATCCTTCGCCTGCGGCTCAGGATAAGCGACTCACGAGGTTTTGCTGTGCAAAATCTGTTCGCTGCTTACAGCAATCAAATAAAAAACGCAACCAAATTAATGGTTGCGTTTTAGTATGATTTGAGTTTAAAGAGATCCTTCGCTTTCGCTCAGGATAAGCGACTCACGAGGTTTTGCTGTGCAAAACCTGTTCGCTGCTTACTTCACTTCCTCGAAATCTACATCTTCAACGTCATCGGCTTGTTTAGAGCTGTCTCCGCCTGTCTGTCCGTTTTCAGATCCCGGTGCACCTTCCGGTCCTCCGGCTTGTCCTCCTTGTTCGGCTTGTGCTTTGTACATCTCTTCAGAAGCTACTTTCCAGGCTTCGTTGATCTTATCCAGTGCTGGAGAAATAGTTTCAATTTCCTTGGTTTCGTATGCTTTCTTCAACTCTTCCAAAGCATCTTCTACTGGCTTTTTCTTATCATCAGATAATTTATCACCAAATTCTTTCAGTTGCTTTTCAGTTTGGAAGATCATTGCATCAGCTTCGTTTAGCTTATCAACTTTTTCCTTAGATTTCTTATCGCTTTCAGCATTTGCTTCAGCATCAGCCTTCATTTTCTTGATCTCATCTTCTGTCAGTCCTGAAGAAGCTTCAATTCTAATGTCCTGAGTCTTGTTGGTAGCTTTATCTGTAGCGCTTACTTTAATAATTCCGTTGGCATCAATGTCAAAGGTTACTTCAATTTGAGGAGTTCCTCTTTGAGCTGGTGGAATTCCATCCAAGTGGAATCTACCTATGGTCTTATTATCTGTGGCCATTGGGCGTTCTCCCTGCAATACGTGAATTTCAACCGATGGCTGATTATCAGATGCGGTAGAGAATACCTGAGATTTCTTTGTTGGTATGGTTGTGTTGGACTCGATTAATTTGGTCAATACTCCACCCATAGTTTCGATACCTAGAGAAAGAGGAGTTACATCCAGCAACAACACATCTTTTACATCTCCTGTAAGTACCCCACCCTGAATAGCTGCTCCAATTGCAACAACCTCATCCGGGTTTACACCTTTTGAAGGTTTTTTTCCAAAAAATGCTTCTACTTCTTCCTGTATTTTAGGAATTCTTGTAGATCCACCTACCAAAATAACTTCGTCGATATCACTTTTTGTAAGACCTGCATCATCCAACGCTTTTTTCACAGGAGCCATAGAACGTTTCACCAACTCATCGGCTAATTGTTCAAATTTAGACCTGGTTAAAGTTTGCACAAGGTGTTTTGGTCCACTTGCAGTTGCGGTAACATAGGGTAAATTTATTTCTGTTTGAGAAGAAGAAGACAACTCAATTTTGGCTTTTTCTGCAGCTTCTTTCAAACGTTGCAAGGCCATTGGGTCTTTTCTAAGATCGATATCTTCTGCCTTCTGAAAATCATTAGCAAGCCAGTCGATAATCACTTCATCAAAATCATCACCACCTAAGTGGGTATCTCCATTTGTAGATAATACTTCAAAAACTCCGTCCCCTAATTCAAGGATAGAAATATCAAAGGTACCACCACCAAGATCATAAACCGCGATCTTCTGGTCGATGGATTTTTTATCCAAGCCATAAGCAAGTGCTGCTGCAGTTGGTTCGTTAATTATCCTTCTAACTTTAAGACCTGCAATCTCACCGGCTTCTTTAGTAGCCTGACGTTGAGAATCGTTAAAATAAGCAGGTACCGTAATAACTGCTTCTGTAACTTCATGTCCTAAATAATCTTCGGCAGTTTTTTTCATTTTCTGAAGGATCATCGCCGATAATTCCTGCGGAGTATATTTTCTTCCGTCAATATCTACACGGGCAGTATCATTATCCCCTTTCAAAACTTTATATGGAACTCTTCCTGCTTCTTTGCTAGATTCAGAATATTTATTCCCCATAAAACGTTTTATGGAAGAAATAGTCTTGGTAGGATTGGTTACCGCCTGACGTTTTGCAGGATCTCCTACTTTAATTTCTCCACCTTCAACAAAAGCGATTACAGAAGGGGTTGTTCTCTTTCCTTCTGCGTTAGGAATTACCGTGGGCTCGTTACCCTCCATTACAGCGACGCACGAGTTGGTAGTACCTAAGTCAATTCCAATTATTTTGCTCATAACTATATACTTAATTTTATTAATATTTCGTTTTCACATTTTGTATTAGTCAATCTTTATGCCAGCGGATTAGTTCTGACAGGTTGTCATAATGTTATTTCCCAACGGATTCCTTTTCTTTTTATAGCATATTGTCGGCTTTGTTTTCGACTTCATTTTTTATAAAAATATCTTAAAATTATTTTAGTATTTCGGAATGCCTGGTTGATCGCACAGAAAGAAAATTCTTAACAAGAATTAGGTAAAAAATAGACGCATAACCTACCAAATCCTTATTTTTGCAACCTTATAACTATTGAACAATGCAGAAAATTGAATGTATAAGTGTTTTTGATATGCTAAAGGTGGGCGTAGGCCCATCAAGTTCTCATACTTTAGGACCCTGGCGGGCAGCGCAGCGTTGGGTAGAGGAATTGAAGCAAAAAGACATCTTCGATGAGGTAGATAGCATTCATGTAGATCTATATGGTTCCCTTTCCCTTACCGGAAAAGGCCATGCGACAGACATCGCTGTCATGCTTGGTCTATGTGGATTTGACCCTGTAACTATGGATATCGATCAAATTGATCCGGAAATACAACTTATACGGGATACGCAAACCATTCGGCTGAATAATGAAAAGACCATCCACTTTAATTCCCAGGAACAAATAAAATTTAATCGGAAATTCCTGGATTTTCATCCTAATGGAATGACATTTCGAGCGGGTTTAATCAATGGTAAAAAAACCCTTTCCTCATTTTATTCCATAGGTGGAGGTTTTGTGGTAAAAGAAGAACGCAAAAATGCAAAAAAGAAAATGGAAAGCTTTCAGCAATTCCCTTTTCCCATAGAAAAGGCAACCGAACTTTTAGCCTTTTGCAAAGCCGAAAACAAACCGATCTCAGCCATTGTCCTGGAGAATGAAAAATCCCTTAGAAGCGAAGAAGAAATAGATGCTGGATTAAAACAGATCTGGCAGGTTATGCTGGAATCTATGTACACAGGATGCCATACCGAAGGCACTTTGCCAGGAGGATTAAATGTTCATCGCCGCTCTTTTGATATGCACAAACGCCTTATTGGCGATGTTCAGTACAATTCTCCTCAGGAATGGCTGGAAGTTATTCGACAAACCGAAGTTAAATTTCGCCAAATCCTCAAATGGGTAAGTTGTTTTGCAATAAGTGTGAATGAGGTGAATGCTTCGTTGGGAAGAGTGGTAACTGCACCTACCAATGGAAGCGCAGGAACGGTTCCGGCTGTTTTAATGTATTACCTGGTAATAGAAAACCACGAAGCTACTTTCCAGGATATTAAAAGATTTATGCTGGTAGCCGGAGAAATTGGCAGTTTGTTTAAAAAAGGTGCCACAATATCTGCTGCTATGGGCGGATGCCAGGCGGAAATTGGGGTTTCTTCTGCTATGGCCGCAGGAGCACTTACCGAAGCTATGGGCGGAACACCGGAGCAGGTGCTTATGGCTAGTGAAATCGCAATGGAACATCACCTGGGATTAACCTGTGACCCTATTGCAGGTTTGGTACAAATTCCATGTATAGAACGAAATGCGATGGGAGCGATCAAGGCGATCAACGCCGCAGAGATCGCTATGGAAAGTGACGCTTCCAAGGCCAAAGTGCCATTGGACAAAGTGATTGCTACTATGTGGGATACTGCAAAGGATATGAATTCAAAATACAAGGAAACTTCTGAAGGTGGATTGGCTGTAAAGGTTAGTTTAAGCGACTGTTAAAACTATTTCTATTTAAATTCTGGTAAAAAATGAATTCCTGATTGGTGACACAGGGAAACTTCTTCCTTGATTTTTCTGGGAACAAATTGTTTGCTGAATTCTATATGTATAAATTCAATCTAAATTTAAATAATTGACAATTTCAGTAAATCCAGATTGGGAGAAAATAAAAAACCTCTTTCGAAATTTCGGGTGGATGATTGCGTCCTATTTTGTTTTTTTCTTATTACTGGGAATTATCCATGCAGTTTTTCCTGAATTTGATCTCGAGCAATATCAGCAATCAAACTTAAATGAACTTCTAGAGAAGAGTCCCTGGAAATTCATATTTCTCGCTGTAATTCTTGCACCTATAATAGAAGAAGGAATGTTTCGCACCTTAATTCAACCTTCTCAAAACGAATTGCTGTTTTTTCTTACTATTTGGATTCTTGTGCTGGTAACCGCATTTATTCCCCTGGATGTTTTCTGGGCTGTCAAATATGTTTTTTTGATCCTTTTAGCCATCCTCTCTTTTTTATTTCTGAAAGAATTTATCCCATTACACTGGCAGCAACGATTATGTGAATTTCTGGGTCGGTATTATATTGCAGTTTGGCTCACAACCGCTGTTATCTTCGGAATGGTCCATGTTTTCAATTATGTGGAAGGTTTTCAACTGGACTTTGTATTATTCCTCCTGGTCATACCACGAATTATCGCCGGCTTCTTCTTCGGAAAGATAAAGATCGAGAACAATGGCCTTTTTTGGCCAATCCTGATGCACGCCATGAATAACGGAACCGTGGTTCTATTCCTGCTCCCCAGGCTTCTTTAAGAAACACAGTACTTTCTATAATATTCTGTTTCTGCTTTTATTGAAATTGAGCATTCTAAGAATTCAAGAAGATTTGGAAAATTATTCTACTATATATACTTCAAAAACAACAGATCAAGCCTTATGAAAAAATCAGTTTTTAATACGAAACTGAATGCTGCTGTCGCAATCTT